>CAZSSB010000045.1:0-25776 GCA_964609245.1 uncultured Planctomycetales bacterium | reverse complement strand
AATACCAGCACTCATGGGTGGAGGACGCGCGGGGCCCCAGGGCCCCGCGTTTTGCTTGCGGCGCGGGTACCGGTGGCCTGGCCGTATCAGCGCAGCGCCAGGCTGACCAGTCCCAGCAGCAGCGCGATCAGCAGCACCACCCCGCACAGGACGGCGTTGAACAGTGTGATCTCCCCGGCCAGAGGACCAGGCTCGTTGTCGAACGCAAGTGACAGCACGGTCAGCAGATAGAGGATACCCGCGATGCTGAAACACCACGTTCGCACCATGATCAGGCGTCGCTTGGCCGGCGATGGTGCCTGCAGCGGCCACATCCTGCCGCGAATCCAGTCGGCGGCGAGGCCGAGGAGCAGATATGCCAAGTAGCTGAGGGCGAGGATCACGATGGCCCCGCCCAGCTGGTGCCATCTCAGCAGGAAGCAGAGGGCCGCAGGCATCCACAGGTAGTAGACCAGGCAGCAGCCGGACTCGCGACGCGACTTCGCACTGACCGGCCAGCCGTGAACCTCCTGCTCATCATCGGAAAGCACGTCGTTGCGGTGCGCGTCCTCTTCGAGTTCGTCGTACGGGGAGGGATCATCCAGTGGTGCAGACTCCCGCTCCGGCAAGGACCCCGCCCAGGCCAGTAGGTAGCGCCGCGCGATTCGCCGATCCGCTTCCCGGCAGTGCTGTTCGATGGGCGCTGGGACGGGCTCGCCCCGGGCGCAGTAGCGGCAGAGCCCATCTGCCCCCATGCAGGCGGTGTGGAAGATCCCCGCGCACTGACGACATACCGTTCTTGGGTCCTCGTGGAGCATTAGCGAACAGCAGCTACGGCAGTGCCTGCCGACCGCCGTTGCGAGGGCTGTGTCGATGGGCTTGCCATCGGCTGTCAACGGACCTATTGGCTCTGCGAACATCTGATCGAGCGGACCGGCACCGGATAGCTCGTAGTTCAGCTCTGAAGCACGCTGATGTAGCGCCTCGCTTGCGGCCGCGTAAGGTCGTCTGGTGAGGATCACCCATGGGACGTTGAGGACAGCTAATGCGACGGCAATGATCCACCAGTAATGGTGCTGCAGAGACCACAGGATGACGACGGCGAATCCACTAAACACCGGGACAAGCAGTGCCTGCTGCCGCCTTAGATGCGCGCGGCGCTGGCGGGCGCGCAGCGCCTTCAGTTCCTCGATGGCGCTCAGCCGCTCTCTGTAGGTGCTCATCCCCGCCTCATTATGCCAGCTCCGGCTGCATGTCCCGCGCTGCTGTCCCGGCGGCGGCCCTCGCCGCTACAGCTGTCTGATCCAGGGCTCGATGCGGTCGAAGGCGCGGTCGATGTCTTCCAGCGCGCAGCAGAAGGTGATCCGCAGGTGCTGCTCGCCGCCCGTGCCGAAACCCACTCCCGGCGTGGTCGAGACGCACGCCTCGGTCAGCATCCGCTTGCAGAACGCCAGCGAGTCCGCCCCCAGCGGGTGCAGGATGCGCGGGAAGATGCAGTAGCTGCCCTGGGTCCGCTGGTAGGCGAAGTACTCCCGGAGCGCGTCGAGCCGGCGGCAGACACTGCTCAGCGCGGCCTCGTACTTGGCGTTGAACTGGGCGATGCAGTCCTGGGGGCCCTCAAGCGCCGCCAGCGCCGCGTACTGCGAGACGACCGGCGCGCAGATCGCGTTGCAGTTGTGGGCCTTGTTGATCTCCGGGATCAGCCGCGCCGGCGCGTGCAGGTAGCCGATCCGCCAGCCCGTCATCGCGTAGCTCTTGGTCAGGGTGAAGATCGAGATCACGTGGTCGCGGTACTGAGGAACGGAGGCCAGGCTGAAGTGGCGGTGGCCGTCGAAGGTGATGTACTCGTAGGCCTCGTCGATCAGCACCGTCAGGTTGTGCTCAAGCGCCAGTTCGCCGATCGCACGCAGGTCATCCTCGGTGAACATCGCGCCGGTGGGGTTGCAGGGCGTGCTGAACAGGATCGCCCGCGTGCGCTCGGTGACGGCGGCGCGCAGGGCATCGAGGTCCAGCCGGAAGCACTCCTCCTCGATGCACGGCACCCAGACGGGTTTGCCGGACAAAAGCCGCACCTGCTCGGTGTGCGTCGAGTAGTTGGGCGAGGGCAGCAGCACCTCGTCGCCGGGGTCGATCACGGCGGCCAGCGCGGCCGTGATGCCCTCGATCGCCCCGACCGTCACCATGATCTCCGCCGCAGTGGCCTCGATACCGTTGTCGCGGGCCAGCTTGGCGCAGATCGCCTCGCGCAGGGCGGGCAGGCCGAGGCCCGGCGAGTAGCCGCTGCACAGTCCGGCCTTGACCGCCTCGATCGCGGCGGCGTTGATATGCTCCGGCGTGCCGGAGGCGGGCTTGGCCCAGGACAGCGAGACCGGGTCGTCGACCTCCATGGCCAGGGCGCTCATCAGGTGGATGTTGGAGCGCGGCATGGCGCGCACGCGCGCGGACAGCGGCGGCTGGTGCTGATCGTTGTGCATCGTTACCCCTTCCTCGTCGAGCCGCACAAACGCGACTGATTCTTATCTTAACACTCGCGTGATCCCGGCCGGCGGCTATCTGAACTCATCGATGTCGATCCGGTCCGTGCCGTCGATCGCGGCGCGTTCGCTGACCGGCGGCGGCTCCAGGGCGGTGCCGTGCTCCACGTAGTGCTCGCGGACGTAGGCGGCGTCCAGCATGATCCGCCCATCGGAGTCCTCATGCGCGCCGGCCTCGGTCCAGGTGGACTTCCGCATCTGGGGTGCGCAGAGCAGGCACTTCTCGCCGACCATGCAGTCGGCGTGGTAGGTCTGCTCGCAGGCCGTGCAGGTCTTGACCAGATCGCCCGGCTCGATGTACTTGCCGCAGTAGCGGCAGCGCAGCAGGGGCGCCTCGCGTGGATGGGCGCGCTGGGCATGCAGCTCCAGCGCCACCGCGCCCCGGGGCACGGCGAACCGCCGGCCGAACCTGTTTACGGCGATCGCAAAGCCCAGCTCCTCCGCCTTGGCCTCCAGCTCCTGCTGCGCACGCCGCCGGGCGCGGGCCGCACCGCGGATGACTGCGGTTTGCCACAGCGCGGCACCCAGGATGATCGCCGCCAGCGCGATCCAGGTCACGGTCGGGCTGGGCGCGATGGCGATCATCACGAACAGCGCCACTGCCGCGAAGGCGGGCACCAGGCAGAACTGCAGGCAGCCGGGCGCCTCGCGCTCCTCCGCGCAGTGCCGCCGCAGCCGGGCTGCGCCCCGCACCATGTCATCGTACTTCAGTGTCACCAGCTACTCCAGCTCCCAGCGCGGGCCCTGGGGGGTGTCCTCGACGCTGAGGCCCGCTTCGCTGAGCAGGTCGCGGATCAGGTCGGCCCTGGCGAAGTCCTTGTCCTTTCTCGCCTGCTGCCGCATCTGAAGCATGCGGTCGATCAGCGCGCGGTAGGGCTCCAGGGCTTCCTCCCCCCCGCCGACGGGCAGGCACTCCGCCGCCAGTTCGGGGAACAGGCGCTCGCTCGGGTACTCGATGCCCAGCACGTAGAGATGGCGCGTCAGCGCCTGGTATGCGGCCAGCACACTGGCGGTGTCGTCGCTTCCCTCGATGCCCGCGGCATAGAGTTCGCCCACGTAGTCGAACAGCGCCGCCGTCGCCAGCGGGGCGTTCAAGTCATCGTCCATCGCCGCGATGAAGCGGTCGATCATCCTCAGGGTGATCGCCCCGAAGGCGCCGTAGCCGAAGCGCTGCCGGAAGCGCGGCACGGCGTCGTCACCCTCCCGCAGTGTGATGTACTGGCTGGCCACCGGCACCTGCAGCTCCGCGTCACTGGCGGTCGTCAGCTTGTCTTCGAGCACGCGCACCAGCTTGCGGATCTTGGAAAAGCCCTCGGCCGCCGAGTTGATCAGCTCGTCGCTGAAGGCCAGCCGGCTGCGGTAGTGCGTCATCGACCACAGCCAGCGCACCTCGTCGTAGCCGTGCCGGCTCAGCAGCTCCGGGATGCCGATCACGTTGCCCAGGCTCTTGCTCATCTTCTCGTCGCGCAGGTCCAGGTGCTCGGGGTGCATCCAGTACTTCACCCAGGTATGGCTGCCGCACAGCGGCGTGGACTGGGCGATCTCGTTCTCGTGATGGGGGAACAGGTTGTCAACTGCGCCGCCGTGGACGTCAAAGGTGCTGCCCAGGGTGGCGCTGCTCATCGTCGAGCACTCGATGTGCCAGCCCGGCCGGCCGGTCTGCCAGCCGTCCTGGCCCGTCTGCCAGGTAGGGAAGTTCTCGCCCGAGGGCTTCCAGAGCGTGAAGTCCGAGGGGTGGCGCTTGCGGCCGGCGTCCTCCGTCACGCGCCCGCTGCCGCCGACCCGGCCGGCGTCGATGCTGCGGCCGCTGAGCTTGCCGTAGCCCGGAAAGCTGGTCACGTCGTAGAACACCTCGCCGTCGACGACGTAGGCGTGGCCCTTATCCAGCAGCTGGGCCACCATCTCCACCTGGCCCGCCACGAAGTCCGTGGCACGGGTGTAGACGGCGTAGTCCTTGATCCTCAGCGCGCGGCAGTCGCGGCGGAAGGTGGCCGCGACGTGCTCGGCGATGTCCATCGCGCCGCGCTCGCTCGTCGCCGCCGCCACGTTGCGGTCATCGATGTCGGTGTAGTTGATCACGCTCAGCACGTAGAAGTTGCGGTACTCCAGGTAGCGCCTAAACACGTCCCAGAAGCAGTAGGTGCGGGCGTGGCCGATGTGCATCGGGCTGTAGACCGTCAGGCCGCAGGTGTAGATGCGCACCACCGGCGGGCGCGCCGGAGTGAACTCCTCTTTCTTGCGGGTCAGCGTATTGAAAACGTGTAGCGCCATGACTTGCTCCTTGGCTGGGGATAAGTATACGAAGTGCCGCGCGAAAGGGGCGCGGCTCAGGCGCTACATCGGCCGTCAAGTGGCCAGTGGGATGCTGTGGTCAGCTTGCCCATCGGTGAGCATTATACCCGCGGCGGCTGCGTTGCTGGGGTGGCGCGAATCTCATTCGCGCCCGTAATCACCCAATGGCCCGGTAGGCGCGAATCCTATTCGCGCCTCGGAACCATGGTGTTATACTCCGCGCAATGCGGCACCCGCTTCATGACTACTCCGCAGGGGCCGGCTACTTCGTAACGTTCGCCGTGCAGGATCGGTTGCCCGTGCTGGGTTCAATCGCGGATTCCCGGTGCGTGCTCAGTTGGCGGGGCGAGATAGTGATGGATGTCTGGCGGACTCTTACGCAGTACTATGCGTACCTCATCGCTGACTGCGTACAGGTCATGCCGGATCACGTGCACTGCATCGTGGCTGTCTCTTATTCTGGCGGGGAGGGGTCTGGCAGGTTCGTGGTCAAGCCGCTATCGAGGATCATCCAGGCGTTCAAGGCCATCACCGCAAGGAGGATCAATCGGCGTGACGAGCGGGCCGGACGGCGTTTCTGGCAGCGTGGATTCCATGACCGCGTCATCCGAAACGACCGCGAACTGAGCAAGTTCAGGTTCTACATTGAGACAAACGCCTTGCGAGACTATCTGAGGAGCCGCGAATAGGATTCGCGGCTACCGTGTTTCTGGGTAGGCGCGAATCCTATTCGCGCCGTTCGCACGCTGCGCCTCGCCTGCGACCGCCACCACCATTACGGTCCGATTGCGGTGATCACGGCGCCCCGCATCACGATCAGCCGGCCCTGGGGCGAGATCGCCAACGCGGGTGTTGATGCCACATCATAGGAATGCAATTCCAGAGTCCAAAGCTCGCTGCCGTCGGGACTGAGCGCGTGGACTATGTCGTCACCGCTCAGTACGTAGACGCGGCCGTCGCGGTCCACCACGGGCTGCGCGATGATATTCACGGCGGTGGACAACGGATGAAACCACTCGAATTCACCGCCGGCGCTAAGCGCGCAGAGCCCCGGCAGCTCCAGATCGTCCGGCACCGCGGACACGTAGGCGTAAGGACCGCTAGGCGCTTCGCCGCCTGTTGGTGTGCCGAGTGGTACCCCCGGGGGCTCCTTGCGCAGCGCCAGGTAGATTGTCCCGTCCGCCGCCACGGCCGGGGCGATTTTGGCGTCGCAGTCGTCCAGCTGCAGGCGCCAGCGCTCCTGCCCGTCGGCGTCGAGCGCCAGCAGGCCGCCCTCGGCCGGGAACAGAATCTGGTCCGCGCCCGCCACCACCGGATGCTGCCAGTAAGTCTTTTCGTCCGTTTCAACCTGCCAGCGCTGCGTCCCGTCCGGGGCGATCGCGTAGCACCGCTTGTCGATGTCCATGAAGTAGGCGGTCCCGTCCGGCCCGACCGCCGCGCCGCCCTCAATCGAACTCTGCGCCACGAAAGCGTAGCGGCGCTCACCGTTGGAAGCGAGCACATAGAGCAGGAAGTCGGAGGGGATGTAGAAACCGGCCTCGGTTGCGGCGATGTCGTGCGGGCTACCGTGCCCGCCGAACATGGTGTCCCATAGCGGCTCACCGTCCCAGGTGAATGTCTGCAGGTGATGATAGTCGTCGCAGGAGTGCAGGTTGCCCTGAGGACCGATCGCAAGCCTGTCGTTGATGCCGAAGTCGTAGCGGCGTCGGTACAGCGATGATCCATCCGGGTCCAGTCCGGCAACGATGTCCGCCGCGTTGTAGATGCATCTGCCCTCGCTGTCGACCAGCATCGAATACGTGTACCAGCTGCCGCCCGGATGGACCCAGAGTTGCTCGCCAGCGAAGTTGAGCAGATTCAGGTCATTCTGATACAAGTCAACGCCAGTGACGAAGCCATTGACGGCCACGTAGCCAAGGTCGGTGACCGCCGCCGTGCCGTGGTACCTGGGAATAGGCCACGCCTGCACGGATTCTCCCGCCGAGTCGAGGGCGTGCAACAGATACAGCCCGTCGTCGCTACCCACGGCGTAAGCCGTTCCATCGAGGTCCGTGCAGATGGGCATGTAACTGACCTCGGGTATCGTGTGCGGTACACCGGGAGCGCTGACCGCCACAAGGCTTCCGTCGCGCACGGGCACCAGAGCGGTTCCCGCGCCGTCCACGATGATCCCAGCCGGGTAGGCAATCTCCAGCGCATGCGACCACCTCAGCGAACCTTGAAGGTCATACGACTGCAATTCCGATTCACGGTCGTCGAAGTAACGGGTTGCGACGATCGCGGAGCCGCCGGGCGTGCTGCCGAGGTACTCTGACCGGCTGTCTTCGCCTCTCGCAAGCTCCCAGCGCAAAGCACCGTCTTGATCGTAGACAGCCAGATCAACCTCCGAGGCGCGGCAAAACAGCAGCTGCTCGGTGGCTTCGTGCAACTCCATGCTGGGGACAACATCGTTGCTCCACCTGATCGCGCCGTCGGGGTCGAGTGCTATCAACTGCCGGCCCTCAATCAACTCAACCCACGCGTAGCTGCTGCCGTCCGGCGCGAAGGCCCGGCTGCGAATCTGGCGCGCGTCAGGGATGGTAGTCTGCCAGCGCGGCGTTCCGTCCGCTTCCAGCCTGGCGATCGTGCCGTCGTAGCAGGCAACCATCACCGTGCCGTCCACTACTGGGTAAGGTTCGTCGACGATGCCTTCCGTCCCCTCAAAGCGCCACCTGAGCTGGCCATACTGGTCGAATGCCAGAAGGACGAATTCGGCCGAGATGCAGACTAGGCCGTCCGCGGTGAACACCGGGCTGCCCTGCAGTCGGGCCTCGATCACGTATTCCCAGGCCACGTCCGGCGCAGTTGGACCGGCGTAGGCGCTTAAGCCGCGGCGAGTGGGCCCGCCGCCGGCCATGCCCCAGGCGCTGGCGCCGCCGTCCTCGATGATGCCCGGGTCGGGCAGCCCGCCCCCCTTGCACCCGCAGAGGGCCAGCACGATACCAAGGAGCAACGCAACAAGCAGACCAATACGATACATACCCCACCTCAGCCGAATACTGCAGTCGGAACGCTATCAGCACTGACGGTCAGCCAAAGCCGGCGTTCGGTTCATTTTACCCGCGGGCGCGGCCTGCCGCCGCCGTGGACCACGGAACGGGTCATGGCTAAATGAAACATCGTCGCAATACGGTAGGATTCCCGAGGGTGCGCGGTGGCCCGGACTGACAAGGCTGGAAGGTGATATGGAGCAGTTCACGGAGAGGATGCTGGAGCACGCGCGGAGCCCGCGCAACGTGGGCGTGATCGAGGAGCCCTGCGGTGCCGGCCGCGTCGAGTCCGACTGCGGCGACTGGGTGCTGATGACGCTGAGGCTGGACGACTCAGGCGTGATCAGCGACGCGCGCTTCGCCGCCCAGGGGTGCGGCAGCGCGGTGGCGTCCGCCTCGGTGCTGACCGAGCTGGCCCGCGGCAAGACCCTGAGCGAGGCGGCGACGATCACCGCCGAGGACGTGGTGAGCAGCATCGGCGGCCTGCCCGAGCACAAGACGCACTGCAGCCAGCTGAGTCACCGGGCCTTCATCGCCGCCGTGGAGTCCGTCGGCAGCCAGCGACGGTAGGGCGGGCTTCCAGTCAGCCATTGCACCGGGCCAGTAGGGCGGGCTTCCAGCCTGCCGTTCGCCGGTCGCAGGCAAGATGCCTGTGCTGCTGCTGGTTCCTTACTCCCGTCTCCTCGGTTCCTTACGTGTGACTCAGTCACTCAGCGCCCGGCTCAGTAGTCCGGGTCGTACCAGACAACGTCCTGGACATGCTGGGCGATTTCCAAGGCGGTGTCGAGGTCGGGATCCAGGAAGTCCGTCACCAGCAGTGTGCCTTCGTATTCGCCGCGCTCGCCATGCAGCAGAGCGATGCGAGTGCCGTCCGGCGATACCGCGGCCTGGTAGAGGGCCTGGTCGGACGACTCCAGATAGAACTCGGGGTACGACTCAGCGTCACTGGCGGCCGGATACCTGTACAGCATCCAGTCCTCACCGTCATGGTGGGTGAACACGAAACCGCAGTTCGATCCGCCCGTTCCGTCACTGATCGCATATGGTGCGGGCTCGTCGTCGACGCAGTGCTCCAGGCTCTCGAAGATAATCGTACTGGGCTCCGTCACCGGCAGCGGTCCCTCGCTCCAGATGTAGTGGAAGTTGGTGTCGGTACCCCGGTTAACCACGATCGCGGAGTACAAGTAGTCGTTGGATGTGTCCCAAACGGCGTCCCAAACAACCTCTGATTCCGGGTGCAGGATTCCGTTGACGCCCTCACCGATATCGCGGGCCCAGAGGTCGTAATCAGATACCTCGCCGCGCAGGAACAGGAATGAGCTGCCGTCGGGATGCCAGCCTACGGGCAGTACGCTTTCACCATCGATCGCCAGCAGCATTGCGGGCGCTGAGCCGTCCAGCTCACTGCGCCAGATCTCCTTCACGCCATCTTCGCTGCGGGCGAAGGCCAGCCGGTCCGAGTCGCCGGTGGCAATCACCGGACGCGAGAGCGCGACCGCCGGAGTGGCCACAAACAAGTGGTCGATCTCGCTGCCGTCGGGCCGGGCCCGACTGATTGATGTACCCGCGCCCGGCACGTCGGGAGTGTCGTGTTCGTAGTAGAGCCACTCGTTGCCCTCGGTGTGATCCAGGCTGGTATGGCGGAACGCCAGCTGCTCGACTGCCAGCAGTCCGAGATGGAACGCCACGACAATCACGTGCTCGGTTCCGACGTTGCCGCGCAGACCCAGGTCGCTGATGTCCATCCAGACACCGCTCTGCGTGACCGGCCCCAGCCAGTGCCAGGCGTCGCGCTCGTAGTCCGGCATGCCGATGTACATGCCCTCGGGCGGCTGTGGATTACCGTACTCCCAGTCGATTTCCACCAGCACGTGCGTGAAGTACTCGCCGCCCTGCAGCACGGTGCCGGCGAGTTCGAAGTACGCATAGGTCAATTCCAGCGTCTGGCCGTACAGCCAGCATTCGTCGCCCATTCTGCTGACGTTGCTCGACGGCGGATCTTCGGTGAAGCTGCCACCGCTCATCAGGATCACGGTGGAGACTCCCTTGGATACCGGTTCGTCGGCAGCGCCCCCGCGGTTGAGTTCCAATGGCGACGGAAAGGCGGCGAAAGCGGCGGTCGGATCCTCGCTGCCGAGCGGACCGGCGTCGGGTCCGCCGCAGGCCGGCAGCAGCAGCGCAGTCAGCAGAGCAATGCAGCTCAGGCGCATGGTACCCCTCCTCACTGCGATCGATTATAGGGCAGGGCCCGGCGCAGCGCGGTTGTCAGGCCGCTGGTATACCCCAGCCGAGCCCGTCCCACTGCGACCAAGGATCCGCGCTGCGTGACGACTGCCCGACGGCTGCCACGGGAGTTCGGGTAGAATCCGCCCGGAGGGATAGCTATGGAGTATGACCTTGCGACCGGCGTAGCCGTGCTGGAACGCACCCCCGGGACGCTGGGGAGATGGCTGTCAGGAATGCCGGAGCAGTGGACGCACCAGAGCGAGGGTCCGGATACGTTCAGCCCCTTTGACGTGGTCGGGCATCTGGTCCATGGGGAGTCGACGGACTGGCTGCCGCGGGTGAAGGTCATTCTGACTCACGGCACCGCGCAGCCATTCGAGCCGTTCGATCGCTTCGCGATGTACGAGGCCAGCCGGGGTAGGAGCCTTGACGATTTGCTGGCGCGCTTTGCCGAACTGCGGGTCGCGAACCTGGCTGAGCTGCGCGCCCTGGATCTGACGCCCGAGCAGCTTGCGCTAACGGGTATGCACCCCCGGCTGGGCCGGGTCACCATGAGCGAGTTGCTCAGCGCCTGGGTGGTGCACGATCTCGACCACATCTATCAGATCGCCCGCGTGATGGCGCACCAGTACCGCGACGCCGCGGGCCCGTGGTCGTTCATGCGCGTGCTGGGCGGCCGCGAACCCCAGTAGGGCAGGCGTCTCGCCTGCCATCCGCCGGGCCAGTAGGGCGGGCTTCCAGCCT
The DNA here is from genome assembly GCA_964609245.1 of uncultured Planctomycetales bacterium. Lineage (GTDB taxonomy): Bacteria > 4484-113 > 4484-113 > 4484-113 > JAFGCY01 > JAFGCY01. The sequence continues at coordinate 14,972 of CAZSSB010000045.1, read as the reverse complement.
GCCATTCGCCGGTCGCAGGCAAGATGCCTGCGCTACTGCTGGTGCCTACTCCCGTCTCCTCGCTACCTTACACGTAACCTCGTCGCGCATCCGCGCGACGAGATCGTTGACCTCCTTCAAGTCCTCCAGCTTGCCGTCGAAGTAGCTCTCGACGGTGATGGTGCCCGCTTCGGCCTCCTGCTTGCCGACGACCAGCAGGTAGGGGATCTTCTGGGTCTTGCCATTCCTGATTTTCTTGCCCAGCTTCTCGCTGGAGTCGTCGACCTCTGCGCGCAGGCCACCTACCCTGAGCTTGGCCGCCACTTCGTGCGCGTAGTCATTCAGCTCGTCTGTGATCGGCAGCACGCGCGCCTGGACGGGCGCCAGCCACAGCGGAAACGCCCCGCCGAACTCCTCGATCAGCAGGCCGAAGAAGCGCTCGAAGCTGCCCAGGATCGCGCGGTGGATCATCACCGGCCGCTTGCGCTCGCCGTCCTGGTCGGCGTACTCCAGATCGAAGCGCTCGGGCAGGTTGAAGTCCAGCTGGATGGTGCCGCCCTGCCACTCGCGCCCCAGGCAGTCGCGGATCACGAAGTCCACCTTGGGGCCGTAGAAGGTGGCGTCGCCCTCCTCGACGTAGTACTTGCCCGCGGCGCGCTGCTCCAGCACCTGCCTCAGCCCGTCCTCGGCCATGTCCCAGACCGCGTCATCGCCGATCCGCTTGGGCCCGCGGGTCTTGAACCCCACGTAGTAGTCGAAGCCGAAGGTGTCGAGGATGTGGCAGCAGAAGTCGAAGACGCCCTCGATCTCGGCGGCGTACTGCTCCGGGGTGCAGAAGATGTGCGCGTCGTCCTGGGTGAAGGAGCGCACGCGCAGCATCCCGTGCAGGGTGCCGGCGCGCTCGTAGCGATAGACGGTGCCGAACTCGAAGTAGCGCACCGGCAGGTCGCGGTAGCTCTTGGTGCCGACGGTGTAGAGCATCACGTGGCCGGGGCAGTTCATCGGCTTGAGCCCGTAGTTGCCGATGCCGGAGGATCCTCCGGTGGGGCAGGCGTCTCGCCCGTCGTCGCCATCCGCGGGCGGGAGGCCCGCGCCACCATCGTCCAGCATCCCGCTTTCCAGCTCGTCGAGGCTGTAGACCATGAACATGTTCTCGCGGTAGTTCTGCATGTGGCCGCTCAGGTGCCAGGCGTCGGTCTTCAGGATGTGCGGGGTGCTGAGCGGCTGGTACTGCTTGTCGGGATGCCCGTACTGGCCGCTGATGTGCAGCTCCCACATCCAGCGCTTCAGCTCCTCCAGCACCAGCGCGCCCTTGGGCAGGTAGAACGGCAGGCCCGGGCCGGCCGCCTCGGGGAATTCGAACAGCCCCAGTTGCTTGCCGAGAGCGCGGTGGTCGCGCCGCTTGGCGTCCTCGACGCGCCTGAGGTGGGCCTTCAGCTCGTCCCGGGTTTCCCAGGCGGTGCCGTAGATCCGCTGCAGCTGCTCGCGTTTCTCGTCGCCGCGCCAGTAGGCGCCGCTGACGCTGAGCAGCTTGAAGTGCTTGATCTCGCCGGTGTTGTCCACGTGCGGTCCGGCGCAGAGGTCCACGAAGTCGCCGTCGCGATACAGGGTGATCTCGCCGTCGGGCAGGGTGCCGACGTGCTCGGCCTTGAGCCGCTCACCCATGCTACGGAACAACTCCAGCGCGTCATCCTTGGCGATCGGCTCGCAGACGAAGGGTACCTTCGCCTTGCGCAGCTCGTCCATCTTCTTCTCGATCGCGCTGAGGTCCTCTTCGCTGAAGTGGTGGTCGGTGTCGAAATCGTAGTAGAAGCCGTCCTCGATCGGCGGGCCGAAGGCCAGCTTGGTGTCGGGGAACAGCTGCTGGACGGCCTCGGCCATCAGGTGCGCGGCGCTGTGACGCAGCCGATAGAGCCGCTCCTCTTTCTCATCTCGCTCAGTGTGTTTGGCGATGATTGGCATGACTAGCTCCAGTTGAAACTCTCGGTCTGGATACCACCTAAGGGGTATGCTACCAGTGCGCAGCGAAGTAGGTCGCTGGGGGCTGCTGGGGTAGGGGCGAAGCCGCGCTTCGCCCTGGTGCAGTTGCAGCCCGCGCGGGCGATGCATGGCATCGCCCCTACTGCTAGGCGCGCGTCGTGCCGTCGCCGCGGGTAGCGGCGATAGCGATCACGCTCCTTTGATGGCGAGCTGCCATGACGGGGAATTATACCCGCTGAACCGCGCCGCGCGTTTGCAGGGTGGCAACGTGCGCGGATGTCGCTGCGCTGAGATGCACCGCTCGCGTGTAGGGGCGAGGCTTGCCTCGCCCGCCTTATAATCGACACCGATGGGTCCTGATCTGACGAGGAAGCACCCACGTCTGGCGGTCTGGGATTACCGCAATCCCGGTGGCTACTTCGTGACGATCTGCTCGCATCAGCAGCGGCAGGTGTTCGGTCGTCTGCGGGGCAGCCGCGTCAGTCTCGCACCGCTGGGTGAGCTGATCGTCGATCGGTGGAATGGGCTCACCGCACACTACAGCAACGTGCTCCTGGACAGCTTCGCCGTGATGCCGGATCATCTCCACGCGCTGCTGGTCCTGACCGATCCAAAGGTGGGCGAGGCAAGCCTCGCCCCTACTCCCGGTTCGCGACGTGTTGCCCACAGCCTCGGTGCGGTGATCGGTAACTTCAAGTCGGGTGTGACGCGCGCGGCTCATCGTGACCTGGGGCTTGCCGGTCGCATCTGGCAGCGTGGCTACTACGACCACATCGTCCGCAGCGAACGTGACGCCGATCAGATCAGGCAGTACATCGCAAGCAATCCCCTGGCGCTGAGTCTGAAGCACAGCAGTACACTGTGAATCGTTGCTGTGCCGACGAGACTTCTCGTATCACGCCCCCATTCCTCAGCAACAGGAGTAGGGGCGATCCCGCCAGGGCGGGATTGCCTCGCCCACCTTGCATCAGCATCGTCGCCAGGCCGGTATAAACCACCATGATTACGCAACAGGCGAGCGCTGGGCAGCAGATGAACTTCAGTGGATTCTCTAAGCGGACGCTGACGTTTCTCAGGCAGCTCAAGCAGCACAACGACAAGCAGTGGTTCGAGGACCATCGCGGCGACTACGAGCGGCACTTCGTCGCGCCCGCTCAGGCGTTCGTGCTGGCGATGGGCCCGCGGCTGCAAGGGTTCGCCCCGGGGATTGGTTTCGATCCCAACCACACCGGGCGCGGCTCGGTCAAGAAGATCTTCACCGACCAGCGCTTTGCCAAGGATCGCCCGCCGTTCAAGACCTGGCTGGATGTGATCTTCTGGGAAGGGCCGCTCGAAGCCAAGAAGGACAACAGCGTGTTCTTCTTCCGGTTGCTGCCCGATCTGCTGGTGCTCGGCGCCGGCATCAAGGGCTTCACGCCGGAGGTGCTCAGGGCCTACCGCGAGGCGGTGGTGGACGGGCGCCGCGGCGCTGCCCTCGGCCGCACGCTGGACAGCCTGCTTCAGCACGACGGCTATCACCTCGGCGGCGCAAGCTACAAGCAGGTGCCGCGCGGCTTCGATGCGGACCATCCCCGTGCCGCGCTGCTCAGACACGGCGGGATGCACGTCTGGTTCGAGACGAAGGTGCCGGAGGAGGTCTTCAGCGAGGCGCTGCCGGACTACGCCTATGAGCACTACAAGCGCCTGGCCCCGCTGCACAAGTGGTGTGTGAAGCTGCTGGAAGGGATGTAGGGCTTGTAGGGGCGAAGCCATGCTTCGCCCGAACTGAACCGCGGCTACTCGTCCGGCACCACCTCGGGCGGCAGCTTGATCGCGAAGCGGCAGCGCACGTCGCCCTTCAGCACGCTTTCGACCACCTCGACCTGAAGCTGCCGCCCCAGCACCACCTCCAGCGAGCGCTTGGCAAAGCCGCCGCTGCAGTAGCACAGCGTCGCCGAGACGGGCGGGCCGCCGCCGCGCAGCGACTCCCGGGCCCAGGGGCAGTGGCAGTAGAGGTAGCGCTTCTCGGCCGGGTCGGTGGCGGCCAGGTACTCCGCGGCCAGGTAGGGGATCTTGCTGACGAACACGGTGTCTCCCTGCCGGGTGCCGCTCTCGATCTCGGGATCGGCGCGGACGTACTCGATGACCTCGTCCGTGATCGGCTGGTTGAAGAACAGGGAGCCCTCGTCGCGGATCGCCTCCAGCTGGCTGACCAGCTCGCGGCTTCTCAGCGCCAGGTACTCGTCGATGCCCTCGCACTGCCGGTACTGCTCCTTGTGGCTCGCGAACCAGTCGTCGTCCAGGTGGCGCAGGCAGCTGCAGAGCAGCCGCCGGCAGGTGCCGGGGTCGGCGGTCTGCTCCAGCCGGCCGATCACGGTCCGCATCAGCCGCGCCTTCTCCGCGCTGGGCGTGCCCAGCGGCGGCGGCTCGATGCCGTCGAAGATCTGGTCGCGGGCCTGCTCGCCGAGCGCGGTCCCCAGCCGGCTGTAGAGCTCGTCCATGACCTCGCTGCCGTCCAGCAGCGCCAGCACGGTGACGTAGAGCGCGGTGTTCCCCAGGAAGTAGCCCGCGCGCGCCAGCGCCGCCAGGTTCCGCTCGCTGTTCTGCTCGGTGGCGACCAGCCTGCCGACGAAGTCATGGGCGGCCTGGGGGGTCGCCTGCTCCAGGCTGAGCGGCGGCTCAAGCTCCCTGAGCTGCCGCGCGAAGGTCTCCACCACCGCCACGCTCTGCTCGATCTCGCCGGCGGTCAGCTGCCGCGCCGCGAGAAACTCCACGAAACCGTCCCAGTCCATCCCTGTGCTCCTTAGCCCGGTCGGCCCACCGCCGCGGCGTAGACCGCCAGTTCGTCGTCGCCGTCGGCGCCGATCAGCGCGTCCGCCAACCGCTGGTCGTAGGCGCCGATCGCGCAGCAGCCGAGGCCCAGCGCCTCGCACGCCAGGTAGAGGCTTTGGCAGACGTGGCCGGCGTCGATCGCGATCATCTTGTGCGCCGCCACCGCGTAGCGCCACTCCGCGCGGTAGGGCACGCTGCTCCAGAAGAACGCTACCGCGCAGCGCCTGACCGTCCGCTGATTGAGGCAGGCGGCTCCGGCGGCTTCCATGATCTCTTCGTTCAGGCTGATCTGCCACAGCTTGTGCTCCAGCGCCAGGTAGCGATAGAGGCCGGGCCCCAGCCCGTCGACGCGCCCGACGGCCAGATAGGTCTCGAAGGTGTGGCGCGCGCCGCCGCTGGGCACGGTGCGCAGTGTCGCCGCCCCGCTGCCCGCCACGCTTCTGACGCCCTGGGTGGCCCACAGCAGCAGCGCCAGGTCGGCGAGCGTCAGCGGCTCGTCGCTCCAGCGCCGCCGCGACTGGCGGCTGCGCGTCGCCTCGATGAACGACATCGGCGGGCTGGGCAGCTCGTCCACCGCCGGCAGCTCGATCAGCGTGGCATCCGCGGGCACCGGCTGCTCCAGCGCCGGATAGGCTTCCCGCGCCTGCTGATCCGTCGTGATCTGGCCGAGTTCGCTCCAGTTGGCCCTCAGCCACCGGCGCCCGTCCTTGTAGTCAGCCATGCTCCTTCCTCGCTTGCGACTCTGGTATGGGGCGGGGCGCTATTCCACGCCCTCGATCAGCTTGTAGAGGGTCACCCCGTTGGCCAGCACGCTGGCGATGGTCATCGGCCCCACGCCGCCCGGCACCGGACTGATCCAGCTGGCCAGCGGCTCCACCTCGTCGAAGACCACGTCGCCCACCAGCTTCCGCTTGGGCTGGCCCTCGTCATCGAGCACCGGCTGCCCGTCGTCATCGACCAGCGGCTCGAAGTTGGTGCCGACGTCGACGACGACCGCGCCGGGCTTGACCATCTCGCCGGTGATGATGCCGGCCCGGCCCGCCGCCGCGATCAGCAGGTCGGCGCGCCGGCACTCGCCGGCCAGATCGCGGGTGCGCGTATGGCACCAGGTCAGGGTGGCGTGGCGCGCCAGCAGCATGATGCCCAGCGGCTTGCCCACCAGGTTGCTGCGGCCCAGCATCGTGACGCTGAGCCCCTTGGGATCGATGCCGTAGGCGTCCAGCAGCAGCATGATCCCCTGCGGCGTGGCGGGCTTGGGCCCCGGCAGGCCGATCATCAGCCGCCCGACGTTCGCCGGATGGAAGCAGTCGATGTCCTTGCGCGGATCGATCGCCTGGACGATCGCGTCCTCGTCGATGTGGCCGGGCAGCGGCAGCTGCGTCAGGATGCCGTGCACCGCCGGGTCGTTGTTGTGCAGGGCGATGCACTCCAGCAGCTCGGCCTGGGTGACGGTCGCGGGTAGTCGCTCGATGGTGCTGACGCAGCCGATGCGGCCCGCCATCTTGTTCTTGGTGTTGACATAAGTGGTGGACGCCGGATCGTCGCCGACCTGGATGAACACGGTCTGCGGCGGCCGGCCGACCAGATCCGTCAGCCGCTTGACTTCTTGCTTGAGGCCGGCGCGTACCGCCTTGGCGGTCGCTTTGCCGTCGAGTAGCTCTGCCATGGGCCTATTCTAATTGACGCCGAACGTCTCCAGCGGGTGCTGCGGGGCTGGAATCCGGCCGCTGGAATCGATTGGCACGTCCGCCAGCGATGTCGAAAGATCCGCGAAGTCGGCGAGCTGCACGTAGGCCTGCAGGTTGGTGACCGGCGCCTGCAGGGCGTCCGCGACGAGCCGCTCGCAGCCGACCAGGTTGGCCCGCTTGTAGTAGAGGCCGTAAAGCTCCAGACGGGGCTCCGACAGGTCGCGGCCGGCGTTGGCCGGGTTATTCAGGTAGCGCTCCAGCACCTGCTCGCCCTGCTCGGTCTCGCCCATCGCCCTCAGCAACCGGGAGTGGCCGACGGCGTAGCCGGGGTGGCCAGGATCGATGGACTCCAGCGCCAGCAGCCGCGTACCGGCCACGTCCATGAAGCCGTGGCTGAAGGCGATCTTGGCCAGTTCCCAGAGGTAATCGGCCAGGAACGGCACGTTATGGCGTTCGAGCTCCACGGTGACGCGGTCGACATCGGGCCAGCGCTTTTCCCAGGCCAGCGCCAGCGCCGCGGTGGCCTGCTCCAGATCCGAGAGGCCGTACTGGCTGCGCGGCTCCATCGCGCGCAGCACGCCGGCGAAGTCGCCCTGCCAGAGGTACTGCAGTGCCTCGTCGCAGGGCTGGTCGGCGAACATCCGGCCCTGGTCCGCCAGGTCCTCGATTTCGCTGTTGATCAGCGCCTGATTGCGCACGATGATGCTCTGATCGGCGCTGGCGAAGCTGTCCGCCTGCGTCAGCAGCTGTGAGGCGCCCAGCAGATCGCCGGCCCGATAGCGCAGCAGCGCGCGGTTGTTGAGGTTGGCGGCCTGCACCGTGGCGGCGTCCGGCAGGGCGGTCAGGTGCTGGTACAGCATGTACTCGTTGGTCTCCGGATCGTAGCTCAGTCGGCAGTAGTTGTACTTGCGCGGCAGGATGCCGTTGGCGTTGAGGAAGTGAGGCGAGGGCTGCCACAGCAGGTTCTCGTTGGACCGCGCGCTGCCGGCCTGGAAGCTGAGATCGACGGCGTCCTTGATCTGGAGCAGCTGGCCGGGCGCTTCGGCCGACAGCAGCTCGTAGATCGTCAGGTCTCCACGCTGGTGCGCTACGCCGGCCGGGTCCGTCCAGGTCCGCGTGGGGTACACCAGCGCGTGCGCGCCGATCAGCAGGAAGGTGAACGGTGGCTTGCCGCCCACGCCTTCCAGCGCTTCTGTAACCAGCGGCTCGACCCGGCGCTCGTTGACGCGCGCGATGTGGAGGCGAACCTGACCGCCCTCATCAATGACCGCGCCGCCCACTTCGGCGCCCCCGAGGGGGGCATACAGCTCATAGTGCACGGTGCCCAGGCCCGCGAAGTAGCCTTCGAGCTGCTCGCGGTTCTCCTGTGAGATCGCCCAGGCCGCCTGGCTCAGACCCACCAGCATCAGGGCCGCAACCGTGCTACGCAATAGCCAACTCATAATCCCTCCTAGTAGCCCCGACCGTCCTTGACCGCGGCGGTCAGCCGGTCGAGCAACTCATTGCTGAGCATACCCATGTTCTTGGCCCGGGCCACGTCGTACCAGTACAGCGCCGACGGCAGGTCGCCCAGCCGCCGATTCAGCTCGCCCAGCATAAACGCCGTCCCGCCTTCCTGCAACGGGCTGAACTCCGCGCCGTCCCAGGCCTTGAGCAACCATCGGCGGGCCATCCCCAGGTAGTGCCGCTCCAGCTCAATCGAGCTCTGCAGGTACTCAAACAGCTCGTCGCCGTCACGCAGTTCGGGATTGCTGAGCCCGGCGCTGCGCAGCCAGTGCTCCGCCGCCACCAACTCGCCGCGGCTGCGATACAGCCAGGCCATTGCCAGCGAGTAATCCTCCTCGCTCACATCTGCCAGCTGCCCGGTCGATCGCAGGTCTTCCCAGTGCGCCGCCAGCTGCAGCTCGTAGGGGGCCAGCAGCTCCCCCGGATCGGGCTCGCGGCGCGGCATATTCTCGAACAGCTCCGTCACCCGGCTGTCGAACTGGTTGTGGCCGCTGATGACGTCCAGGCGCACCGACCAAGCGGCCAGCAGCCACCAGTTGCCGGTGAAGTGCGCGGGTTGATCCTCAGCCTGCGACAGCAGCGCCGCGTTCTCCAGCTTCTCCCAGGGGTACGAGCCTGCCCAGGGCAGCCCCTCCGGCGCCAGCCGCTTGAAGCGTGGCGCGCCCAGGATCTGTGCCAGGTCCTCCGCGTCCCAGCGCGTTGGCTGCTCGAAATCCTCCGGGGCGGCCACGTATCCAGTCACCGGGTCAATGACTAGCGCATAGGCCAGCGTGTTCAGCGGCGGGTGCGGACAGCGGTCGTAGTCCCAGTCGCCAGCCGGCACCGTGCCGCGCAGCACGTTGGCGTAGAACGACTCGCCGCTGACGGGCGAGGTGAACTCACGCTGCATCACATAGGGGTCGTCCGCCGAGGTCAGCGCGTCGGCGGGCAACTGCGCAGCGCAGGTAACCGTCAGAACCAGCGCGGCGGCGGCAATCACGACCGGACACCCGCTTGCCACTCGAGCAGCGAAGCCAGGTAGCTGTCGCGCTGGGCGAGGTCCATGTTGGTGGCGTCGTAGCCGACGTCAGTGATGATCAGCCTGGTCAGTCGCCAGCGCACCTCCTCCGGCAGCAGCGCGGCACGGCTCAGGTAGCTGCCGATCACGTAGACCAGTGCGGGCGTCAGCCCGCCAGCAGGGGCGGCGCTGGTCTGGGGTGCGCTGCCGACCCAGGTATAGGGCGCCTGCCTGGTGAACTCGCGAATCACCACGGTGTCGGCCACCAGGTCGCCGAGCCGCTGCTGGTTGGCGCTGGCGAAGAAACTGACCAGCCCGATCAGGTAGTTGCTGGGCATGTTGTCGATCAGCCGCAGCAGGTTCCTGAGCAGGACGTCGACGAAACTGAGCGGCAGCGCGCCGCGCTTGACCACGCGGATGCCGGTGATTCGCTTGCCGGGCGTCTGCCCGTTCCACAGCCACTCGAACAGCACGTAGTAGCCCAGCGTAACCATCACCACCGCGATGATCGCCACCAGCATGAAGAGGAACATTCCGGAATCCGCGTCGCCGAAGCCGGCCATCCCCGCCATCACCGCCAGCAGCACCGCGACCAGCACGACGGCCACCGCGCTCTGGATCAGCAGGTCGATGACCAGCGCCAGGAGTCGTGGACCGAACCCGGCCAGCGGCAGCTTGAGTTCGATGTTCTCCGGAGTCTCGACCGTCAGAACCTCGTAGTCGTCCCAGAATTCGATGCTGTTGGCCACTGGCAGCTGCTCACTGTCGGCCCGTGCCCGCCGCGGAACACGCGGACGCCGGCGCCCTTGCTTACCACCAGTATTCTACATCGTTAGCGCCGGTCCCGCCGCCGCTCAGGCGAGGGCGCCCAGCGCGGCGTCCGGCAGAGCCGACGGATCCACGAACTGCACGTTGGCCGGTACATCGCCGGTCAGCTCGCGCGCGGTGGCCTGAATCTCGGCCGGACAGACGACCAGCACCGGAATACCGTAGACGGTGGTGGCATGCAGCATCCCCGCCATCGTCACGTCGATGCCCTCGGCCGGCAGCAGCTTGTGCAGGTAGCCGATCAGCAGATCCACTCGGTTCTGCTGGTTAAGCATGCCGATGTTCATCCCGTGCCCGTCGAACCCGTTCGACAGCGGCAGGGTGGTGTGCCCCTGGGCGTTGAGCGTCGTCAGCCACACGGAGTCCGTGCCTTCCAGGTATCCAACAATCTTCCTCATTGTGCTACCTCCAACAGTAGTCGAGTCAGTACGAGCGCTGTAGGCCAGTCAAAGCGCCGATAGGTGAATTCTAACTCAGAACGCCGCCGGATGCAGCGAGACACAAGGGGCCCGGCGTGGGCCGGACCCCTGTAGTGCTCGCTGCTGTCGGCTTTGCGGCTAGACGACGCCCTGGTCCATCATCGCGTAGGCGACCTTGAGGAAGCCGGCGATGTTCGCGCCGTTGACGTAGTTGCCCGGCGTGCCGTACTCCTTGGCCGTCTCGAAGCAGTTCTGGTGGATGTTGCACATGATGGCGTGCAGCTTCTGATCCACCTCCTCGCGCGTCCAGGATGTATGGGCCGCGTTCTGGCTCATCTCCAGTCCGCTGGTGGCCACGCCGCCGGCGTTGGCGGCCTTGCCCGGACCGTAGAGGATGCCCGCCTCGAGGAAGACGTCCACGCCGTCCGGCACCGTCGGCATGTTGGCGCCCTCGCTGACGACGTACACGCCGTTCTTGACCAGCGTCTTGGCTTCCTCGGCGCTGATCTCGTTCTGGGTGGCGCTGGGGAAGGCCACCGTCGCGCCGCTCACGCCCCAGGGACGCTCGCCGGCATGGTACTCGCAGCCGAACTTCTCGGCGTACTCCTTGATCCGGCCACGCTTGACGTTCTTGAGCTCCATCACCCAGGCCAGTTTCTCCTCGTCGACCCCGGCCGGGTCGTGGATGTAGCCGCCCGAGTCGGACAGCGTCACGCACTTGCCACCTAGGTGGTTGACCTTCTCGACGGTGTACTGCGAGACGTTGCCGCTGCCGCTGACCAAGCAGATCTTGTCCTTGAGGCCCTCGCCGCGGGTCTTGAGCATCTCCTCGGCGAAGTAGACGGCGCCGTAGCCGGTCGCCTCGGGGCGAATCAGGCTGCCGCCCCAGGCCAGGCCCTTGCCGGTCAGGATGCCGGCGAACTCGTTGGCCATCTTCTTGTACATGCCGAACATGAAGCCGATCTCGCGGCCGCCGACACCGATGTCGCCCGCCGGCACATCGGTGCGGTCGCCGATGTGGCGCCACAGCTCACCCATGAACGCCTGGCAGAAGCGCATTACCTCGCCGTCGCTCTTGCCCTTGGGGTCGAAATCGCTGCCGCCCTTGCCGGCGCCGATTGGCACCGTGGTCAGCGCGTTCTTGAACACCTGCTCGAAGGCCAGGAATTTCAGCACGCCGAGGTTGACCGTCGGGTGGAACCGCAGGCCGCCCTTGTAGGGCCCGATCGCGCTGTTCATCTCGACGCGGTAGCCGCGGTTGACCTGAACCACGCCCTGGTCGTCCACCCACGGCACCCGCCACTCGATGACACGCTCCGGCTCGCAGACGCGCTCCAGAATCCGCTCCTCGACGAGCCGCGGGTGGCGGTCGAGGATCGGGACGACTGAGGCGACAACCTCGCTTGCCGCCTGATGAAACTCCTTCTCTCCAGGAGTCCTGGCTGCCAGGTACTCCATGAAGGACTCAACTGTGTAGGCCATAGTGCTCCTTCCTCCGAATCCCTTATTTGTGTTTGCCGCTAACCCCTACGCCGTTTCCGTATCAGGCGTCAATTATGGCATCAGTATATCCGAAAATCCGGATCAACGCAAAGGCGGGAATCCTCTTCCCTGACCTCTCTCGGAACTCGCGGCTCGTGCATCTGATGCGCCCTCCTGCGGAGGTCTTCCGCCTAGTCGCCGCCTTCAATCGGCGTGGCGCCGTCGCCCTCATCGCCCGCAAAGCCATCGCCCTCGTCTTCCTCGCTCACAACCTCGGTAGCCTCGTTCGGGGTGATCTCTTCAGCCTCCTCCGGCACGGCTTCTTCCTCATGCTCCGCCTCCTCCTGGCGTTCGCTGCCCTCCGCCGGCGACACCACCGGGGCCCCCACCGGACCCTCGGGCGGGATCACCGCCTCCCAGCCGCCGCTGAGATCCTGGGGCTGGATCAGGCTGAAGCTGTTCGTGACGATCGACTGGATGATCACATCATCAGGATCGTAGTGCTCGTTGCGACCGCTGAACCCATGGTATTCGGCGGCTTGAGCCTCGGTCATGTGCCCCAGCTGGACATCCAGGCAGAGTGCCGCGTTGGTCCTGGGCTTGATCTCGTTGGACTCCAGGTCGTGTACCCACTCAAAGCGGCGGCGCTCGTTGCTGCCGCGGGGCTCAACCGCCCACATGTAGCTGACCTCGCCTTCAACGATGTTGGTCTTGCCCTGGTTGACGCTGTACTGCCGGGCGTCGAGGCCGTTGAAGTACTGCTCGTACTGGCTGATTCGCTCGCGGGGGCCGGAGAAGTCATGCTCGCCGATCTCAGTGAGCACGTCGATCGCCACGACGGTGCCGTAGTAGATGCCCGCGCTGAGGGCCACGATACCGAGGCCGACGGCGATCCACAGGCAGCCCAGCGCGGTGGCGAAGATCTCGCGGCCCGGGCTCGAGGCTTCCGGCTGGGTCCGCCGCCGGCGGCGGGTGGTGCGCCGCGGCGTGGTGCGGGCCTTCGCCGCGGACTTGCTGCCGGAGCCGGTGGCCGCCTTCGCCATCAGGGCTCCCTCCGCCGCCCCTGGGCGGCCGACACCGCCGCCAGGAACTCGAGCTGCTCGCGGCTGGGGGCGGCGCCGCGGGTGAACCGCTGGGCCCGGCGGAAGCGGCTGAGCCAGTAGCGGTTCTCGATGCCCGCGATGCTGTCGCGAGCCTGGCGGGCCTGGCGCCGCTGCTCGTCGGGCTTCGGCTGGCGGGCGCGCCGCCGCTCCCGAAAGATGGTGCGGCGCACCACCCACAGCAGCGCCAGGATGCCGAGGCCGTAGCACAGCCCGGCCAGTGCCGCCGTCGCCGAGATCATCTGGTCTGCACCCGCTTCCATGCCCGCCTGCCTAGTGACGGTCTAGCCTTGCGGCAGTTCATCACCGCGCCGCTCGTTGATCACAGAAGCATACCCCATGTCGCGCAGGGCGGCATCCATCGCCGCCGCCGAGGAGGCGTCGGGGAAGGCCTGCTCGATCACCACGACGTCGCCGAGCACCAGCACCTGCGGCTCGTAGCCCTCGGGCAGCTCGCCGCGCTCCACCAGGGCGTAGGCCTCGGAGGCCGTATAGTCGCCCGTGACCTGCACGGTGTAGATCGCGGGCACCGGCGTGCTCAGCGGCCGCACGTCGATCGACAGCTTGGCCGGGCCGTCGATCTCGATCACCTTGAACTCGCTGGGTCCGGCCAGGAAGACCTGCATCTCCTTGATGGTGCCGTCCTCGCGGGTCACCACCGAGAAGGGCAGGGCGGGCCTGGTGCCGACGCGGGCCCCGGGATCGAACCAGACGTCCTGGAGGCTGACCACCAGCCGGTAGGGGTACTCCCGGTAGGCCACGCGGTAGACCGGGTGCCGCCCGGCGCCGCTCAGCGCCCCGCCCTCGCCGCGCTGGGAGAGGTCCAGCACCATGCGGGTGAAGCCGCTGTGGTGGCCGAAGCGCACGCCGGTCAGCGCGACGTCGTCGCAGGCCACCCCGCCGCAGAACTCGCCCGCGCCGATGAACTGGGCGGGCGGCTTGTCGGCGGCGGCCAGCGCCAGCAACAGCACGGCCATCGCCAGGCCGAAGATCATGGCTCTGTTCAGCATCGAAGCACCCCTGTTTGCGGCCCGAGGCCGGTCATCTCAACCTGCCGGCCCACGGCCGGCCATCTCAACCCGAGACGGCGCAATTGTAGCACAGCGGCCGCGCCCGTGGATAGTCTGGGGATAACGCGGCCGGGGCAGGGGCCAGGGGACAGGGAACAGGGGTCAGGGGACAGGGAAGGGGAAGTAGTAAGTGGTAAGTGTAAGCGGTAAGGGGGGGGGGAAGGGCACAGGGGACGGGTGACAGGTGACAGGGATCCGTGGCGGCGGGTCCCCGATCCGCCGGCCGCGGGGCTCGTAGCGGCGGCGGCCCTGTCGCCGGATTGACCGCAGGGGCCCCGCCCCGCGGCGGCCCTGTCGCCGGATTCGATCGGCGGTCCCGCCCGATCAGGATGGCCGGACGCACCCCCCGAATCTGAGCGAGGCGGCTCAGATGTTAAGTACCGCTAAAAACGCGGGCCGTCAGCAGTCAGCCGTCAGCTGTCAGTAGGGCGGGCTTCCCGCCTGCCATTCGCAGCCCGGCGGCGATGTCAAGAAACGCTAAGTACCGCTAAGTATTCGCGCAGGCGGCCAGCGCAAACGCCAGGATGCTAGGCAATGCTAAGTGCCGCTAAAAACTCGCGCCAGTTCAAGTGGTGAGGTCAGGTTCACGACGCCGGCCCGCCATTCACTGCCGGGCGGCTCGCGGCGCAGCCCGATGCTGGGCAATGCTAGCTTCTGCTAAATCCGGCCCATAGCCCGCGGTCCAAAATCCGGGGCAGTCCGAGGTCCGCAGTCCGGCGTCCGGCCTGGGAGCGCCGGCCCGTGCCCGGTGGCGCAAGCGTCCCGCTTGTGATTCGGTGAGAGCACCTGTGTCCCCGCAGCGGGGGCGTCGGTCCTGGGAGCGCCGGCAGCAGGCCGGCATCTTCGGAGCGCGTGGGTGGCGCGGTCGGTGGCGCGGGCGTCCCGCCTGCGATTCGCGGGGGTGGCCAGAGTATGGCAACTGAGAATGGGACCCACTCTCAGCGGCGAGTTGTTGAGGAGGGAAGGCGAGCATGCAGGGAGGAGGGGGGAGCGGGACGGGGGAGGAAGGGGAGAGGTGAGAGGGGAGAAGGGCGAGGAAGGGAGGGGAGAAGGTTCAAGGGGGAAGGGAGAAGGGGACGGGGAGTAGTAAGTGGTAAGTAGTAAGTGGTAAG
>CAZSSB010000044.1:5302-25913 GCA_964609245.1 uncultured Planctomycetales bacterium | reverse complement strand
CATAGCCGGTAGCCCCGTGGCGGTGATCCTCGGCGTCGGGCTCCGTCTGGAACCGGATGTAGTACGGAATCACGGTCGTGCCGCTCCTGATCGACGCCCCGCCGGACTCCGCCAGCCCCAGCAGGTCGGCGAACTCCACTACGTACATGCTCGCCGAATCGAAGTTGCAGTATCTCTCGCTTGTGTAGAACCTCTCGCCGTCGCCCGGACTTATCCACTGCATGTTCAGTTCGGAGTACTCGGGGAAGTCGTCCCAGAATGAACTGGCGGCCTCGATGGCAATGTATTCGTCGACTGACTCGATCCGGATCTGACTGGCCTCGCCCTCGCCCGATCTGGTGATCAGCACCTCGGGATACTGGTAGTCGACGTACTTGCCGCGGTTGGCGGGATCGAAGCTGTCCCGCACCCCGCCGCCGCTGTCGTAGACGCTCTGGATGCTCCAGTTGCCCGTCAGGCTGGCAAAGGGCGTGCGGAAGGTCTCGCCCGGCAGGCTCCAGGGATTGACGGCCTTGAAGTATGGATTGGTCACGCCGTCGTAGCCATCGTTGGGATCGTAGAAGTAGGCCAGGCCGTTCTGCTCGCCCACGTACAGGACGCTGTGCCCCACCGCCAGCGGCGAAACAACGGGCGATCCGCCGATCTCGCCGATGACCGGATAGCCCGACAGGCCGTAGAGCGGCAAACCCCGTCCGAAGGCCAGCGCGGTGGCGCGGGCCAGATTGAGCTTATCGACCCGCTCGCGGCCCGTCAGACCGCTGTAGTAGTCACGGGCCAGCCAGTACCAGGGCTGCTGCGCCTGCAGGTGGCTGGCGACGCCCAGCGCCCAGAGCGGATCCGACTCGAAGTGCTCATAGAGACCGTCGGAGCCCAGGCCGGCATCGTGGCGGCCGCTGGCGCTGAACCAGCTGGAACCGAAACTCATGCCCCAGCAGTTGCCGAGGAAGAAGCCCGAATACGGCGGCTGGGCGTTGTTGCCGATCGGCCAGGAGTCCCGGGCGAAGTCGAAGTCGTCCAGCGCGGCCAGGCCGGAGGTGTTCCTTATGGAACTGCTGCCGTGCTGATCGAGCCAGAACAGCAGGTAGATCCCGCCGGCGTCGAGATCGGCGTAGATCGTGCCCAGGGCGTCCGCGGACTGGGGAATCACCACGGCGTCCAGCGGATCGCTCTCGATGACCCGCAGCAACATCGCCGGCTCGCCGGGCGGGGTGCAAGCCAGCTGCGCGGCCAGCAGGCTGCCGTCGTCGGGCAGCGCTATCTCGTACTGGACCGCCGTACCGGTGAGTTCCGCCGACAGGGCGTAGCCGCTCAGCTGCCCGCCGTCAGAGATGCCTGCGCCGCCGGCCGGACCGTCCGTCCAGACACGCAGCTCGGCGTCGGTGGCGCTGTATGTCGCGTAGTCGGCCGCCGGCACGGCGGTGCCTTCCTCCAGACTGGTGGACAGCAGGCACTCGCTGATGCAGCTGGAGCCGCCGTCGAACACCACCAGGGCGTAGTACAGCACGCCGCCGGGGGAGTAGTAGCCCCCGCCGTCACCAAGCGTCACGGTCTGGATGCCGCCTGTTGCCGCCGGCTGATGCCACTCCCAGCCGCCGCGGGCGTAGTCCGAGACCGCGATCCAGGGCGCGCCGCCGTCCGCGCCGACGACGGTCAGCGCTTCGGGAACATCACCCGCCGACAGGCCGCCGATCGCGTACGTCGCGAAGGCCACCTGACCGGCTCCGGCGCTGATCGTCAGCGACAGGTCCGCGCCGACCGTGAGGCACTCGCCGGGCGAACTGACCAGCGGCTCATACTCCGCGCCGTGGCGGTTTCGATGCAGCTGCACATGCGGCAGGCTGGCCGCGATGGACTTCAGCGGCGGCAGGCCCGAGTAGCGGTCGGGCGAGTCACCCCCGCTGACCGCCACAGGCTGCAGCGCCGCGTCAGTGCCCGGTGCCGTGACTGCCAGCTGCCCTCCGCACGCGCACAGCAGCGCGGCGAGCGAAGCAAGGCAGATGGCCGGCAGGTATCTGCGAAGAGGACGAGCGGACATAGTAGGACCTCCCATCTAGTCAACCGAATCGACCCTCGGCCCGTACAGACCGATAGACGACTGGAGCCACCCGACGGTTACAGACTAGTGCCGGGGGTACTTTGTTGCATTCCGGTCAAATTCCTCCGCCGGGCGCCCGCACCTCGTTTCGCCCCGCCTGCGGCACGCCGCGCGCGGCATGGCTATAATGGTGGCCGGGCCGGAGGTGCCATATGGACACAGGCGCAGTCACACCGCAGCAGGTTGAGCAGCTCGCAGGTGACTTCAAGCGCGACTACACCGCGCTGGAAGCGGAGATCGGCAAGGTGATCGTCGGGCAGCGCGAGGTGATCCGTGAGGTGCTGGTCACGCTGCTGGCGGACGGCCACGCGCTGCTGGAAGGCGTGCCGGGCCTGGCCAAGACGCTGCTGATCCGCACCCTGGCCCAGAGCGTCAACCTGGCCTTCAGCCGCATCCAGTTCACGCCGGACCTGATGCCCAGCGACATCACGGGCACCAACATCATCGAGGAGACGCCGGAGGGCGGCAAGCAGTACAAGTACATCGCCGGACCGGTGTTCGCCAACATCATCCTGGCCGACGAGATCAACCGCGCCACCCCCAAGACGCAGTCCGCGATGCTGGAGAGCATGCAGGAGCGCCACGTCACCGTCTACGGCGAAAAGCGCGACCTGCCCGCGCCGTTTTTGGTGCTGGCGACGCAGAACCCGCTGGAGCAGGAGGGTACCTATCCGCTGCCCGAGGCCCAGCTGGACCGCTTCATGCTGAAGATCCTCGTCGACTACCCGAACGAGGAAGAGCTGATGGAGATCATCGAGCGCACCACCGGCGCCAAGGTGGCCGTGCCCACGCCCGTGGTCCGCGGCGAGCGGCTGCTTGCGATGAAAGAACTCGTCCGGCGCGTGCCGGCCGCCCCGCACGTGGTGCGCTACGCCGTGCGCCTGGTGCTGGCCAGCCACCCCGACCAGCCGCTGGCGCCGGAGAGCGTGAAACGCTACGTGCGCTACGGCGGCAGCCCGCGGGCGGTGCAGGCGCTGATCCTGGGGGGCAAGGTGCTGGCGCTGCTGGGCGGCCGCTTCAACGTGGCCTACGAGGACATCAAACGGCTGACGGCACCCGTGCTCAGGCACCGCGTGATCCTGGGCTTCGAGGCCGAGGCCGAGGGCGTCCCGCCGGACAAGGTGATCAAGGACATCCTGGCCGCGGTCCCACAGGCGGCGGAGTGACGGCGAGCGGCGCCGGTATAATCCGTCCATGGGGACAAAAGGGACATGGACAGCATTCGGCGTGATCCTGGCGGCGTGCGTGCTGCTCAGCACAGCGGGCTGTCCGAGGAGAGTCAAGAGCACCGCCCAGGCGATTCAGGCGCTGGCGACGTCGCCGCCGCTGATCAGCGTGGAGCGCACGATTTACGACATCGGCCCGACGGAATGGGGACCGTTCTATTTCAGCGCCGGCCGGTTTGAAGGCCGGCCCGTCGCCGCCTTCCGTTCGCCGGGCGGATTCTCGGTGGCGGTCGCGGACACGCCGCTGCCCGAAAGCGCCGGCGACTGGCAGATCATCCTGCTCGACAGCCGGCCCAGGTCCAGGATGATCAGCCTGGCGGCGTCCGAGGCAGGTGTGTTCGTCAGCTACCTGGCCGGACCGCGGGAAGACTCCCACCTGATGCTGGCGTCCTGCGCGGGGGCGGACCCGTCCGACCCCCTGGCATGGTCCCTCGAGGAGTTGCCGCCGGAGCTGGGCAATGTCTCCATCCGCGCCATCGCAGCAGGCGGCGACCGGCTGAGCCTGGCCTGCCGCGATCGCGACACACGCCTGCCGATGTACATCTGGCGCGAGCTGGCGACGGACGACGCGGGCTGGCAGATCCAGCCGGCCGGCGATGACCTGTCCGGGTCCCTGCAGCTGACGCTGATCGAGATTGACGGCGCGCAGGCACTGGGGTACGCCAGCGCTGACCGCACCAGCTTCGGACTGCTGAGGGATCTCGATAAACCTGCGCCCGACGGCTGGCAGGCTACGGTGATTGACAGCGGCACGGAGCGGGTGATCCTCGCGGGCCATGCCGACTTCGCCGCCCACGGACGGGCAGCCGCCGCGGTCTTCCACCACGGAGAGCCGCCTCAGCTGCGTTTCGCCGTCAGCGCGGACGCTGCGGCTGCCAGTCCGGACTGGCAGCTCAGCGGCATCGTCAAGTGGGAGATGCTCGGCGATGTGGACCTGCTGTTCAGCGACGACCTGCCCGTGGTGCTGTATACGGCGGATATGTCCGCGCTGTGGGCCTTCTTCGCAACGACGCCGACGCCCGCCGACAATCGCGACTGGCGGATGTGCCAGCTCAGCGAAGACCTGGGCACTCACGGATACAACGGCGTCGAGGCGGTAATCCTGGAAGGCCACCTGCTGGCGCTGTACATCAAGCTGGATGCGATGAAGAACGTGACCCTGAGTGCCACGCTGATTGAGATACCGGAGCGGTAGTAGCGCAAGCCCCCGTGCTTGTGCAGCTCAAGTCTGCAAGCAGGGGCGCTTGCAGTACTAAGAGGTGAAGCCCCACGCTACATATCTGATGCCGCCAGGATGGCAGCGCTCCCAGGGCGACGTATGCGTCGCCGCTACGGCCTACAGCTGCCCTGCGTCCACGATCTCCGGGGGTGGCAGGCCGAGGCGCAGGTTGTAGCCTTCGGAGGCGACGGCGTTGACGGTGACAGTCACGTCGCCGCTTTCGGCGTCGAGCGGGACCAGCGCAGTGATCAGCGTGTCGGCCCAGCTGATGACGTCGGGGCCGGAGGCCAGCGCGCCGCCGCCGAATTCCAGCGTGCTCGACCCCTGGCTGGCGCCGAAGCTGGTGCCGGTGATGGTCACTTCAGCACCCACCCAGGCGGGCCACGGGTGAATCAGCGTAATCTCGGGCTTCGGCGTAAACAGGATTCCATTGCTCACGCCGCCCGCGGTGGTGACCGTCAGCTCGGCCTGGGCGACCCCCGGCGGCACGACGATCACGATCTCGTCGTAGCTCCACATGATCGGCGCAGCCTCAACCGTACCGATCGCGATGGCGCCCTCCTCGCCCGGCGCGTCGCCGAAGTCGTAGCCGGTGATGGTCACCTGCCCGCCGACCACCTGCACGTCTGGATCGAGACTATCGATGCTCGGCGGCAGCCAGAAGTCGAAGCCCGAGACCTGCTCGGCACCATCAATGCTGACCATCAGCGGCCCGATCACGGCCGCGGCGGGCACGGCAGCCGTGATGGCGGTCTGCTGCCAGTCGCTGACCACCGCCCGCACCCAGCCGCTCTGGGTCGTGAAATGCAGCTGGTCGGTGAACGGATCGAAGCTGTCGCCGCCGTCGCCGATGAAGTAGCTGCCCTGCACCACCACGCTGTCCCCGCGCTCCGCCGCGGGCGGGCTGACGGCGCTGATCTGCTGGTTCATCACCGTGACCGCGATCGCCTTCGCGCTGTGCGTGCCCGCGTCGTCCTCGGCGTAGACGCTGAGTGTGTGCGGACCGCCGTGGTAGTCCGTGGTCGGCCAGATGTAGGTCAGCGTGCCGCCGGTGTCGAAGCCCGCCTTGAGCACGTCGTCGACGTACAGCTCCGTGAGCGCCACACCGGTGTTGTCCGTGACCTCAACCGTGAAGCTGACGCTGCCGGACACCGTCGCGCCGTCCGCCGGCGAGAGGATGCTGATCTCCGGCGGCTGATCGATCACCCAGTCCAGCGCGGCGTCGATGTCGAGGCGGCGGATATCGCCGGCGCCCCACTGCGCCGCGGGCAGCAGCGGGCCGGTATTGACCAGTGCCGCCCACAGCTCATCGCGGCTCAGCGTATCGTCGTAGCTCAGCAGCAGGGCGGCGGCGCCGGCAACCAGCGGCGAGGCGTAGCTGGTGCCCCAGTCGCTGTTGTAGGCGCTGGTGGTGGACTTGGTGCAGGACCAGATGTCCACCCCCGGCGCGGCCAGATCGACCCAGGCGCCGTAGTTGGAAAAGCTGGCGCGGTCGTCGCCTAAATCCGTCGCGCCGACGCCGAGAACCGTCTCGTAGGCTGCCGGGTAGCGCGGGCCGCTGCTGTCGTCGTTGCCCGCCGCCGCCACCAGCAGCAGCCCGTCCTCCGCAGCCTGAGCGCAGGCCGTCTCCAGCACGAAGCCCGGCGTGCCGCTGAGGCTGAGGTTCGCGACGTCCGCCTCGATGGCCGCCGCCAGCGCGATCGCCGCCGCCACCGTGCTCTGGGTGGTGCTGCCGTCCGGGCCGTAGACGCGGATCGGCACCAGTGTGATGCCATACGCCGCCCCGACCACGCCCTTGCCGTTGTCGCCCGCCGCGCCGGCGATGCCCATCACCCGCGTGCCGTGGCCGATCGGCTGCTCGTCCTCGGGCACGTTGTCGTCGTCGAACAGGTCGAAGGTCTCCTGCGGCCAGTGGTCCGGCGGGTGCAGGCAAACACTGGCGAGGTCCTCGTGGTCCGGCGCGTCGCTGACGCTGTCTCCCGAGTAGCGCACCCCGCCGTCGATGATCGCGACCAGCACGCCGCTGTCGCCCTTCTGCGTATCCCAGGCGTCGTCTGCGTTGATCCTGATCAGCCCCCAGAGGTCATCCGGGAAGTACGGATCGTCCGGGCTGTAGGCGGCGCGGAGCAGGCCGTCATACTCGACGTGCTCGATACTGGCCGCGTAGTCCGCGGCGATGCGCGCCATCACCTCCGCGGCGTCGTCGCCGTCCGTTGTCCGGTAAGCGGCGAAGTTCAGTCCTTTGTAGTAGGCCTCCTCGCAGAGCGTCAGCCCGTAGCGATCCGCGATTGTGCGCGCGAGTGCGGCGTGGTCCGCCGATGTGTGGATCAGCGACGCGGGCAGGTCCTGCCCTGCCCTGCCGCGCCCGGCGGATGGCGCGACACTGGGCCGGAAGCTGACCACGAAGCGATCCGGCAGCCACTCCCCCGCCGGCTGCCTCAGCCCGGCCTGTGCATGCTCGACGGACAGCCGCGCGCCGCTGCCGGGATACACCATCGGGGTCTGGCGCAGCGTCCCCCCCGCTGCTTCATCCGCCACGCTGTGCGGGCGCGCCCCGGCATCAGCGGGGGCCGCCAGATCGGTTGCCGGCTGGCCGCGCGAGCCACCGCAGGCCGCCAGCGCCACGACGGCCGTCAACAGCAGAATGCAGCGCACGGTGTTCATCGCCGGCAAGTACCGAGCCTCCTCGGTTCACTATAACAGAATGGGCGCGGCCGGGCCGACCGGCTCAGCGGCGCTCAAAGACATAGAACAGCGCGACGACCACCAGCGGGGCGCCGACGTTGGCCAGCAGCTCGAAGGGGTTGAAGTCGCGGGGCAGCCAGATCTGGACGAACTCGCAGAGCGCCCCCCAGCCGCTGCAGACCAGCACGGTGGCGACGTTGGCGCTCAGCGGCGAGGCCGCCCGGGTGAAGCTGTAGCGGTAGATAAACGCGAAGGTCAGGAACATCGCCGCGTGCGCCAGCAGGTCGCGCAGATCGAGGCTCAGCCAGGCCGGGTGGTGCTTGCTGATGCCGAAGGTGATGATGTGGGCGCCGAGCACCACCAGCGCGATCAGGTAGCTGAGCATCCTGAGCCACGTCCTCCGGCGCGGCGCCTCGTGATCAGCCACGCGCTACTCCCCGCCCATGGCCTGAGCGTAGAGCGTCTCGGCCAGATGCGAGCTGCGGGTCAGCGGACTGGACGCCACGCCCCTGAACCCCAGCGCGCGCGCATCGCGGGCCAGCTGATCGAACTCCTCGGGCGGCACATAGCGCTTGACCTCCAGCAGCCCCTCCACGTTCAGCGGTTTGAGGTACTGCCCCAGCGTCAGCAGCTCGACATCGCAGGCGCGGATCTCACTGAGCGCCTCCCGGACCTCGCCTGCGCTCTCGCCCAGCCCCAGCATCAGGCCGCTCTTGGTAATCAGCGGGACGCCCTCGCGGTCCGCGATCCGGCGGGCGCTGCGCAGCACACTGAGCGAGCGCTGCCATGAGGCCGACGGCCGCGCGACGGCCTGCAGGCTGGGCACCACCTCCACGTTGTGGGCGAAGACGTCGGGCCGCGCGTCGATCACCGCCGCGATGCTGCTCTCCGCGCCGCGGAAGTCGCCGGTCAGCACCTCAATGCCCACCCGCGGGCAGCGCTCGCGGACGGCGCGGATGCAGGCGGCCCAGTGCGCCGCCCCGCCGTCCGGCAGGTCGTCGCGGTCGACGCAGGTGATGACGACGTACTTGAGCCCCAGGCCGGCCACCGTCTCCGCCAGCCGTCCGGGCTCGGCGGGATCGAGCGGCGCCGGCTTGCCGTGCGGCACCCCGCAGAACCGGCAGTGGCGCGTGCAGATGTCGCCCATGATCATGAACGTCGCCGTGCCGCGCCCCCAGCACTCGCCGATGTTGGGGCAGTTGGCGCTGACGCAGACCGTCGGCTGGCCGCTGAGGCTCCGCTGCATCAGCTCGCGCGCCCGGCCGTCGAGCCGCTTAACGCGAATCCAGCCGGGACGCGGGGGAGACTGATCTGCCACCGCATGATGGTAACGCCTGCGCAGGCTAAATGTAAGCAGGCGGGCCGCGGTAGATGCTCGCCGAACTGATCGTGGTACATATTCCCGTATGTGGTGGATCGATGAGCAGGACGTCATGGGTTCCTCGGCCAGCGGCGGCACTGCCGGTGCGCCGCGCTGGATCGACGCGGGCGATAGTCTGCCGGCGGCGGAGCTGCCGGCCCACGACGGCACGGAGGTCAGCCTGCCGGACCTTCACGGCAAGCGGCATCTGGTGCTGTTCTTCTATCCCAAGGCCAACACCAGCGGTTGAGCGAAGGAAGCGGCCGCCTTCGGCGAGCTGTACAGGCAGTTCGCCGCGGCCGGCGCCGAGGTCTTCGGCGTCAGCGGAGACTCCACCGCGACCAACGCCAGATTCGCCGCCAAGCTGAGCCTGCCCTTCAAGCTGCTGACTGACAAGGGCTGGGAGCTCTGGCAGCGGCTGGGCGTGCGTGAGCACAAGGACAAACAGATCAAGCGCATCACCTTCGTGATCGACCAGGGCGGCACCGTCCGGCTGGTGTACTACTACACCGGCCGCGGCGACGTGGCCGACCATGCCCGCGAGGCGCTGAAGGCAGTAAAGGCGCTCCGCGACTGACGGCGAGAAGGCCTGGCGGTCTCAACAAATGACACAATACTCGGGTAGACTAACTCATGCGTATTACGGCAATCGCAACCGTCGTCCTGCTCCTGATCGTGCTGCTCGGCTGCAACAAGAGCGAGGGCAGCGCCGGATCGGGAGGGCAGGCCAGCCAGGTGGGCAGCGTCAAGATCGGTGACCAGGCCCCGGACTTCAGCCTGCCGGGCTACCCGCACCAGGAGTTCATCCTTGAGACCTACCGGGGCCAGCAGGCGGTGGTGCTGTACTTCTATCCCAAGGACGATACGCCGGACTGCACCGTCCAGGCCTGCGCGTTCCGCGACACCGCCGAGGAGTTCCTGCGCAACGGCGCGGTGATCGTCGGCGTCAGCCGCGACGACCTCTCCGCCCACGCGCTGTTCGCCGACGAGCTTGAGCTGCCGTTCGCGCTGCTGTCCGACGCCGACGGCCAGGTGCGCCGCGCCTTCGGCAACCCCGACGGCAGCACCGACCTGGTCTCGCGCATCACCTACGTGATCGACAAGCAGGGCGTCGTCCGCGAGATCATCGACGGCCGTCAGACCTCGGACCTCAACGATCACGTGATTCGTTCGCTGGGCAAGGTGCGTGAACTGGCCGGCGAGCAGAGCACCGCGGGCTAGCGGCGGCCGTCCGTGGTCGATTCGTGCTAGCATAGCTGCCATGCCCCTGAAAGCCATCCTGCTGGATGCCGACGGCGTGCTGTGGCGCGGCCGTAGTGTGATCGAGCCGGCGCCGGAGTTCATCCGCCGCGCGCGGGCCGCCGGGCTGAGCTGCCTGGTGGTCAGCAACAACGCCGGTCCTAACCGCGAGGCTTACAGCGACAAGTGCGCGCGTCTCGGCCTCGACCTCGGCCCGCACGACATCTTCAGTGTCAACCACCTGGCCGGGCCCTATGTGGCGGCGCACCATCCCCGCGCCCACGCCTTCGTGATCGGCAGCGAGATGCTGGTGCGCTCGATGCGCGAGCATACGGAGGTGACCGGCGCCGACGAGTGGCTGGCGGCGCGCGGGGCGGGCGGCCGGGCCGCGACGCCCGACGACCTGCAGCTGCTGGCCGACATCGACTTCGACCTGGTGATGATCGGCATCGACGTCAACGTCAATTACATCAAGCTGGCGCTGGCCTGCGTGCTGATTCAGCGCGGCGCGATTCTGCTGGCCGCCAACCCGGACTACTCGTTCCCCTTCGCCGGCGGGGTGATCCTGCCCGGTAACGGCAGCATCGTCAGCCTGGTCGCCGAGGTCAGCGGCGTGGAGCCGCATTACTTAGGCAAACCCAGCCTGCACCTTCTGGAGCAGATCGAGCGCGAGACGGGCATCGCCCGCGCGGAAATGGTGATGATCGGCGACCGCCCGGAGACGGACTACGACTTCGCGCGCGCGGCGGGCATCTTCACCTACATGGTCGAGACCGGAGTCACCCCCAAAGCTGAGCTGCCCGAAGACAGCGACGACGTGATGGTGCTGCCGACGCTCAGCGAGGTGGCGGAACAGCTGGGAATCTGAGGGGAACGGCTAGGGGCGAGCCGTAGCGGCGGCGGCCCTGCCGCCGGATTTGCACACCACAGAGGTCACAGAGCTCACAGAGCAGTCCGGATTCTGGTAGGCGCGGGTTCTATCCGCGTATTCCGATGGGCCGCGCATAAGATGCACGGCTACCGGTTTGCCAGCGCTCCCAGAGCCGGCGCTATCGTGTGGTAAGCGGGGCTTTAGCCCCGCAGGGCAGGTCAGGGGGCTGAAGCCCCCTGCTACCGGGGAGAGATCATGGCGCGGCTGCCGAGGCCGCGCCCAGCTTACGAGCGCCTGCTGCTTCCTCCCGCGCTCCCTCTACCAGCGCAGACGCCGGGAGCGAGGTGTGGGGCTGAGTAGTGTGAGGGCACCGCCCAGCCCCATGAGGAAGAGGAAGGCATTGATGGTTAGCGAATCTGGTCTGAGCCCCGTGGTGATGAACTCCCCCAGTCTGAGCAGCACATAGGCTGCCAGGCCCGAGGTGAGGTAAAGCAGGATGGTGACAAGGCTTCTCGCCATCTCAACTCCTAACTCACTTACTCTTCACGCCGAAGCGCAGCCCTACCCGTTTTCGAGCTTAAACAGCTCGTCCACCTTCAGCTCAAACAGCCTGGCCAGTCTCAATGCCAGTCCGACCGATGGTTCGGCCTTGCCACGCTCAATCGCATGGATGGTCTGGCGACTTACTCCCACCGCCCTGGCCAGCTGCTCCTGCGTCATGTCAAGCCGCGCCCGGTGCATCCTGACGAAGTTCTTAAGCTCCATCATGCCCCGTCTGTCTAGTGTGCTTTACTCAATGTACCGTGCGCTAGGCGTAGTATATATGATCACATACGATCTGTCAATGATACTGGCGACATATCGTGTTGGCTTTACATCGCGGAGCGCCGCTGCAGCTGCCTTGCGCTGGTGTAACCACAGGTACAGGCCCGGCGTCATGGACATAGAGGCCAGAAACATCGGGTCGTAGGGGGCCTTAAATGAAGAGGTGGACGCGTGGACATGGCTGGCTCGCGGCAGCCGTGCTGATGGTGCTGGCGGCCTGCGGCGGCAGTCCGCAGATGATCTCGCCCGTATCGGATACGGGCACTCCGCCGGCTGCCGGCTTGGACGCGGCGGGAGCTGGGCCGCCGGGCACCGATCTCAGCGGCTTCGCGGTGACACCCGTCGATAGCAGCAGCCGGCTGGCGCTGGGTATCGAGCAGCAGGGCGGGCAGCTGACCGTCAGTGTGGCATCCGCCGCGCCGCAGCAACTCGCTGAGCTGCTCTGCGAACTCAGCTACGATGCAGCGCGATACACCCCGCTGGCCGCCCAGGCCACGGATGTGATCGCCCCGCCGGCAGAAAGCCTCTGCCTGGAGGTGCTGGACACCCCCGGAGTGGTCAGCCTGGGGCAGGTTGCACTGGGCGGTGCCGGCCGGCAGGTTGAAGCAGGACAGGCGCTGGCCGAGGTGCTATTCGCCTGCGAGCCATACGAAGCATCGAATGCCAGGGCGGCCTCCCAGGCACCCGCGCATGCCAAGGCGCTGAGCCCGCTGCTGTGGGACGCTGAGAGCGGCGAGCTTACGTGGTATCTGGTCAATCCGGGCGACTACAACCAGGACGGGCTGGTGGGGGTCAGCGACCTGTCCCCGCTGGGCCGCGAGTATGGAGCAAGCGGGCCCTTCCGCTTCGATACTGCCCGGTCAGTCATCGACGGCAATAGCGACGGGCTGATCGGCATCGGCGACCTGGCAAGCATCGGCCAGTACTGGGGCTGCCACATCGAGGGCTACAACCTCTACGCCAGCGATGACATCGCCCAGGTGCCGCTGAGCTTCGCCGAACCCTCCACCATCGAGCCGCTGGCGAGCTTCCCGCTGGCTGAGGCCCAGGGCGATCCGCTGACGGACCGGCTGTGGTTCAGCTATACGCCGGAGCCGGGCGCTGATGAGCTGCTGTACTGGGTGCGCCCGTATGCAGGCGAGAGCGAGGGCACGCGCAGCAACGTCAACGGGCCCGGCGTGGAGTCGGCGCCGACCGACCCCGGCGGGGACGGCTTCAACCTGCCGCCGACGGCGCGGCTGAGCCTTGAGCATGAGGGCCAGAGCATCCCGCTGCAAGTCAGCTTCGACGCCAGCGACTCCGACGATCCCGACGGCCAGATCATCTTCTACGAGTGGGACTACCAGGGCGACGGGCTCTTCGACGCCTTCAGCACTGCTCCCCAAGCCGAGCACACCTACGTCCAGCCGGGCACGTACGCCCCGCTGGTGCGCGTCACGGACGGCGGCGGCCTGTGGGACACCTTCCAGTCGCCCCCCTTCGAGGTCACCGACACCGAGGTCAGCAACATCCCGCCCGTGGCGGACCTGTTCGCCACGACGACCAGCGGCGAAGTCCCGCTGACGGTCGGCCTGATCGCCACGGGCAGCTTCGACCCGGATGGCCACATCGTGAAACACGTCTGGAACTTCGGCGACGGGCACAGCGATCTTGACAGCGGCGCCGACCCGACTGTGCTGCATACGTACAGCAGTCCGGGCACGTTCAGCGCAACGGTGGAGATCACGGATGACCGCGGTGGCACGGCGATTGGCACTGCGGTAATCGACGTGCTGCCGGCCAACCAGCCCCCGCTGGCGGCGCTCGCGATCGGCGCGGGTGAGGAGTTCGGCCACGCGCCGCACGCGGTGCACTTCGACGCCGGGGGGTCCAGCGATCCGGACAGCGGCATCGCGCGCTACTGGTGGGATCTGGACGGCGACGGAACGTACGAGCAGATGACGCCGGCGGCCACCCTTACTCACGTCTATGCCGCCTCCGGCGAGTATCTGGCCGGCGTCCGGGTTGAGGACAACGCGGGGCTGTCCGCCGCGGCGGCGGTGTCGGTGTCGGTCAACATGCCGCCGACCGCCGTGCTGGAGGCCAGCTCCACTTCCGGACGGCCGACGCTGCGGGTCGACTTCGACGCGAGTGCGTCCGCCGACAGCGATGGCGAGATCGTGGACTGGGAGTGGGACTTCGACGGCGACGGAACCTTCAACGAGGATGGCTTCGAGGCCGACGCGCGGGGCTGTGGCGCGGCCGAGTGCCTGTTCGAGGAGCTCGGTGCATTCAACACCAGCCTGAGAATCACGGATGACGATGGCGCTCAAACCGAAGATACGGTGGTCATGCGTCTGTGGGAGGTGGACGCCGCGAAACTAATCGTAAGGACCATCACCTTCACCTGGAATAGCGTCGATGCCGATGAGTACAAGGTCTACCGCAGCACCATCCCTTACGATCCGGCACCATTCCACGTCGGCACCGTGCCAGAGGCAAGCTCCGGCGAGAACAGCTTCAATGAGATCCTGGTGCTGGATGACTCCGGGCGCTGGGTGCCGATCCTCGATGACAACGACACTCCCGACAATCCGCAGGACGACTTTCCGTCGATAGCGCCGGAAGTGGAGTACTACTACAAAGTGGCGCCAGTCGTGGATGGCGTGGAATACCCGATGTCCCCGGAAGACCACACGCACCTGCTTCAGGGTGGCATCTGGGCCGCGAACAGGGATTGGCCGGACACTACTAACCAGACCCGCTCTTTCGCCATCAATCTGAGGCCGGACTTGATGACGGACGCTCAGCTGGAGTGGATGGCGAGCAACTACGTGGGCGCGCTGGACATCACGCAGACGGCCGCCGACCGGATTCGCGCCTACAATCCCGACTTCATCGCCCTGGGCGAGCAGTGGGCCTCATATGCCAGCCCGGAGCAGCACGGCTCGTACTACCGGATCGAGCAGCTGGTCTACGGCGACGTCCTCGATGCCGCGGGCTTCTGGCCGTATATCAACCGGCATGAGAACTGGTTTGTCCACGCTGACGGCAGCGATGTATACCGCGAGCGCTCCCTGGTGTTTGGGCCCTCGTCCAGTCCGGAGCTCTACTGGCTGGACGTGGACGGCCTGCACAGGAAGTACCTCGGCGCGAATCTGCTGCAGCTACTAGGTTCGGACCACTTCGACGGCTGGGTGCTGGGCAAGACCGAGCCATTCTCGATGCAGAACCCGATCTTCGGGGAGTGGGAGACACATGCGGAGTTCTACGATTACTGGCGACCCAAAGCCCTGAGGATGCTCGAGTATGCGAAGGCCAAGAGCGCGGATCATCCACGGGATCCGATGGTGATTGCCGGCGTCTGGGACTGGTGGCTCTACGGCGAAGGCGAGATGGACTACGACCCCTGCGACGGGATCTTCGTCGAGGAATTCCTGATGGACTGGCGGTATGGCCTGGTCTGGGGCAACGGTTCACTGCGCTTCCCCACCGTCATGAACAACGCACTGGAGGCTCAGCACGAAGGCAAGGCGCTGATCCTGAACAGCAACTTCCCACCGTACATCTGGGATCAGGAACGGATGACAATCCTGGCCTGCTACCTGCTGCTTCGGGACGCGCACACTTACCTGTACTACCCCGGCATCATCGGCGAGAACAACGCCTACCCGCTGTGGTATCCGGAATGCGGCGTGGACACCGGCGCCCCGCTGGATCCCCTGGCATCGACCATCGGCGACTACCTGACGACTGACGGGTACGGCACGCCTTACTACCGCCGCGATTTCGAGAACTGCAGCGCGATCGTCACACTGGACGGCAGCCCGGAGCTGCTTTTCGACCCGTTCACGTACGACATCGACTATGTGGTCGTGCACGACGGCGGCTTGGTCGACGAGGATGGAACCGCGGAAGGCTACTGGGAATGGGTGCCCAGGGCAACGGATGGCGGTCTGTACCGGTTCAACCCTGGCGGCTACGTGGTGCGCGGCCTGCCGACGGAGTGAGGTGGCATTCCCCGCTGTGGCCGAAGGACGGCGTGCCTAGGCGCTGACCGGTTGGCGCTCGAGCGCGTCGCCGAGCTTGAGCTGCTCGATCTCCTTGAGGATGCCCAGCAGCTCGTCGGGATCGCAGTCGTCGTCGGGGAAGATGTAGCGCGTCAGGCGCAGGAACGTCTGGACCAGCTCACCGTCGTAACCGAAGGTGGACGGGTCGTCGCCCATCAGCTTGCGGGCCTTGGCGAAGGGCATCGCCTTGCGATAGGGCCGGTCGCTGGTCAGCGCGTCCCAGACGTCGGCGATCTGCATCACGTGCACCAGCAGCGGGTACTCGCGGCGGCCGTAGGGATAGCCTTTGCCGTCGATCCGCTCGTGGTGCAGCAGGGTGATGTCCAGCAGCTCCTGCTGGGCCAGCGGCTTGAGGATGTTGTAGCCAAACACGGTGTGCTGCTTGACCTCATCGAACTCGACCGCCGTCAGTTTGCCCGGCTTGTTGAGCACTTCCTTGCTGACACCGATCTTGCCGATGTCGTGCAGCGCGCCGGCGTCCTTGAGGATCTCCAGCTCGCGTGTGCTCAGTCCCAGCTCCAGCCCCAGGGCGACCGCCAGTGACCCCACGCGGTCGGAGTGGCCGCGCGTGTAGGCATCGGAGATCTCCAGTGCCTCGATCAGGCTGGTGAAGATCGCCTTGAGGTGTACCATCGCATCCGCGTATGCCATACGTGTAGATTATAAAGAGAAAAACGGCCCCTACCCCCCTTTAGCCTAGGTTTTAAGGGGACTTAACGCGTGTCCGGGCCGCGAAATCAGGTTAAATCAGGGCTAAACGGGTGCCTCTGTCACGCGTCCTTCGTCGATATAGAGCACGCGGGCCGCCTGGGGGCCGATCAGATCCACCTCGCGCTCCGAGGCGCTGGTGATGAACACCTGGCTGTGCTGGCGGCAGAGCCTGAGCAGCCGCTGCTTGCGCTCGTCGTCCATCTCGCTTAAGGCGTCGTCGAGCAGCAGCAGCGGATCGTCACCGAGCCGGCGCCCGGACAGAGCCGCCAGCGCCAGGCGAAAGGCCAGCGCCGCGCTGCGCTGCTGGCCCTGGCTGCCGTAGCGCCGCAGCTCGCGCTCGCCATTCAGGATGAAACTAAGGTCGTCGCGGTGCGGTCCGACGGTGGTGAAGCGCAGACTGGCCTCGTTGTCCGCGGCGGCGGCCAGCAGCTCTGAAAACGAGGCCGCGACGCGCTCGTCGGGCTCCAGTTCGATCGCCGAGTTGTAGCGCAGGCCGACCCGCTCGCCCTCGGGGGGCGCCAGCCGCGCGTAGAGCGGCGCGAACAGCTCGTCGAGCACGCGCACCAGCCCGCGCCGCTCGCGGATGATCTGCGCCCCGCTCTTGACCAGCTGCTCGCCGTAGACGCTCAGCGCCCTGGCCAGCTCATCGCCCCCCCGCCGCTGGCCGGGCTGGGGATAGAGCAGCTTGAGCACGCGGTTGCGCTCGCGCAGCGCGCTGCGGAACTGGTGGTAGACGGGCGTCAGGGCCGGCTTGAGCCTGAGCAGCTCCAGATCGAGCACCTCGCGCCTCAGCACCGGATCGCCGCTGAGCAGCGAGAGGTCACCCGGAAAGAAAAACTGGCTGTGCAGCCGCCCGATGAAGTCCTGGAAGCGCGTGACCGGATTGCCGTTGAGCCGTACGTGGCGCTTGCCACCCTTGAGCACCACGCGCACCTCGAAGCTGCGGTCGGAGTCGTCGCTGAGGCGGGCCTCGACCACCGCCAGCGGCTGGCGATAGCGCACCACCTCGCGGTCGCGCTGGGTGCGGAAGCTGCGCAGGTAGCTCAGATAGTGGATCGCCTCCAGCAGGTTGCTCTTGCCCGCGCCGTTGGGACCGGTCAGGACAACGATGCCGCGCGGAAAGCCGACCTCCAGCCGTTCGTAGTTGCGGAAATCGCGCAGTTTGAGGCGGGTCAGCCGCACGCGCGGATTATAGGGCAGGCGGCTACCAGCCGTAGCGGTAGACGGTCAGCTGCTCGATGTCCTCGGGGACTGGCGGCGCTACCTGCTCCGCGGGCGCATCCTCGACCATCGCGCTCTCAGCCTCGTCCGGCTCGGCCGCCGGCGCGACCGCGGCCAGCTGAGAGATCGGGCGCAGCAGCGCCTGGGCGGTCAGATAGGCGTGGGCCCGGGCCCAGATGTGCTCGTCGACCTCGGCGGCGGGCGCGTCCATCTCGTCCTCCGCTGGCGGCTCATCGACGGCCGGCGCGATCTCCACATCCTCGGGCGTCGCCGGTGTCAGCCCGATCACCGGTTCGTCAACCACCGGCGCGGCCGACCCTTCCGCACCGCTTTCAGGCTCCGGGGCCTCCACTGCCGGCACATCCGCCGGTGGCTCTGCCGGCCCCGGTTCGGCCTCAATCTCCGGCTCAGGTTCGGGTATGGATTCAGCGGACTCCAGATCGCCCGGGGCGACCTCGGAGGCGGTGCCGATCTGCATCGGCTGGAGCTGCTCGATCTCGGCCGGCGGCGCGCCGATCACCACCTCCTGGCCGGCGGGCGGAGGCTCGACCGGGACGGTGGTGGCTTCCTCAGCGGGGGGCGCGGGCGGCTCGGCAGCCGGCACGGCGGCCAGCTGCAGCTCCGTGCCCAGCTGAGTAAGCAGCGGGGCCGTCAGCGTCAACTGCTCACCGGCGCGCTCGGGCCAGAACGCGGCGAAGCGCTGGGCCAGCTGCGGCTGGGTGCCATCCACGTTGCTCAGCAGGTGGACCGTGTCGTAGCCCTCGAAGTAGAACGCCGCCGGCACCTTGCCGTGCAGCAGCAGCCAGTACCCCTCGCGCAGTCCGTCACCGTTGTCATCCAACGAGTAGTAGGCGAAGTCACCGCTGCTCTTCTTGCCGAACTCCTCGGCCTTCATCGGCCGGTTGCCGAAGCCGCTGCGCGGGTACTGCCCCAGCAGGAAACCACCGCCGATCAGTTCGTCGCGGCGATTGTCGCCGCCCAGCAGCCGGAACGGATACTGGCCGCGCGCGCTGTAAAACCGCTCCAGCGCCTGCTGAATGCGGTACAGCCCCTGGCGGCTGATCAGCTCGCGGCTCTCGTCCTCGGGCCACATCTCGGTGGTGTACAAGTACGGCCGGCGACGCGCCTCGGCCAGGGTGTCATAGCTCAGCGCGTCGTAGATCTCGATCCGCCAGGCCCAGCCGTCCCGGTCGATCAGCGGGGTATCCGGCTCAGCCTTCTCGTGGATCAGGTAGTAGTGCATCCGCTCGGCGATGGTCACCGGCGCGTCCGCCTCCGGGTCGGCGAACTCGACCGTCACGCGCATCGCCAGGTGCTGCGGGTCGGCCAGCTTGCGGACGTCGAGGATCTGGTAGCCGGCGCTGAGCTGCTCGCGGCGCCTGACGAAGTACTCGTCGATGGTGGCACGCTCCTCGTTCCAGAACGCGTGCCTGAACGCCGCCGAGAAGTACTGGCCGGCCGCGACGTACTCCTCGGCCAGGATCGCCTCGAAGTGCCCGCGCACGGCGTCGGCGATGGCGTCGGACTCCTGGGCCCTGGCCGGCGCGGCGATCAGCAGGAGTGCGCCGACCATGGCCAGCATTGAAGCGTAGCAAGTCTGCCTGCGGTACAGCATCCTGGCCAGATTATAGCCCAGCCTGGCTGCCGCCGTGCACACTCGCCGCCCGCCCGCGCGATAATGGGCGATGCGGTACTGCGAAAGCGTGGTGGAGCTGATCGGCAATACGCCACTGCTGCGGCTGGGGCGGCTGGCGCCCGACCATAAGGTCTTCGTCAAATGCGAATTCATGAATCCGTTGAGCATCAAGGACCGGCCGGTGCTTCAGATCATCGAGGACGCCGAGGCTGCGGGCCGCATCCGGCCGGGCGATACGCTGATCGAGATCACCAGCGGCAACACCGGCATGGCTGCAGCATTCATCGCGGCGATCAAGGGCTACCGCGCCATGCTCGTCATGTCCGAGATTCAGAGCATGGAGCGTCGCCAGGTGCTGAGCGCGTTCGGCGCGGAGCTGGTGCTGACGCCGAAGGAACTGGGCACGGCGGGCGCGCGCGAGCGGATGAAGCAGATCCTCGCCGAGCACCCGGAGTACTTCTACATCGGCCAGCACGTGAGCCCCTCCAATCCGCGGGCGCACTATCAGCACACCGGCCCGGAGCTGTGGGCTGACACCGATGGCGAGATCGACGTGCTGGTGGCGGGGCTTGGTACCGGCGGGACGCTCTGCGGGGCGGGGCGCTTTCTCAAGGAGCAGAAGCCGGCGGTGCGCGTCATCGGCGTCGAGCCCGCGGAGTCGCCGTACATCTCGCAGGGGGTGTTCCGTCCGCACCGCATGATGGGCACCGCGCCGGGTTTCGTCCCCGAAACGCTGGATCGCGAGTTGCTGGACGAGATTGTGCTGGTCAGCGAGGAAGAGGCGTTTTCCATGTGCCGCCGGATCGCGCGGCGCGAAGGGTTGCTCGTCGGCATCTCGTCGGGCGCCGCGGCGCATGCGGCGCTGGATCTCGCCGCGCGCCCGGAATACGCGGGCCAGTTGATCGTCTGCGTCTTCGCCGACACCGGCCAGCGCTACTTAAGCGTCGACGGGCTGTTCAACATAGCCGGCAACGGGCAGTCTGATACTGGCTAGTCGGGGAAGCTCCCGGCCGCGAACTTCAGGTTATCAGCGCCGAAGGCGTAGTAGCCAATATAGGCCTTCCCGCCGTAGCTGATCATCGATGTATACCACCCAACGTCATTAGAACTGTCCACGACCATCGGCGCATCCCAGGTGCTGCCGGTGGCGTCGCTGGCCTGGATGTACTTGAGATGACCACTCGATGAGCCGTAGTAGCTGATCGCTGGACTGCCATTCACCACGCACAGGCAGCTGCCGATCAGTCCAACTCCCGAGCTATCCACCGTCAGCGGGGTGTTCCAGCTGGTGCCGCTTGCGTTACTCGCCCTGACGTACTTCAGATTGTAGTTCGAGTGATCGTAGTAGCTGATTGCCGGATTGCCGTTCACCACGCGCATGCTGCTGTATTTGCCCACATCTCCCGTGCTGTCCAAAGCCAGCGGGGTGTTCCAGCTGGTGCCGCTTGCGTTACTCGCCCTGACGTACTTCAGA
>CAZSSB010000044.1:0-5202 GCA_964609245.1 uncultured Planctomycetales bacterium | reverse complement strand
CAGCGGGGTGTTCCAGCTGGTGCCGCTTGCGTTACTCGCCCTGACGTACTTCAGATTGTAGTTCGAGTGATCGTAGTAGCTGATTGCCGGATTGCCGTTCACCACGCGCATGCTGCTGTATTTGCCCACATCTCCCGTGCTGTCCAAAGCCAGCGGCGTATTCCAGGCACTGCCGTTCTGATTACTCGCCCGCACATACTCCAGATCGCCGTTGTCGTAGTCGTAGTAACTGATCGCCGGATTGCCATTCACCACGCACAGGCTTGTGCCAAGGTCTCCGGCATCTCCCGCGCTGACCACCGTCACGGGAGCGTTCCAGCCACTGCCGCTGGCATCACTAGCCCGAACGTACTTGAGGTCATAGTCGTCCCAGTCGTAATAGCTGATTGCCGGATGGCCGTTCACCACGCAGAGGCTGCTATGGTCCCCTACATCTCCCGCACTGTCCACGACAACCGGGTTGTTCCAGGCGCTGCCGTACTTGTCGCAAGCCCGAATGTACTTCAAGTCACCGTTGTCGGCGTCGTAATAGCTGATCGCGGGGTTGCTGTTCACCCTGGCCAGGGATGCAGATCTTCCTACATCACCTTGTATATCGATAGCTTCTGCACTCCAGCTGCAGGCGCCGACTTCCGCCGTGGCCTTATCCTGCGCGCCGTCGTCATCCGTCACGCGCACTTCGGCGGTGTAGCTGCCATAGGTGCTGTACGTCCAGTCCGGCGAATCCCCGCCGTCATACAGCTCGTAGTTGCCGTCACCGTCGAAGTCCCAGTCGTAGCGCACGATGGTTCCGTCCGGATCGTTGGAGGCCTGGGCGTCAAAGCCCACCTCCAGAGGGGTCTGCCCGTAGTCGACATCCACAGTGAGATTCGCTGTCGGGGCGGTGTTGCCCGGTACGTTGACGGTGATCTCCAGTGTGGCGCTGTCCTGGGCGCCGTCATCGTCTGTCACCCGGATGCCCGCTGAGTAGATGCCCGGCTGCGTGTAGGTATACTCGGGTTCGTCATCGCCATCATAGATTTCGTAGAGGCCATCGCCGTCGAAGTCCCAGTCGTAGCGTACGATGCCGCCATCGGGATCGCTTGCATCTTCGCCAAAGGACACCGTCAACGGCGCGTCGCCACTCAGCGGCGTGGCGGTCAGTCCAGCCACTGGCAGTTCGTTGCCCACCAAGTTAACCGTTACTTCAAACGTGTCCGTGGCGCATGCGCCATCGTCATCCACAACTCGTACTTTGCAGATGTAAAGCCCAGCCTCATTGTACTCATAGGTGTAAGTTGGCACATCCGTAAGACCTGTGTAGATACCATCGCCGGTGAAGTCCCACGCGTACCACAGGATCGTGCCATCGGAATCGCTGCTGGCGCTGGCGTCGTAGTGCACCTGCAGCGGCGGATTGCCGCCGGCAGTGCTGCCGCTGAGATCCGCCACCGGCGGCTGGTTCAGCGGATCGGGGGGCGGCAGCACGTTCACCGCCACCGTATCCACGTCCCAGGCGTCCTGGTCATCGGTGACCCTGAGCTTCGCGTTATACAGCCCGGCGTTGCTGTACACCTGCACGGGCGGGTTGGGCTGTGTATCCGAGTTGTAGTCGTAGGTGCCGTCGCCGTCGAAGTCCCAGGCGTAGCCCTCGATGGTGCCATCCGCGTCCGCCCCGCTGCCCGTGAAGGTCACGCTGAGCGGAGCCGTGCCCGACGCCGGATTGGCATAGGCCGTCGCCACCGGGCGGCTGTTGCCCGCGATGAGCAGGCTGACCGAGCCGCAGGCTGCGCAGCTCTGATTGCCGACGCTGCCCCGCACCGCCGGCCGGATCATGCCCGTCGCGCTGGTGTCCGCCGGTTGGGTTCCCACGGTGTCATCGGTCACCTCGTACGTCCCGTCGCCGTCGAGATCCCAGTCGTAGCTGTCCGCCCCTGTGGCGGTCAGCGTGATCGCGTCACTGAGCATGCCCGATGGCGCGCTGGCCGTCAGCTGCAGCGGGGGAGGATCACCCGCCAGCGGCGTCGCCACCACCAGCTCGCTCATCCCGCTCTCGTTGCCGCTGATGTCGAGCGCCGCGGCGCGCAGATGCACCGGCGCATCAGTGCTCAGCGGCAGCATGTGGCGGGTATTCCCCTCCAGCCACCCCACGCTTCTGAGGCCCGTCGCCTGCTGGTCGAAGAACCAGTCGTCGCGCCAGTACACCCGGTAGCCCGCCAGGTCGCCAGCGATCACGCCGTTCCAGGCAAGCTCCAGTCCACCCATGATCGGTGTAGCAGTGAGTCCCGCCGGGGCGGGAGGCGGTTCAGTATCGGCATCATCGCAGGCATTGGCCGCCACGCCGACCACATCGAAGGTGGCGCCGTTGCAGGCCACGGCGCAGATGAACAGGTTGCCCAGCGGCGAGAGGTAGTCACTGCCAGCGGCAACATTCGCGGCAGTACTCAGGCGCACGTGGTTGTCGCTGAAGGGCCCGTACCAGTCCCAGTTTCCAGCGCCGTAGTCGCTGAGCCCCAGGTAGTATTCGCTTTGGCTGCCGTCGCTCATCGGCAGCGGGTTCACGTCGGCGCTGATTGCTCCGGGCTGCTCGCCATACATCAGCATTCGCCAATATGCCCAGGTGACCTCGCCCGAGAGCGCGGCGCCGCTGCAGAAGAGCACGGCGTCACCGTGGTCGGTAAGGCCCACCAGGCTTGAATATACATACTCCGCGCCGCAGCAGAACTCGCTGTCGCCGTCGTAGATGCTCGCTGCGCGCTGGGCGGGGATCACGTTGCCGCCAGCGTCCAGCTCTTCCCAGGGCTGCACGCCGTCGATGGGCAATCCCGCCGGCCAGTCGCTTGCGGCCGGTTGCAGCACGGCCTGCTGCGCCGGCACAGCGATGGTGCTCTGTCCGCCGCCGCAGCCGGCGCAGAGGAATACGATGATGGACACGAGCGCGGCGGCCCGCAGTTCAGGATCACGTAGCATGACCTTCCTCCCTTTGGCACTGCCCAACGCCCCCACTGGTCGCAGGCCAACTCAGTCAGCATTGTTGATAGCAGCGCATCAATTGTACCGTGCGGTCTGGGACTCCCGCCCACGCCGCGCCTAAGCTCGCCGCGCGCTGCGAGTACGCCGGCCAGCGCTATCTGAGCGTCGACGGCCTGTTCTAGCACTCACTCGCCATCGGCGTGACGACGGCCATTCGCAGTTGCATGACTCAACTCGGTTGCTAGAACCACCCGGCTGCGAATCTTAGCATCATTCCAGTGTTCGAGTAGTAGCCGATCATCGGCTGATCATCAACCTCGATCATTGAGGTGTATACAAAGGTCGAGCCTAGGCTTTCTACAATAAGCGGCGTGTCCCAAGTGCTGCCGCTGGCATCACTCGCCCGAACGTACTTCAGGTCACTGTGTGTGTAATCGTAGTAGGTGATCGCAGGATTGCCGTTCACCACGCACAGGCTGTTGTCAGCGCCCACAATCCCCGTGCTGTCCACCGTTAGCGGGGTGTTCCAGGCAGTGCCATCCGCGTCACTTGCCCTGATGAACTTCAGATCTTTATTGGTGGAATCGTAGTAGCTGATCGCCGGATAGCCGTTCACCACGCACAGGCTGTTGCCGTTGCCCACATCTCCCGTGCTGTCCACCGTTAGCGGGGTGTCCCAGGCAGTGCCATTCTGGTTGCTCGCCCTGATGTACTTCAGATCGCGATTGGTAAAATCGTAGTAGCTGATCGCCGGCTTGCCATTCACGATACACAGGCTGTTTTCCTTGCCCACATCTCCCGTGCTGTCCAGCGTCAACGGCGCATTCCACGCCCCGCCTGTGTTATTGCTCGCCCTGACATACTTCAGGTCATCATTGGTAAAGTCGTAGTAGCTGATCGCCGGATTGTCGTTGACCTTGCACAGACTTGTGTCCCTGCCAACATCTCCCGTGCTGTCCACCGTGACCGGCACGTTCCAGGCAGTGCCACTGGTGTCGGTGGCCCTCACGTACTCCAGATCGTCGTTACCGGCATCGTAGTAGCTAATAGCAGGATGGCCCTTAATCAAACACAGGCTGGTGTACTGCCCGGCACTACCGGTGGTGACCACTTTGACTGGCGCATCCCAGGCAGTGCCATATCTGTCGCAGGCGCGAACATACTTCAAGTTGTCCTTTTGCTGATCCCAGTAGCTCATCGCAGGGCAGTTATTGATGAGAGCCAACGAGCAATCCCTGCCAACAGAATCCTGTCTGTCGGGAACAACTACATCCCAGCTGTAAGCACCGACATTCGCCGTACCCGTGGCCTGCGCGCCGTCGTCGTCCGTCACCCGCACCTTGGCCGCAAAGCTGCCATAGGTGCTGTAAGTCCAGGTCGGCGCAGCGCCGCCGTCATACAGCTCATAGTTGCCGTCTCCGTCGAAGTCCCAGTCGTAGCGCACGATGCTGCCGTCCGTATCGCTGGAGCTGGTGGCGTCGAAGTCCACCTCCAGCGGCGTCTGCCCGTAGTCCGGGTCAGCCGTTACCGCCGCCGTGGGCGAGTCATTGCCCGGTAAGTTGACGGTGACCTCCAGTGTGGCGCTGTCCTGGGCACCGTCGTCGTCGGTTACGCGGATGCCCGCGCTATAGATGCCCGGCTGCGTGTAGGTGTAGTCCGGTTCGTCATCGCCATCGTAGATCTCAAAGAGACCGTCGCCGTCGAAGTCCCAGTCCAGGCGCACGATGCTGCCATCCGGATCGCTGGCGTCATCCCCAAATGACACCGTCAGCGGCGCGTCGCCGCTCAGCGGAGCAGCCGTCAGCCCCGCCACCGGCAGCTCGTTGCCCACGCTGTTCACCGTCACCTCGAACGTATCAGTTGAGCGGGCGCCGTCGTTGTCCTCAACCCGCACCTTACACACGTAGAGCCCGGGATCGGTGTACTCGTAGGTATATGTGGGTACATCAGTAATCCCGGTGTAGATGCCGTCGCCGGTGAAGTCCCAGGCATACTCCACAATCGTGCCGTCCGGGTCCGTGCTGGTGCCGGCATCGTAGTTCACCTGCAGCGGTGCATCCCCGCTGTCAGTACTGCCGCTCAGGTCCGCCACCGGCGGCTGGTTCAGCGGATCGGGGGGCGCCAGCACGTTCACCGCCACCGTGTCCACATCCCAGGCGCCCTGGTCGTCGGTGACGCGCAGCTTGGCGTTGTAGAGCCCGGCGTTGCTGTACACCTGCACGGGCGGGTTGGGCTGTGTATCCGAGTTGT
>CAZSSB010000043.1:23312-26105 GCA_964609245.1 uncultured Planctomycetales bacterium | reverse complement strand
CCTGCGCTATCCTACTCCCGTAGGGAAACCAGCCCACGGGGGTTTCGGATGCTGACGCTGCCGCGCGCTGTCTGGATGCTGCTCTGTGCTGCGCTCGCTTTGCTGCTGGTCTGTGCCGCGCTGCCGCCCTCCGCCGCGCTGGCGGCGCCGCCGACAGACGAGCGCTCGCGGACGACGCTCACCATTGACCACGGACTGCTGCTGCTCTCCTGGGATTACTACTGCACGGGCGACTACAACCAGAACGGCCTGGTCGAGGTCGCCGACCTGACGCCGATCGGGCAGCACTTCGGGGAGGAGAGCCCCGGCGGAGCGGGCGAGCCTTTCCCCGCGGGCAGCATCGGCGCGGTGGTCGACGGCAACGGCGACGGCCTGATCGGCGTCAGCGACATCACCCCGATCGGCCAGCAGTGGGACTGCGGCGTCGAAGCCTGGAGCATCTATCGCAGCGCCGACATCGCCGACTGGCCGGAGGGCGGCGAGGATGTGGACCAGGTGCTGCTGAGTCAGGCCAGCGGCGACTCCGGCCAGCAGCGGCTGAGCTTCAGCCATGAGCTCAGCGAGGTCTGGCACGGGCACTACTTCTGGGTGAGGCCGATGCACGACGGAGCCGAGGGCATCGCCAGCGATCCGGTGCAGCTCTACTACCCACCGCCGGGCGGCTCGGGCCAGATCGACGTGCGGGTTGAAAGCGACAGCTGCGGGCCGGGCGGTGAGCTCGGCGTGCGCATCTTCGCGCCGGAGGCAGCTGCGGCGCACTTCCCGGAGGGCGCGCCGGTCGCCGTTCACGTGGCGGGCGGCACCAGCTATGGCGGGATCAAGACCGCGCACACCGTCGGGCTGGAGGGGTTCATCGAGATTAGTTACTACATGCCGGGCACCGGGCCGCCGGGCGAAGGCAGCGACGGTGTCTTCGACACCCGCGGCCAGCTGTGCATCGACGCCCTGCGCGACGTGCTGCGCTTTGCCCTTGGCGAGTTGACGGATGCCGATGGCTGGACGCTGCAGGAACTGACCGAGGCGAACGTGCTCTACGCGAACGTCGGCGTGGTGCCCTCCAGCAACGGCGGGCCCCTGACGCTGGCGACGCTGGCGCAGTACGGGCTGCTCGTCAGCGGCCTCAGCTGGTACTGCGGCTTCGAGAACCCCACCTGCA
Source organism: uncultured Planctomycetales bacterium (assembly GCA_964609245.1). Taxonomy (GTDB): domain Bacteria; phylum 4484-113; class 4484-113; order 4484-113; family JAFGCY01; genus JAFGCY01. The sequence continues at coordinate 24,949 of CAZSSB010000043.1, read as the reverse complement.
GCCAGTGCGTGATGCCCGACGCCGGCCCGGGCGTGAACGACGTCGGCGAGCTGCCGGAGGGCTACGAGCTGATCCGCTACGTGAACCCGGCTTACGGCGGCGTGCACATCGGCGGCCTGTACATCGACTACTCGACGCTGGCTCACGACCCCTTCCCGCTGATCGAGGACCACGACATGCTCTACCTCGAGCGCGGCGGGCTCGATCGTTTCGACGTGATCGACTTCCCCGGCGGCGGCTACACCGCCGACATCAGCCTGGACGGCGAGATCGGCCCCGGCGAGGACTGGGGATTTGGCTTCTGGCGAGTTGACGACAAGCGCTATTACAGCCAGCAGGTGATCGACGCGGTCTGGGACCAGGTGGTGTTCACGCCGGGCAGTGAGCCCGCCTGGCTGCCGACCAAGGCCGAAGGCGCGGCGTTCTGGCAGCTGCGCGACGCGACGTACCACTACGCCGAGGCGGCGGCGAAGCTCCCTGATCTCAAGGCGCTGCTGGTGGGTACGGTGGTGGATCATGTGCAGAGTGCGCCGAACCATCCGCACCTCTGGCAGGCCTGGCACGGCTGGAAGAACGGCGGGGTCTGGATCAAGCTCAACCCCTCGCCCGAGACGCTGATCGCGCTCGATCCATCGCTGGCCGGCCGCACCGACTTGCCCGATGTTGCGTACAGCCTGCAGCCCGCCGACTGGTCTGACCCGATGCACTACATCCCGGAGGACGTCACCGTCGGCCTGGCCGCCGGCGTGATCGAGGTCGCGGAACTGGTCCAAGCGGAGTAGTCCCGCGCTGCCGACGCTGCGGTGGATCGAATTGGTTATACTAGTAGTGGGACCTCGATTGGCCCCCAGTATCATGGATAGTGAGCAGGACAGGATCGTTAGCCTGAAGATCGTCGTCGAAAAGCACGACGACGGCTACGTGGCCTACCCGCTGGGACTGAATGGAGTGGTGGTCGGCCAGGGGGACAGCGTGGAGGAGGCGCTCAGCGCAGCACGCTCCGCGGCCGCTGCGCACATCGCCACCTTCGGCGCTGAGGCACTCGCCGACACCGAGGTTGAGGACGCCGTTGTCTGTTCCGAGACCATCCGGATTGCATGTCCGGATTCCCCCGAGACGCTTCCCAGGCCCGCGTAGTCGCGGCGCTCAAGCGGCTGGGCTTCGAGCTCATCGCCACCCGCGAGCACATCCACATGCGGCGGCTCAACCCGGACGGCTCCACTACGCCCCTAACCATGCCCAACCACCGGCACATCAAGGCCAGTACGCTGCGGGTGATCTGCCGTCAGGCAGGTATCTCCCGCGAGCACTTCCTGGCCGCGTACGGCGGTGATCAACCGTGAAACGGCCTTGGGCATGTTGCGCCGGGCCCGGTGGCACAATAGGGGCATGAGCGACCAGCATCCCCGGACCATGACCTGTCACCTCTGCGGCACCCAGGCCTGCGGCCAGGAAGAAGGCACCGCCGAGCATCCCGATTTCTGTCCGATGCCCGGGCACGAGGAAATGCTGCGCGAGGTGCACGAGCTGTACATGCAGGACGAGGCCACGCGCGAGTTCGCCGCCGCCGCGGCCCGCACCGAGGCTGGCGGCTATTGCCGCGATACGCGCGTCGAGGAGATCATGCACTTCGCGCG
>CAZSSB010000043.1:17122-23212 GCA_964609245.1 uncultured Planctomycetales bacterium | reverse complement strand
AGGCTGGCGGCTATTGCCGCGATACGCGCGTCGAGGAGATCATGCACTTCGCGCGCCGGATCGGGGCCGGCCACCTCGGCATCGCCTGCTGCGTGGGGCTGAAACGCGAGGCGCGGCTGGCCGCCGAGATCTTTGAGGCCGGCGGGTTTCAGGTCAGCTGCGTGATCTGCAAGGCCGGCCGCGTGCCCAAGGAAGACATCGGGCTGTCGGACGACGAGAAGATCCGCCCCGGCCAGTTCGAGACGCTCTGCAACCCGATCGCCCAGGCGCGGCTGCTGGCCGCCGCCGGCACCGGCCTCAACGTGGTCATCGGCCTGTGCGTCGGCCACGACAGCCTGTTCTTTAAGCACAGCGAGGCGCCGGTGACGGTGCTGATTGCCAAGGACCGCGTCACGGGCCACAATCCGGCCGCCGCGCTCTATACCTCACACAGCTACTACCGCAAGCTCAAGGGCCGCTGAGCGGCGAAACTGTGTACCCGCGATTGCGCGGCCAGTGGGCTCACTCGGCTGCGCTACAGCCGGTACACTATCTGAGGCTATGCAACTGGAGGTAGGTATGCGTAGACACCTGGGGGCGATCTGCACGCTGCTGCTGATCATGGTCCTGCTGCCGGCGGGCTGCGGCGGCGGTGGCGGGAAGGCGCTCGATCTTGATCGACAGACGGCAGGCTTCGAGCTAACGGTGCTGCCCGCGACCATGCTGGAAGGCTCCGCCGCGGGCGGCTTCAGCCTGGCGGTGGACGAGGGCGCGGATGCCGCCGTGGTGACGGTCAACGTCGAGGATGCCGAGCGGCTTAAGGCGCTCTACTTTGCCCTGAGCTACGACGCGTCCCGCTGGGCGCCGGCCGAGGTCAGCAGCTCCCCGCTGCTGGGCACGGCGGATCAGCTGCTCAGCCTCGACGTGCTCGATCGGCCGGGCACCGTCCACAGCGGCCGGGTGCTGATCCACCCCGAGCATGAGGCAGGTTTCAGCGGCAGCGGCACGCTGGCAACTGTGCGCTTCGAGTCGGGACCAGCGCCCGCGGCACGCTCCATCAGCAGCGTGCCGTGGTCCGAGTTGTCGCGCACTACGCTGCAGGGCGACGGCCTGGTCACCATTTTCTGGCGGTATGCGAACCAGGGCGACTACAACATGGACAAGCTGGTCGGCGTCAGCGACCTGACCCCGCTGGGGGTCAACTTCGACGCCGAGGGGCCCTTCGATCCCGATAGCGCGCTGAGCGCCGTGGACGGCAACAACGATGGCTTCATCACCGTCAGCGACATCACCCCGATCGGACAGTACTTCGGCAGCTTGGTTGAGGCCTTCAACCTCTATCACAGCAACGATCCGCTGGACTACCCGCCGGGCCCGCTGGCCGACAACGGACCGACCACCACGTTCGTTGCCGCCATCGCGTTCGAGGACCGCGAGCTGATCGACGGTGAGCGGCCGCTGTTCAGCTACCAGCTGAGCTCCCCCGAGCCGGGCGGTCAGTACTGGGTGCGCCCGACGGACGGTGAGCTGCTGGGGGTCGCCAGCCGCGTCTACTCCTTCAGCGGCGGCGCATCCGAGGTGACCTTCACCATCGGTAATCCACCCGAGGAAGGGCTCGGTACGGCAGAGGATCCCTTTGTCGTCGAGAGCGGGGACAACCTGCAGCTGATCCTGACCCACCCGACCGAGGGCGACGTGACGGCCAGCGAGGACAGCGAGCTTGCGCTCAGCGACTCGGCCTATGGGCTGCTCGACCATGACACCGGCTGGCTCTACACCGGGGGCGTCGACAGTGGGGTGTTCTACGTCAGCGCGACCTACCTGGAACTGGCCACCCAGCCGCCGCGCTGGTACTTCCGGATGATGGATGCCGCGGTGCCGCTGCTGACTTTCGTCAATGAGCCATTGACCGGCAGCGGGCTGAGCAAAGACCCGTTCATCATCGACACCGCCACCACCTACCAGTTCTCGCTGTTCAGTGCAACCGCGGGCGACATTACGGGCGATCCACTGACGGAGTGGCTGATCAGCGCGCCGGCGGCGGGCAGCATCGTCCAGGGTGCCAGCAGCGCCTCGCTCAACGTCGAGGACGACTTCCAGGGCAAGTTCAGCATCGGTGCCAGCTACGCGGGCGAGCTGAGCTACCCGGCCCGCCTCTATCTGCGGGTGCCGGGCGACGCCCCGCAGCTGAGCCTCAGCGATCCGCCGGACTACGGCAGCGGCACGGCGCAAAGCCCCTACGTGGTCGAGCACTTCGTTCCCGACGGCGGTCCCTCCCTGGTCTTCAGCCTCGTCGATCCGCTGGACGGCGATGTATCGATCAACAGCGGCACCAGCTACAGCGTCAGCGACGCGGCGGCGGGCGAGGTGCCGGCCGGCTCCAACGTGCTGACCATCCCGGGCGGCTACGAGGGCACGTTCTATGTCGGCGCCCAGTACGAGGGCACGCTGAGCGTCCCGCAGGCACTGTGGATCGAGTCGATCCCGATCTGGCCCGGCCCGGATCCGACGGCCGCCATCAGCGCCGACCCGCAGATCAGCGACGTCGTACCGGTCGAGGTCACGCTGGATGCCGGTGAATCAGTAGCCGGAACGGGCAGCATCGAGTCCTGGGACTGGGACTTCGAGGGTGACGGCGAGTGGGACATCGAGGACGGCAGCCAGGCGTCCATCACCCACACCTATGGTGGCACCGGCGTGTTCGATGCCACCGTCCGCGTCTGGGACAGTGCCAATGCCAGCGATACCGCGTCAGTGGAGGTCACCGTCACCGACGAGGGCAACTTCTGGCCCGTCGCCGAGCTGATGGCAGACTCAAGCGGCGGCGACGTGCCGCTGACGGTGAACTTCGACGCCAGCGGCTCCAGCGACGTGGAGACCCCGCCGGCCGGGCTGCACTTCGTCTGGGATCTGGACGGCGACGGGGTCTACGAGTACGACAGTGGTAGCACTCCAACCGCCAGCTGCGAGTACACAACACCCGCCCACATCTGGCCGTCAGTCAAGGTCTACGACGAGCTCAGCGCCTGGGACTACGCCGAAGTCGAGCTGACGCTCAGCGTGGGCGGCAACCTGCCGCCGACCGCCGATCTGTGGGCGGACAACGTCCACGGCAGCCCCCCGATGGAGGTCAACTTCAACGCCGGTGACAGCATCGATGAGGACGGCACCATCGTGGAGTACCGCTGGGACTTCGACGGCGACGGCACCTTCGATGAGACGACGGCTACGGCCACCACCACTCACACCTACTACGATGTCGACACCTTCGTGGCACTTGTGGAAGTCGAGGACGACGACGGCGCCACGGACACCGCCACCGAGCTGATTACCGTCGAGCCCCACGGCGGCTGGGTGCCGACAGCGGTGGTCACCCCCGACGGTGAGGACATCCTGTCCGCCGGCGACTTCTGCGCGCTGCTCGAGATCGATGGCAAGCCGGTGATCGCCTACCAGGACACCAAGCAAGGCACGGAGTACACGCGCAAGCGCGCGATGTTCATCGGCGCCGCGGACAGCATGGGGATGAGCTGGGGCTCGCCGCAGGTGATCCGCAGCCCGATCTTCGAGCAGGAGTCGAGCGGTATCGATATCGATCTGGCGCTAGTCGACGGCCGGCCCGCGGTCTGCTTCGCCGAGCGCGCCTGGGAGAGCCCGGTCTGGACGCACAACCTCTACTTCGAGCGCGCGATGGACGCCTCAGGCTCCAGCTGGAGCGGCGGCTCGGTTGGCGTCGACACCGGCAGCGCCAGCAGCCGCGGAACACACTGCCGCCTGGCGGTGATCGATGACAACCCGGCAGTCAGCTACTTCGACCTCGGTGTCCAGCACCTCTACTACTGCCGGGCCACGGGCGGCACGGGCAGCGCCTGGGGCACGCCCCAGTTGCTGGATGACAACACGGGCGTCACCAGCGCCTATTCCAGCGGCGAATTCAACTCGCTGGCGGTGATCGATGGCCATCCGGCGGTCAGCTATCTGACGCGGGTCAGCGAGATCAGCGCGGGCTACCACCTGCGGTTCATCCGCGCCAGTGACGCCACCGGCGGCGGCTGGAACGCGCCGCTCTCGGTGGACGTCGCCCAGCAGATCGCCCAGGGCACCTCGCTGGGGCTGCTCGGTGACGGCTGGCCGGCGATCGCCTACACCGATCCCGCGCAGGACCGGCTGCTGTTTGTCAAGGGCGCCGCCGATGACGGCAGCAGCTGGGCGACCCCGCAGACCGCGGCGACCACCAGCGGCGCGCTGGGCGCGGTCAGTCCGGTGTTCTTCCTGGCCGATGGCCGGCCGGCAGTCGCGTTCATCGACGCCAGTGCCGGCGGCAGCACGCTCAAGTTCGTGCGTGCCCTTGACGGTAGCGGCACCACCTGGCAGGCGGCCGAGACAGTGGCGACCCTGGGCGGTTTCGGCACGATCGTCGACGCCGCGATCGTAGGCGGCATGGAGGCGGTATGCTATCAGGACGACCTGACGGGCACGCTGTGGTTCTCGATTTGCGTCCCGCTGCCGTGAGCTCTCACCGCCTCGCCTGGCGGGAACAAGGGCGGCGAACCGGCGGTCCACCGGATTGACGACTGCGCAGGTATAATCACGAGACCGGCGCTTGAGGCTGGTGCTGTGGGGGGCAGGGGTTTCACCATCGATGGGCGAGGTGAAACCGGATGAGCAAAGCAGATGGGGGAACCCGAATCGCGGCAGCGGTGCTGCTGATTGCCGCGACGTTGATCAGCGCGGCCGGCTGCGGCGGTGGGGCCCTGGCCCCGGCGGCGGGCAGTGACGCGCCCCAGAGCCAGAGCGCGACGGCGGCGGACTTCACCTTCACCATTCAGCCCGAGACCTACGCCGTGACGGACGAGGTGCGCGAGATCGCGCTGAGCGTCGACGACCAGGGCGAGCAGGTCGTCGTGCGCGTCGACATTCGCGGAGCGACGGAGATGCACGCCTTCTTCGCCAGCCTCGACTTCGACCCGCAGCGCTTCGACCCGATCAGCGTACGGATGCGCAGGCTGGAGGTGCCCGCGGATCCGCTGGGCGCGCATATCGAGCTGATCGGCGCGCATGAGTACGGGCGGCGGTGGCTGCTGGACTACCGGACTTGAGTCTGCACCACCGCCGGGTTCAGCGGTGACCTTGAGATCGCCGAAGTGACGTTCGCCAAGCAGCCCCAGACCAGGTTCGATCCGCCGCCACAGGTGGCGCGGGACTACGAGCAGCGCCTGAGCATCAGCCCCGTCGGCAACCTGGAGTGGCTCTACAGCCTGCCCGGCGACCTCGACCAGGACGGCCGGGTGTTCATGGACGACCTGATCGTCTTCGACATCCACAACGAGACGCCGGGGCCGTTCGCCGCGACCAGCCTCGAGTACCTGATCGACGGCAACGGTGACGGCTACATCGCCAGCGACGACGTGACCTTCGTCGGCATCCACATGAATCAGGCGCTGAGCGGCTTCAACGTCTACGCGGGCGGTGCGGCGGACCTGCCGGCCGACGCCGAGGCACCATCCACGCTGGCCCCGCTGGCCTACGTCAGCATCGCCGACGCCCAGGGCGACCCGGAGACGGAGCGCCTGCGCTTCAGCCTGCCGGTGGTGGCGCCGACCGGCAGCCTGGTCTGGATCCGCCCGCTGCTCAGCGGCGTGGAAGGCCCGGCCTCCATGCCGGTCAGTGTGCCGTAGTCCGGGCGTGCTGCTCACCGCCCGCTACACTGATGCGATGCGGAGCAGCCGATGACGGCGGACTATCCCAGCTGGAACCGGCCACCGAAGCCCGAGCCACCGCCGAAGCGCAAGTGGTGGGAGGGCCGGCTGGACCGCGGCGAAGCAGCGGAGTCAGCCGCCTGCAGCCTGGCCGAGCTGGTCTGCTGCTGGCCGTGGGCCTTCGGGGGCCTCGCGCTGATCACGCTCGTGGTGCTCGCCCTGCGGCAGCAGGTGGCTTCAGCCCCCTGATTCAGCCACAGCGCACAACCGAATCGCCGGACTGAAGTCCGGCCTACCGGGCACCTGCGGGGATGAATCCCCGCCTACCGTATGATGCGGCTGTCTCAGCGATACACGGCGAACTCGATGTCCTGGCGCGACTGGTTGTAGTAGGCCAGCGCCGCGCGTCCGT
>CAZSSB010000043.1:0-17022 GCA_964609245.1 uncultured Planctomycetales bacterium | reverse complement strand
GCGAACTCGATGTCCTGGCGCGACTGGTTGTAGTAGGCCAGCGCCGCGCGTCCGTCGATCTCCGCCAGCTTGACCGACAGGCCAACCAGGCCGCCGCTGTCGACCAGCACCGGAGCGTTCCACTCCGTCCCGTCCGCGTCCGCGGCGATGGTAAGGTAGAGCCCGGTGGTGTGATCGCTGTAGGCGATTGCGGGCAGGCCGTTGACGATCGCGAGGTCGAGGCTGGCCTGCACGTTCGGCGCGGACGCGATCGCCACCGGCGTCCCCCAGTCCGCGCCGTCGCCGCCGAGCGCCCGCAGGTACCAGACCTGCTCGTCCGCGCTGCTGTGACAGGCGACGGCCGGACGGTCCCCGACGACCTCCAGGCAGCCGCTGCCCAGCCGGTAGTCGCCCGCCGGCGTGAGGTCAACCGAGGCCAGGGCCCAGCTGAGCCCGCTCTCGTCGGAGCTGCGCAGGAACCGGATCAGCGGCGCGGTGTGGATGCCCGTCATGTACGCGACCGCCGGCCGGTCGGCCACCTCGCTCAGCGCCGTGCCGTACGCCACTTCGGCCTCCACGTAGCGCACCACGCGGGGCGCGAGCGGCCACACCGACCCGGTGGAGTTGCCGGCCCGGATGTAGAGCAGGTCGCCGCCGACCAGCGCATCCTGGTTGTGGCAGGTCACGGCGGGATGCCCGCCCACCGTGCTGAGCGACGGATAGATCAGCAGCCCGGAGTCGGAGTGGACAGCGGCGTCGATGATCGGGCGGTCGAGGCTCCAGTCGCCGTTGCCGTCGGGATCGTCGGCGCGTATGTAGTGCAGGTCGTTGCCCCTGACGTAGGCGATGCAGGGATGATCGGCGGCGAGGCCGAGGCTGAAATGGCCGTCGCACTCCCCCAGCGCCCGCTGGTCCCACCATTCGCTGCCCGCCGCATCCTTGGCGCAGACCCAGCGCAGCGTCATCCCCAGCTCGGCGGAGCTGTCGTAGTAGGCGACCCCCGGCCTGCCGCCCGCGATCACCAGCCCCACGTAGTTGCCCGCCGCCACCGTTCCCGTCTGCTGGTCGATGACTTGCTTCTCCAGCGATCCGAGGGTGACCTCCAGGCTGGCCTGGGCATCGTCGAACTGGCCGTCCTCGTCGAAGACCCTCAGCGCGGGCTGATGTTCGCCCAGCCGCGTGTAGGTCCAGTTGAGGCTCACGTCCGTATCGGGCGGCAGAAAGCTGCCGTCGCCTTCGGGGTCGAAGCTATAGGTCAGGTCGCCACCTTCCGGGTCGCTGCTGCCCCCGCCGTGGAGCACCACCTCCGTGCCCGGCGCCGCCTGCTCCGGAATCGCCGAGAGCTGGGCGACCGGCGGCTGGCCGCCGCTGCCCTGCACGGTGATCTGCACCTGGGCCGAGTCCTGCCCGCCCTGATCGTCGAGCACGGCTATGCTCGCGCTGTACAGACCGCCGGCGGTGTAGGTGTGCTGCACCGTCGCGGCGGAGCCCGCCAGGTCGGTGAAGGTATCACTATCGAAGTCCCAGGCGTACTGCACGATCTGACCGTCGCTGTCCGTGGAGCCCGACGCGTCGAAGCTGACGCTCAGCGGGGCGTCACCGCTCGTTGGATCAGCGCCGAGCATCGCAACCGGATCGGCGTTCCCGCCGGCGGTGCCGAAGCTGATCATGTTCGAGGGGGTGCCGGGGCTGCCCTCGTCATCCAGCGGCCGCACCCAGCCGAAGCCGGTCGCCGGCGGGCTGGCGAGGGCAAGAACGAAGCGGCGCCGCTGGCCGGCGCTGAGCGGGGCGTCTGCCAGCTGCACCGTGCCCAGCGTCGTCGCGCCACCCCCGTTCTCGCCGGTGTTGCTCTGGGGATAGTCCGCGGCTGAGCCGGAGTGATATGCCTGACAGGCCGCCAGCTGCTTGCCGAAGTTCTGGCCGACCGGCGTGATGTCGCTGACGGTGATCAGCCCGTCTGAGTTGCCGTCAACCACGCTCAGCGCCGAATCGATCGCAAAGGGCCCCTCGGCGCCGAAGTTCTGGCCCAGCGGTGTGATGTCGCTGACCGTCACCAGCCCGTCCTGGTTGTAGTCCCCCGGATGGGTGTAGTACCAGCTGAGATCGCCCGTGCCGCTGTTCCAGCTCAGCGCCGCCGCCGCAGCGAGATCGGGTGGCGTGGAGACGCGGTGCGCGGCTGAAGACAGAGCCGGCACCAGCAGCAGGGCCAGGCCGGCGGCGACCAGCCGGAGTGGCAGTATCGATCCGCGGCGACGGCCACGGTGCAGGCCAGCGGCATTCAGCATAGCGGGCTCCCTCGCACCGGTGAGGCGCGGTCTGCGGGGATTATAACAGGGCTGGGGTTTGCCATCGCGCCTGGCCCACGGTGTGCGCCGCTCGGCATAGCAGAGCCTTAAGCTGGATCCGCTTTGCCACGGCACGCGCGGAGTGCTGGCCACGCCGCTCCAGGCTAGTGCTTCTCTGCCTCACTGCGTGGCGTGGTGTTGACTCTGAAGTACGCGGCAAGATCGTCGAGACTGACCGTTCCGTCGACGATGCCCTGAATCTGCGCCGCGTACTCCCTGGGGTCAGCCGTAGGCTCGTAACCGTTGACAATCAGGAACACGAGAGCCGATTTGTCGGCGGCACGCTTGTTGCCAGCAATGAAGGCATGACCCTTGGCGATGAAGAATGCATAGGCCGCAGCCATAGCGCAGATGTCGGCGTACAGGAAACTCCCGCCGAACATCTGTCGCGGCATCGCTACCGCCCCGTCCAGCCGATCTGGACTGATGATGTCCGCAGGCTCCCCGGTTGCAGCCACCTCCGCGTGGTGAATCTCGATCACATCATCGACGGAGAGGAACAGCGGAGCCAAGCCCGCTAGTTCTCGTAGAGGATTTTGCTGGTCAGCGCGTACATGCGGCTGGCCCTGGCATAGGCGCGGCGGACAGCCGCCCTCGACGCGAAGCGAACCGAGGGGGCCTCGGTGGTCGCGCGGCCCGCGGCCTTGACCTGCCGTGATGTCGCTGTCGTTCGCTTCTTCGCCATGTCAATTACATTATACCGGGATCGCGCCGATTACTCCCACTCAGTCTACACCGGGCACTGGCGATGCGGCCTGCCGTGCACTGCTCCGGTCCAAGTCTGCGGGGATTATTACAGGGCTGGGGAACGGCGGCGCGGCGGGGTCAGCCTGACATGGCCTCGATACGAGTCACATACATCTCGCCCTCCGCACTCACGTCAATCTCCTCCGGCGAGGCGGTTTCGAAGAACAGCTCGACGGCTTCCACCAGATTCGCTCGCGCATCCTCGACCGTCGCGCCCTGGCTGGCGATGTCCAGCTCCGGACACAGCGCCACATACAAGTCCGTGTCCTTCGTGATGATTGCTGTCAGCCTGCGCATATGCTTGTGCTCCGCAGAGAGTATACCTGCCCGTGGGCCGATCAGCGCGCGCCTCACCCGGCCAGGAACCGGTGCAGCCGGGCCTTCAGCCGCTCAGGCCGGTGCGTCTGGCACTCCCAGACTGTGAGCACCTGCCAGCCCAGCCGTCTGAGCGCCCGGCGGTTGCGCCTGTCGCGCTGGACGTTGCTCTGCCGCTTGTTCGGCAGAACTCAGCCCGACCGTGCCCTCGTCCGAGTTGAGAAGCACCGCCGCGCTACCGAGCTCGGGGGGCATGGAGATGTGATGCGCAGCCGCCATCACACCTGCCATCCAGATGAGTATCGTAGGAACCAGCAAACCCCACAGTGCGGCCGGTTTCTGCTACCCAGACATCAGACGACTTCCAGATTGCGGCGGGCACCTTCCACATACTGCATTCGGAGATCATCCAGGGGCCTCAGCTTCCTGGTTAGTGAATCGCGATACTTCCAGAAGACCCATCCATTGGTCGGCCAAGAAGGCCTGTTTGGGCGCCACGGGCCTTTGACCTGCGCTTTGGCCATTCCCCCCGCTGTAGAAGGCGAGTCGTATTGCTCGCCGTTGTATTCGACGAGACCATCAGATCGCACTGCCGCTCTGAACCGCCGACCTTTATATGTGCGCTCAAGCGCGAGAGGAGCATGCACGATGCCTGCATCAATGAGGTCCGTCACCTTGACTCGCGTTCCGGCTCGCCTCTTTGTTCGCCGATGCTGGGCCCCAGACGGTGGCACGCGCCTACGATGTTTCGAGCGCACGGCAGGCAGGACATCGGTCGATGTGCTTTCCTCGATCTCGATGCTAATGGAGGCGCGCTTCAGTGAGTCCTTCACCAACCCAAACGTCAAGTCTGAGCTGCGCTTGTTGATAAGCCTTGCCAGACTAGTATCAGCTGATTCCACCAGCTCAGCGAGTACGTGCTTGACACGGCGGTCCACGAAGTGGGTGCGCCATAACCCAGCCAGCACATCTCCTTGGATACGCTCGCGCGCCAGCAGGCTTAGGGCCTGAGTCACTTGCCTCTCCCCTGCCTGGTCGGTGATGCTCACTTGCCATAGCAGCTTCTCTTCAACATCTACCGGAGCATGGGTGTTGTACAGCCGGTATTCCTCGCCGTTGGAGAGCACACACCATCTCACTCCCACAACCGTAGCGTAAGCCAGCGTTTGCGAGATCCACTTGCGGTCACTAACGTCCTTACGCAGGGCCTTGGCCTCCAGGAATAGCAGCGGCTTCTCATCCAAAAAGAACGCATAGTCAACTGGATTGTCTCTCGTCTTGCGACGATACTCCCTGCGCACCTCATTGAGGTCATGAACATCCCATCCAAGAGCGGACAGGATCGGATCGATAAGCGCCGCCTTAGTGTCCTGCTCTCCGATCCTCTGGTTGCGCGCTCGCAGATCCTCAATCCGCTTGCGAGCTTTCCTCACGGCGCGGTCTAGTCCGTCGAATACTGCTTCCGCCATGCGTCGACCCCCACCTCTAGTCTGTCTTCAACCAAGCTAATCGAATCGCCAGCAATGTAACTGGATAGATTCTAACTCAATCCCCCACTACTCCCACTCGATCGTCGCCGGGGGTTTGCTGGTAATGTCGAGGCAGACGCGGTTGATGCCGGGGATCTCGTTGACGATGCGGTTTGAGATCCGCTCGAGGTTCTTGTAGGGAATGCGGCTGAAGTCCGCCGTCATCGCGTCCTGGCTCTGCACGGCGCGCACCACCAGCGGGTAGCCGTAGGTCCGCTGGTCGCCCATCACCCCGACGGTCTTGACCGCGGGCAGCACCGCGAAGTACTGCCAGGGCCGCTGCACCTCGGCCAGCTCGATCTCGTCGCGCACGATGCGGTCCGCCTCGCGCAGAATCTTCAGCCTGGCCGCCGTCACCTCGCCGATGATGCGGATCGCCAGCCCCGGGCCCGGGAACGGCTGGCGGTAGACCATCGGGCGCGGCAGCCCCAGCGCCAGGCCGAGGCGCCGCACCTCGTCCTTGAACAGATCGCGGAGCGGCTCGACCAGCCGCAGCTTCATCCGCCGCGGCAGCCCGCCGACGTTGTGGTGCGTCTTGATCACGTGGGCGTGCAGGCCGATGCCGCTGGACTCGATCACGTCCGGATAGAGCGTGCCCTGGGCCAGGAACCGCGCCCGCTCGTGCAGCCGCGCCTCCTCCTCAAAGACGCGGATGAACTCGCGGCCGATGATCTTGCGCTTGCGCTCCGGATCGCTGACGCCCCGGAGCTTTCCCAGGAACCGCCGCGCGGCGTTGACGCGGTGCAGCCGGCTGGTGAAGTGCTTCTTCCAGGCGGCGACCACCTTGTCGCCCTCCTCGTGTCTGAGAAAGCCGTGGTCGACGAAGATCGAGTGCAGGCGGTGGCCAACGGCGCGGTCCACCAGCGCCGCCGTGCAGAGGCTGTCGACGCCGCCGCTGACCGCGCAGATCACCTCGCCCTTTTTGCCGCAGCGGTCGGCGATGTCGGCCACGCTCATGTCGACGAAGTTGCCCATCGTCCAGTCGCCGCGCGCCCCGCAGACCTGGTAGGCGAAGTTTCTGAGCAGGTCGATGCCCCACGGGGTGTGGGTCACCTCGGGGTGGAACTGGACGGCGTAGTGCCGCCGCTGGTGATCCTCGAAGGCCGCGACCGGCGTGGCGTCGGTATGCGCCGTCAGCAGCGCGCCGCGCGGCGGACGGGTGAGCGTGTCGCCGTGGCTCATCCAGCAGATCAGGTTGGGGTTCAGGCCCCGGAACAGCAGGCTGTCCTCGTGGTTGTCGACCCACAGCTCCGTCTTGCCGAACTCGCTGCGTTTGGCGTCGACGATTTTGCAGCCGCGGGTCTTGCCGATCAGCTGCAGGCCGTAGCAGATCCCGAGCAGCGGGATGCGGGACTTCAGGATTTTCTCGTCGATGGTGGGGCTGTCGAAGCGGTAGACGCTGTTCGGTCCGCCCGAAAGAATCAGGCCGATCACGTTGCCCCGCGCCTTGATGGCGTCGGCCGTGATCTGGTTGTCGACGATCTCGGAGTAGACGTTGAGCTCGCGCACGCGCCGGGCGATCAGCTGGGTGTACTGGCTGCCCAGATCGATAATCAGAATGGTCTGAAAAGAGCCGGCGGGGGGCGCAACCATGACTGATTATACTTGAGCGCCGCGCCGATGTGAACCGCCGGGCGGGGCGAATCGAGCGCATTTCGGTGAATTCCGGGGACTGTCGTCGGGGACCGGGCCCCGCGCCGGCCTGTCCCCGCAGGGGCCGGTCTCAGATCGGCCCTCACGTTGGCGTGTCCACTGCGGCTGCCGGTACGTCAGGGCGGGGCTGAGCCCCGCCTCTACGAGAACGCGACGCGCCGCGTGCTAGACTCCGGTTGCGAGAATCGGCCGACCATCCCCCCCTGCCGCTTCTCGTTGTTTCGTGGGGACGTGCCGCAGGAGTATCGCATTCAATGAACGTGGACCTGTCCGGCCTCGATTCGCATCCGCGCAGGGAAGAGGTCGTCAGCAGTGTGATTCACGGCATCGGCGCCGCACTGGCGGTCGCCGCGCTGGCGCTGCTGGTCACCTTCGCCGCGCTGATCGGCGACCCGTGGCGGATCGTCAGCTTCAGCATCTACGGCGCCACGCTGGTGATCCTCTACACCTCATCCACGCTGTTTCATGGCTTCCGCACCCCGGCCCGCAAGCAGCTGCTGCGGATCTTCGACCACGCCGCGATCTATCTGCTGATCGCGGGCAGCTATACCCCGTTCCTGCTGGTGAGCATCCGCGGCCCGCTGGGCTGGACGCTGTTCGGCGTCACCTGGGGCTTCGCCGTGCTGGGCGTCGTGCAGGCGGCGCTGTTTCTCGACCGCCTGAAGCTGCTCAGCCTGATCGCCTACCTCGGCATGGGCTGGCTGATCGTCGCGGCGCTGAAGCCGCTGGCAGCCGCGCTGCCGCTGGGCGGGATGATCTGGCTGGCGCTGGGCGGCGTCCTGTACACGCTCGGCGTGGTGTTCTACGTCATCAGGCGCATCCCCTACAACCACGCCATCTGGCACCTGTTCGTGCTGGCGGGCAGCATCAGTCACTTCTTCGCGATGCTGCTCTACGTCCTGCCCGCGGCCTGAGTGCGGGCGAAACCCGCGTGGCCCGAGGATCGCAGGCGTCGGTCTCGCCGGGTACTGCGGCCGGCTCTGGCTGCAGACCTTCAATGTCTATGGCCGCGGCGGGCCGTAGTACCCCGGGGGGCGGGCAATCTGCGGGCGAAGCATGGCGTCGCCCCGACCCGGCAGGCGGGGTTTCAACCCCGCGATTGGCTGGCCGGCGGGCCCACATCAGGGGGCTGAAGCCCCGCCTGCGGCGGGGCTACCGGGGATGCGGACGAGGCGTCCGCGCTCCTGCGGGCCGGCGCGGGGTCCTGCCCCTGTGGTCAATCCACCGGAATCTGCACGATGCTGCCGGGACCCACGCCGCCGACGCCGCCCTGCCAGGTGGGCCGGACCCACAGCCACAGGCCCGGCTGCGGATCGGGCACCTCGAAGCTGAAGCTCAGGCGCTCCGTCGCCCAGTCGCCCTCGGCTTCCGCAAGGCTGACGAAGCCGATCGGCTCCAGCGTGGGCGGCTCCGTGTAGTTCTGGTCCTCCAGCACCGGCGGCGCCTGCTCGGGATCCAGCGTGGCGTAGACGTTGTAGCCATCCGCGGCGTCAGGCCAGACAGCTGGTATGACTGTCATATCGCTGCTACCCAGATACCCGTCGTGATTACCGTCCACGAAGAACACCAGTTCCGGATACTGATGCTCAGCGACCGAATCGCCGAAGTACCTAAGCAGCATCTGAAGATCTTCGGGCAGCACTACGCCGTTCTGATCGTAGTCCCCCGCAACGTTGTACAGCCACTGCAACCTGCCGCTCGCCTGGTGGAAGACCATACCAGCATAGGCCAGGGCGCAATAAGGGCTGTTACCCGCGGGAATCCGCTCTGCGGGGGCGGCGGGCGGATCCTCACCGGTCTGAGCAGGGCGAATGGTGTATTCGAATAGCGCCGTGCTGCCCGCGAACCCCGCATCTGTATCGGGCTGCTTTGACGACATGGCACTCAGCAGCAGGGATGATCCCTGCTCCCAGCACAGCGGGCTGTACATCTGGCCATCGCCTGCTGAGCGGTCGAGCCGAATGCGATAGCGGTCAGGATCGTACTCCAGCGTCGCGTACAGCAGATGCAGGCTCTGCGCGTCCTTGAGCCCCAGGTCGAGGTACAGATACTCCGTGTCCCGGGCGACGGCGTAACTGAAACCGGTGGTGCCGCCGCGATAGGATGTGCGCTCACGGAGCGTGACAGGAAACTGCGCCGCCAGTCCCTCCTCATAGAGCAGCGGCAGGCTCGGCGTGCCTTCCAGCCCGTTATGCGCAGGCCGCACCCAGTAGTACTGCCCGCTGACCGGACTGGGCAGCGCGCCCTCGAACTCCACCTGGTGGTACATCGAGTTGCCCTCCACGTGATCGGCGAAGCTGAACGAGGCGACAGGTCCCAGCGACGACGGGTCCGTGTTGCCCGTGGGGTAGTCGGCCGACAGATCGGCGCTGGCGAACATCAGGTACTCGCTGGCGCCCGTCTCGAAGTGCTGGCCGATCGGGGTGATATCGCTGACGGTGATCTTGCCGTCGTGGTTGCCGTCCAGCACACGCCGGATATCGCGGCTCACGTGATAGGGCCATTCGTCGGCGAAGTAGATCGCCAGTGTGGTCAGATCGCTGACTGTCACCAGGCCGTCCTGGTTGTAGTCGCCGGGGTAGTAGTGCGTCCAGCGCAGTGTCTTGCCGGTGATGTCCATGTACGGCTCCGGGCGGATCAGCTCAGTGCCCATCGCGCTGCTGACCTGTCGCGACTCGCAACCGCGGAACGGCTGCTGGGCAAACCGGACCGTAGCCAGCTCGGCAGCGCCGCTGATCCCGCCGAGTGAGTCAACCTTGATCTGGCCGAGGTGCACAGTGCCCGGCCGCTCGAGCACGCTCAGCGTGAGCATGTCATCGGCGTGCATCTCGCCGCCATCCGCGCTCATCGGTAGATGCTCCACGCTCAGCGGCGTGTACCGCGATGCGTCATAGGCAAGCTCGCAGTACAGCGCGCGCAGGCTCTCTGCGCCCGCGACCTTGACTGTGGCGACCAGTTCATCGCCAGCGCTGCTGACGCTGAGCGTGAAGTCGCCGGCCGGCTTAGCCCCGAGGAAGCTGTCCGGCGAGACGCTGAGCGCGAACCCGGCCCGCGTATCCTCAAGTGCAGCCGATCCGGCGGACGCGCCGTCATCAGGCAGCGCTACCGGCCTGAGGCCATCCGCACTGCCGCCGCAGGCCGCGAGCGCGATGAGCACCAGCGCTGCAAGCCCCCCGGCCGCGATCCGGCTGATTGCAGTCATGCCGACCTCCCATAACCGACAGACCCGTGACATCAAAGTCTAACGCCGTTCTGAGGGCAGTGTGTACACACTTGTGCCGCTGTTCCGGGGAGACACTTCGGGCGGGGCTGAGCCCCCTGACATCTGAATCGCGGGGTTGAAACCCCGCCTACCATCACACCGGTAGCGGCGGGTTTCAACCCGCCGACCATTGAATCGCCGGACTGAAGTCCGGCCTACCGGGCAACCGCGGGGCTGAAGCCCCGCCGCAGGAGGGGCTACCGGGGATGCGGACGAGGCGTCCGCGCTCCGGGGGCCGGCGCGGGGTCCAGTCTCTACGAATCGTGCTGAGTGCCGAAGCTAATCCTCCAGTTCGCCGGTGGCCAGGTCGTCCGCGTCAAAGCCCGGCAGGTCGTCGAGGCTGGCCGGCTCCTGATCGTCCGGGCGGCCGATGCTGAGGCTCTCAGCGGCCGCGAAGCTGGCGGGCCTGGGCGGCAGATCGCTGAGCGCCAGCAGGCCGAAGGTCTCGAGGAACGTGTCCGTGGTGCGGTAGAGGAACGGCCGGCCGGGCGTCTCGGCGCGGCCCGCTACCGTGATCAGCCGCTTGTCGAGCAGCGTTCTCAGCGTGCTCTCGCTGCTGACCTGCCGCAGCTCGTCGATCCGCGAGCGCGTCACCGGCTGCTCGTAGGCGACCACCGCCAGGATCTCCAGCGCGCTCTTGCTGAGGCGGCCTTTGCGCACGCTGCGGTGGAAGCCGCTCAGCTGGGCGTCCCACTGCGAGGCGGTCACCAGCCTGAGCCCCCCCGCCGCCTGCAGGATGTCGAGCCCCAGCGGCCTCAGCCGGCCGGCGGCCTCGGCGGCCAGTACGTCCAGCTCCGCCGGATCGACGTTGAAATACTCCGCCAGCCGCGGGGCGCTGAGTACCTCGCCCGCGCTGAACAGCAGCGCCGTCAGCAGCGCGCCCTGCTCGGCGGCCGTCAGCTCGCTTGGCACCAGTTCGGGCGCGGAATCCTCCGGCGGCTCGTCGGCGTCGCGCGCCGGGTGAAGCTGCTGCTCCGCATGCTCGGGAGAAAGCTCGTCCTGCTCCATCGCCCAGCGATTTTAGCAGCATCGCCGCCGGCTAGGTACCCATCCAGTCGGCGACCAGCTGGTCGTGCTCCGCCACCGCCGCGGCCACCTGCGGCCGGAAGGGCCAGGGCTGCTGGACGTCGTCGATGCACGGCTTGAGGCTGAAGTAGTACATCTCGGGCCGGTCGCCCAGCTCGCTGAAGTAGAGGTGGCAGACCCCGATCTGGCGCCCGCCGCCGGTCAGCTCCGGCAGCAGCACCGTACTTCCGCCGGATTCGACGGTCCCGTAGTATCCGTCGTCGGCGGCCAGTCCGAGCGGCGCGCCGATCACCACGGTGAATCTGAGGCCGGTGTCCAGCGCCTCCTCGGCCAGCGTCCGGTAGAGTCCGCTCGGCGCCTCGCTCATCAGCAGCACGCTGTAGTCGCACCCGTGCTCCTCAAGCAGCGCCGCGGCCTCGCCGACGTACTGCCAGCTGCGCGCGTGGGGGTCCGGATCATCGGGCGGCGGCAGCGGGACGCTGACGATCCCCCAGCGCTTGCCGTAGACCTCCCGCGTGACGATCTGAACCGTCGGCAGCGCCTCGCTGCGCGGCTCGCCCGCGCTGACCAGCAGCCGGAAGTCCTCCGGCGCCCGGCTCCGGTAGGCCTCCCAGCGCTCGGGCTGCAGGCGCTGATAGAGCTTGTCGCCGACGGCGGTGTAGGCCAGCGCCTGAAACATCGCCAGGTACAGCTCCACGTAGGGCGCGCCCGCGAAATCGTTGGGCCGCCCCCAGCCGCCGTAGTCCAGCAGCATGTAGGGGTACTCGCCGAGCAGCGAACGCTCGTGGTCGACGCCCAGGCCCGTCGGGTCGCCGCCCGCGTTCACCACGCGCCGACGGTTGTACTCGGCGATCCGGCCCTGGTAGTCGACGATCGTCGCCGCCAGGGCGCAAAGCCCGCCTTCGGGCGGGCTGACATCCAGGTTCGCCTCGGCCCGGGCCAGGGTGTCGCCGCTGTAGATCAGGATCAGCTGGCGGGGCGAGCCCACCTCGGCGGGCGGCTCAGATGGATCCGCTTCAGCCTCCGCCGGGGCTGCTTCATCGGCGGGGGCAGCTGCATCTGCGGGTGCCAGATCGCCCGCCGGCGTGGCCGCGGCGGACTCGGAGGGCGGCGCTTCCTCGGGCGCCGGGCAGCCCGCCAGCAGCAGCGGCGCAAGCAGCGCGATAGCTATCAGTTGGCGCATCACCAGAGATTGTACCCACCGCCGCGGCATTGCTACCCATCTTGGCCCGGCGGGACTGCCGCAAACAGAAGCCGGGACCCCAGAGAGGCCCCGGCTTGCGCGTCCGGCTGTTCCAACTGCGAAGGTCTGGATTCCCTCCGCGCGATGCATTTACACGGCACTGCTGGGACTGACCGGCGGGCGCGGATGTTCGAGCCGGTGCGCCCACCTGAGCCCCAGGATGCCGATGGTGCCCGCCAGCGCGGCGATGGCCGCGACCAGCAGGGCGATCCTGAGCGCCATGTCGCGTCGCGGATGCTGGGCGCTCAGCGGCACCGTCGCTGCCGGAGCCACCGGCGTCAGGCCGCCGTTGTCCGCTGGCGGGAAGTAGCTGAACGGTCCGGCCAGGATCGTCCTGTCGCCGCCGTCCGCGAGGTAGTCGCCCTCGCCCAGCGCCTCGCGCAGCTGCTCCACCTCGGCGCTGGTATTGCTCACTTCCTCGCTGACCGTCTGCAGCGCCAGGTCGTCGCTGAGCACCAGCGTGACCTGCTCGCCCTGGCTGAGGTACTCGCCGAGCTCGGGGTACTCGTCGAGCAGCTGGAAGTAGACGTCGCCGTAGGAAGTCACCTGGATCACGTCCTGGCGATCGGCATCGTAGCGCGCGTCCGTCCACTGCTGGCCGCCCGCGTCGCGTGTCTGCTGGACGAAGGTCTGGTTGTTGACGTAGTTGACGGTGGTGTACGGGTCGGCGCTGCCGCTGCGGCGCTGAGCCTCGTAGTAGTCCGTGTTGACGTTGTAGGAGATCTCGTCGCGGTAGCCCGCGCCTCCGCCGGCGGCCTTGCCCGCGGACTGCGGCGCCGCGGCGGCGTCAGCGGCCTGGTTGGCCTGGTTCAGCCTGCTGCGGCCGACGGCCATCGCGCCGCTCTGATCCTCCCGGGCCTCCTCCAGTTCGACCCCGAGCGTCATCGACCGTTGGACGTCATCGAAGTACATGTCGGGCTCGGTGATCAGGTAGCTGGTATAGGGTGTGACGATGCCGAAGCGCATCGCCAGCTTGTCGACCTCATCCAGCAGCTCGGGGTCGTCGCCCAGCAGGCGGATCTGGTCCAGCAGGTAGCTGACCTTGCGCGTTGCCCACAGCCGCGGGATGGTGTGGTTGGCCGTCGACAGATTGGTATCGACGTCGGTCATGAACTTCTGGCGGCCGTCCTGGGTGTCGCCCAGCAGGGTGACGTGCACACTGCGATTCGGCGTGCCGCGGAAGCGGCCGCTGATGTGAATCTCATGGTTGTGGAACAGGTCGGGCAGCTCGCGCGGCATGATGTCACGGGTGCGCAGCCCGTCAAACTCCAGCGCGACGTCGATCAGCGCCGGGCTGCTCATCTTGGCGTAGAACTCGCTGACCTTGGCCTCGATGTCCTCGCTGGGCCCCACGTAGGTGGCGCTGCCGTGGTGGTTGTAGCTCAGGGAGTCCAGCAGCGTGGTGTTGACGTCGTTGCCGACGCCGAAGACGAACACCTTGACGTCCCCGTCAAAGGCGTCTTTGGCGTTGCCTACGATATTGTCGATGTCGCACTCGCCGGCGGTCGGCAGCCCGTCGGTCAGGAACACCACGTACTGCGGCCGCTCGCTCGATCCCATGATCTCGGCCCCGGTCCTCAGCGCCGAGTCGATGTCCGTGCTGCCGCCGTCGGTCAGCTCGTCGACGTTGCGCCGCGCCTCGCGCACGTTGTCATCCGTCGCCTGGCGCAGTTCGTCCCACAGCGTGTAGATCACGTCGTCGTAGTAGACCAAGCCGAAGCGGTCCTCGCGCTTGAGGCGGTCCACGACGAAGCGCAGCCCGCCCTTAGCCTGCTCGATCTTCTCGCCCGCCATCGAGCCGCTCTTGTCGAAGATGAACAGCACGTCCTTGGGCACGTACTCGTCGTCCTCGGGCAGCGCCGCCAGCAGGCTAAGCAGGAAGTAGCCGTCCTCGCCGTCCTCGCCCGGAAAGCACATCAGGCTGGCGGCGAACTCGGCCGTGCGCCGACCGATATGCAGCGCGAAGTCGCTGGCGAAGTCGTCCAGCGTTTCCTCGCAGCTGCCATGCGCGCTGTAGTCGCCGTCGCGATTGACCGAGATGCCGTGCGTCGGGCTGGAGATGGTGCCCAGCTCGTACTGGCTGTCGATCTCGTAGTCGAGCACGAAACTGACGTCGCGGCAGCGGCTCCAGCCCGCCCACTTGAGCGGCAGGTAGTAGCTCTGCATGTCGCCGGTGCCCGTGAGCGTCTGGGCGAAGGTGACCTCCACCGTGCGCTCGTCGCCGGGGTTGAACGGGAAGACCGAGACGCTGAAGGTGTTGTGGTCCTGGTACTCCAGCAGGCCGGGATCGCGCATGGTGCGCACGATCTCCTGGTAGATCCGCCGCGCCTCGCCGGCGTCCAGCACCTCGCCGGTCAGCCGGTTGTCGCCGTCGACCAGCGCGAAGTCGCTGACCGTCGCGCCGGGCGGCAGCGGCAGCAGATAGCGCCCCTCGGCCATGCCGTGGCCGTCGTTTCTCAGCGTCTGGCGCAGGGTGGTGCGCGCCGTGGCGCCGTCGATGTTGATGTCGACCCGCATGCTGAGCAGCGTCAGATCGCGCTGGATCACGGGATGCGGGGGCACCGGTTCGGGAATCACCGCGCGCTGCGCGCCCGCGTAGCTGATCGTCAGCACCGCCAGCAGCGCCCCGCTGATGGTGATCTGGAGTATCCGCCTGGAAGTGGACATAACAAACCCCTCCTCCGGGATTGTCTGGTTGGCTATTGCCCTGGAACCTGCATCGCTGGATTGTAGACGGCGGTGCGGCGCGCGGTGTTCGCCGGTGTGACAGCGTCGGTGCCTCAAGGCGGCACCTGGCCGGGTCCTTACTTGTATGCGCTGAGGTGATCGTAGCCGACGGTGATGATGAAGTCACCCGTGGTGTCCAGCGAAACCTTGGCCATGGACTGCAGGTAGGCGATGTCCAGGACCATTACATGTGCCCAGCCGCTGCGCGACGAATGGAAGCTGAACAACCGCCGGCACTCCGCTTCACCCAGGCCGGACTCCCGGGCCATGACGGGCGCCCAGACGTCCGACTTGTCGGTGTAGCCGCGCGGCTTGAGCGCCGCGGCAATGTGATCATTGAGCCCCGACCAGTCAAGGTCGCAGTCGATGCAGCGGATCCACCCCACGTCCTGAGCCGCCTCACGCCGCAGCTCCCGGACGAAGTCATGGGGAACGGGCTTCTCCTCGTACCCCGGTGGCAGCGTCTCCTCGATGGTGGGCAGCTCCTCGCGCGCATCGCAGCCGACCAGCACCGCGAGCAGCACAACGGCGGCGAGTGTAAGCCAGCGCATAGGCCACCTCCCTTTGGCCGAGTATAGCACCTCCGGTCGGGAATACGGCGTGTGGGGCTCTCGCGGGCTACAGGTCCGCCAGCAGATGCGCCAGCGCGTAGTCGTAGCGCGTCCGGGTGAATGGCCCGATGCCGAAGGCGAACGCGCCGGGGCCGGGGTTGCCCGTGACGTCCTGGTCCCAGTTGAGGTCGAAGTCGGTATAGTCGTACATCGCGCCCACGCCCGTGTACATCTTGTCGCCCTGCTTGACGTAGCTCTCGACCAGGTCGTGCACCGCCCGCGCCTCGGCGGCGATGGCGTCCGCATCGAAGTGATAGCGCAGCAGCAGGTCGTAGTAGGCGGCCAGGGCCCGGCGATACTCGGGCACGGCCAGCACGCGGTCGAACAGCACGTTGTATGGCAGGCCCGGTCCGCCGACGCCGCCCATCAGGTCGTACAGCGCGTGGGTCTCATTGGCGGTCCGGTCGCCGAACTGGCCCCAGGACTCGTTTAGGTCCCAGGGGATCCACTCGAAGCGGCCGGTGGCCTCGTTGCAGTACAGGTAGAAGTTCTGGTCCATGTACATGTGCACGTCGAGGTTGCCGTGCAGCAGGGTGGCCGCCAGATAGCGCAGGTAGCCGTCGACGTTCAGCACCGCTTCGATGTCCTGGGCGAAGGTCTCGTCCGGCGCGGTGTTAAGCACGCGCAGCAGCTCCAGGATGTCGCTGTAGTCGGCTTCCTCCTCGTTGGTCTTCTTGGCGTAGCAGGGCTCGCCGTCGTAGACCGGATAGGCCGCGATGTCGTCGCCGCGGTAGCTGAGGTCGGCCTGGCGCGTGCCCTTGTAGAGGTTGCCGCCCTTGTTGCCGAAGCGGTTGAAGATGTACTTCTCGTCGACGCGCTCCACCATGGTGTAGACGCCCCAGAACTCCGGCGGGGCCTGCTCAATGCTGATCCAGATCTCGACCATGCAGGTGTGGCTGGCGGGCACGCCGGCGAAGCTCATCATCTCGTAGGCCAGCACCTCACGCGCCAGCGAGGGATCCTTGAAACCGTTGTTGAAGATCAGCATCTTGAGGTTCTCGTACTCCTGCTCCTCGACGAACTCGTTGGGGTCGATCTTCCAGGGCTTCTTTCGGCTGGGATTGGTTAGCGAGCTGTTGCCCTTCATCCTGAGCCCGATGCTGGGCAGGCTGGTGCCGAACACGACGGCGTCGGCCTCGACCTCGACCTCGGCGTCGACGTCCACCCACATCAGGTCCCAGTTCTGCTGGCTGACGCTGAAGTCGACGCGGCGCACTGCGTCGTCGGCGAAGACGGCCCAGTAGTCCACCGTGCTCTCTGCCGGATCGCGCACGCTGACCGTCACTTCGGCGACGGCGCTGACGCCGGTGTCATCGATGCAGCGCAGGCTCACTTCATACTGCCCGGCGGCGGCGTAGGTGTGTTCCGCGTAGCCGTCACTCGCGGTCGCGTTTGTCTCAAACAGCCCGTCGCCGTCCAGGTCCCATTCAAACGTTGTGATCTCGCCGTCGGGATCGACCGAGCCAAAGGGGCTGAAGCAGACCGTCAGCGGCGCCCAGCCCTGATTCGGCGTGCACCAGGCGCATGCCTCCGGCGGCTCGGAGGAACCGGAGACGGTGATGGTCAGCATGTCCGTCCCCTGGCG
>CAZSSB010000042.1:1971-26631 GCA_964609245.1 uncultured Planctomycetales bacterium | reverse complement strand
GCGCACGCCGGAGATCGACGCCGAGCTGCGGCGGATCGGCGCGATCAAGCCCGGCGAGGTGGAGGCGCTGGCGGAGGCGGCAGCGAAGGAGCCAGGTCCCCCGGCCGGCGCCGGGGCTGAATCCTGATCCCGCCGCAGGTGGGACTGAGGCCTGAAGGCTGAATCGGCGCGGAGAGGGCGGGATTCGAACCCGCGGTACGTGTTACCGCACACACGCTTTCCAGGCGTGCACCTTAAACCGCTCGGTCACCTCTCCGCGGCAGGCGATTATACCAACGCCGCGGGCGATCGGGGGCGGCGCCCTCAGCCGGTCAGTGTGATCCACAGCCATTCGTTGAGGTGCTCGTCGTGCAGCGGCTCGACGCCCGGCGGCAGCGGCTCGACCACGGTATCGATCTCGACGGCGCGGAACATCCGCGTCAGCTCGCGGACTTCGCCCGCGGTGAAGAAGTGGTGGGGCAGCCCGGCCTCGACGCCGCCGCTCATCACCACCGTGTCGGGCTCGATCCAGATGCCGGCGAAGCTCGGCGGGGCGTTGTTGACCGTCGGCACGCTGATGATCGCCTGGCCGCCGATGCGCAGGACGCGCTTGAGCTGCTGCATGGCGCGCCGGAAGTCCGCCCGCCGGCCGTGCTGCAGCACGTCGGTGGCGACCACCAGCTGGAACTGCGAGTCATCGAAGGGCGGCCGGCGCAGATCGCCCTTGATCACCCGCCCCGGCAGGCTCAGCTCGGCCAGGGCCTCCCGGGCGTGGCTGACGGCCGACCTGGCCCAGTCCAGGCCGGTGACCTGCCAGCCCTGGCGGGCGAGATAGACCAGGTGGCGGCCCCAGCCGCAGCCCAGGTCCAGCGCCTTCTCCAGCCGGCTGCGCGGCGCATCGGTACGGGCGATCAGCTGCGGGTCGGGCTCCGCCAGCTGATACTCGGCCAGCGACATCCGGCCCTCCCAGACGGCGATCTGCTCCGGCACCTTGAGCTCACCGACCAGCACCGCGCCTCCCCGTATCCGGCGGGGCCGCCGGCTGATAGACGCCCAGCCAGGACTGGCCGGCCCGGCGGTGATCGCGGAACCGGAGGCCCGCCACCTCCACCGGCAGCCGTCCGGGGGCGCGGACGATCAGCAGCCCGTCGGGCGCCAGCACGGCCGACTCGCGGCCGCAGCAGGTCAGCAGCTCCTCGGCCATGCCCTCGATGAAGGGCGGGTCGAGGAAGGCGCAGGCCGGGCGCTCGGAGCCCAGCACCTTGCGGATGGCCCGAAAGCAGCGCCGGACGTCCAGCTTCAGCACCGTCGAGCGCTCGGCGACCCCCAGCTCGCGGGCGGTGCGGCGCAGCTGGCCGGCGTGGCGGCTGTCGGCCTCGACGAACACGGCGCAGGGCGCGCCGCGGCTTAGCGCCTCGAAGCCCACCAGGCCGGTGCCCGCGCAGAGATCCAGGAATGGCGCGGCGGTCAGGCGGTCGCCCAGCAGGCTCATCGCCATCTCGCGGACCAGCCCGGTCGCGGGGCGGACCCGGCTGCCGCGCGGCGCCCGGACCTCGCGGCCCCGCAGTTGTCCGGCGATGATGCGCACTGCCAGATTATAAGGGTGCGGCGGGGAGGTGTTTGTTATAATCTCCGAGCTTCCCGCATAGTAAGGTATCTCAGGTCAACACGAGGGGTTCTTCGATGTCGATCCGTCGGCGCATCAAGGTCGAAACGCGCGACCGCAAGGACGTGCTCAACGAGGCGATCGTCAGCCAGGACGAGATCATCGAGAAGATCCTGGCGCAGCCGGGCAAGTTCCAGTTCTTCTTCGGGGCCGGTGTCTCGGCCTCGGCGGGGGTGCCCTTGTCCCAGGCGATCATCGATGAGATCATCGTCAAGGTCTTCGAGAAGACCAATCCGGCCAAGCGGGGCCAGTTGGAGGCCGAGGACCTTAAGGAGTGGGTGTCCCGCGAGAAGTGGTTCAACCCTAACTTCGCCTACATCTCGGCGCTGGAGAAGGAGTACCCGTCGGTCTACCTGCGCACCGAGCTGTTCAAGCGCTACATGCGGGGCAAGTTCCCCTGTCCGGCCCAGCTGATGTACGCGATCGGGGTCAAGGAAGAGAAGTTCAACAACCGCTGCTACAGCACCAACTGGGACACCCTGACCGAGGACGCCTTCTACTGGCTGCGCGGCGTCAACTGCATCACCATCAAGGGCCCGGACCAGCTGCGCGAGGTCAAGGACACCGAGCACCGCTACGTGGTCAAGATCCACGGTGATCTGGACCGCTACGACGTCCGCTACCTGCGCGAGGGGATGGCCAAGCACAACGACGACCTCAAGGACTTCCTGGTGCAGTCGATGTCCAACGTCGGCCTGGTGGTGATCGGCTACTCGGGCAGCGAGTACTCCGTGATGAACATGCTGATGGAGATCGTCCACGACCATCCCGACGTGCTCAACGGCGGCTTGTACTGGGCGTATCAGGGCAACACCAAGCACATCCCGGAGTCGATCACCGACCTGATGGCGATCGGCCTGGACAAGGGCAAGGACTTCCGGATCTTCGAGGCCGACGACGCGGACTTCTTCTTCGAGCACCTGGCCCGCGGACTGGACCTGACCAGCATCGAGGAGGAGCTGGCGGTGGCCTTCGTGCGCTTCAACAAGATGGGCTACGGCAGCCTGCGGGGCGCACAGGAGATCGTGGTGCCGGAGCTGGCCGGTCTGGCGCACCGCGACCTGCTCGACGAGGGCTTCCTGGTGCGGGACTACAACACCATCCTGGAGACCTGGAAGCAGGACAGCTCCGGCATGTTCCGCAAGAAGGAAGAGAAGGATCGGGCGGCCCATGAGGCCGAGCGCAAGCTGATCAATCACTGCTTCAACGACCTCAAGCACGAGAACTACGCCGATGCCGAGGTCAAGCTCAAGGACGTCTCAACGCGCTTCCCGGACAACGAGATGGTCCACTGGGGACTCGGCTGGGCGCAGTACCGGACCGGCCGCTACGAGGAGGCGATCGCCAGCTTCGACCAGGCGCTGGCCCACAACCCCAAGAACTTCGGCACCTACGTGGCCAAGGCGATGTGCTACCACCACCTGGGGCAACCCGCCCAGGAGATCGCGATGTACGACCAGGTGCTGGAGCTGAAGGGCGATCTGGACTACATCTGGTACAACCGCGGACTGGCGGCGGCCCAGCTGGGGCAGAACGAGCAGGAGCGGCGGTCCTACGAGTCGGCGACGGCGGTCGCCGGCGGCAATCAGCTGTCCTGGTACAACCTGGGCCTTTGCCACCATCGGGACGGTGAGCCGCTCCGGGCGATCCGCTGCTTCCAGCGGGCGCGCGAGAACAGCCCCCGGTTCTTCGAGGCGCTCTACAACGAGGGCGTGCTGCTGGGCAAGCTCGGCCAGGACACCCAGGCTTTCGGCCGGTTCGACACCTGCATCGCGCTGAACCAGGACGATGACGAGTCCTTTAAATCGCGGGGCATCTCCGAGGTGATGACCAGCCAGTACGAGGGCTCGGTGGAGAGCTACGAGGAGTACCTGGCGGCGCAGCCGGAGGATCCCGAGGCCTGGGCCAATTACGGACTGGCGCTGTACGGCATCGACCGCCTCGGCGACGCGATGGCCTACACCGAGAAGTACCTCGCCCTGCATCCCGACGACGCCCGGGTCTGGTACAACAAGGCGCTGATCCTCTACAAGCAGGGCGACAAGCAGGGCGCGATGGAAGCGTTCGACAAGTCGCTGTCGCTCAACGATGACTACGACATGGTCTGGTACCGCAAGGCGCTGCTGATGGGCGAGATGAAGCAGTACGCCGGCGAGATCGAGTTCCTGACGCGCTTCCTCAACCGCAACGAGCAGGACCTGCGCGGCTGGTTCGAGCTCGGTGAGGCCAACCGCCGGCTGGGTGAGGCCGCCGAGGAACTGGCGGACAAGCAGCGCTACTACACGGCGGCGGTCGCGGCCTACGACCACGCGCTGGACGTGGAGCGCACTCACCTCGCCACCTGGCTGCAGAAGACGATCTGCCTCAATCGGCTGCGGCGCTACCAGGAGGCCCTGGAGTGCATCGAGTACCTGATGCGCTACGACAAGGAGAACGCCGAGGTTCATTACCAGCGGGGGCTGGCCCAGGACGGCCTGGGCGACCAGCTGGCAGCCGCCGACGCGTTGGCCGAGGCGATCAAGCTGGACTCGAACCATCACAAGGCCTTCTACCTGCGCGGCCAGTTGCTGGGCGAGCTGGAGCAGTATGCCAAGGCCGTCGACCACTTCGACAACGTGATCCGGCTGGATGACGAGAACTGGCAGGCCTGGCATTTCAAGGGCATCTGCATCACGAAGCAGAAGGAGTACGAGAAGGCGCTGGAGGTTTTCAACGAAGCCCTCGCCAAGTATCGCGGCAACCCGCGGTTCATGGTCGACCAGGCGCTGGCCTACGTCATGATGCGCGACATCGACACCGCCCGCGAGAAGCTGCGCGGCGCGATCGCCATCGATCCCAAGCTGCGCGACGAGATCCTCAGCACGCCGGAGTTCGCGGGCCTGGTGCTCGACGAACCGGAGGACCAGCCACAGCAGCAGCAGGCGGGTGGCGACGAGCCCGAGGGCTAGCCGCGGTCGAGGCCGATCAGTTCCTCCAGCGCGGCGCGCAGATCGAAGCGCGCCAGGCGCGCCTGTAACTCAGCCTGGTAGGTAAGCTGCTGGTCGGCGTCGAGATAGGTGTCGATCCCGCTGACGCCCCGCTGGATTGTGTCGCGCAGCTGGGTCGCCTCATCGAGGGCGCTCTCGGTGGCCCGGGCGCGCGCGTTTCGTTCCATGAGGCGCCGCTCGTAGTCCTGCTCCCAGCTGCGGATATCGTCGCGAATCAGCTGGTAGATGCCGAACGCGCCGATCGAGCGGTAGTACTCGGCGACGCCGCGGGCTCGCTCGAGCTCGATCGCCAGTTCCTCGAGGCCGCCGCCGGCCTTGATGTAGGCGTCCCGCTCCCGGGCGGCGCGCTCGATGGCGCTTTCCTGGCTGGTCAGCTGCTGCTCCAGCGTCAGCAGCTGGGCGTCAGTCTGGGGGTAGTGGATCGGCTCGCTGAGCCGCAGTCCCCGCTGCTCGTCCTCCATGCCGCGTTGCACGATGTTCCACTGCTGCTGCCAGGCCGAGCGGGTTCCGGCGTCGACGATGCCGGGAATCTGCGAGGCCCGCATCGACATCAGCCGGCTGTAGCGGCGCAGCACCTCCACCCGTGCCTCGCAGTCGACGCGCTGGATGCGGCTCGACGTCAGGTAGCCCTCGTAGTCCTGGCGCGCCAGGAAGTATCCGGTGACCGGCACGGCAAGCCAGATCAGCGCAATCAGGAGCTTGTAGCCCATCCCATGTTATTGTACCGGTCATGGCGGAAAAGGTTCCCAGCGCGGCGATCCTCACGATCGGCGACGAAGTCCTGCGCGGCGACACGCTGGACACCAACAAGGCCTTTCTGGGCGGCGAGCTGACGCGTCGCGGCGTAGCGGTGGATCTGGCCGCGACGGTGCCCGACGACCTGGAGACGATCGCGGCCTGGGTGCGCCTGCTGGCCGACACCCATCACTACGTGTTGTGCTGCGGCGGGATCGGCCCGACGCCCGACGACCTGACGCGGGCCGCCGTGGCCGCCGCCTTTGAGGTAGAGATCTCAATCGACGAGGAGCGGCTGGCGCGCTTCGAGCGAGAGCGGGGCCTGACGCTCAACCCGGGCCAGCGCGAGATGTGGCGGCTGCCCGTCGGCTGCGAGCTGCTGTGGGGAGAGGGGGTCAACGCCCCGGGATTCAAGCTGGAGAACGTCTACGTCTTTCCGGGCGTGCCGGCGGTGATGCAGGCGATGTGGGCGGCCGTCGCCGAACGGTTCCAGGGCCGGCCGGAGCACTTCGTCCGCTTCCAGTCGCCAGCGCGCGAGTCGCTGTTCGCGGCTACCATGCAGCGCTATGCCGAGGCTCATCCCGGCGTGCACTTCGGCAGCTACCCGCAGCTCAAGGACGGCGGCTGGACGGTCAGGATCGCCGTCCACGGCCTCGACGCGGAGGAGGTCGAGCGGGTGGCCGCCCAGTTCAGAGCGGAGCTGGAAGGCCTGGCCGACTAGTCCGCCGGCTGATCGGGGGCGGGCTCCGCTGGTGGCGGCGCCTCCGTTTCGCTGACCAGTTCCTGGGCCAGCCCGCTGGCGGCGCGACGGGCGATCTCCGAGCTGAAGCCTCGCCCGGCCAGGTAGCTGAGAATCGCCGCGCCGAGCTGGCGCCGCAACTCGAAGTCGCCGGCCGCGGGCTTGCCGCTGCTGGCCTGCTTGGCGCGCAGCCGCCGGGCGCGCGAGGCAAGCTGCCGCCGCCGGCCGCTGAGCAACCGCTCCACTTCAACCCGTTCATCAAGGTCGGCGGCGTGCTCCGCGATCGCCTGGCGCGCCAGCGCGGTTCGGCAGCCGCGGCGCTGCAGTTCGTACCGCAGGCGGGCGCGGCCCAGGCCGCCGCGGGCCACCAGCTGCTGGACGACGATGCCGGCGGCGCGCTCGTCGTCGAGGTAGCCCCGATGCTGGCACTCCGCCAGCACGCGCTGCACCAGATCGCGGTCGAAGGTGTAGCGCTGCAGCTTGCGCCTCAGTTCCGCGGTGAAGTGCTCGCGGCGCCCCAGCAGCCGCAGCGCGCGATCGAGCAGGCTCCAGTAGCCGGCCGCCGTACACAGTGCCTCCCACTGCGCCGGGTCGATGCTGCTGCCGGCCGTCAGTGCCGCCGGCAGTTGCTCCAGGGGCAGGCGGATGCTGTCGCCCTGGTCGGGTACCAGTTCGACCCAGGTCTTGCGGCGGCGCGGGATCAGCTTCAGAATGACGGGCACCCAGGCATTGTAGGACAGGGTGCGCCGAGCATCCCCCTGCGCGGCCCGCTGCTGCGTGCTATAACATCGAGCAGTGGGGCTGGAGCAGCTAGTTGCCGCCTTGAGAAACCCGCCGGAGGTGCTGGCGCGGCTCCGGGACATTCCGGACTTGTTCCTCGTCGGCGGCTACCTGCGCGACACCTACTGGGGGCGGCCCACCCGCGACATCGACCTGGCGGCCCCCGCGCCGCTGGAGGCGTTGCTGGGCCTGATCGAGGCCAAGCTCGGCGTGCGGCCCTTCACGCTCAATCACCGCTTCGCCAGCTACCGCGTGGTGGTCGACGACTATCTCATCGACATCTCGCCGCTGCATGCCGGCGGCCTGATGGCCGACCTTGGGCGGCGGGACTACTCGATCAACACCTTCGCCGTGCTGGTCTCGCGACTGGGGGCGGACCTGGGCGAGGAGGAGATTCTGGTCCACCCGGACGGGCTGCTCGACATGGACGAGCGGCGGCTCAGGATGGTCGCCCGCGATAACCTGGTCGAGGATCCGCTCAGAATCCTGCGCGGCTACCGGCTGGCAGCGACGCGTGGCCTCAAGCCGGACGACGAAACGCGCCGGGCCTGGCGGGAATTGGCGCCACTGATTGGCGACTGCGTGGCGGAGCGAGTGCACGAGGAGCTGGTGCGCTGGTTCGGCGCGGCGGAGGGTGTCCCTGAGACGCTGGCGTGGTGCGGCGAGGATGGCGTGCTGTGGCAGCTGTTCCCGCAGCTGGCGGACGCCCGCAGCTGCTCCCAGAACGCCTTTCACCACCTCGACGTGTGGCAGCACACCCTGGAGTGCCTGCGGCAACTGGAGTTGCTGCGCGTGCAGCTGCCGACCGAGCTTGAGAGCTGGCGGGCGGAGCTGGACAGCGCCTGGGCGGAGCAGGTAAGCGGCGCGGCGTCGGCGGGGGCGCTGACGCGCCTGGCGCTGCTGCTGCATGACATCGGCAAGCCCGCGACCAGCGAGGAGCAGCCCGACGGGCACATTTCGTTCCACCAGCACCAGGAGCTGGGAGCCGAGATGGTGGCGCAGCTGCTGATGCGCCTGAAGTTTGCCACCGCCGAGATTGACTTCGTGCTGCTGATGGTCCGCGAGCACCTGCGGCTGGGTTTCTACAGCGACCATCTGCCACTCAGCCCGCGGCTGGTCTACCGCTACATCTGCAACCTCGGGGAGGCCACGCCGCTGGCGGTGCTGCACGCGCTGGCGGACTGCGCGGCTACCCGGGGCGAGAGCAGTGCCGGACTCTGGGTGAAGCACGTAGCGGCGGCCGCCGAGATCCTGGGGCACTACTACGCGCGTGACCGCATCGCGGCACCGCCGGTGCTGCTGGACGGCCACGCGATCATGCAGCTGCTGGGGATCGAGCCGGGCGAACTGGTTGGACAGCTCAAGGCGGCATTGCTGGAGGCCACGGCCGCCGGCGAGGTGGAGACGACCGAGCAGGCCCAGGCTTTCGTGCGCAGCGCCTACAAGACCCAGTTGGCCGCCGAATCGGAGTAGGCTCGGGGACCGGGCCTAGTCGCCTCCCGGCTCCGCGTCTTTCAGACGCTCCGTCAGGGCGCCGGTCAGTTCGCCGCGGGCCACTGTGGACTGCTGTTTGAGCTGCTGCCACTCCTCGCGGCTCTCGGCCTTGGCGGCGATGCGCCGCCCCAGCTGCAGGTCCTTGACACTGACCTCATCGCGGGCGAACTCGTCCTCGCCGGCGATCACCGCCAGCGGGATGCCGAGCCGGTCCGCGTACTTGAGCTGCCTGGCCAGGTTGCCGCCCCCCAGGTAGGCCTCGGCGCTGATCCCCGCCGCCCGCAGCTCGCGCACCATCGCGATGTAGTCCGCCAGTCTGCCGCGGTCCATCACCGTTACCAGCACCTGAGTGCTGGCATAGGTGTCGTCCTGTCGCCCCAGTTCGCCCAGCGCGGCCAGCAGGCGGTCCACCCCCACACTGGCGCCGGTGGCCGGCAGGCCCTGGCCCCTGCCGAGGAACCGTTCCAGCAGTTCGTCGTAGCGCCCGCCGCCGAAGATGCTGCCGAAGCCGGGCAGGTCCGTGAGGATCACCTCGAAGATCGGGCCCGTGTAGTAGCCCAGCCCGCGGGCCAGATGCAGGTCTGCCCTGATGACCGCCGGCTCGACGC
Organism: uncultured Planctomycetales bacterium; assembly: GCA_964609245.1. Classification (GTDB taxonomy): domain Bacteria; phylum 4484-113; class 4484-113; order 4484-113; family JAFGCY01; genus JAFGCY01. The sequence continues at coordinate 17,643 of CAZSSB010000042.1, read as the reverse complement.
CGAAGGCCTCAGCGTAGGGGAGCATCTCGGCCAGTTCGTCCAGCCCCTCCTGGGCCAGCTCGCTGCTCTGGAGCAGCTCGCGCGCCGCGGCCAGCGTCGCCGGGTTGTCGCCTGCGCAGGGCAGGTCGAGGAAGCGGTCGATGCCGGCGATCTGCTCCGCGCTCAGCCCGAGGCCGGCGATCGGGTCGCCGCTGTCGTCGACGAGCCCCGGCCCCAACTCGAGGCGGATGCGCTCACGATCGAAGCGATCGAGTTTGTCGATCACCCGGTAGATGCTGCGCGCCTGGTCGGGGTCGGCCCCGACCCACTGGCCCAGCGCGTTGAGCAGCTTGCGGTTGCTGAGCCGGATCCGGTAGCCGTCGATCCCCAGCTGCTTCAGGATTGCGTCGATCACGGCGATAATCTCGGCGTCGGCGGCGACCGAGGCGCTGCCGACGATATCGACGTCGAACTGCAGGAACTCGCGGAAGCGGCCGGGCTCCGGCTTGTCCCAGCGATAGGCGTTGCCGACCTGATAGCGGCGGAAGGGACGCGCCAGCTCCAACTGGTACTGGCCGACGAGGCGCGCCAGCGAGCCGGTCAGCTCGTAGCGCAGGCCGACGTCGATGCCGTCATGGTTGGTGAAATGGAAGACGCCGGCCAGCTGCTCCCTGGTGGGCTCGGGGCCGAGCAGCACCTCGAGCTCTTCCATCACCGGCGTGTCGAAGGGCAGGAAGCCGAAGCGCTCGCAGACCTCGGCGATCACCGCCAGCATCCGCTGGCGGCCGCGCGCCAGCGGGGGCCAGGCGTCCTGCATGCCCTTCAGCAGCTGCGGCTTGACTCTGCGACCTTTCGCCATGATCACCAACCTTGGGGCCCGGAATCGTCCTCGGGCCGAGCCATAGTCTACCCACGCGGATAGCCCGGCGCAAGCCGGGCAGGCCGGGGCAGTGCGACGCGCACTCAAATAGTGGCGCCCGCGGCGGGGTACTCAATCCAATACGCGGACACAGCTCTCGTGATCCCTGGAGGACGACTATGCACAGCATTCTGAGGCGTTTGACGGTGCGCACCGCGCTCAGCTGGCTCGGGCTGATCGCTCTGATCGCCTATGGAGCGGGCTGCGCCGGCGCCGGCAGCCTGCCCGGCGACGCGACTTCGCTCGACGCGCCGTTGGCCGGACTGCCGGCGCTGCCGGCCGACGACTCGACGCTGCGCGAAGCCTCGGCTGACGTGCCGGAGACCATCCTGGGCCGCGAGACCTTCATGCGCTCCGGAACCTCGACGGACAAGGGCGACGCCATCGAGATCGCGTCCGCCCCGGGCGGACTGGCCTACGTGATGTACGCGTTCCCGCCCGGTGGTGATCCGCTGGTGTCGCTGTCTCTCAACGGCATGCTGAGCGCGGGCAACGAGTACTGGGTGGGGCTGTCCGACTACGCCAACGACCGTTGGCTGCTGGACGGTCCGGTCACTGCGGCGACGAAGGACTACGACCTGACGGGCGCCGGCCTGGTCTCGGGCGGCGGCTTCTTCTACTTCCTGGTGGTGACCCACAGCGGCAACGAGCTGACGCTGGATCACGCGGTGGTCGTCGTCGACGGCCCGGCGCCCGGCCGGACCAACTACGTCGAGCACGCGGGCCCCTTCCTGAATGCCAGCTGCATGCCCTGCCACAGCAGCGGCTCGGCGGTGGACGGCGTGATTCTGGACAACTATGTCGATGCCCAGGCTGACGCCGCCGGTACGCTGGCCATGGTTCAGGGCGACCATCCTTCAGCCCACGATGCGGCCGATAAGCAGATGATCCAGGACTGGGTAAGCGGTGGCGCGCCCTGGCGCGCGACGCCCGTGACCTATGACGGCGATGTACGGCCGCAGGTCTTCGCACCGGTGTGCATGAACTGCCACGACAGCGGCAAGACGGGCGGCGCGCGCAGCGGAGCCCCGACGTCGGTCAACTACGACACCTACGAGGCGGCGCTGGCCGGCAGCGATCGCGGCAACATCAGATCGCAGGCCGGCACCATGCCGCCGGTGTTCTCCGGGCTATCGCTGACCGCCGAGCAGCTGGCGATGCTGCAGGCCTGGCTCAACGACGGCACGCCCGAGTCGTAGCGCGAGTGGCGGCAGGGCAGGGTATCCGTCGCGGACGCCCGTAGTTGCTACAATTGCCCTCAATGTCCGATCAGGAGCAAGCCACCGGGCAGCGGCGATTCAGCCGCGAGGAACTGGCGCAGTACGACGGCAAGGACGGCCGCGCGGCCTACGTGGCCTACCGCGGCAAGGTCTACGACGTCACGGACTCCAAGCTGTGGCGAGGCGGCGTCCACGTGCGGGCGCACAGCGCCGGTGAGGAGCTGACCGACGCGATGCTGGCCGCGCCCCACGACGACGATGTGATGGAGCGCATGACGGTGGTCGGCATTCTGTACGTCGAGAGCGAGGCGGGGGCCGAGGCGCCGCCGATCCCCCCGCCGGTGCAGTTCAGCCTCGACCACCATCTGCACCCCATCGCCGTGCACTTCCCGACGGCGCTGGGCGCGGTGGCGCCGGTGTTCGCGATCCTCAGCTTGCTGTTCACCGGTAACCAGCGCGTCTATGAGACGCTGCAGTGGATCGCCTTCGCCAACCTTGCGGTCTGCGCGCTGGCCACCATTCCCTCGATTGCGACCGGGATCGTCAGCTGGTACTACAACTATGCGGCGGTGATGACGCCGATCTACCGCGTCAAGTGGGGCGGCTCGATCGTGCTGGTGGCGCTGTCGGCCGCGGCGCTGCTGGTGCGCTGGCTGGCGATGGACGGCCTGGAGCCGGCGGGCTTCTGGTTCTGGACCTACACCGTGCTGCTGGTGCTGCACGCGCCGACGGTGGTGGTGTTGGGCCACTACGGCGGGAAGATCACCTTCCCGTCGTGATCAAGCGGGGTTAGTCATGTCGCGACAAGAGATCAGACAGCTGGAGAAGATGATTGAGATTGTGGCGCGGGCCATCCCCAAGGAGACGGCGGCCGCCAAGCTCTACGGCCAGACGGCGGAGCAGTCCCAGCGCGAGATGACGCGGATGCTGTTTCGCAAGCTGTACAAGGACGCCAGCGAGCACGAGCAGAAGCTCAGGGCGACGCTGGGCATCCTCAAGCGCGAGTTGGAGCGCCTGCGCCATCCGGACAAGGCCGCCGAGGCTCCCGCCCCCGAGCCCGGCCACGATTTCAACGTCAACATCCGCCGCGCGATGCGGCTGAGCAAGGAGCTCAGCGAGCTGGCGGGCCAGGGCCTCAGCGACGCCAACGACCCTTCCTGCCAGGCGATGTACGGGCGGATGCAGGAGATGTCCGCCGAGATCCGGCGGCTGGCGGAGGCCGAGGTGGAGAAGCACATCAACGCCGACAAGTGGGACTGAGCACCGGCGGTTACTGATACCTGGTCGCAGCTAAACCGTGTATACTCTATACGCCGCAAGGCCGCCGGAAGGCCGCGGTCTGCTGTGATGAATTGCGACACAGGAGGAGGACGCCAATGCAGAAATACGTGTGTGTTCCTTGTGGGTACGTCTATGATCCCGCAGAAGGTGATCCTGATGGCGGCATTGCGCCGGGGACGGCGTTCGAGAGTATTCCCGATGACTGGGTCTGCCCGGTCTGCGGGGTCGGCAAAGAGGACTTCGAACCCTACGAGGAGTAGCGCTCCGGCTTGCCGGAACTCCCTGAAGTAGAGACGATCGCGCGCCAGCTCGACGCGGCGCTGGCCGGCGGCCGGCTGCGCGCGGTGGAGATCCGCGACGCCAGGCTGCGGCTGGCCAGCCTGGCGCGGCTCAATGGCTGCCGCATCGCGCAGGTGCGCCGCTACGGCAAGCAGCTGGTGCTGGAACTGATCCCGCCGCGCCGGCGCCGGGTGGCGCTGTGGCTCTGCGTGCATCTGCGGATGACCGGCCGCCTGCTGTGGTACCCGGGACGCGGCGATCCGGCGGAGTTGCGACGGGCGCGGGCGGTGCTGACACTGGACCGCGGCACGCTGGTGTTTCGCGACACGCGGCGCTTCGGCACGCTCACGCTGCGCGAAACGCTGGCCGAGGTGCTGCCGGCGGGCGTCGAGCCGCTGTCGGCTGCACTGGACGCGGCGCGGCTGACGAAGCTGCTGGCGAACAGCCCCACGCCGCTCAAAACCTGGCTGCTGCGCCAGGACCGCCTGGTCGGCATCGGCAACATCTACGCCAGCGAGATCTGCTTCGCGGCGCGGCTCGATCCGCGGCGGCCGGCGGGCGGGCTGAGCAACGGTGAACGAGCGCGGCTGCTGCGCGCCATCCGGCGGGTGCTCACCGCCGCGATCCGGCACTGCGGCACCACCTTCTCCGACTTCCAGGACTCGCTGGGGCGGACCGGCGGCTACGTGCGCTACCTGAAGGTCTATGGGCGCGCGGGCCAGCCCTGCCGCGCCTGCGGCACGCCCGTCGAGCGGTTCGTCCAGCAGCAGCGCAGCACCTTCCGCTGCCCGCGCTGCCAGCCGGGGTGATCGGCGCGGGCTCGCCCTTCAGCGACGTGGCTTCGTGGTTCAGGATTGATAGACGATTCTCATTCGGCTGATCCGATGGTAGTATCAGCACGACGACTCCGGTTGTCGCCCGCCGGGCGGAGGCGGCGCTAGGGGTGCTACGAGGAGGCGGTATGGACAAGCCCAAGGATGGTTGTGCCAAGCCGGCGGCCGGCATACTGGCCGGAGGCGGAGCAACGGCGGCGGATTCCGCCGCGACGACCGAGGTAAAGGAGGAGAGGCGGATGCTGGCGAGAGTTGGATACGAGGCCCCGGACTTCGAGGCGACGGCCTACATCGACGGTGAGTTCAGCAACGTGAAGCTGTCGGACTACCGCGGGAAGTGGCTGCTGGTCTGCTTCTACCCCGGCGACTTCACCTTCGTTTGACCGACCGAGATTTCGGCGGTCGCCGTAAGGTACGAACAGCTGAAGAAGCTCGACACCCAGGTGCTGTCGATCAGCATGGACAGCCGCTTCGTCCACAAGATGTGGGAGGAGCACGAGCTGTCCAAGATGACGGGCGGCAGCATGCCGTTCCCGATGCTCGCCGACGTCGGCGGCTCGATCGGCACGGCCTACGGGGTCTTTGACGAGGCCAGCGGCGTCGACATCCGCGGCCGGTTCATCATCGACCCCGACTTCGTGATCCAGGGGATGGAGGTGCTGACCCCGACCGTGGGCCGCAACTTCGACGAGACCATCCGCCAGCTCAAGGCTTTCCAGCACGTGCGCGCCACGGGTGAAGTGACACCCGCTGGCTGGAATCCGGGCGACCCGACGCTGACGCCGGGACCGGCGCTGGTGGGCAAGGTCTGGGATGTCTGGCAGCCCACGAAGTAGGCGGGCCGGCGAAGGCTCGCACACGATATAATCTGCGCCACGGCCTACGGGGCGATTGCATTGCGGCGCGCGCCGTCTGTGGCGCCGCCACCCGCCGAGGCGCGGGATGCCCCCCCATAGCAAGCAATAAGTGAGGGAACGACGATGCAGGATTTCAACTCGATCGACGACGTGCTGGACTTCGCCATCCAGAAGGAGCAGGAAGCGCACGACATGTACATGGAGCTGGCCGCCAACCTGGCGCGGCCGGAGATGAAGGCGGTCTTCGAGCAGTTCGCCCAGGAAGAGCTGGGCCACAAAGCCAAGATTGAGGCGGTCAAGCAGGGCGGCGAACTGAAGGCGATCGAGGAGAAGGTGCAGGACCTCAAGATCGCGGACTACCTGGTGGACATCGAGCCCGGTCCCAACATGACCTACCAGGAGGCGCTGATCATCGCGATGCAGGCGGAGAAGCGCGCCTACCTGCTCTACAACGACCTGGCCGAGCAGGCCGAGGACGGCGCGATCGTGGAGCTGTTCCTCTCGCTGGCCCAGGAAGAGGCCAAGCACAAGCTGCGCTTCGAGATCGAGTACGACGAGAATGTGATGACCGAGAACTAGGCTTCGGATCGCCCGCACGACCCCAGGGCCGGCCCCGCCTGGGCGGCCGATACGTTAATCCGCCATCCTGCGGCATACTATCCATGTGGGAATAGACAACGGGAGGTACTAAGGGATGACGGAGCGGAGCCAAGTATACAAGTGCCAGCTGTGCGGCAACATCGTGGAAGTCGTGCACGCGGCGGCGGGCCAGCTGGTCTGCTGTAACCAGCCGATGACGCTGCTGACGGAGAACACCACGGACGCGGCGACCGAGAAGCACGTGCCGGTGGTGGAGCAGGTGGACGGCAGCACCAGGGTGACGGTGGGGAGCGTGGCGCATCCGATGACGGACGAGCACTACATCGAGTGGATCGAGCTGTTGATCGGCGATCGCGTGTTCCGGACTTACCTGAGCCCCGGTGACTCGCCGGAAGCGGTCTTCCAGGTGGTGGCGGACGGCACGGTGGCCCGCGAGTACTGCAACTTACATGGACTGTGGAGGACGGAAGCATGATTAGCGAGAAGATGCAGGACGCGATCAACGAGCAGATCAACGCTGAGATCTACTCAGCCTACCTGTACCTGTCGATGTCGGCGTGGTTCGAGGCCAACGCGCTGGGCGGCTTCGCCAACTGGATGCGCATGCAGTACCAGGAGGAGATGGCCCACGCGATGCGGTTCTACGACTTCGTCAATGACCGCGGCGGCCGCGTGATGCTGAAGGCGATCGACGCGCCCAAGACGGAGTGGGGCTCGGTGGTCGAGATCTACGAGGAGACCCTGGAGCACGAGCGGCACGTCACGGCGCTGATCCACCGGCTGGTCGATCTGTCGATCGAGCTGAAGGACCACGCCACCAACCAGATGCTGCAGTGGTTCGTCGAGGAGCAGGTGGAGGAGGAAGCGACCGCCGAGACGCTGCTGGATGAGCTGCGCCTGATCGGCGACGCCAAGAGCGGGCTGTTCATGATGAACCGCGAGCTGGGCCAGCGCACCTTCACCCCGCCGGCCGCCGAGGAGTAGACTGGACGCAGGCTGCAGCCCACCCCCAAGGAGTGCGCAATGGACCAGACGCAGTTCAACATCGACGAGATCTTCGAGATCGCCGAGCAGATCGAGCGCAACGGCGCCAGGTTCTATCGGGCCGCGGCGGATACCGTCGGCGACCGCGAGCAGGTGCTGATGCTCACCGACCTGGCGGCGATGGAGGACGAGCACGAGCGCACCTTCGCCGCGATGCGCAAGGAACTGGCGGAGGGCCTGAGGCGCGAATCGGTCTACGAGCCGGACGATCTGGCCGCCCAGTACCTGTGGGCCTGGGCCAGCAAGGCGGTCTTCGACATGGACGCCGACCCGTTCGCCGTGCTGACCGGCGGCGCGGACCTGGACGAGATCCTCAAGGTGGCGATCGGCCGCGAGAAGGAGTCGATCGTCTACTACGAGGGCCTCAAGGCGGGCGTCGGCCCCGACGACAAGACCAAGGTGGACGCCATCATCCAGGAGGAGATGCTGCACGTGGCGATTCTGATGAAGGCGCTTAACCGCCTGCACGGTGTCAAAGCGGGTTAGGGCGCCCTCCGGTCAGGATCGGCAGACGGCTGCGCCGCAGCGGGCGGCGAGGCCTCACTTCTGGTCTACAATAAGCAACGGCTCCGGGCGATAAGAAGCAGTGTAGGAGGAGCGGCGATGGGAGCTCCCGGCGGAGCACGGCGGCGAAAGAAGAGCCGCCCCGCGTTTGTTACTGAGCGACAACGCCGCGCAGGCCTCGGCATTTGAGCCCACACCGGAGGAACGTCAATGAGCACGTTTGCTGACAGGCTGACGCAGCACGACCCGTGGACCGGCCTGATGATGGGCAACCACGCGCTGGTCCGCGCCATGCTGGAATCGGGCGTGATGGTGGCGACCACCTATCCCGGCTCGCCGACCCCCGAGATCGCCGACGCGATCATGTCGATTCCGGAGGACCAGCGCCCGCTGCACTTCGAGTACTGCACCAACGAGAAGGTGGCGCTGGAGGTGGCCTTCGGCGCGGCGATCAACGGCCACCTCAGCACGGTGTTCTTCAAGTCCGTCGGCCTCAACGTGGCGCTGGACAGCGCGGTCCAGCTCTCAATGATGGAGACCATCGGCGGAATGGTGGTAGTCCTTGGCGACGACCCGGGCGCCAACTCCAGTCAGAACGAGCAGGACAACCGCCACATCGCCCGCATGGCCTACCTGCCGATGTTCGAGCCCGGCACGCCCGCCGAGGTCCACGAGATGTTCAAGGCCGCGGCGGAGCTGAGCCAGCGGATCAACATGCCGGTCTTTCTGCGGCTGACCACGCATGTTTGCCACGCGCGGGAAGTCGTCGCCTTTGAAGCGCTGCCCGAGCGTGAGCCGGACTGGACGGCGCGCTACGACCCCGAGAACGGCCCCTATTGGCCGATCACCAGCCAGGTGTTCCCGCTCAAGCGGCGGGCGATGGCCAAGCTGAGCGCCGTCGCCACCGAGGCCGACGACTCGCCGCTCAACGTGGTGATCTCGCCCAACGGGGACTCCGCCGCGACCGGCAAGCGCCTGGGGATCATCGCCTCGGGCATCCCGGCCTTCGCCGCGCTGGAGTGCCTGCACGACAGCGGCGCCGCCGTGGACCTGCTCAAGCTCGGCATTACGCATCCGCTGCCGGAGCAGCAGCTGCTGCGGTTCCTGAATGAGCACGACGAGGTGCTGGTGCTGGAGGAGCTGGACCGCGTACTGGAGACCGATATCAAGGCCTTTGCCTTCGACAGCGGCGTGGAGACCAGGCTGCGCGTGCGGACCGAGATCGACCAGCTGATGGGCGAATACACCCCCGCCCGGACCTGGGAGCTGCTCAGCCAGACCTGGCCCGAGGTCTTCGCGCCGCGTCCGGTGCAGGCCGCGATCGAGGCCGAGGTGTCGCCGCGGCTGGCCCAGATGTGTCCCGGCTGCGGCCATCGCAGCGCGTTCCACGCCATCCGCGAGCTGCTAAGGGAGGAGTTCCCCGCCGCCATCACGGTGGCCGACATCGGCTGCCACAGCCTGGGCAGCCTGGAGCCCTACGAGATGGGCACCGTGCTGATGTGCATGGGGCACAGCAGCGGCACCGGCGCCGGGCTGAGCCTCGGCAACCGCAAGCGGCCGGTGGTCAGCTTCATCGGCGACTCGACGTTCTATCACGCCGGCCTGCCCGCGATCATCAACGCGATCATGCACAACCACAATCTGACGCTGGTGGTGATGGAGAACTACACCACGGCGATGACCGGCCACCAGCCGACGGCCGGCAGCGGCGAGTTCGGCGACAAGATCAGCATTCCAGACGTACTCACGGCCCTCGGCTGCGACTTCGTCAGGAGCATCGACGCCTACCGCCAGGCCGAACTGCAGGACATCATGCGCGAGGCGATCGCCCACGACGGCTTCGCGGTGGTGATCGCCAAGCACCCCTGCATGCTGAAGTTCATCCGCGACAAGCAGCGGAAGCTGGCGGCGCGCAAGCAGGCCGAGACGGTCAACCGGTAGGAGGGGACAGTAGAGTCAGTTTCGGGAGAGACAGCGATGAGCCTAATGAGACCTGTTGTGATCGACGAGAACAAGTGCGAGGGGTGCGGCACCTGCTACCAGGTGTTCGGCTGCCCGGCGATCGGGCGCCAGCCCAGCGGCCAGGCCTTCATCCACGACGACCTTTGCAACGGCAACGGCAGCTGCATCCAGGTCTGCCCGGTCGAGGCGATCGTCCGGCCGGCCAAGGATGACACCGCCGCCGACATCCAGCGCAAGTACAAGAACCCGGACAAGGTCCTCGAGCCGGAGAAGTGTGAACCCGAACAGGGGGGGTAGGGCATGCGCAGCTACAACATCTTCATGATCGGGGTGGGAGGCCAGGGCATCGGCGTGCTGTCCGAGGTGATGATCCAGGCTTGCCTGGCGGCCGGCCACCGCGTCAAGGGCGTCGATACCCACGGCCTGGCCCAGCGCGGCGGGATCGTCAGAAGCCACCTGCGGCTGGGCGACCGCGCGTTGACGCCGCGGATCGGCCCCGGCGAGGCCGACCTGGCGCTGGGGCTGGAGCGGCTGGAGGCCCTGCGCGCCGGCGTCGAGATGCTGCGCGAGGGCGGCACCGTGGTCTACTACGACGCGGAGTATCAGCCGATCCACGTGCGGATGGGCAAGGCGCAGTATCCCAGCGCCGATGACGTGGCCGCGGCGGTGGCGGCGCGGGGCGGCCACCTGGAGCGCGTCTATCTGGAGGACCTGGCCGATCCGCGGATGCAGAACACCGCGGTGCTGGGACGGCTGGCCTCGCTGGACCTGATCGAGGGCGTCAGCCGCGCTCACATCGAGCAGGCGCTGCGCGACATCCTGAAGCCGAGCGCTCTGGAGGCCAACCTGGCGGTGTTCGAGCGCGCGGCGCTGGCGGCCGAGGCCTAGTCGGGCCGGGCCGTCCGGAAGGTGTCCAGCATCGAGCGCACCGCCCGTGACAGCGCCTCCGGCGTGTAGGGCTTCTGCAAAAAGCCCGTCCCGTTCTCCTCGCCGGCACTGTCGCGCGCGGTCGTCTCGTCGTAGCCGCTGGTCAGCAGGATCGGCATCCGCGAATCGACCTTGCGCAACGCCTGAATCGTCGACTCCCCGCTCATGCCGGGCATCGTCAGGTCGAGCACGATCAGTGAGATCTCGTCGCGGTGCTCGCCAAAGACGTCCACGCCCTCGCGGCCCGACGACGCCAGCAGCACCTGATAGCCGAGGTTGGTCATGGTCAGCAGCGCCAGCTGCCGGACGATCTCCTCGTCGTCGATGAACAGGATCGTCTCGGCGCCCTCCAGCGCCGCCATCGGCTCCTCGGCGGTGTCGATGTCCATCATCGTGCAGGCCGGCAGGTAGATGCTGAACTGCGAGCCCTCGCCCGGCGTCGAGTCCACCACCATGAACCCGCCGTGATTGCGGATGATGCCGTCGACGGCGGACAGCCCCAGCCCGCGTCCGGTGAACTTGGTGGTGAAGAACGGCTCGAAGATGCGGGCCAGCGTCTCCTCGTCCATCCCGCAGCCGTTGTCCTTGATGCTGAGCAGCACGAACTTGCCGGGCGTCACCTCATCGGCGACGTCGTGGCGAACCAGCGCCGCGCCGTCGAGACCGACCGCCGCCGTGCTGATCAGGATCAGCCCCTCGGGCTCCTCGCCGCCTTCCTGGGCCTGCTTGTCCTTGATCGCCTCGCCGGCGTTGAGGCAGATGTTCATGATCACCTGCTGGATCTGGACCGGATCGGCGAGGATGAACGGCAGCTCGGGGGCGAAATCGCGCTCGATGCGGACGTTCTTGGGCAGGTTGGTGGCCAGGATGTTGAGCAGCTCAGAGACCTGCTCGTCGATCCTGAGCGCCAGACTCTGGTACTTGCCGCCGCGGGCGTAGGCCAGCAGCTCGTTGGTCAGCCCGGCGGCGCGTTCCCCGGACTGCTCGATGATGCTCAGCATCCGGATCACCGGATGGTCCGGGCCGATCTGGTCCTTGGCCAGACTGGCGTAGCCGAGGATGCCCATCAGGATGTTGTTGAAGTCGTGGGCGATCCCGCCCGCCAGCAGGCCGACGGATTCCATCCGCTGGCTCTGCAGCGAGCGGCGCTGTTCCTTGCGCAGCTCGGTGACGTCGCGGGCGATCAGCAGATAGCCGGTCGGCGAGCCGCGCTCGTCCTGCATCGGGTTGACCGCGATCTCCAGCGTCCGGTAATCGCCGTGGGGATCGCGCACCTCGCTCTCCGTGCGGTAGACGCCCTCGTCGATCACCGCCGCCACGAAGCTGCCGGCGATGTCCTCGTCGCTGGTCTCCAGCAGATCCAGCTCCTGCAGCGTCTTGCCAATGACCTCCTGCTCGGAGTAGCCGAAGATCTCCTCCGCCACCGCGCTGTAGTGCAGCACGCGGAACTTCAGATCGACGGCGATGATGGCGTAGTCCTGGGCGGCGCGGATGATGCTGGCCAGCAGCGAGTGGGTCTTCTGCGTGGCGCGCTCGCTGCTGACGCGCTCCAGCGCCGCGCCGATGGTGTTGGCCGCCGCCCTGAGCAGCGCGGCCTCCTGGTGGCCCAGCTGCGCCGCCACCTCGCAGAGGTCGAAGCCGACGCAGCCGACCCAGACGTCGTCGACGATCACCGGCATCAGCAGGATCTGACTGACGCCTTCGCTGACCAGCGCGGCGCGCTCGGCGGCCGGCAGGTCGCGCATATGGCCCAGGATCTCGTTGCCGCTGGACAGCACGTCCGCCCAGCGGTCGAGGCCGATGGCGGCGAGGTCCGAGTCGGCGAACAGCAGGCCCGCCCGATGCCGCTGGATGCCGGCGCGGACGGACTCGAAGCGCTGGCTGGCCAGCCAGGCCCCGTGCTCGCTGCGGCGGCACTCGAAGAAGTAGCAGCGATCGACGCCGGCGGACTGCTGGAGCCAGGCGACGATGCCGGGCAGCAGCGGCCAGGGCTCGACCGCCGCCAGCAGCTGGGAGGTGATGCCGGACAGGCACTCGAGATAGCGCAGCTGTGTAGCCGCCGTCGGCTTCGCGGCGTCGGGCGGCTGGCGCGCGTCGTCCTCGCCGGTGGGGCGTTCCGGCGCGGCATCCGGCTCCGAGGATCGGTGCTGATCAACCATAACAACTCAACCCCGCTCTCCGCCGCTTCCCCCACCGCGGGCACCGCGCCGCCGGGCGCCGCCGGCACTGCCCCACCCCGCGATTATAGCTCACCCGAAGGCGGCTCGGCGGATGCATCCGCGGGGCTGACTCCCAACTTCCGGCGCCGGCGGGCCACCAGGCGCGCCACCCAGGGATCGATGGCGAAGCCCAGCCAGACCAGGACGACCGCGACCATTGCCGGCGCGTAGTAGCCGGCGCCGATCGCCAGGCCGGCGGCGGCCATGAACCAGATCGAGGCGGCCGTGGTGATGCCCTGAACGTGCATTCCGGTGCGCAGAATCACCCCCGCGCCCAGGAAGCCGATGCCCGTGATGACGGCTGCGGCCATCCGCGTCGGGTCGACCGCGCCCGCAGCGCCCAGCCCCGGCAGCTTGTAGGACAGCTGCATCACCAGCGTGCTGGTCAGCGTCACGATCGTGATGGTGGTGACGCCGGCCGGCTTGTGCCGGACCTCGCGCTGGAAGCCGATCACGAAGCCGGCGACCACCGCCAGCAGCATCTGGGCGAAGTCGACCCACGTGTAGGCCAGCATCTCCATCGGCTACTCCTCGTCGATCGTCTCCTGCACGCTGAATTCCGCGCGCAGCAACGTGCCTTCCCGCCAGGCGTAGACGGGCGATCCGCCTTCGCCGACGAACAACCGAACCTCGTCGTGATAGAAGCGCGGGTCGTAGTCCAGCGTGCCGGCCGCGGGGTTGAGCCGCACGATCGCCCGGCGCTGCTGGTCGGCGTACACCACGCAGCCGCCGTGCGGCTCGAGCACGACCGGCCACCAGGGCCGGCCGTAGAACAGCAGCAGCTCGCTGGCGCCGCTGAGCGGATCGACGCGCGCCAGCCGCGGCATGCGGGTGGTCTCCGTGTTCTTGTTCGGTGGCCGCCCGCCCCGCACCAGCCAGGGCTGTTGCCAGGCGTCGTCGCCGGCGACCTGGTAGATGACCCAGGGCGCCTGCTGGCTCTCCAGCCGGATCGGCTCGGACCACTGCGCGGTGTCGAGATTGAGCAGCCGCGTGTGGCACCACTCCGCGTCCGAGCCGATGTGCCAGCGCGAGACGTAGATCAGCTGCCCGTCCGCGGTGGGAGGCAGGGCGCCGCAGGCCTGGCCCGTGGGCTGGCCCGGCAGCTCCGGATAGGCGATGAACCGCGCCGGTCCGTGGGCGGTGACGCCCTGGTGGGTGGTCTCCATGATACACAGCCCGCTGCTGTTGAAGGGCACGATCACGCGCTCGCCGTCCCACGAGTAGACGGGCTCCAGCCCGTAGCGTGCGTCGGGCGCCAGCTCCGCGGGCAGGCCGGCGGCGTCGTTGTAGCGCAGGGGGGCGCGTCCGGTGGCCCCGGTGCGCCAGATGGTGTCGATCACCGGACCGTCGGGCAGCTGCTGATTGCCGATCAGCAGGCACTCCAGCGCTGCAGGGTGGGCGCGCACGAAGGCGCGCAGCATCTCACCGGACTCCTCCAGCCGCGTCCGTTCCCCCAGTCCGGCCTCCGCGAGTTCGTGGGCGTAGACCCGCGTGTCGGCCCCGCCCGGCTCGTAGTACTTGATGAAGACCAGCGAGCCGTCACGGTTGATGTCCAGCGCCTGCGGCGGCTGGGCCTCGTAGTCGGTGCCGCTGAACAGCGAAGCCTCGGCGACGACAGCGCCCGCCGCCAGCCGGCCCTCGCTTTGCCGCGCGGTATGCCCGTTGGGCTGCTCGGCCTGGGGGCAGGCGGCCAGCAGCATCAGCGCTGCCGCCGCACCGTATGCCAGTACACGTGTGACGTCCTGCAGGTTCGGCATACTAAGATTCTACCGACCGCCGCCAGGTAGCGGAATGGGCCCGGCGGCGCGGGAGCGGCAATGGCGAGGCGACTGAGCGAGCTGCTGGCGGGTGACGTGGTGCGGGCGGCGCCCGGGCTGCTCGGCTGCGTGCTGGCGCGGCGGATGGGGGAAGGCCGGATCGCCCGCGCGCTGATCGTCGAGACCGAGGCCTACCACCAGCGCGAGCCGGGCTGCCACGCCTATCGCGGCCGCACCGCGCGCAACGAGGTGATGTTCGGCCCGCCGGGCCGGCTGTACGTCTACTTCACCTACGGGATGTGGCACTGCGCCAACGTGGTCTGCGAGCCGCGGGGCACCGCCGCCGCCGTGCTGCTGCGCGCCGCCATGCCGCTGCCGCCCCACGACGGCTCACTGCGGGGCATCGAGCCGCTCCGACTCAGCGGTCCCGGACTGCTCTGCAACGGCCTTGAGCTGACCCGCGAGCACAACGGCCGGAGTCTGCTCAGCCGCCGCGGCGACGTCTGGCTCTACCGCCCGGCCAACTGGCGGCAGCCACCCGTCGTGCGCACGACGCGGATCGGCTTCAGCTTCGAGGACCAGCGCCGCTGGCGCTTCTGCTGGCGCGATCACCCGGCGCTGAGTAAGGCGCGGACCGGCGTGCTGAGGCGCAGCCGCCGGAGCTAGTAGCGGTAGGCGTACCACAGCTCGCCGTTGCTTTCGGCCTGATAGGCGATGGCGGGCCGGCCGCCGACCTCAATCAGGCTCAGGTAGTGTCCGGGGCTGTTGGTCGAATCGACGGTCTCGATTGTGCCCCAGCTGCCGCCACTGGCGTCGGTCGCCGCAACGTACATCAGGTCATCCTGCGTGGGAGTCACGCGGTTCTTGTACGCCACGGCGGGATGGCCACCGATCTCCGCAATGCACGGCCGCAGGCCGTTGCCGCCACCGGTCGCCAGCTGCTGGATCGTGCCCCAGTTGAATGAGGTGTCGGTGGCCCGCTGGTAGTTGAGCCCCGGTACTCCATGCTGGTCCAGGCCGAAGTAGATCGCCGCGGGCAGGCCGCTCACGATAGCCATCGAGGCGGAGTACACGCAGTCGCCGGCACTGCAGAGAGCCTGCGGAGTGTTCCAGGCAGCGCCGCTGGCATCGGTGGCGTGCTCGAATACCAGCTGGTTGTTGGCTGCGTCCATGTGCGTGATCAGCGGGAAGGTGGTCGTGGTTGTGAACTCCAGCAGTGTGGAATACAGGCCCAGGTTGACGCCGCTGTGCACTGCGTATGGGGCCGACCAGCTGGTGCCGTCCTGGTCCA
>CAZSSB010000042.1:0-1871 GCA_964609245.1 uncultured Planctomycetales bacterium | reverse complement strand
GGCGTGGTGTACGTCGTAAAGATCGTCGGCATGCCGGTGGTGCTGTCGATCGTGCCGTCGCCGTCGAAGTCCCACTCATACTGCTGGATTGTCCCGTCGGGATCGCTGCTGCCGCTGGCATCGAAGGTCACCAGCAGCGGGGCGTCGCCCTCCGTCTTGTCCGGCGTGATCACCGCCGTGGGCGCCTGGTTGCCGCCGAAGGTGTACACGATCCCAAACGCCGTGTCCGTCAGCCCGCCGTCGTCGGTGACGCGCACGTACTGCCGATGCTCGCCGCCGGTGTTGTAGGTTATGTCGAGTGTCGGCGTGGTGCCCGAGTCGTACTCCCAGGTCGTCGGGTCCTGATCCATGTCCCACTCGTATTTCGTGATCGTGCCGTCGTGGTCGAAGCTCATGCCGGCGTCCCAGGTGACGTCCAGCGGTACCTCGCCCTCCGGTGGATTGCCCTCTACCTGGGCGATGGGCGGCAGGTTGCCGCCGGGATCGCTGACCGACACCTTGGCCAGTGCGGTGGCGGTGTGACCGTCGTTATCCGTCACGCGCACCCACTGGTGCTTGGTCCCGGCGCTGTTGTAGGTGATCTGCAGCGTCGTGTCGGGTGTCGAGTCGTACTCCCAGGTGGTCTGGTCGCCGTCCATGTCCCACTCGCATTTGACGATTTCGCCGTCCGGGTCCCAGCTGGCGGCGGCGTCGTAGTTGACTACCTGGGGCACCTCGCCCAGCTCGACGTCGCTCGTCAGGATCGCCAGCGGCGGCATCGAGCCCCCGCCGCCGTCATCCAGGCTGGCACCCACGGGCATGCTCTGCGCCCCTTCCGCGTTGTCGACCGCGTCGTAGGCCACCACGTAGTATTCGTACCAGCCCGTCGCTGCGCCCAGCTGATCGTCGAGGAAGCCGTACTGCACCGGGCGACCCGGATCGGCGGAGCTGCTCCCCGGCGGGAAGCCCGCCGACCGCGGCACGGTGTATGCGAGCGCCGGATTGTCCGGATTGGGCAGCCAGCTAAACTCGGTCTCGCCGGGCCGCAGGCGGTAGACGCGGTAGCCGTCGAGGCGCTCCGCCCAGTGCTGGCCGATCGCGGTGATGTCGCTGACGCCGATCAGGCCGTCGGAGTTGCCGTCGATGCGCGCCAGCCGCCAGTTGTCGGCCCCGCTGCCCGCCAGCGGCGGATTGCCCGCTCCCGCCCCGCCGTCGTCCAGCGGGTGGCCGACGGGCCAGTAGGCGATGCCGAAGCGG
The DNA here is from genome assembly GCA_964609245.1 of uncultured Planctomycetales bacterium. Classification (GTDB taxonomy): domain Bacteria; phylum 4484-113; class 4484-113; order 4484-113; family JAFGCY01; genus JAFGCY01. Next base: position 635 of record CAZSSB010000042.1, on the reverse strand, counting down.
TAGTCCGGGTTCTCATAACTGACGCTCTCCTCGTAGCGCTGGCCCAGCGGCGTCAGGTCGCTGACGCCCACCAGCCCGTCCTGGTTGTAGTCGCCGATCACGCGCTCCGTCCACGTCAACTCCACCCCGGTGGGAGGATTGGGCCCCGTGCCATCGGGGTCGATCACGTAGGCGGTGGGATTGAAGGCGAAGCTGGTGGCGCCGCTGGGTGCGGCCGACGGCGTCTTGTCCGGGTCCTTGCCCAGGCGCTGCAATTCGGCGGCCAGCAGCGCCTCCAGCTGAGCCATGTCCGGCGCAATGCTGGCTTCAGGAGCGCTCGCGGCTTGCTGGTTGCCGCCGCCGCAGCCGGCCAGCAGCACGCAGATTGACAGCGACGCGGCGACGAAGCACAGTCGGATCGACTTCATTTCCCTACCTCCGGGCGATCTGCTCTGATTCTAACTGACGGGGAGAACACCGGGGATACCGACCACAGAGACCGCAGAGGGATCTGGAATCAGGATTCAGTAGGCGCGGATCCTATCCGCGCATTCGGCTGAGGCCGCGCATAAGATGCGCGGCTACCGGGCAGGCGGACGGGACGTCCGCGCTCCGGATGCCGGTGGTCCCGGCGAATCGCGGGCAGGGACGCCCGC
>CAZSSB010000041.1:0-27535 GCA_964609245.1 uncultured Planctomycetales bacterium | reverse complement strand
CTCATTGACGCTTTTGATATCGCGGACTAAAATACGCGCTACACCGCCGTGTCCACGGCCCCGGTCCGGGGCATGGCCGCATGGGAGGAGTACTGATGATGTGGAAGGTAGTGCCATTCGCGTTACTGTCAATGCTGGTGCAGCTTGGTGGTAGCGCAGACGAGCAACCCCGCTCCGGCGTGTCGGACGATGTCGGCACTGAGACGCAGGAGGCTCGGCAGGAGCCTGCTCAGCCGATCCGCAGCCCCGAGGAGTGCTTTCCGACGGCCAAGGGTACGCGCTGGGAGTACACGATCACACTGGAGGGCTCGGCCGCTCCGCTGTGGTACGAGTATGTCTTCTGGCCCGGCCAGGACTACAACACAGCGAGCCGATCGCTGCTTCATTCCTCGCCGGGGTCAGGGGACCCGGGCTTCCGCCTGGTCATTGAAGTCAAGGATGATATGGTCGCTGAGCAGGGTCCACTGGAGTACCCGCAGGGGATTGAGCTGGAAATCGTTGAGGATGACCTCGGCATCTTTCGGGACTACACCCATGTCTACTGGGCAATCAGCAGTAGCAGGGGGTATCAGGTCACCCAGGTGGTCACCAAGACACCCAGCGAGGTAGGGGCGCCGGCGGGCAGCACCTGGGGAAGCAGGAACCTGCCGGAGGGCTATTCCTTGCGCCTGCTTGTGTTCGAGGGAGACCCCGGAGCGATGAAGAGCCTGAACGATGAAGATGATCGGCTGTCTTTCGTCGGCCCGGACCTGGACGATCAACTTCACTACCAGCGGTGGGTGCTTCCTTCCGCACGAGCGGGGGCAGGCGACGCCTTCGAGGGCGACAAGGGGTTCACCGAAGACATGTGGTTCAAGCGCGGAGTGGGGCTGAAGCGGCTGGAGCAGCGCGTCGATGACGAGGTCCGGATGACCTGGGAACTGACCGGGTTCACGCCCGGCGCCTAGTCCAAGCGGAAGTGCCGTCCCCCTACTCCACCACCACCAGGGGGGCGTCGGCCAGTTCGCTGTCCACCTTGTCGCGGATGTCGCGGCTGTAGCGGTACTGCGCCGTGACCGGGCCGTAGTCGCCGGGCTCCTGCAGCTTATGCCACTGCATCTTCAGCGTCACCCGCGCGCCCTTGACGTCGCCGCCCCCGGCCAGCACCGTGCCGTCGGCCAGCGTGACGTCCAGCCGGCCGATCGTGACGGCGCGGTTCAGGTCGATGATGAAGCGCACGTCCTGGCCCAGGCGCACCGGCCCCTCCGGCTCGCGGTAGAACGACGCGATGCGGATGCCGCTCTCGTTGATCGTCACCGGCTCAAGCTCGTAGCTGGCCAGCACCCGCTCGCCCAGCACGTACTCCAGACGCGCCGGCTGCGCGCGGCCCGGCTCCAGCGTGTGCCCGCTGGCATGCCAGTTGATCACGCCGGCCCACTCGCCGTCCTGCTTGACCTCGTCCCACCACTCAAAGCTGCCCTCGTCGTGGTGCGACCCGTCATCGACCAGGCGGCTGTGCACGAAACCGCCGATGCTCAGCCGCAGCTTGCCGGCGGCGGCGGGCCGGTCGGTATGCGCCTGCACCCCGGCCAGCTGGCCCAGCTCCCAGGGCGGGGGCGGGTCGAAGCGCGCGCTGGTGATCTCGATTTGCGGCGCACGCAGTTCCAGCGGGCCGATGCGCCGGCGGCTGACCACCCGCCCGCGCTCGAAGATGCTGGCCGTCAGGAAGTAGTCGGCGCCCGGCTCGGTCAGTTCGTGGGGCCAGGTCAGCGGCCCTTCCCACTGCCCCTGAAACTCGCGCCGCCCGTCCACCAGCACGCGGCCGTCCAGCGTGGTCGGCATCCCGCGCAGCAGCGTCTCGCCCTTGAACACCTTGATGTCCACTTCCAGCTGCTCCTCGCCGCGATTGAGCAGCGCGCGAACGGTCAGCGGCTCGCCAATCTCGAGCGGACGCTCCGGCCGGCAGCTGAAACCGGCCAGATACACCTCGGGCGGCTGAAGCGCTACCTTTGGCCCGGCCATGCTGGCCACCACCTCGCCCGTGCTGGCGCGGTACTCCACCACCACCGGCGTGTCCCGCCCATACTCCAGCTCGCAGGGCACGGCCAGCCCGGCGCTGTAGACGCCGTCGCGGGCCTGCTCGTCGGGCGCCGCGCCATCGTCGTGCAGCACTGCCTCGGCCAGCCCGCCGACCAGCGCCACCACGCTGCCGGGCAGGTCGGGCGAACCCATGGCGGCGGTCAGCATCAGGTCGTCAAAGACCGTCACCGCGCCCTGGGGCTGGCAGTCGAAGCTGGTGATCCGCACCCCGCTTTCCGTGACTGAGATGGCTCCGCAGTCCAGGGCGGCGGCCGGCCGGCCCTCGCGGCGGTACTCGAAGCGCACCGCGAGGTCGCGGCCGCTGCGCCGGTAGGCGCCCCAGTCCAGGCGCCCCGTCCAGACGCCGTCGAAGGACTGCTCGTCCGGCGGCCAGCCGATGTCATTGAGGTGCACGGCCGGCTGCGGCCCGTCGCCCAGCAAGACAACCACTTCGTCCGCCGCGCCCGAACTCGCCACCGTCAGCTGGAACACTGTGTCCTGGCCATACTCGATTGCGCCCGCCGGGCTGACCACTGGCTCGCTGAGGATGACCTCGCCGCTGGCGGAGCGCGCGACGCGATCGGTCTGAATGCCGGCGACGGCCGACGGGAAGAAGTGCAGGCGGGCGTAGCCGCAGGTCACTGCCGCCAGCCCCGCAAGCACCACTGCGACGGCCGCAATCACGATCAGGGTTCTGCGGCCACGGCGTCGCGCCTGACCTGCCTGCTGATTCAGCTGCTGCATCATTTGCCTTCCATGCTCTGCTGGAGCCGCCCCGCCTGCTCGGCGGTGTCTTCATCCGCTGACTGGGCCAGCGCGGCCAGGACGCCCCGCACCTGCTGGTCCGCTTGCTCCAGCTCGATCAACGCCGCCGCGGCCTCCAGGACCACGGTGTCGTCGCCGTCCGCCAGCGCGGCCCGAATGCCGGCCAGCACCGCGGCATCCGCCGAGCCGGTGGCGGCCAGCGCGCTGACAGCGTTGACGCGCACCGGGGGATAGAAGTGCTCCAGGTTGTCCAGCAGCGCGGGGATCGCCGCCGCGGCCTGCGCCCCACGCGCCGCCAGCGCCAGCTCGGCGTATTCGCGCACGTACTTGTCGCGGTCAGCCAGCAGCTCGATCAGCGGCGGCAACGTCGCCGGATCGTCGAGGAACACGTCGATCAGCAGCCGCGCGCCCAGCTGGCGCAGCTCCCAGACACCGGCGCCAAGCTGCTGAAGCGCCACCTCCCGGACACGCGGATCGTCCGTCTCGATCTCGGCGAAGATCTTGCTGGCGCGGTGGACATGGTACTTGTCGTCGCTCTTCAGCAGCCTGAGCAACTCATCCGTGATCCGCGGCCTGAGCTCGGGGACCGCCGCGAGCTCGACCAGCACGTCGCTGACGCCCTTGAACAGGCAGTCGTAGCACTGGTGCTCCAGGTAGCCGACCAGCTTGGGGATCGCCGGCGCCGCCGCCGGGCCGAGGTCGATCAGCTGCCGCGATGCTTCGGTCACGACGCCGGAGTCGCCCTGGTCCAGTGCCGCGATCAGCGCCTCCCTGGCCGCCTCGTGCTCGGGCGCCAGGTCGCCGATCAGCTTGACGGCCGCCGCGCGGGCGACCGGATAGTCATCGCTCTCCATGATGTTGCGCAGCGCCGGCAGCCGGGCCGAGTCCGCCGCCGCGAAGCGGCTATGGAGCATCGTCAGGCTGTGCGCCCGCACGTACTTGTTGGGATGATCGATCTGCTCCCACAGCAGCGGCACCAGGTCCTGGTCATCAAGCTCGATCGACAGCAGGACGATGGTCGCGTCGTAGCAGGCCGCGTCGTCGCCGCCGCTGAGTACGTCGATCAGCGCGGACTTCGCCAGGTCAGGATCGCGGTGCCGGTAGGCGTGATAGGCGGCGTAGGCGCGCACGCTGCCGTCCGAGTCGTCGAGCAACGCCAGCACCTCGGCGTAGACCGCATCCTCACGCGGCCAGCTCACGCGGCGCAGGTCTTTCAGCGCCTGCAGCCGCACCTCGGCGTCGGTCGAGGCCAGCAGTGGCCTCAGCTCCTCGACCGGCACCGGCGGGTCCGCCCCGGCCGGCAGTGCGGCCAGCAGCGCTCCCAGCACCGTGAAGCAAATCAGCAATCCCAGTGTGCGCTTAGATGCCATCGGCTCTGATCACCTCCGCCAGTTCGCCATCCACCAGCTTGTAGAGCAGGCAGATCCCGTCCCGCTTGCCGTCGGGAATCAACTCGCCGGTCTGGTCGTTGAGCAGGTCGAAGCCGCGCGGGCCGAACTCATGGAAGTCGCGGAACAGGTCGTAGTACTCCATCGCCTGCCAGTTGCTGTACAGCGGCGGGATCGGGTTGTTCTGCTCGGGCCAGATGTTGCTGCCGTACAGCCACAGCCAGCAGCTCTGCTCGTCTCGGCCGAGCCATTCGCCGCGCTGATACCCGAAGAAGCTCCAGCCGCTGGTATCGTGCATCTTCGGCCCGATGCTCAAACAGCGCGGGCGCAGCCGCTGCGCCGGCTGTCCCGCCTGCCTCGCCCGGTTCACGTTCATCGCGGGCAGGTCCGGCTCCCCCGGCGTGCTGACGGCGCAGAACCAGCGCACGTAGTCGCGCTCGTCGGTGTTTGGCGTAGACTCGCGGCAGTAGCAGCCCGGCTGCGGCCAGGCCAGCGGATAGGCCTCCAGGTAACCACCGGCGATCAGCGGGTCCTCCTCGTATTTCACGCCCAGCAGGAACGGCGGCCATTCGCCATGGTCCTCGTAGTACGCCATCAGGCCACGGATGATCTCCGCCGCCACCACGGTGCGATCGGCGATCTGCAGGCCGGCGGGGGCCGGATCGCTCTCCGGACTCCAGCCGCCGTAGTATTCCTCCAGCAGCTCTTCCGGCTCCTGACCCGTTTCCTCGGCCTGCTCCGCCAGTTCCGCTTCCATCTGGCGGCGCTCTTCTTCCCACTCCTGCTCCCGCTCCGCGTCACGCTGACGTTCGGCGGCCAGGATCTCCTCCTGCTCGGCCAGGACCTGCCCCGCGGCGGCTGTGCTGGGATCAAGGGCATAGAGCCAGCCGGATGATTCAATGTAGACAGCGCCATCGGCGCCGAACGCCGCTTTGATCGACAGCCAGGCATAGCGCTCATCGGTGAACAACACTCTGCCTTCAGGGCTGACCGCCATCAGCGTATTCCGGTCGGCGCACAGGTAGATCGTGCCGTCCGGTGCCACCGACGGCTCGGACAAGTAGTCCAGTGAGTGACCCGCCAGCCAGTCGTCGTCACCGGTTGCCCGCGGGTCCTGCGCTGACCACAAGTATTGCCCGTTCTTGCCGATCGCCGTCAGTTCGGAATAGGCGGTGCAGACGTACACCGTGCCATCGGGGGCCACGTCGATGTATCCGCCGTGGGCGTGACCGAAGTCGAAATACGAGTTCAGCTCGCCGGCGGCGTGGTCGGGCAGGTTCCGCACCCAGGCCACTTGGCCGTCCGCACCGACCTTGACCACGCGCTCCGGCGCCTTGAGCAGCGCATAGGCGGTGCCGTCCGGGAACACCTTGAAGCCCCGGCGGAAGCCGTAGGCGGTGTACTCCCAGCTGAGCTTGCCATCGGGACCTAGGCACCGCAGGTACCCTTCCCGACCGCTGATGTAGTTGCCGTTGTCGAGCGGCTGGTACCCGTACATCCGGTCCTCATGATCCAGCTCGATGGATTGCAGCAGTTCCCCGTCCAGGCTCAGCCGGTGGACGACGGTCTTTCTGTCCAGCGGGTGTTCCTTTGGGGGCTGACTGAAACCCGTCAGGATGATCTCGCCGGCGGTGACACCCATGTATGCATCGGAGTTGAGACGTTCGGGCGCCCGTTTCGTCCACAGCTCCCTGCCGGCGGGATCAAACGCCGTGATCTCGTAGTAGTAAGTCCTCGGATTGGTTGTCCAGCGCAGCGCCAGCAGATAGCGGCTGCCATCGGGGCCGAACAGCGGCCGCCACTTGTCCTGCTGGGCTCGGTCCGTCGGAAAGGTGTATAGCGACTCGCCGTCGGGACTGAGCAGCTCGCAGGCCCAGTAGCCGCGCGCCGCCAGGATGTTGCCGTTATCAAGAACCTCGATCTGGCTGCAGCCGCCGTCCTTGAGCTTGGCCTTCCACAGCACCCGGGGGACGCCGGCGGTCTGCTCCTGGGCTTGCGCGCTGCCCGCTATGCGCGGCCCCGGCTTCGGATTCACTGCCGTGCAGACCAGCAACAGCAGTACAGCTAAGAGTAGACGCGCAACCCTACACTCCATGTCAAGTGAGACGTTAGCTGATGCGCGAGGTTCCATCAAGGACCGGCTGGCTCTATGCAGCTCAGCGCCATCGCCGGCTGATACGACCTGCGCAGGCACCTGCGATCGAAGCCAGAGCAGTGCGGCAGAGCGGAGGGGAGATTCGAACCCCCGTCACGTGTAAACCGAGTAACAGCTTTCGATACTGCTGCCTTTGGCTGCGCGGGAATGCCCCCCTGCTCCACCACCGGCGGCGCGTCCTGCTTCTCGCTGACGGCTTCGTCCCGAATGTCCCGGCTGTAGCGGTGCTTCGCGGCGGAACCGGACCGTAGTCGTCGTCGGCTCTGAATAACTCACGCGGTCCGCAGCTTCCTAGTCCAGATGCGCGTACTTCAGCAGGCCGGCTCCGTAGTCCCAGAAGACGATCACCGGCACGTTTTCCACTTCCGCCAGCGAGATCGACCCGATGGTGGTGCTGCTCACGATCGTGGTAATTTCCCAGTCCTCGCTCTCGTCGATGGTCAGGTACTGGGCCCGGGCATACTGCAGCTTGCCGGCATCCTGCAGGTAATAGAGGATTGCCATGCGGCCGGCGATCTCCGCGGCATCCAGTTTGTACGTCCCGACATCGGTCACAACTTCGGGGACCGTGTGGTGCCAGTCCGTCGGGCCGCCCGGCTCAATCTCGAAGGCGCTGAGCACCTGGGGGCTGGCATGCCCGCTGGGCAGATACGTAACGAACGGCGAATACTCCACCCCCGCATACGGCTGGGGAACCAGCTTGGTCATCATCTCGAAGACATAGCCGAATGAGGCGGAGGTCTCAATGACGCTCCAGTCAGCGGGGCCACTCGGGCTGTCGACCAGCGCCCGGGCGTACTGCATCAGCCCGCCGACCTGCTTGGGAACGTAGCAGCAGGCCAGCCTGCCGTTGAGATCAACAAGCGAAGGGCGGCAGACATCGGCCGCCACCGAGGCAAAGGTCCAGTCATCGGCATTGGGCAGGGCGACGGGGCTGCTGGCCAGCACCACTTCATCCAGGGCCCCGTCCTTAAGCAGGATCCGCGGCGTGTGCTGGAACTGGCAGAAGCCCAGCTGCTGGCCGGGCAGATCCGGCGGCGTGAGCGGGTCTCCCACGGCCACCGTTGTCCATTCACCTTCATCCGGTTCAGCGTTGAATGTACGGGAATACTGCATCTGGTAGCTCTCATCGTATTCGTAGTAGACCATCGCCGGCCTGCCGCTGATGAACTGGGCTTCAAACGGAGTCCACAGGACTGCAGGCCCGATGGCTGAGTAGACGTTCATTTTGGTCCAGTCGGCTGCGCCGCTGGGGGTGGCTGTCTCCGCCCGGTAGTATGTTGCGCGGGCATCATTGATCAGCCCGACCCCCAGCAGGTCCTGGGGGTCGTAGTAGAAGACCTGGACACCGATCGCCTGCATTTCCCCGCTGTCAATGGTAGTGATCGACCACCCCGGGCTGTCGGTGACAAGGTCGACAAACCTGACGTCGACTTGCGCGCTGTCATAAGCCACCACCACCAGATAGACAAAGCCGCCGTCGGAGACGTTGCGCTCCTGGAGGGTCCGGGTGCACAGGGGTTCATCGGTGGGGCCGCTGAAGTGCCAGGTCGCCCGGTCAAAATCGGCGATGCCGACGTAATACTCGCTGTCATACAGGTAAGCGCCGACACTTGCTTCCAGGGCCGGAAAGCCGCCCGTCGACATGCGGTAGATGGCCCACTCCAGCTCCCATGGGCCGGCGGGCAGACGGTGTGCGGCAAAAGGTGCCGCGACATCAACACTGCCGGGGCCGTGCATCCATTCGCCGTCACCGGGGCACTGGTGGTGCTCGGCGACTGCTGCCAGGCGCTCAGGGCTGTCCTCGGACGGGAATGGAATACCGGCGAGGGCGGCCTCGAGCCCCGGCCCAGCCTCCTCGGCGCCGGATCCAGCTGCCGGGGTTGAGCCCTCCTCCAATGGACCTGCGTCTCCTGCAGTACAGGCAGCCAGAATGGAGAGCAGAAGAACGGTGAGCATCGACAAGGCGGCAGTAATAAGCAGCCGGGTGCGACTAGGCATGGGAACCTCCAGGAATCGAACCGTGGCAAATACTAACAGAGCGGTTGTTTCACTGCAACGTCTGTGTGAGACGGCGCTTCTGGTTGTCCCTGCACGGCCTGCTCCGGCGCCAATGGACGGCACCATTGCCGCGGCGCTGTGCAGCTGCCCGGATTGAGTGATCTCGCACACTGACGTACGCGCTGATGGTGATCGGGCGCAATGCACCGTGCACTTGTGCGATAGGCCGGCGGTCAACCAGGGGAAGCCGAAGCGGAGGAGGAGGGATTCGAACCCCCGTCACGGGTAAACCGTGAAACAGTTTTCGAGACTGCCGCCTTCAACCACTCGGCCACTCCTCCGACGGCCAGCCATTGTACCCGCGCGCCGGTCCGCTGCCAACTGCACGGCCAGGCCTGGCGGCCCTAGCCCGCTCGGAAGGCGTCCGTCAGGTGCGTGATCCGCGGGCGCTTCAGCGTCTCGTCCGGATACTCCACCTCGACGGCGTCGAAGCGCACCGCGCTGTGGCCGCCGCCGTACTGCTGCAGGTACAGCGCCCCCAGCTGAGCAAGCTTGCGCTGCTTGGCGGCGGTGATGTTTGTGAGCCCCCCCAGCGGGTCGCCGCTCAGCTTGGACTTGACCTCCACGAACACCAGCGTGCCGCGGCTTTGCGCCACGATGTCCAGCTCGCCCGCGCGCCCCAGGCGCAGGTTGCGGTGCAGGATGCGCATCCCCCGCCGCCTGAGATGGCGCGCCGCGGCCTCCTCGCCGGCGGCCCCCAGCTCGCGGGTAGTGGCCACTCAGGCCTCTTCCACCGGGTCGCCGACGTAGACCGTCATCAGCCGGATGCGGTTCTTGGTGTGGCAGAACGGGCAGCTGATCACGTCGCCTTCCTGGGCCTCGTCGGGCATGATGATGTAGTGGCTGCACCCGCAGCAGTGAATGACTCGCTCGTGGGGTTCGCTCATGGCACTCGTTTTACCACCTGCCGAGCCCGATTCCCACCCCGGTGGGCATACCCCGCGTCCGCCAGCAGTGTCTCGCGGAACGCCGCCGCCACCGGGGCCAGGCTGCGGCGCGCGTCGCGCACCAGGTAGAAGCTGCGCGGCAGGCTGAGGCCTCTCAGCGGCACCACGGCCAGGCTGCCCTGCTCCGCCTCCGCCGCCACCGCCCGCGCCGAGATCACCGAGACGCCCAGTCCGGCCGCCACCGCGCACTTGACCGCCGCGCTGCTGCCCAGCTCCGCCGCTACGGTAAGTTCCACCTGCCGGACCTTCAGCGCCTGGGCCAGCTGCCGCTCCATCTGTGCGCGGGTGCCGCTGCCGGCCTCGCGCAGCACGAACGGTTCGCTCAGCAGCTGCCGTGGCTCGATCGCCCGCTTTCCGGCCCAGGGGTGGCCCGGCGGCGCGATCAGCACCATCTCGTCATCCCACAGCTTGTCGTGCTCCAGGCCCTTCAGGCTGCTCAGCGCGCCCACTGCCCCCAGCTCCAGCAGTCCGGCGGCCACGTCCGCCGCCACCTGGGCCGAGTCCATTATCCGCAGGCTGACCGTCACCGCCGGATGCTCAGCGCGAAACGCGGCGATCAGCCGCGGCAGGATGTATTCCCCGGGGATGGTGCTGCCACCGATTGTCAGGCTGCCGCTGACCATACCCAAGTGCTGCCGCAGCGCCTGGCGCGTCTCCTCCTTCAGCGCCAGGTGGCGCCGGGCGTGCTCGCTAAGCAGCCGCCCGGTGGCGGTGGGCACCATTTTGCGTCCCACGCGGTCGAACAGCGGCGCGCCGATCGCCCGTTCCAGCGTCGCGATCCGCTCGCTGACGGACGACTGGGTCAGCCGCACCGCCTCCGCCGCGCGCGAGACGCTGCCCAGTTCCACCACCTTGCCGAACACCTCGAGTTGCCGCAGGTCGAAGTCCAGGGATGCCGGCCGCCCGCCGTCCCGCTCCGCACCACGTTTGGCCTTGCGCGTCATGGCCCAGCCTCCGCTGCTATCGGGATTCCCGCATGGTAGCATCCGCCCGGCGCATACACCGCAGGCTAGCCGTGCGGTATCGGCGGCGAACCGTCGATCACCGGGTGGATCAGGCGCGCGTCCAGTTCCTCACCCACCACCGCCTGGAGTTGCTCCTGATCCTTGCGCCACATCGAGCCGTACTCGGGGTTGAGCTTGCGCCAGTTGATATCGCCGTGCAGCAGAATCGACCGGCAGGGCTCGCGGAAGCGGTAGAAGACGCGCTTGCCCTCGCGCCGCGAGGTCACGCAGTCGCTGCGGCGCAGCTTGGCCAGCTTGTGAGAGATCTGGGGCTGGGGCAGATTCAGTGCGTGGCTGATCTCCTGAACGCTCAGCGCGTAGCGCGCCAGCAGCAGCCCAATGCGATAAGTCACCTCATCGCCGATCACCGAGTAATATGTGGTTATCAACATATGTTGTGTCTTGACTCTAAACTATACCACGCCGAGGCGGAAAAGACCATTGCCCCTGAATATATGCGGATTTGCCCTGCTTACGCACCTGTGCTTCTCCCCTGCGCAGCGTGGCTTGTCAGATGAATCTGTGGTATCATATGTGCAGGACTTGAGTGGTCTCCACCGACGAGTAGAAGGGAGCGGAGGTTCCGAAATGAGACAAGTTAGCATTGCGCTGTTTATCGCTGCGTTAGCGCTTGTGGCCAGCTGCGCGGGCTGGCTATCAAGTAGCGGTCCCGACAACGGTGGCGGTACTCCGCAGCCGACAGGGCCGGCCGCCACGCTGCCGACCAGTCTGCACGGGACGGCCAGCGGAATGCAGTGGTGGTACGAGCGCCCCACCGGCGCCGGGCAGCTGTTCGGCGTCAGCTGGGCGGACACGGGCTGCGGCAACTGCCATATCGAGACCTGCGATCAGTGCCATACGACCGGCTTCGACAGCGTCGATGAGCCGGCGGCCTGCCGGGTCTGTCATAGCCGGATCGGCAAGGAAGAGGCGCTGGGTGTCACCGACCTGCACTTCACGGCCGGCATGGTCTGCTCCGACTGCCACCTCCCGGAAGACTCCCACGGAGACGGCAACACCTATAACAGCATGTTGGCGTCGCCCAATGCCGACTGCGAGGACTGCCACAGCAAGACCGGCTCGGCCGTCGACGTGCCCGCCACGAACTCGCACACCGTGCACGGCGACGCCGTCAGTTGCGACGCCTGCCATATGTCTTCCGCGGTGACCTGCTACAACTGCCACTTCGAGACGTTGATCACCAGCCACGAGAAGGTGGCGGCCGGGGCTTTCAAGGACTTCATCTTCCTGCTCAATGATACGGACGGCCAGGTACGGGCCGGCACCTATCAATCGGTGGAATACAACGGATCAAACTTCGTGGCCTTCGGACCCTTCCACGGCCACTCCGTGGTCGCCGAAGGCCGCGGCTGCAGTGACTGCCACGGCAACGAGCGCATTCAGGAGTTGAACGCCGACGGCAAGATCGTTGTGACGCGCTGGGATGACGCCGAGGGCAAGATCGTGCACACCACGGGCGCGATTCCGTTTGTGCCCGAGATGCTGGAACTCCAGTTTGTCACCCGCGACGGCGACGGCTGGGTGCCGACCAGTACGGATATCGACCAACTGCAGTACGAATTCTGCACGCCGCTGTCGGCCGACCAGCTGGAAGCGCTGGGCTACAGCGAGGGTGGCGAACCCACCGGTCCGGCCGCGACGCTGCCGACCAGTCTCCACGGGACGGCCAGCGGCATGCAGTGGTGGTACGAGCAGCCCGACGGCGCGGGCGCGCTGTTCGACGTCAGCTGGGATGCCACCGGCTGCGGCAACTGCCATGTCGAGACCTGCGACCAGTGCCACGTCAACGCCGACGGGACAGGCGGGGTCAACGAACCCGACGCCTGCAAGGTCTGTCACGGCCGGATCGGCAAGGAGGAAGCGCTGGGCATCACCGACCTGCACTTCGCGGCCGGGATGGTCTGCTCCGAGTGCCACCTGCCCAGCGACGTGCACGGCGACGGCACTACCTACGACAGCATGCTGGAGACTCCCAACGCGATGTGCGAGGACTGCCACAACACCACCTCGGCGGTCGACGTACCCGCAACGGAGCCGCACACCGTCCACGACAATCTGCGCTGCGACGCCTGCCACATGTCCTCGGCGGTGACCTGCTACAACTGCCACCTCCAGACGCTGCTCGACACCCACGAGAAGGTGGCGGCCGGGGCGTTCAAGGACTTCATTTTCCTGCTCAACGACGACAACGGCGACGTGCGGGCCGGCACCTATCAGTCCGTGGAATACAACGGCACCAATTTCATCGCCTTCGGCCCGTTCCATGGCCATTCGGTAACGGGCGAGGCACGTGGCTGTGAGGATTGCCATGCCAACGCCCGGATCCAGGAGCTGTTCGACACCGGCAAGATCGTGGTCACCAGCTGGGATTCCGGCGAGAGCAAGGTCGTTCACACCACGGGCGCGATTCCCTTCGTGCCCGAGGCGCTGGAGTTCCAGTTTGTCACGCGCGACGGCGATGGCTGGATCCCGACCTCCACTGACATCGATCAGCTGCAGTACGAGTTCTGCACGCCGCTGACCGAGGATCAGCTGGAGGCGCTGCGCTACCTGCCCCCGCAGATCACGCTGGCCAACAGCCTGCACGGCACCGCCAACGGCATGCAGTGGTGGTACGAGCAGCCTGACGGCGCCGGCGCGCTGTTCGGCGTAGATTACGCCGACACCGGCTGCGGCAACTGCCATACCAACGGCTGCGACGACTGCCACGCCAACGCCGACGGCACCGGCGGCGTCACCGAGCCCGATGCCTGCCTGGCCTGTCACGGCCGGATCGGCAAGGAGAACGCCCTGGAGCTCAGCGACCTGCACTTTGCGGCCGGCATGGTCTGTTCCGACTGCCACAACTACGTCGAGCTGCACGGGGACGGCACGCTGCCCGACAGCCAGTTCTCGGACAGCGGCCTGAGTACGGTCTGCGAGGACTGCCACGACCCGCTGGCGCTGTCGGCGGCGCCGGAGCATACCCTGCACGGCGGCGATTTCCACTGCGACGCCTGCCACGTGGAGTCTGTGATTACGTGCTACAACTGCCATCTCGAGACGCTGCTCGACACCCACGAAAAGAAGGCTGCCGCGGCATTCAAGAACTTCGTGCTGCTGCTCAACGGACCTGACGGCCGCGTGCGCACCGGCACCTACCAGTCGGTGGTATACGAGGATGACACCTTCATCGCCTTCGGACCGTTCCACGGCCACACCGTGACGGCCGCCGGGCGCGTCTGCGACGACTGCCACGACAACGACCGCGTCACCGAGCTGAACGACAACGGCGCGATCCAGATGACGTGGTGGGACGTCGGCGAGAGCAAAGTCGTCCACACCACCGGCGTGGTGCCGTTCGCGCCCGAGCTGTTCGAGTGGCAGTTCGTCACGCTGGACGGCGAGAACTGGATCGAGCTGACCACGGACCTGACCCAGTATCAGGTCGAGTTCTGCGACCCGCTGACCACCGCGCAGCTGGCGGCGCTCGGCGTCGAATAGCGTTTGAAGCCTGTAGCCACCAGCCGCCTGACTGGCGCACTGCAGGTAAGCTAACTGACAAGCCGGCCCTGGCGGGGGCCGGCTTTGTCTATTCGGGCCTCGTTAGGGCCGCGCCGCCTGCTATGCTGGTGGCAGCGCTATTGACTGATCGAACGGGGTTTTCTCATGGGAATTCACAGGGTCGCTATCGCATTGACCGCAGTGCTGGTGCTGCTGAGCAGCAGTGCCTGGGCCGCCGACTGGCAGAGCCAGCTCGTCGACCTGATCCACGCCGAGCCGGGGACCGCGCGCGACGCCTTGCTGGCGGAGATCGTCGACGCCGCGCCGGACTGGCAGGCGGTCGCGGATCACCTCCGGGCGCTGGAGTTCCCGCCGGCGCCCGCCGGTCGCTTCGTGCAGCACGAGGCGCTGTGTCTCGACGGCGCCGTGCGCCCCTGGCTGGTTTACGTGCCTTCCGGTTACGATCCGGCAGTCCCCACGCCGCTGCTGATCAAGCTGCACGGCGGGGTCGGCACGCCCAATCTGCCCGACGATCCGCGCGCCGAGGAGCAGGACTCGCCCTACCTCCCCTTTGCCGACCGGTACGGCTATCTCGTGCTGTTTCCCTACGGCCAGGATGGCGCCACCTGGTGGGACGAGGTCGGGATGGCTAACGTCGCCCAGCAGCTGCGCGACGCCAAGCGCAGCTACAACGTCGATGACGACCGCGTCTACATGGGCGGCTTCAGCGACGGCGCCTCGGCGTCGTTCTGCCACGCGATGGTCGCGCCGACGGACTACGCCGCCTTCGTGGCGCTCAACGGCCACCTCGGCGTCGGCAGCCTGGACGGCGACCTGCCGCTCTATGCAACCAACCTCGCCAACACGCCGCTCTACGCCACCACCACCTTCGACGATGAGCTCTATCCGTCGCGCCGGATGCGGCCGGCGATCGAGATGGCGCGCGCGGCGGGCGGCGACGTCTACTACCGCGAGCTGCTGGGCACCCACGACTTCGACTTCGCGGACACCGAACTGCCGCGCATCGCCCGTTTCCTCGCTCGCCACCCGCGCGATCCCCTGCCCCACCGCATCGACTGGGAGACGGCGCTGCCGGAGTTCGGCCGCTGCCGCTGGCTGAGCATCGACAAGGTGGCCTTCACTGATCCGGCGCCGTGGCACGAGGACCACAACGCGGCGCTGCTCGACGAGATGATCGTGATCGGCTTCCAGCCCGACGACACCTTCGAGGGCCCGGGCATGCTGGTCGGCAGCGTGGTCGAGGGCTACGCGGCGGACTCACTGGGTCTGCTCGCGGGCGATGTGATTGTCCAGGCCGGCGAGCTGGAGATCGTCGACGGCGACGACCTCTGGGAGTACAAGAGCGGTCTCAGCCGCGGCGATGCGGTCAGTCTGGTCGTGATCCGCGACGGCCAGGAGGTGACGCTCGACGGCCAGATGCCGCCGCCCGAGAGCTACTTCGTGTTCAAGCGCGAGCAGCCCTCGGCCCGGGCCCGCGTCAGCTTCAGCGCCAACCATGTCGACGTGCAGGGCTCGCGCCTCGGCGCGTTCAGCGTCTACGTCCATCCGGACATGTTCCGCCTCGAGGAGGAGATCGTCATCACGGTGGACGGCGAGGAGGTCTTCCGCGGGATGGTCGAGCCGGACCTGGGCTTTATGCTGGAGCAGTACCTGCAGGACCGCGACCGCAAGCTGCTGTACGTGGCCAAGGTCAGCGTGGAGCTGTAGGGAGGCTCTCGCACTCCGCGGGACAAAACTCCAGCATCAGCGCGTCGCCATAGCGGCCGCCGCGTGGCTCTCCCTGCCTGGGGCAACTGGATCCAGCTCGAATGTGGTAACAAATGCTCCCAGCGGGGAGTCTCTTCTGTGGTGACGCGCACCGCGACCGAGCAGCCGGAGAAGAGGGCCGGCCCCGGTGGCCCGCTCCAGTGGGGCATCATCGTCGGGTCGTGGATCGGTTTTCTCATTCTGCCTGAGCTGTTCTTCTTTCTCTGGTTCCCGCTGATGGTGATCCTGTTTGCCACCAGCTGGCGGCGCGGGCTGCTGGCCCTGGCATGCTCGGCATACACCCTGGGGCCGCTGCTGATCATGAACGCCGCGACCATCGGTTACTTCACCGGCAGCGCACAGGTAATCAGCTTCGGCATGAGTTGGCACCCGCCCAATCTGCATCGCGAGTACCGCTGCGGCGTCGGTTGCACCGGCTGCGTTCCGATCGGCTACCTCTGGGTGGGCGTGCCCAACAACCTGACGCTCAAGGCGCTGGTCTGGGCGATGGGGCCGGTGAAGCGCACCTACCATGGACCGTATCCCACTGTCACTCAGGCTTGGCAGGCGGTTGATGAGCGGGCATCCAGCTGCTCCTACGAGGAGCTCAGTTCAGCTGGACTGAAGCTTGCCGGTGGTGAGACTGTCACCATCGACACCTCCCGCTTCCGCTACTGGGAGGTCAGTCGTGGACACGCCGAATACCGCGTAGCCGTCTACAAGGGGGAGTGCGTGCTGGTAGCCGCCGAGGATCCCGAACACGGAACATGGGTCATGCTCATCGACCGGGAATCAAACGAGCCCTTCGCCTGCCATCGGACGCGCCAAGAGTCTCCTGACGGTCGACAATGGTAACAGCGCGGAGGCGGCGCCGTTCTACCCCGCCTGCAGCTTCTGGATGTCGCGATACAGCACGCTGGCCAGCCAGAGCTGCACCCCGACATTGAGCAGGCCCAGCGTCCAGGCCGCGAAATTGCTGAGACCGCCCAGTGGGATGAACAGGCCCACCAGCGGCGTCAGAACGGCGGACAGGATCAGCCCAGCGAGGCTGAGCAGCGCCACGAAGCAGGTGTAGGTCGCGCAGCACCACTTGAGCGGGATCACGGGCAGGTAGATCACGAGCCCCATCAGTCCGACGCTGATGAGCTCGACCAGCAGCTGCGCGGCGATCGGCGATACTGCCTGGCTGCCGGCGTCAATCGGACCGGAGCGCGCCGCGACCGCCACGTTGACCGCCGCCTTGATGACGAAGATGCCGATCAGCAGCAGCTTCTCCGTACCCAGCGTGGGCGCGGGATCATACTTAAGCGGCGCGCGTGCGGGTGCGGGCGCCGGCGGTGGCGCGACAGCCGCCTGCTCCTGGTGCGTCCTGGTGACGTCCCGCGCGTCGGCCCAGGGCGATTCACCCGACTGGGACGCTCTGTGCCCCCACTGTTCCCGCCGGAAGCCCGGTCCGCTGCGCTCCTCCTCGGCGGCGGGCTTCGCGGTTTCAGCGTGACCACAGTCGAGGCACTCGTACTGGCCGAGCCGGACGCTCATCGTACCGCCGCACTCAGGACAGCTCTTGTCCTTCATCCCCAGCTCCCAATGTCACTCTCAGATCCGCCTACCATTCCGCCGGCCAGTACTCCAGCAGCAGCGCGTCGCCATAGCCGCCGCCGGTGTCGATCGTGCCGGCCGGCGACTCCTCGAGGTACTCGGTGTGCACGGTCACCGTGCCGCTGACCGGCGTCGCGGCCGCGCTGACCGCTTCCGCGGGCAGCAGGTCATAGACCACGGTCTGCGGGTCGGCGTCGTCCCAAACGCCCGCCGCCTGCTCCGAAATCCCGCTGACTGCCAGCAGGCCGCCGGGACCAAGCGCCATCCCGTAGAAGCCGTCGTCGTCGGTGCTGCCCGCCAGCCAGGTCCGGTGCCACTGCAGGGTGCCATCCGTATCGAACTTCAGCAGCACCGGGAACTGGGTCGACCAGCCCACCACCCCGCCTATGTACAGCACCCCCGGAATCATGCCGCCGGCCACCGCCGCTCTGGCCACATCCGGCCCGCTGGTGCCCCAGCTTCGCACCCACTGCAGCTCGCCGGCACTGCTGTACTTGAGCGCCAGCACGTTTGGCGCGGTGCCCGGCGCCACCGTGGCCGTGCCGCCCGCGAGGTAGATGTTGCCCGGCAGGTCCAGCGTGATCGCGTTGGCCCCTTCCCAGGCAGTGCTGCCCCAGGTGCGGGCCCAGACCGGTACACCGCTGCTGTTCCACTTAACAAGCAGCGCGTCACCGGCACCGTTGTCGAAGCTGCGCGATTCCCCGGCGATGTAGATCGTGTCGCTGCCGGCAAGCGCGATTCCCTTGACAAACTCGTGCCCCGTTTCACCCCAACTCTGCGACCAGACCAGGTTGCCGTCGAGATCGAACTTCAGCAGCAGCGCCTGTGCCTCCGAACCGAAGCTGTAAGTATGCCCGGCCACGTAGATGTGATCGTCCTCGCTGATCGCCACCCCGCCACCGGTGTCGAAGTCTCCGCCGTCCCAGGTCAGCGCCCACTCAAGGGTACCGCCGCCGCTGTACCTCAGCAGCAGAACACCATTATTCTCAGTGCTGAAGCCGGCCGTCGTACCGGCGACATAGACGCTGCCATTGGCGACCGCGAGCGCCCGCGGCTCGTCGTGCGCGTACTGCTCCTCACCGAAGGCCCGCCGCCAGAGCAGATTGTGCGCCCTGTCGTACTTGATCACCGCGACGTTGCCCCCGCCGCCGGAGAAACTGTGCTCGAAGCAGGCGACATAGATGCTGCCGTGCTCATCGACCGCGACCGCCGTGCCGGTGTCATCGCCAGCTCCGCCCCAGGTATGGATCCAGCCGCTGACGGTGACCCAGGCGGCGCCCAGGTCCTGGTCGCTCTGGTCGCTGGTCACGCGCAGCACTACCTGGTACGTACCCGGCTCGCTGAAGGTGTGCTGGGCGGTGTCGACCGCGCCGCTGCTCTCGAAGTCCCAGCCGCCCACCGGCCCGTCCCAGTCCCACTCGTACTCCGTGATGGTGCCGCCGCCGCGCACGAAGCTGAGGGAAGCGTCGAAGTCGACGGTCAGGTCCTGGTTGCCGATCGAGGGATCGCTGTAGACCACCGCCACCGGCACTTCGTTGAGTTCGGCAGTCAGGCTGACCGTGTAGATCCGCACCGCGTTGCCCCAGGCCACCACCGCGACCTGTACGTTGCCGCGCATGCTGATCGGATTGACGCCCGCCGGCGGCGTAAACACATCGTCGACGCTGGTGCTGGTGAGCTTGTCGCCACGCCGCTGCCAGATCCAGGTGCCGCTGTTGTAGTCGGACCAGCCCAGCCAGTAGTCGGGGGGGCCCGGCGACGGCACCTCAATCGTCACGCTCGTCACACTGTCGCCATCGGCCATCCCGCTGAACTGGTACATTGCCCAGGCCAGTTCACCCGCGGGCGGATCGAGGATCAGCTGTGTGCTGACATCCAGCGTTTCCCCGCCCCGGCGCCAGGTCTGAGCGCCGTCCCAGACCGTCTCCTCGGTGCCGGCGATCCGCCGTGACGGCGGTGCGTCCTGCGCCGACGGCTCGGCCCATTCATCCGCAGGAAATGGTACTGCCCACCCACCGGCGGGCAGCGCGTCGCCGGCCTGCCCGGCTGCCTCAGCGGGACCAGGTGCCGGGGGGTCCGGGACTTCACCCCTGTCCGTGCCGGAACACGCCGCGAGCATACCCAGCGCAGACAGCAGCACCAACCTCAGCGCGATTGTGGGCATCCCAAACCTCCGGTGGCTGGATTCTGCTCAGCATTGTACCAGCGCATGAGCCCGGCCGCAGCTTCCGCGGCGGGCGCCGCGGGCCTGACGCTCTGACCGGCGGACGCTGCAGATTAACCGCAAAGCTCCCCAGACCGGGTATGAAAGTGCGGGGATGGAATTGATCATCCGGCACGGAGGAAACCATGCCAAAGCTTGCTCACTTACGGGGCTGGAGCTCAGCGCTGCTGACCGCGATCCTCATGGCCATGCTCGGCTGCGCGGGCAGCCAGCCACAGCCATCCGCCATCACCGACGCAGACACGCCTATCCCGGCCACGCTGCTCAGCCAGCTGCCACCGCTGGCACAGCTGGACGGCGCGCTCCCGCGGACAGCCACCGAAGTCACCGAGGCCACGCAGGACGGCAGCGATGCGCTGCTGCTCTCACCCGGCGCGATGGTCACTGACACCAGCCTGGTAATCAGCTCGGCAGCCGACCAGCTGGAGTACGGCATCTACGGCTTTGACACCGGCCTGACCGAGACCGGAACCTTCGACGCCGGCGCCGCGATCAGCCTCAGCCCTGGCGGCGAGGCCTGGGCCGCGATCGCTGATTACGACAACCGCCGCTGGAAGGTCTCCGGACCCTACGTCGGCGATGTCGACCTCTCACTGACCGACGGCGTCTATCTGTCACCCGCCGGCAGCTTCTACCTGGCGCTCCTGGCCTACGGCGGCAGCGAGGTGACGGTCGCTTCCACCTCATTTACCTTCGACAACGGCGTGGCGCCGCCCGCGCCGACCTGGCTGGCGGACGTCAAAGCGGTCTTCGATGCCAAGTGCATCTCCTGCCACGGCGGCGGCTCACCGGTGGCGGGCGTCGCCCTGGATTCCTACCGCGGGGCGCGCGACAACAGCGCGCTGGTGATCACCAAGTCAGTCGTGGGCAGCCACATGGGCCTGACCCAGCCGGAGAAGGACGCTGTTACGGGCTGGGTTGACGGCGGCACGCCCTACGGGGCGGCGGTGACTTACACTGCGGACGTCAGGCCGATCATCCAGGCCACCTGCGGCTCCTGCCATACCACCAGCTCCGTCGGCGGCATCAACCTCAACACCTATGCGAATGCCTCGATGAACGCTGCGGCCTCGCTGGCCGAGATCCTAGCCGACAGCATGCCGCCCGGCACACCGCTGAGCAGCGGCGACAAGGACCTCTGGCAGGTCTGGATCGACGACGGCAAGCCGGAGTAAGCAGCAACCGACACTGCGCCGGCAGTGGCTGCTGCGCCTGATTCGGGGCAGGCTGGGTCCCCTACACGTCCCCGCCGCCGCCCTCGCTGTGGGGTGGATAGCTCGAATCGATGAAGTCGTCATCGTCGATGCCACTCATGCAGCAGCACGACAGCAGTATCAGCATGATGCTAGCGGCGGTGATCGCCAAGACCAGAATCCTCACGGTCCAGCCTCCCATGCACAGTGGGACGGGACTCCGTGCCCGTCCAGCTCATTCCACGCGCATCAGATGCGCGGCCATCCGTGCCTGCCTAGAACTCGAACTTCCACTTCAGCGCGACTTCGAGGGCCTGGCTGTCGAAGGTCGGCCAAGTGTCATAGCTGCGGTCGAACCAGTCGACGCTGAGCGCCAGCGGCACGCCGAGGCAGGGGCACTCGAACTCCAGGTCCGCGCCGGCGCCCGTCTGGCTGAACTCCTCGGCGCCCTCGCCCTCGGTATAGCTGAAGTCCAGCCCGTAGGCCCAGCCGTCCAGCCGGTCGGTGTAGCTGGCGAAGTAGCTGGCGTCGTCCGTGACCCAGGCGTTGGTCAAACCCGGCGTCTCCAGATCGAAGCTGGTGTCGCGGTAGGCCAGGGTCAGCCAGCCGCTGCCCAGCGAGCGCGCCCAGCTGCCCTCGATGTAGTTCATGTCCAGGTCGCCGCCGCGCGCGCCGTTGGAGGCCTCCTGGTTGTAGTAGCTGAGGCCCAGCTGGTCGCAGGGGGTGGCGTCCCAGGTGAGGGTCGAGAGACTGGTGAGGTTCTCGTCGTAGAACAGACTCGGGCTGCCCTCGGCGACCACGTCGGTGCCCGGCATGTCGCCGTCCTGATAGTCGATGCGGCTGCTGAGCAGCAGGTCGTCGGTCAGCCGCTCGCGGATGTTCAGCCAGTAGCTGTCGATCGTCGGCGAGACGCTGGTGACCGCGCCCGCCACGTCGGCCGGCGTGACGACGGAGGAGCCGCGCAAGAGGCCGCGGACGGTGGCGTCCTGGCTGTTGAGGCGGCTGTAGCTCAGCTCCTTGTGCTGATAGCCCGCCTCCCAGGCGCGGTCCCCGCAGGGCACGTAGCTGACCGCCAGGCCGTAGGAGTTGAAGTCGTCGACGTGGCTGCCCACGGCGTTATCGGCGGGGTAGTCCCGCAGCCGGTAGTTGGCGTCGATCTCCCAGAACCAGCCCGGCCGGTAGCGCAGGCCGACCGTGGCGTCGGAGCTGCTCATCTCGTCGTCGGGCAGGTCCTCGTAGTTGAGCATGCTGTAGCTGAAGCGTCCGTAGGCGTCCCAGTCCTCGCTGAGGTCGGCGTTGAGCTTCAGCCGCGTGGTGTCGGTCTCGCCGATGTCGGTGCCGACGCGCGGCGCATCGACCGAATACGCGGTCTGGCTGAGCTGGCCCTGGACGGCGCCACCCGCCAGGTCGAAGCTGTACTGGCCGCTGAGCCGGCTGTAGTCGTAGTCCGGCAGGCCGATGCTGTCGCGCGTGTACTGCGCGGTCTGATAGCGCAGCAGCACGTTGTCCAGCTCGCCGCGATGCAGCCGCAGCTTCAGATCGTGGGATTGCACTTCCTGGGACTGCAGCGTCGGATCGGGTCCGAGCAGGTTCCACAGGTAGCCGCCGGCGATCGCGCTGTCGTCCTCGATGGTCAGCGGCCACATCGTCAGCCGCAGCCAGCCGCGGCCGTTCTGGTCGGAGATATCCCACCAGCGCAGTTCGAAGCGCTCGCTGGCGAAGTAGTCGTCACCGAAGTAGACCTTGCCGCTGGTCACCCAGTCCTGGGGCCAGAGGCCGTACTGGTGGAAGGACTCAACGTTGTCCTCCACGTCGTCGACCACCACTCCGGCCTCGATGAAGTCGCCGGCGCCCCCGAACACCGGAATGCAGTCGCCGCTGCACCCATCGTCCGCCGCCGCTGCCTGGAGGCCCAGCCCCGCCAGCAGCACCGCCATCCACAGCACCCTTACAGCCTCTTTGACGTTCATATCGCTTTCCTCATCCAGTCCTCTAACTTGTGTATCTCCGTCCTACGGCCAGCTTCTAGTTGAAGAAGAAGAAGTTGGCGTTGCTGCCGTGATGCTGTACGTGGCAGCCGGTTGTCCAGCAGTTCTGCGGCGCGAAGTGATCCACCTGCTCGGTATGGCACTGCAGGCAGGCCGAGCGCCCGCGCAGATACAGCAGGTTGGGGTTGTTGGCGCCGTGGTGCGCGTGGCAGGTCAGACAGCCGCGTCCCGTCGCGCCGTCGTAGGCCGACATCTGGTAGACGAACGGCCCGGCCTTGTCGACGTGGCAGCCGATGCACAGGTCGGCGAGCTCGGTGTTCAGCATGGTGCGGCCCTCGCCGCCGTGCGGGTTGTGGCAGTCGGTGCACAGCAGTCCGGTGCGCGCGTCGCCGAGGTCCACCGGATGGTGGCTGAACTTGCGGAAGTCGATCTCCTTGGTCTCGTGGCAGGCCAGGCACACCTGGTTGGCGTTGCCGCGCAGGTTGTGCTTGTAGTCGGCGTCGTGCGGATTGTGGCAGCTGACGCAGGCCACGCCGGCCTTGGCATGGGTGGTGCGCATGTACTCCGGCGCAAAGGTCTCATCCTTGTGGCAGGTCAGGCAGGCCTTGTCCGCCTCCTCGGCATAGGCGCACTCGAAGATCCCGATGCCGGCCCGGCGGCCCCAGTGGTTGCCGCCCGCGCCGTGGCAGCTCTCGCAGCCCCGGCGATCGATCGGGGTGAAGTCATCGTACTCGGAGAGCGCGTGCATCGATTCCAGCCAGGCTTCATGCACCTGCGGGTGGCAGCCCAGGCAGTCCGCGCTGCTGCCGACGTACTGGGCGCCCGCCGTCGCCTCGAAGAAGCCCGGATACTCCTCCTGGCGGCTGGGGTTCAGCAGCCGGTCCACGTTGCTGCCGTGCATATCCGCGTGGCAGGAAGCCGCCCAGCAGTTGAGCACCGGGTAGTGCGCCGCCTGCTCGCCGTGGCACTCCAGGCACAGTCCGCGCCCCTCGATCACCAGTCCGCCGTGGCCGCCCACGCCGGTTTCCAGGTGGCAGACCACGCACTCGCCGTCGACCGCCGGCTGGTGGGTGAACTCGAACTCGGCGGCGAACTCCCCGTGGCACATCGAGCAGTCCACGCCGCTTACGTCCTCCGGTCCTTCCATCCCTTCCAGTCCCTCGAACTGCGCGACGCTGCTGCTGTAGTACAGGAGTCCTACCGCAGCGGCCACCACCAGCACGAACAGGGAAACCAAATGTCGTCTCAACATGCCGCCTCCATCCCATGCGTGAACGCTGGTCTCGATTGAGAAGATTCTATCATTTACACCTTATACTGCCAAGGCTGACGAGCACTGTACCGGCAGCCGGGGCCAATTCAGATCAAGTCTCAGCGCCGCGACGCGGCACCCCGCTAGCCGCCGCCCGCCAGCAGCAGCCGCTCGGCCAGTTCCAGTGCGTCGACGGGCCACAGCGCCGCCGGCCGCGGCCGCTTGACGCCCGGGAAGCCCGCCAGCGGCCGGCAGGTCAGCACCATTCTCCGCCACTGGGGCGGCACCGCCTCCCGGCCGTGGACGGCGCCCAGCAGCGCCCCACAGACCGCCGCATTGGTATCCGTGTCGCCCCCGCGCTGCACCGTATCGATCACGGCCTGCTGCAGGGACTCGCTGCTCAGCAGCTGGTGAAAGGCGTTCTGCAGGGCGTGCAGGACCCAGCCCATCCGGCTCAGCACGTCACGGGGCGGCTCCCGCTCGGCGGCCCGCAGTGCTGCCGTCACCTCCGCCGGCCCGTAGCGCTCGCACCAGTCCAGCGCCTTGCGGTAGGCGACCAGCGCGTTGCCGGTGCGCACGCCGATCCCGATCGCGATCGCCAGCGACGCCGAGGCTGCGATGCAGACGGCG
Source organism: uncultured Planctomycetales bacterium (assembly GCA_964609245.1). Classification (GTDB taxonomy): domain Bacteria; phylum 4484-113; class 4484-113; order 4484-113; family JAFGCY01; genus JAFGCY01. Next base: position 3,000 of record CAZSSB010000041.1, on the reverse strand, counting down.
TTCGGATGCGTCAGTTCGGCATCGGTGGCCACCCAGCGCGCCAGCTGCTCGGTCTCGGCCTGCCAGCCGAACACCCCCAGCGGGCTGACGCGCATCAGCGATCCGTTGGCCTGGCTGCCCAGCCGCCGGCGCGCGGCCTCACGCATCGCTTCCGCGCGTCGACCGGCCACCGCCGCCACCGCCGCGCTGATCGCGTTGCGGGTCGTCCCGCCGATATCGAACGGCTGCGACCGGAACCACCAAGTGTAGTGCTCGGCCAGCGACTCGGCCTCAACCCCGCCCGACGCGATCAGCGAACGCGCCAGCATCAGCGCCAGTTCCGTATCGTCGGTCGGCTGGCCCGCGATCGTCTCGTATGTTCCGCCGTCCACCAGCCGCTGAAGCCCGCTGCCGTGCGTCGCCGCGATGAAGCCCGGCGTCTGGAACTCGCAGACGCTGCCCAGCGCGTCGCCGGCGGCCTGGCCCAGCAGACAGCCCTGGGCCCGGGCCAGCACGCCCGCGTCGGCGATGTGCAGGTCGCGCTCCAGCAGCACCGGCGCCAGTGGCGCCCAGTCCTCGATCCGGTCATCGCGGGGGGCCCTGAGCAGGCTGCCCCAGTCACGGCCGAGGTAGTGCCGGACGACCGCCGCCCGGCCGCCGAAGTAGAAGGGGGTTGGGTTGGCGATATTGCCGTCCACGTTGTAGCGCACCGGCTCGCCGTTGTGGTTGAACAGGTCGGCGCCCGCGGCCCGCAGCAGCGCCTGGCCGCCCGCCATATCCCAGCTCGACGGCTCGCGCACGGTGACCCCCAGATCGGCGTCGCCGACGGCGGTCAGCGCCAGCCGGTAGGCGATGCTGGGCATCGCCAGCAGCCGCGCCGGGCTGGTCACCGCCAGATTGGCCCGCCACTTGCGCTGGGCGCTGCCGCTGCTCAGCACCACCAGCGCCGGTCCCGGCTCCGTCTGCGGCCCGCCCTCCACCGCCTGGCCGTTACGCGTCAGGGGCTGGCCCTCGGCCCAGGCGATCAGGTCGCCGTCGTCGTCGGGGTAGCCGTAGGAGTAGACCACGCCCAGCACCGGCGCGCCGTCCCTGATCAGCGCCAGCGATACCGACGGGCCGCGGCGGCCTTTGAGGTAGTTCTTGGTGCCATCGTTGGGATCCACCGCCCAGCAGGGCGTATTGTCGTCCCCGCCGTTTTCGCCCAACTCCTCGCCGACGTAGTACCAGCTGGGGAACTCCTCGCGGAGGCGGGCGCTGATCAGGCGCTCCACTTCGAGGTCGATATCGGCGTGCAGCCCGCTGCCTCGCGCTCCCCCGGCCCGATGGAACTCCCGCCTGAGCACCTCTCCGGCCGCGCGCGCAACGTCTACTGCACAATCCAGCGCGCGCGCGATCATACCTGCATTATAGGTCACAGGGGCAATCCGTGCACGATTCCCCGGCAGTCGCCGCGGGTTGGCAAAGCGCGCGGGCGGTGGTTTAATGTATCTGCTGGGCGGCCGGGGCATTCGCCGGGCACGGCGAGCCGACCCAGCGACTTACCCGCGAGGAGCAACTATGCAGTGGTTTACACATTTGCGCGAGGCTGATCCCAGGATCTACAACGCGATCGTCGGCGAACTCAACCGCCAGAACGACAAACTGGAGCTGATCGCCAGCGAGAACTTCGTCGATTACTCAATCCTGGAGGCGATCGGCCAGCCGATGCAGAACAAGTACGCCGAGGGCTATCCCAAGCGGCGCTACTATGGCGGCTGCGAGTTCGTCGACGAGGCGGAGAAGCTGGCCCGGGTGCGCGCCAAAAAGCTGTTCGGGGCCGAGCACGCCAACGTCCAGCCCCATGCCGGCGCTCAGGCCAACGCCGCGGCCTACATGGCGTTCATGCAGCCCGGCGACACCCTGATGGGCATGGAGCTCAGCCACGGCGGCCATCTGACCCACGGCCACCCGCTCAACGTCAGCGGCAAGTACTACAACGTGGTGGCCTACGGCGTCGACCGCGAGAGCGAGCAGATCGACATGGACGAGGTGCGGGCCAAAGCGAAGGAGCACCAGCCCAAGGTGATCATGATCGGCGCCAGCGCCTATCCGCGCTTCATCGACTTCAAAGCCTTCCGCGAGGTCTGCGACGAGACGCAGGCGATCATGATGGTCGACATCGCCCACATCGCCGGCCTGATCGCGGCCGGGCTGCACCCCTCGCCGGTGCCCTACGCCGACGTGGTGACCAGCACGGTGCACAAGACCCTGCGCGGTCCCCGCAGCGGTCTGATCCTGTGCAAGAAGGATCACGCCAAGGCGATCGACGCCGCGGTGTTCCCCGGCCAGCAGGGCGGCCCGCTGATGCACGTAATCGCGGCCAAGGCGGTCTGCTTCCGGCTGGCGATGACCGAGGAGTTCAAGGCCTATCAGCGCCAGATCGTGAAAAACGCCCAGATGCTGTCCCAGGTGCTGCAGGAGCGGGAGCTCAGGATCGTCAGCGGCGGCACGGACAACCACCTGATGCTGATCGACGTCAAGGGCTCGGCGGGCCTGACCGGCAAGGAAGCCGAGGAGCGCCTCGACGCGGTGAACATGACGGCCAACAAGAACACCATCCCGTTCGACGACGAGAAGCCGTTCATCGCCTCGGGCATCCGCCTCGGCACACCGGCGCTGACGACGCGCGGCTTCAAGGAGCCCCAGATGCGGCGCGTCGCCGAACTGATAGCGCAGACGCTCAAGGCCGACGATGCCGATGCGGTCCGCAGCGAGGTGATCGCCGGCGTGGCCGAACTGACTGGCGACTTCCCACTGTATCAGGAGCTGCGCGACTACCTGCCCCCGGTTGAGTTGGAGGAGAAGGCGTAGGGCACTGATCCCGCCTGTGATCGGTGGCGCAAGCGTCCCGCTTGTGATTCCTAGCGGCGAAGCCATGCTTTGCCCGCTAGGTAGCAGGGGGCTTCAGCCCCCTGACCTCCTATTGAGGGGTAGCGGCGGGTTTCAACCCGCCGACCGATTCGAATGTCCAGGGGTCGGGGA
>CAZSSB010000040.1:6823-27692 GCA_964609245.1 uncultured Planctomycetales bacterium | reverse complement strand
GTCCCGCGGTCCTCCGCCGATCCCGGCGATGCCAGCCGGCCGTTTCGCTACACCCTTGAGTACACCCCTCCGATCGAGGAGGGATACTACCAGTTCTACGTGGCGCCCTACGATGACAGCACGGATACCGAGGGCACCCCTTCCCCGGTGTTGACGCTGCCGGAGGAGGGCGAGCCGCCGGTGGCGGATCTGACGGCGGACGTCACTTCCGGCAATCCGCCGCTGACGGTGAACTTCGACGCTTCCGGCAGCACGGATCTGGAAGGCCCGATTGACACCTACGAGTGGGACTTCGACGGCGACGGCACCTATGACGAAGGTCCCAATGAACCCGAGGCCGCACACGTCTATTCCGACGGCGGAACCTACACCGCCACCGTGCGGGTGACTGACACCTCCCACCTGAGCGACACGGCCAGCCTCGAGATCGTGGTCAACACCGCGCCGGTGGCCGTAATCGTGACTGATCCCGAATCAGCATTGGTGCCGTTTTCGGTCTCCTTCACGATCGATGGCAGCTACGATCCCGACGGCGAGATCGTCCTCTACGAGTGGGATTTTGACGACGACGGCGTATTCGACTCCAGCCAGCCCGACCCGCTGCCCCGCGCGACCGAGATAAACTTCCCGGGCGAGTTCCAGTCCGCCCTGCGGGTCACGGACGACGGCGGCCTGACCCATACCGAGTGGGCCAAGGTCACCGGCGAATACGGCGAGTGGGACATCCAGAACGTCGATACCTCGACCGACACCGGTGAGGACCCCTCGCTGGCGGTGGTCGCCGGCGTGCCGGCCATCGCTTATCACGACGACGACCTGCAGTGCCTGAAGTTCGTGCGGGCCTCGGACGCCTGGGGCACCGGGGACTGGTACGAGCCGCAGGTGCTGACCGATGACCCGCTCGACGAAGGCATGTGGCCCTCGCTGGCGGTGATCCACGACAACCCGGCGATCGCTTACTACAACTGGGGCCTGACCGAGCTGCACTACATCCGGGCCACCCATCCCTCCGGCAGCGAGTGGACCAGTGATCCCGTGATCATCAACGCGTCCTTCAATACGCGGCCGTCGCTGGCCGAGGTGGACGGACGGCCGGCCGTCGCCTACCAGACGATTGCCCGCGCGATCTTCTACCAGCGCAGCGTGGATGGCTTCGGAACCGACTGGAGCGCCCTGCCCCGCGAGATCGACGGCACCAGCGACGATCACTGGAATCCGTCACTGGCCATCATCTCCGGGATTCCCGGCGTGGCCTTCACGCGGGACACCGGCGACCGCTACTTCCTGATGTATGTGCACGCCGCCGATGCGGCGGGCGCCAATGCCTGGAACCCCCCGGTGGTCGCGTATTCGCACGGCATCGATGACACAGGCTTTTATCCATCACTGGCAGAGCTAGGTGGCACGCCCGCGATCAGCTTCGCCCACGGCTCGGTCGACGACGAGACCAGCCGTCCGTACGCCATCCACTCGCAGTCGCCCACCGGAGCCACAGGTAGCTGGAACTGGCCGGGTGCCACGGATCTGTCAGACCACCGCGAGCAGTTCTGCGCCACCAACTCGCTGGCGGTGATCGACGGCCTGCCGCACGTGGTGTTCCGTGATCCAGACAGAGAGTGGCTGTGGCACGTCTGGGGCAAAGACCCCGACGGCGCGGAGTGGTTCGGTCCGGTGGTGGTTGACGATGGCTTCGAGACCAATGAAGTCGGCCGCGGCTGCAGCCTGGCGGAGGTCAGCGGCCGACCCGCTGTGGCCTACCACGACGACACGGCGGGCAACCTGAAGTACGCGATCCTGCAGTAGCAGACCGGGGCTGGCCCCGGCCGGCCGGGAGGTTGAGTATGCAGCGCAGCGGAGAAGCCAGCCGGCGGCCGGGCCGCCGAACACCCGTGGTGGTACGCCTCGCCGCGATCGTACTGCTCAGCGTCATCGGCGGCTGCGCCGGCGGCGACGCTGCCGCGCCGGTCGAGACCGGAGCTGCTCCGGACGCTGCTGCATTGCGGGCGCTCCTGGCGGCGGAGTTCGACCGCCTCGGCATCGACCCCAAGAAGGTCCCGGCCGTGGCCCCCAGCGGAGCGGCCAATGCCGTCTTCGACCTCAGCGGCGAGATCCATGAGGGTGACCCGCCGATCGTGGTGTTCTCCTGGACGGAGCGGATGCTGGGCGACTTCAACCAGGACGGCCTGGTCGGCGTCAGCGACCTGACCCCCATCGGCCAGCGCTACGACGAAACCGTCGACTACGACGACCCGGCCACTCATGGCGGGATCACGCACTGGCCGACGGGCGACCCGGATGACGCGGGCGCGGCCAACTGGCGCCTGGCCCGCGTCGACGGCAACGACGACGGCCTGATCTACCTCAGCGACATCACAACCATCGCCCAGCACTGGGAGGAGCGCATCAGCGGCTACCGGCTCTACTACCAGACACCTTCGATGTCGGAGTTCGAGCTGCTGCCCAATCCGGGCGAGCCCGGCTCGCCACTGACTATCCCGCGCTCCGTGGCTGATCCTGAGGACCCGGCCCTGCCGTTCCGCTATGTGCTGAGCTACGCTCCTCCCGACGAGGAAGGCTTCTATCAGTTCTACGTGGCGCCCTACGACGACAGCACGGATACTGAGGGCACACCGTCGCCGGTCCTGACGCTGCCCGATGGCGAGCCGCCAACGGCCGCGCTGACCGCCGCGCCGCTTTACGGCAATCCGCCCATGACGGTGGTCTTCGACGCCTCGGACAGCGTCGACAGCGACGGCGAGATCATCGGCTACGCCTGGGACTTCTACGGCAGCGGCTTCTTCAGCACGCATACCGACGAGCCCCACGCCGAGAATGTCTACACGGGCAGCGATACTTACACCGCCAGCGTCCGCGTCGAGGACAGCCAGCATCTGCTCGACACTGCGAGCATCGAGATCACCACCAACACGCCGCCCGTCGCGGTAATCACCGCCAGTCCCGCCGAACCGTCCAAGGTGCCGGTGATCGCCTCGTTCAGCGCCGACGGCAGCAGTGATCCCAACGGTGAGATCATGCGCTATGACTGGGATTTCGGCGATGACGGCAGCTGGGAGCTGGTTGACGGCGGGCCGATACCGGCGATCGCCTACCCGCTGAACGTGCCGGGGGAGTACACCACGAGGGTCAAGGTGTTCGACAACGACGGAATGACGGACACCGCCACCGCGACCGTGACGGGTCTCTATGGCGAGTGGAGCGTGCAGACCGTGGACGCTGCCTTCACCGACGCCGGCGAGGGCTGCTCGCTGGCGCTGGTGGACGGCCGGCCGGCAATCGGTTACTACCACATGGGCCAGAAGTGCCTGATGTTCGCCCGCGCCTTCGGAGAGCTGGGGACCGGAGTCTGGCCAGCGCCCCTGCTGCTGACGCCCTCGGGCGATCCCGATGAGGGGCAGTACCCCTCCCTCGCGGTCATCGACGGCAACCCGGCGATCGCCTACTACGACTTCGGCGAGGACGAAGTCCGCTACATCCGGGCCAGCAACTCCTCGGGCAGCGACTGGCCGGACCTGACGATTACCGTGTTTCCGAATCTGGGCACCAACATCACGCTGTGCGAGGTCGAAGGCTGGCCGGCAGTCACCTACCTGACGGAAGGCATGGACGTGTACTACCAGCGCGCGACGATCAACACCGGTGGGGTCTGGACGGATCTGCCGCGCGATATCGACGGCAGCGGCTACGACCACTGGGGGCCGCGCCTGAGCATCATCGACGGCTTCCCGGCCGTGGCCTATATGCGCACGGCGACAGGCAAGACCAACCTGATGTACGTGCGCGCCACCGAGGCGGCCGGCACCGAGCCCTGGGACGACCCTGTTCCCGCCTACTCGCATGCCTTTGATTCCGTCGGCTACCGCGGCAGCCTGGCGCAGCTGGCCGGTAATCCGGCCGTCTTCTTCCCGCTCTGCGAGGACGGGGGCTGGTATGGCCAGCCGCGGATCGTGCGCTCGCAATCCGCTACGGGGGCAGAGTTCACCTGGACCTCCCCCTCGGTGCCGATCGCGGATGACGAAGGCCCCAGCGCCGACTACCACAACTCGCTCGCGGTGATCAACGGCCTGCCGCACGTGGTCTTTCACGATCCGGAGAGCTCATCGCTGTGGCACGCCTGGGGCAAGGACCCACAAGGCACTGAGTGGCTAGCGCCGGTGGTGGTCGACGACGGGGCGGGCAACGATGTGGGAGCGTTCTGTTCGCTGGCCGACATCAACGGTCACGCGGCGGTGGCCTATCACGACAACACCGCCGGCACTCTGAAGTACGCGGTGCTGCACTGACACCGAACAAGACCATCGACGGCGAGGAGGTTTGGCAAGTGCTGAGAATTCCAGACGGGAGTGTGTCGAGATTTCCTGCAGTCAGGCGGCGGACCGCGCTGCTGTACTGTCTCGCGCTGGCCGCCCTGCTGCTGCTCGCCGGCTGCGCCGGACCAGGCCAGCGATCGGCGATCACTGACGCGGCAGGCAGCCCGGGCTTTGCTGCGGAACCCGGTGCACTTGAGGCCATGCTGGCGGCGGAGTTCAGCCGGCTGGGCATTGACCCGGACAAGGTCCCCGGCGCGGCTCCCGTCGGGGACGGCAATGCCGTCTTCGACCTCGCGGCCCAGGTTGTGCCCGACGTCCAGCCGCAGATCGTATTCACCTGGACGGAGCGCATGCTGGGCGACTTCAGTCAGGATGGGCTGGTCACCGTCAGCGACCTGACTCCGATCGGCCAGCGCTACAACCAAGCCGTGGCGTACGACGATGCGGCGGATCACGACGGCCTGGCCCACTGGCCCACGGGCGATCCCGACGGCGCGGGCGCGGCCAACTGGCGGCTGGCGCGCGTCGATGGCAATGACGACGGGCTGATCTACCTGACCGACATCACCACCATCGCCCAGCACTGGAACGAGCGCCTGGACGGCTACCGCCTGTACTTCAAGGAGCCCGGGGCTCCGGAGTTCATGATGTACCCCAACCCGGGGGACGCCGAGTCGCCCCTGACCGTCCCGCGCTCCGCCGCCGCGCCGCCCGATTCCAACAGCCCCTATCGCTACAGCGTGGCCTACGAAGCGCTCGTTTTCGAGGGCGAATTCCAGTTCTATGTGGCCCCCTACGACTCCGTCGACGACCAGATCGGCACCCCCTCGCCCGTCCTGACCCTGACGCTGCCCCAGGGCCAGCCGCCGACCGCGGCCCTGACCGCCGACGTCACCGCCGGCAATCCGCCGCTGGAGGTCAACTTCGACGCGTCGGCCAGCAGCGATCCCGAAAACGCGCTGATCAGCTTCGACTGGGACTTCGACGGCGACGGTACCTACGATGAGCTGACGACGATCCCCGCCGCGACTCACAGCTATGACACCGGCGGCGTGTATACCGCCGTCGTGCGCGTTGAAGACGAGGAGCACCAGCTGGATACCGCCAGCCTGCAGATCACGGTTAACCAGGCGCCGGCGGCGGCGATCGCGATGACGCCCCCCGAGCCGACCGTGGTCCCGTTCACCGCCACGTTCAACGCGCTCGGCAGCAGCGATCCCGACGGCACCATCGTGCAGTACGACTGGGATTGGGATGGTGACGGCACCTACGACTCAATTGACGTGGGCCCGGAGCCGGACATCACCAGGTTCGTGACGCTGCCCGGCGAGGAAACCGTCAATGTCCGGGTGTTCGACGACCAGGGACTGAGCGATGCGGCGTCCCAGGCCGTCGTCGGGCTCTACGGTGAATGGCAGGTTCAAGTGTTGGCCACCGGCGGCGTCGGCCAGGATTGCTCGCTCGCATTGGTGGACGGCTTGCCGGCGATAAGCTACTACGACAGCGACAAGTGGGACCTGGGCTACATCCGCGCCACGGACGAATTCGGCGCCGATCCCTGGGGCGCGCCGGTTGCAGTAACGGATGACTTCGGTGAAGAGGGCCGCTATGGATCGCTGGCCGTAATCAACGGCCGCCCGGCGATCGCCTTCGACAATTACCATGACGATAATACGTGCTTCATCCGCGCCGACGATCCCCAGGGCGCCTCCTGGCCGCTTAATCCCACCGTGATCCTTGGCGAGCGGACCTTCGGCGTTTCACTGGTCGATGCCGGCGGTCGTCCCGCCGTGGCCTATGCGGTCAGTTCCAACGTCTATTACCAGCGGGCGGATGACGAGAACGGCACGACCTGGGTCACCGTCGCGATACACGTGGAGGACACCGCCGATGCGTGCCGCGAGCCTTCGATGGCCGTCGTGGCCGGCAATCCCGCCATTGCCTTCAAGCGGTTGATGACCGACGGCTACTGGTACCTGGCCTATGTCGCGGCGTCCGATCCCACGGGAACCGGGCCCTGGTTTCCAGATGTGCTGGCCGACGGCGGCATGTCCCTCGATGCCGGGATCAATCCATACCTGGCGCAGATCGGCACCACACCCGCGATCACCTACGGAGTCGGCGAGGAATCGCCGCCGGATCTCGAGCCCTTCTACGTGCGTTCCACCCACAACCAGGGCATCATGGGCAGCTGGTTGGATCCGGGTCCGCAGAATCTGACCGGTACGATGTCGTTTCACGGATCGCACACATCGACAGTGGGAATCGGTTTTCACCCTCATGCCGTGTTCATGGATAGCGATTCGGGTACGCTCTGGCACGTCTGGTCCCGTGATTTCATGGGCGGCGATTGGATGAATCCAGTGCTGGTCGACGATGGCGGCGGCAACTTCGTCGGCAGTTATTGCCACCTGAAGAACATCAACGGACGCCCGGCGGTGGCCTACTACGACGCGACCGCCGGCGCCCTGAAATACGCGGTGCTGCGCTGATGCCGCCGGCAAGCCGTTCAGTGGAGATGGAGTTGACAATGGGATTTGAGACTTCGCCATGCCGGCCAGTTCCGTCAGGACTGACGGCCTGCCTGCTGCTGGCAGTCCAGCTGCTCCTGGCGCTCGCCGGCTGCGCTTCCACGGAGGGTGGTCTCACGCCCGCTCCCACGACTGCTCCCACTGCGGCCGCACTGCAGGACGCGCTGCGGGATGAGTTTGTGCGCCTGGGCATCGATCCGGCGCGGCAGCCGGCGGCGGTGGTCAGCGGCGAAGCCAACGCCGTCTTCGATCTCGACGCCGTGCTGATCGACCCGGACGGCGAGGGTCCTGACCCGCCCACCGGTGTGCTGCTGAGCTGGACGGAGAGCGCGATCGGCGACTACAACCGCGACGGACTGGTAAGTGTCAGCGACCTGACGCCGATCGGCCAGCAGTTCGAGGGGGCCGTCGCCTACCGCGACCCGCCACCCTTCGGCATCGAGCACTGGCCCGAGGGTGATCCCGACGCGGACGGCACGCTGAACTGGTATCTGGCCCGCGTGGACGGCAACCGCGACGGGCTGGTGCATATCCACGACCTGACCCCGATCGCCCAGCACTGGAACGAGCGCCTCGACGGCTACCGCGTCTACCTGAAGATTGGGCTGGAGGACTACGCGCTGGTGCCCAATCCGGACGACGCCGGCTCCCCCCTGACCATCCCGCGCGTGCTGGCCGTGCAGGGTGTCGAGACGCCGGTGCGCTACTTCTTCGAACTGAGCGACGTGCCGACCGAACCGGTGCTCTGCTACGTGGCGCCCTACGACGGGGAAACCGATACGGAGGGCCCGGCCTCCCGGGTCATCGTCATCATGGGGCTCTCGGCGCCCGAGGCCCACCTCGAGATCGTGCCCACTGATACGGGCCCCATCCCGCTGTCGGTGCACTTCGACGCCACGGGCAGCACGGACAACGGCGAGATCGTCAGCTACGACTGGGACTTCGACGCCGACGGCGACTTCGAGCTGCTCGGCGGCGGAGCGGAGCCTTTGGGCGTGTTTATCTACAACGTGCCCGGCGATTTCCCGATCAGCGTCCGCGTCACCGACGACGAGGGCCTGGAGGACACTGCCACCGCCACCGTCCACGCCACTTACCGCGACTGGCACATCCAGCAGCTCGAGACCGAGGTCGTCACCGATCGGCCGATCGCGCTGGCGATGATCGACGGTCACCCGGCCGTCAGCTTCCTCGGCACGGACGAAAGCGTCAAGTACCAGCGGGCCAACGACGAGCTGGGCATCGCCGGCTGGGCCCGGCCGGCCGTCGTGTCACCCTGCGGGCCCCACGGCCGGGCCGGGGCGCTGGGGGAGGTCCACGGTCGCCCGGCCCTGACGTTCTACAACAGCGACGCGGGTGAGCTGCGCTACGTGCGCGCCGACGACGCGGTGGGCGGCGCCTGGTCCGCGCCGCCGGTCGCCGTCTTCAGCATCGTCTCGACCGGCGTCGGCCAGTGCTCGATGGCAATGGTCGCCGACAATCCGGCCGTCGCTTTCGAGACCATCGGCGGCGACACCAACACCTACTACGAGCGGGCCGTGGACATGCTGGGCGCCAACTGGGGAACGGCGTCGATCGAGATCGACGGCTCCCACCGCGGGGCCGAGCCCTCGCTGGCGGTCATCGACGGGCGCCCGGCTGTGGCCTACTACCGCACCGACTCGGACCCGCGGATGCTTGGCTACGTGCGAGCCGTCGACGCCGAGGGCAGCGCGCCCTGGGAGGACCCGGTGATCGTGCACTCGGATCCGCTGCGCAGCGCGGGCGGCAGCCCGACGCTGCTGGATGTCTTCGGTCAGCCGGCGATCGGCTGCATTACCCAGTCGGATGCCGCCTGGGAGCCCATGTACCTGCGCGCCGGCGAGGCCACCGGCATGGCGGGCGACTGGAACGACCCGGCACAGACGCTGGTCGTGGACGGCGGCTACGCGTCCCAGACCTGCTCGCTGGCGCTGATCAGCGGCAAGCCCCAGATCGCCCTCTTCAATTACGGCGGACGGCAGCTCTGCCACGTCTGGTCCTTCGATATGGAAGGAGCTGAGTGGTCGACGCCGGTGGTGGTGGACGACGGCGGCGAGGACGGCAACGTCGGCTGGGGCTGCGTGATGATCGACGTCAGCGGCCGGCCCGGTATCGCCTACATGGACGTGAACGCCGGGGCGCTGAAGTACGCCGTGATGGACTGAGCCGCGGGACCAACCGATCGGTTTGCTGCTGGCAGCCACACGTTCCGGCTGCACAGTGATACCCCGTGATTCACCCTCAGCTGTGCCCCCCACTGGCTGCAACTCGCGGTACAGTCTAGGTGGGCAATCCCTGTTGCGGGATGTGACATGAAGAACAGACAAGACGGAACGGGGCTACCGGATCACTCAGGGACCGTGCCTGACTGGCTCACGCCGGCGGTGATACTCCTGACCGCGATGCTGGCCGCGGGTTGCGCCGATGGCCAGCCGGTCGGGGCCACAGCAGAGCTGGCTGCAGGCCACGCTGCGCCACAGACTGCGCCAGCAGCAGCGCCGCAGCCGCAAGACCTGGAGTTGCTGCTGGCGAAGGAACTGGCGTGGCTGGGCATCGATCCCGCCAGGCCCATCAGCGCCGCCCCGACCGGTGAGGATAGCGCTGTGTTCGACCTGCGTGCTGAGATAGCTGATGCCGACTGGCCCAACAGCGAGCTGCCGGTCAGCATCGAACTGAGCTGGACGGAGCGGCTGGCCGGCGACTACAACCAGGACGGCCAGGTGGGCGTCAGCGACCTGACGCCGCTCGCCCACTTCTGGCAGAATGAGATCACCTACGACGATCCGGCGCTGCACGATGGCTTCGCACACTGGCCCAGCGGCGATCCGGATGGGGCGGGAGCCGCCAACTGGCGCGCCGCCCGCGTGGACGGCAACGGCGACGGTCGGATTGACCTGTCCGACATCCCAACTATCGCACAGCACTGGGGGGAGAGTCTCAGCGGCTATCGCGTGTATTGGCACGCGCCGGGTGAAGCCGGCTTCACGCTGCTGCCCAATCCGGGTGACGAGACGTCGCCACTGACGATCGCGCGCGGCGCGGCCTTTCCTCTGGGCTCGGTCAGCCCTGACCCGGCCAGACCGGTGCGCTACCGCCTGCTGCTGGATGGGGCGGCCGAGGGCAGCTACGCGTTCTATGTCGAGCCCTACGATCTCGACAGCCGGCAAGCGGGACCAGCCGGCAACATCGCGGAGCTTGCCGTGCTGCACAATCAGCCGCCGGTGGCCGCACTGACGGCCTCCCCCAATGCCGGCGACCCGCCGCTGACGGTCACGCTGGACGCCTCCGCCAGCATCGATCCGGACGGGCAGATCGCAGTGTACGAGTGGGACTTCGACGGCGACGGTGAGTACGACCAGACCACAGGCGTGCATGCAGCAGTGGCTCACACGTATGATGCGCATGGCACCCAGGTCGCGGCTGTGCGCGTCACGGACGACGAGGGTGCCACGGCCGTCGCCACCGCCTCGATCCAGCTGACGGAGAACGTGCCGCCGCTGGCCGTCATCCGCACTCCCTTCCGGCAGGGCGCCGCGCCGCTGGTGGTCACGGTGGAATCCTGGGTCAGCGAGGACCCTGACGGCACGATCGTGTGGCGCGAGATGGACTGGCAAGGTGATGGCGTGTACGACACCAGCGCCGCCAGCGATGTGGACCTGATCCATACCTATGTCCTGACCGGCGTCTACCACGCGCAGCTGCGGGTCACGGACGATGACGGCGCCGCAAGCACGGGTCAGATCGAGGTGTCAGTCAACCCGCCGCCCGCCGCCGAGATATCGCTTGGCCCGCAAGCCGGGCCCGCTCCGCTGTCAGTTGTCATCCTGGCCGGCGGACAGGACGCCCACAGCTCGATCACGAAGCTCGAATGGGACTGGGAAGGTGACGGCGTCTACGATTATGAGGATCAGGGCCCCGACGGATACGCGCCAGAGCAGCATGACCCCTGGCATCGGGGCGCGGCCGTCCACGACTACAGCCAGCCGGGGGCGTACCGCCCCACCGTGCGTGTGACCAACAGCCGTGGTATCAGCGCCACTGCCAGCGCGCTGCTGGTGGTGGAGCCTGCAGTGGGTGAGCCACGCTGGCGTCCGGGCTTTCCCGCCGGCTACGCAGGCACGTCCACGGTGGCGATGGCCCTGGTGGGCGGCCGACCGGCGATCGCGTACGTAGAGGACGGGGGCACGGATGTCTTGATGTATGTTCGCGCACTTGACGAAGAAGGCGAGCACTGGGCCGCGCCGACGGTGGCAGCTCAGTCGCCGGACAGCATCTACTACTACGACAGCGGCCTGATGCTGGCCGAGATTGCCGGCGTTCCCGCCGTGTGCTACTACGGCCCGGGTGTTGAGGATGGACCAGCCGAACTCACCTTCTGCCGCGCCCTCAACGCCGAAGGCACCTCCTGGGCGGCGCCGGTTACGCTGGCCAGCCCCGAGTATTCCGGCTCACTCTGGATTGCCTGCTGGCACAGCCTGGCTGAAATCGGCGGCCATCCGGCGGTCTGCTACTCCTTCGAGCGGCAGGACGGGCTTTACTACCGGCGGGCGCAGGATCCGGCGGGCGCCGGCTGGGGGCCGCAGGTGGGGGCGGCTCCGATGCACACCACGCCGCGCGATCTCAGCCTGGCCGCCGTCGACGGCCGGCCGGCGATCGCCTTTTACTGCGGCGCGCTGTACTACCTCCGCGCCGGCGACGCTGTGGGCGAGGCCTGGAACAGCGCGCAGGCACTGGCCCACCTGGGCGGCCAACAGGCGTGCCTCATGATCGCCGACGGCAACCCGGCGATCGCCTACGCCCACCGCGTACCGCAGGGGACGCCCACGGAGTACGTCAACTTCATCCGCGCCGGGGATCCCCAGGGAGCCGGCTGGGGCCTGCCCGTAGTGGTTGCCGAGGGCAAGCGCTCCTGGGCGGGCCCGCTGCCGTCCGCGACGATCATTGACGGCGTTCCCGCCGTCACCTGCACGATCGAAGGTCGGCAGATGTACATCGCGGCGCTTGATCCGGCCGGCGCTGCCTGGGATTCAGGCCAAGCGCTGCAGCTGGTGTTCGGTGGAGAGAACCGGGCGTCGCTGGTCCGGCTGGCCGGCGGCGGGCCCGCCGTCTGCTACGAGTACGTGCCGGTCTTCGCCGCGTTCTACTGAGAGCCGGCGGCGGTGCGCGGCGAGCATCGATAACGCCAGCGTCTGCGAATGGCAAAAGCGGCCTCGATGCCATCCGTCCCACGCCCGCTATAATATTCGGTTGGGAAGGAAGGCAACTACCCCCTGGAGGTACTCATGGATAACGACGCGATTGCACGCGCCAAGGACCACTTTGGCCAACTGCTCACGGACCAGATGGAGCGCATGCAGCGGCTCAAGGCGGCGCCGGACTGGATCGATTACTCCCAGCTGGACCAGGTGCGGATCGGCATCCTCGGCGGCGACGGCATCGGCCCGTTCATCGCCAAGGAGGCCCGCTGGCTGCTGGAGGAGATCCTGCGGGACGAGATCGCCGCGGGCAAGGTGCTGATGGCCGACATCGAGGGGCTGACCATCGAGAACCGCGCCGAGCACAACCAAGCGGTCCCCGACGCCGTGCTGGCCGAGATCAAGCAGTACCACGTCACCCTCAAGGGCCCGACCACCACGCCGCGCAAGGGCGACCCGTGGCCCAACATCGAGAGCTGCAACGTCGCGGTGCGCAAGGAGCTGGACCTGTTCGCCAACGTGCGGCCGGTCAGCGTGCCCGAGCAGGGCATCGACTGGATCTTCTTCCGTGAGAACACCGAGGATCTCTACGCGCTGGGGCCCTATGGCATCGACGTCGACGACGACATCAGCATCGACTTCCGGCTGATCAGCGAGCCGGCGGCGGACCGCATCCAGCGGCTGGCCTTCGAGCACGCCAAGCAGGCGGGCCGCACGCGGGTGACCTGCGTCACCAAGGCCAACGTGGTCAAGACCACGGACGGCCGCTTCCTGCGCCGCTTCTACGAACTGGCCAGGGAGTATCCGGGCATCGAGGCCGACGACTGGTACATCGACATCATGACCGCCAAGCTGGTCGACGAGAAGCGCCGCCGGGACTTCCAGGTGATGGTGCTGCCCAACCTCTACGGCGACATCCTGACCGACGAGGCCGCCGAGTTCCAGGGCGGGGTCGGCACGGCCGGCAGCGCCAACATCGGCAAGCAGTACGCGATGTTCGAGGCGATCCATGGCAGTGCGCCGCGGATGGTCAAGGAGGGGCGCGCCCAGTACGCCGATCCCTGCAGCATGATCCGCGCCGCGGCGATGCTGCTGGGCCACATCGGCTTTGCGGACAAGCAGCAGAAGCTCGAAGCAGCGCTGGATATCTGCGGCAACTTCGAGCGTAAGCTGGTGATGACGGGACGCGACACCGGCGCGACGGGCCGCGACTACGCCCAGTACCTGATGGAGACGATGAGCGACCCGAACGTCGAGCAGCGGCTGAAGGACTACCAGGCCGCCAAGGCCGGCGCTTAGTTGAGCACCAATCGGTAGCGGGGGGCTTCAGCCCCCCGACCGTTGCGAGGCAGGCCGGCCCAGGACCGGCCCTGGTGTGGGGAGATTGAACTGGCTGATGGTGCGTGAGGGCGGGGCTCAGCCCCGCCCCTGCGAGCCCCCCGACCTTTGAGAAGAGGGGTTGAAACCCCGCCTACCTGTGCACGGTGGCGGGGCGCTACCCGGAAGGAACCGGCCGTGCTACACTGGCGCCATGCTCTCGCTCAACCTGATCGTGCGGGCGATTGTCTTTCATGAGGGCAAGTTCCTGGTGACGGTCCTTGACGACGGTGAGCGCGCGCCGTTCTACGCCTTCCTGGGGGGCCATCTGCGGGCCGGCGAGACGCTGCTGGAGTGCGCGCGGCGCGAGGTGCAGGAGGAGGCCGGGCTGGAGGTACTGCCCGGCAAGCTGCTCTACGTGGTCGAGAACTTCTTCTTCCGCGGCGCCGCCAAGCTGCACGAGATCGGCTACTACTTCCTCTGCCAGCCGGCGCGGCCCGTCAGCGGCTCGCTGCTCGACGTGCTCAGCCCCAACCTCGACGACCTGATCAGCCCGGAACTGCTGACGCCCCACGCCCTCGGCGAGGCCAACTTCCAGCCCGCGCTGCTGAAGCAGACGCTCTGCGAGGACGCCCGCGAGAGCTTCGCCAGCTGCCCGCGCGCCGTGGTGATCAACGAACTGCCCGGCGACGTTGAGGCGCTGGGGGGCGTCTACCCGCTTTAGTGGTACACTGGACTCGATGATCTCGCTGCAGCTCAGCGTGCACGCGGTGCTGCTGGTGGACGGCCAGCTGGTGCTGCGGCGGCCGGACGGGGACCTGGCCCCCGGCGTCTGCTGCGGCGACAGCATCGGACTGGGGGAAACGCTCCCCGCGGCGCTGGCCCGCATCCTGAAGGCCCAGCTGGGCCAGAGCTGCGAGGCGGTCAAACTGCTCTACGTCGTCGAGCGCTTCCTGCCCCGCGGCGGCGCCAAGGTGCACGAGCTGGCGCACTACTACCTCTGCGAGCGGCGAGACGATGATGGGGCTCCGCTGCCCGATGGCATGGTGCTGGTCAACCCGGCCAAGGTGAAGCCAACTCAGATCGACCCGGCGGTGCTCAGCGAGGTGCTGCCCGCCGATGCCGCCGACGACTTCCAGGTCAGCCCCAAGCTGCTGGTGGTCAACGAACTGCCCGAGGAATCTCAGGCGATCAGCGGCGTCTACCGGCTGTAGCGACCGGCCTCCCGCCCATGCCCCGACGCCCCGCTGCTAGTCCGCCACCACCAGATTGCTCGGCGTCCCCTCGTAGCCCATCGAGTCAATAGGGCGTACCCACAAGCACGTACCGGCTGTAACCTCCGGCAGCTGCACGCTCAGCAGTGGACGGTACTGCGGCTGATCCCGGTAGTCACCCCACTCGTACCAGATTGTCGAGGCCGGGGCGGCCGGAGACAGCGCATCATGGTCTGGCGAATAGGCTGACGGATCGTCACCGGCGTAGACGTTGTACCCCGCCACTCTGCTTCCCCAATGCTGACCGATGATGTCAATGTCATCGTCGTCAATCACCCCACTGAAATCGCCATCAGCTATGTATTTGACGCTGTTTACATCGCTGCTGGCGGATTGCATGTAGTTCTGTAATACAGGAGTCATATCAGCAACGCCGACATCCCCGTCACAGTTGTAGTCCCCGTGGTTGTAGTAGTACCAGCTCAGGGTCTGCGTACCGGCATCCCAGCTCGCCACCGCGGCGCTAAGGTCGTTGCGCGGCACGCTTGACCCGGGATCGACGACCACCGTGCTGGGGGTACCCTCGTTACCATGCTTGTCCACGGGGCGTATCCACCAGTAGCGGTGCTCAAGCGGATACTCCGTAGGAAAGTAGAACCGCTTGCGCGCGCGTGCTTTGCCGTCCGCGTAGTCAACTGACTCATCATCCGCCGTCAACGTGTCCTTCAGCGCGACACTGCCCATCAGCTGGGCCCCCGGCTTGGACGGTGCGACATTAGTATCCGGGTACATATCCAGGCTGTCCGCGGCGTAGACGTTGTAGCCGCCGAGCACGTCGCTTTCGAAGTTAGCCCCGATCGCCGTCAGATCGGCAATCGTCAGCAGACCGTTTTGGTCACCATCGATCAGCGAGTAATGCGTGTTCTCTGGAAACGCGTCGGGCAGCGCCGACTCATCCAGATTGGCCCCCAGCGGTGTGATGTCCGAGGCATTGACCAGTCCGTCCTGATTGTAGTCGCCGGGGCAGGTGTGATACCAGTGCACGCTGCGCCCCATCGGAATCCGCGCCTGCTCGGACACCGGCACGGAGCTGACGCTTCCCCCATCTGCACAAGGGGTCGCAGTCGGTGGCAGTGCCACCAGTGCGAGAATCGTCACCGCCAACACGAACACTCGCCGCATCACCTTACTCCGCCACCACCAGATTGCTCGGCGTGCCTTCATAGCCGACGTAGTCGTAGGGCCGCACCCAGAGATACATGCCGGGTGTCACCTCCGCCAGTTCGACGCTCAGCAGCGGCCGGAACGGATCGTCCGGGCCGGCATGGTATGGAGCATCCCAGTCGAACTCGACGCTCGCCAGCGGCTCAATGCCGGAGCGCGCATCGTTGCTGTCCGGATACGGGGCCGCGTCAACCGCGCCGTAGACGTTGTATCCGGCGATCTGGTTGTTCAGATTGGCCTCTACCGGGCCGAATTCCCCGTCATCAACCACCCCGCTCTCATCCCCGTCGAGCACGTCGGCGAAGCTGTGCTCGAAGTTCACCACGCTTCCCCAGGCGGTGCCGATGATGCCGATGTCCACGACCGTCACCCAGCCATCGCAGTTGTAGTCGCCGTGGTTGTAGTAGTACCAGCTCAGCGTGCTGGTACCCGCGTCCCAGCTGGCCAGCGCCGCGCTTTCATCATTGATCGGGGCGTGCCGATCCGGATGGCTGAGCGGCTCGCTGGGCGTGCCCTCATTGCCCTGCTTATCCAGCGGGCGCACCCAGAAGTGCACGTAGTCCGCAACGTCTTCGTTGTCGTAGTCGAACCGCAGCCGGTCCCGGACCAGGTAGTCGTTCTGGAAATTCGACATCTCGCCCGGCTCGGTAACCGTGTCGGCCAGCTCGAAGTGCACGATCAGCTCGGCGCCCGGGCCATTCGGCGCTGCATTCCCAGCGGGATAGTCGTCCAGGCTCAGTGCACCGTAGAGGTTGTAGCCCCCCAGCACGTCAGTTCCGAAGTTCGCGCCGATGGCCGTGAGGTCGCCGATCGTCACGCGCCCGTCGCTGTTGGCGTCGATCAGCGACAGTGCGGTGTATGACGGGAACGCGTCGTAGTACGCGTCGACCTCCAGGTACATGCCCAGCGGCGTGATGTCGGAGTAGTTGACCAGCCCGTCCTGGTTGAAGTCGCCAGGGCAGTTGTGATACCAGGAAACCGCTACGCCCGGCACATCAGCCCAGACAACGCGCGCCGCATCCGTTGTTGGTACGGTGCCATCGGCAACCCCGGACCAGCTGGCTGGCAGGACTGCGACGGCCAGACACACTACAGCAGCCGGCAGCACCCGTGTAATCCCCCAACTACGCATGATCTACCTCCGTTACTCAGTGGATTATACCGAGTACGCTATGCGCTTGGGGGAACAGTTGCAGCCCAGAATCAGGAGTACATTGCGGCCCGCGGGACACTTCGCGGGCCTCAGGCCAGCAGGTCCTCGCCGGCGGCGCTCTGGACCAGGATGGTGGTCGGCAGGCCCTGAAGCAGGGCGGACAGCCGCGCCTGCCAGGCCTGCTCCTCGCCGACGGGCGGCAGCTGGAAGCCGAGGAACACACAGCCGGCGTCGGCGCTGTAGCGCGCCAGGGTCTCGCCGAGCGGGCCGTCGCTGACCACCACCGTCGCCTCGGCGTCCAGGCGCGCGTGCTCCACAAGCTCGCGCAGCGCCTTGAGCGCCGGCCGGCGCCCCTCCTCGCGCTCGACGACGCGGATCAGCCGGATGTGCGCCTGGGACCATTCCCAGTTGCGGCTCAGCAGGTGGGCCAGCAGCAGCATCAGCGCGCCGTTGCCCCGCCCCCGCCAGTAGACGTCGATCCGCCGCGGCCCGTCCTCTGGCGGCAGCTCCGTGCCGCGCACCACCACCAGGCTCATCTCCAGCGCGCCGGCGACCCGCAGGTGCCGGAGCAGCGCCCCGCCGGCGTCCTCGTTCCAGCCGAACAGCGCCAGATTCGGCCGGATCGGCCCGACCGCCGCGGTCTGCAGCACGCTGGAGATGCCCAGGTCCAGGTCCTGGGCGACCAGCACGATCGGGAAGGCGTGGATGCTCTGCCGGCGGCAGAACGACTGCAGTTGGGCCAGCGCCCGGCGGTGGTGGCTGCAGCTCTCGTGCATCGGCGCCTTGACGATGTTGACCATCTGAACGATGCCGCGTCCGCTCTCCAGCCAGACAGCATAGGCCACCAGCGTCTCGCGGGTGGCCGGGTTGCCGCTGAACACCAGGATGGTCGGGCGCCAGTTGCGGGGATCTTCCTCCATCTCGCCCAGCCGGATCAGGTTGTTGCGCACCGTCGAGAAGACGAAGCCGCGCCGGGCGTCGCCGAAGGCGGTGGACAGCTGCTTGCGGCGCAGGTACCAGAACAGCGCCGCGATGATCAGGAAGGCCACCAGCGCGGGCAGCGGGTCGATCAGCAACGCGGCGGCGGCGCAGCCCACGGCCCCCAGCAACGCCGTCAGCCAGCTGAACGCCTTGAAGCGCGGGCGGAAGCTGGGGTTGTTGCTGATCGCCTCCACGAACGCCGCCAGGTTGAGCATCCCGTAGGTGTAGAGGAAGAACATCGTGATCAGCGCCGCGACCGCGTTGAAGCCGGCGCCGCCCGCCTGCTGGCCGGCCCACATGATCACCAGTAGCGTGATCAAACCGGTCAGCACCAGCGCCGGTCGCGGCTCATCCCCCTGGGCGCTGCCGCGGGCGAACGCCTGCAACGGCCTCAGCAGTTTGTCGCGCGCCACCGCCTGCAGGATCCGTGGCGCGCCCAGGTAGCTGCCCAGCGCGCTGCTCAGCGTGGCGGCGAACACCCCCGCCACCACCAGGATACCCGTGCCCCACAGCGCGTTGTCCCGCAGGATCTCGAACGGCCGCGCGATCAACTCGCCGCGATCAAAGGCGCCGCCCAAGATCAGGATCTGCACGAGGTAGATCACCAGGCCAACGCTGATCGCCGCCAGTGTGCCCTTCGGTATCGAGCGCGCGGCGTCCTTGAGGTCGCCGCTCATGTTCACACCGGCCAGGATGCCCGTTACCGCCGGGAAGTAGATCGCGAACACCGACCAGAAGGTGTAGGACTGCGCCGTGGCCCCGCTGGCACCCGCGATCTGCGTGTAGCCGGTCCCCAGGTTGGCGGAGAACGTCGCCGGATCGTAGAGGCTCAGCGCGCCCCCCATGAAGGCCACGATGCTCAGGCCGAGCACCGCCATGATCACGTACTGCACGCGGATCGACCAGCCGGCGCCGACGTAGGCCACGCCGAACAACAGCAGCGCCGCCGTCAGCGCCACCAGCGTGAAGTACGGCGCCAGCGCCGGAACGGAGGCGGCCAGCGCCTCGGCGAAGCCCAGGATGTAGAACGGCACGCTCAGAGCCTGGGCCACGAACAGCACGATGCCGATCGCCCCGCCGAACTCCGGCCCCAGCACGCGGCTGATCAGGAAGTAGGCCCCGCCGCCCCGCACCTGCATATTGGTGCTGACGGCGCCGATGCTGAGCGAGGTGAGATAGGTGATCGCCGTCGACATCACCAGGATGACCACCGCCCGCAGCACGCCCGCCTCGCCGACCACGAAGCCGGCGCGCAGGAACATGATCGCGCCGAGGATGGTGAGGATGCTCGGCGTGAACACCCCCCCGAAGGTGCCGAACCGGTGACCGCCGCCTGACCTGGACTGATCCATCACGTGTAGCAGTAAGCATACCGCAGCCGGGCGCCCGGCCGTTCACCCGGACTAGGTTTGCCCGAGCCGGCCCGCAGCCTCGCCCACGTACAGCTGGCGCAACTGCCGCAGCACCGCGGCCTCCCCATCGTCCAGCCGGTCCGCCGCCGCCGGACTTCCCAGCAGCACGGCCAGCAGATGCCCGGCCATCACCCGGGCCTTGCCGGTGGCCACCAGCCCCCCTTCACGTCTGGCGTCCTTCAGCAGCCGCCGCAGGAAGCTTTGGAGCACGCCCAGCAGTTCGTCCAGCGCCGCCACGCCTCCGGCGGGCAGACCCTCGCGCCCCAGCGCCAACATGGCCAGCAACCGGTCGTAAGGCCAGTCACCCTCTGCCAGCTCGATCAGACGATCGAAGATGAATACCAAGCGATTGGTTGCTTCGGGGTAGATCTCGGCCGGAACGATGAGTTCATTGCTCCAAGCCTGCCCCGCCCGCTCGATGGCGGCCTCCAGGATTCGCTCCTTGCTGCCGAAATGGTGGAACAGCTGGTTGCGACTCACCTTGGCGGCGTCCGCCAGGTCGGTCACCGAGCACCCACCGTACCCCAGGGCCGCGAAGCGCCGGCAGGCGGCGGAGACGATCCGCTCCCGGACGGCCAGTCCCTTGGCGTATTTGCGCTGATCACTGAGGATATCCATATGCCCACCAACTGATTGGTTGAGCGCATGATACCTGATGCGCGATCTGATCGCAAGCGCCGGCGTTCGGCCCGAAGTGGCGGCCGGCGTGGTTCAGGACTGCTCGGCCTGCCCGCCGAGGGCCTCGATGCGCTGGGCCGCGGCCGGGTAGAATGTCGACGGGTTGTAGATCATCGGGGCTTCGTCGCTGACCACCGCCGCGTCCAGCACCTTGCCGATCACCATGGCATGGTCACCGAGCTGCAGCACCTCGACCAGCTGGCAGTCGATGTAGCTGACCGCCGCGCCAAGAATCGGCGAGCCGTTGCCGCTGGTGCGATAGGCGACACCGTCGAATTTCTTCTCGCTGTGGCCCGAACTGAAGCCGAAGCGGCGCGCCAGTGCCAGCGAGGACTCGCCGAGCACGTTGATGCAGAAGCGCTTGCCCTGCTTGATCACCTGGAAGGTATGGCCGGTCGGCGCCAAGTGCACCGCCAGCAGCGGAGGATCGAACGAGGCCCGCGATACCCAGACCACGGTACAGCCGGCGGGTTGCCGGCGGTAGGCGCTGGTCGCGATATACACGCCGCTGCGAATCGAGTCAAAGGCTGGAATGAAGCTGTTGCTGTCGGCCACGTCTGTCACCTCCTTTGCCCGTAACTATACCCAGTGACGGGCCCTGTTCCCTTCAGCCGGGGGACCTGTTCCTAAGACAGCCCCTACTCTATTAGACGATTCCGGGCCGATTCGGTTTGCGCGGGCCGTGCAATCGCCGTGAAATCTCCGCCGCCGGTCACCGCCGGCAGTGGTATCATGTGCGGGGCCCGGGCCGCGGGGAAGCCCATGGCAGTCAAGATTCACCGCACGGCGATCGTCCACGAGGACGCCGTCCTCGA
>CAZSSB010000040.1:0-6723 GCA_964609245.1 uncultured Planctomycetales bacterium | reverse complement strand
ATCTGCAAGCCCGAGCAGTCCGCGCTGGGGGTGGTGCCGGGCGGTCCGGACGACAGCGGGCCCGCCAGGCCGGAGGCGGCCGGCGATCCGGAGCAACCCGCCCGCAGCAGCGGGGCCTGACATGTCGCGCTGGGAGCGACAGCTCGCGGACGAGGAAGACGAAATGCGCCGGCAGCTGGCGGAGCGCACCCGCGTGGAGGGCGATAGCGGGCACGGCTTCACCAACATCCCGCTGACGCTCTTGAAGTGGGGCCTGATTGTGTTGGGCTGCGCGACCCTCGCCCTGGCGATCGCCGCGCTGCTGTTCATTCTCGGCGTAACCACCAACGTCGCCCGGGTGATCCGCTGAGCAGCTTCAGTGCTACAATCCCAGCATGGCCAAGCTGGATCTTCCGGCCAGCCTCGACGTACTGGTAGTGCTGGGCAGCCTCAGCGACCAGGAGATCGCGCAGCAGATCGCGCCGGTGCTGGAGCACCTGGGCGTCAGCGCGCACTTCGAGGTCTGCAGCGCCCACCGCGACCACGAGCGGCTGGCGGAGCTGATTCCCGCCGCCGAGCGGGCCGGCGCCCGGGTGTTCATCGGCGTGGCGGGAATGGCGGCGCATCTGCCGGGCGTGATCGCCGCGCTGACCCTGCGGCCCGTGATCGGCGTGCCGTGCGCCGGCAGCCTGGAGGGGCTGGACGCGCTGATGAGCGTCGCGCAGATGCCGCCGGGCATCCCGGTCGCCTGCCTGGCGGTGGGCGGCGGGACCAACGCGGCGCTGCTGGCGGCGCAGATGCTGGCGATCGGCGATCCGGAACTGGCCGAGCGGCTGGACGCGCATCGCGCGACGCTGCGCAGTAAGAACCGCGCAGCCGGCGCGCAGTTGCGATCGCGGCTGGCCGACGGTAAATAAATAGCATCAAGGAGCGCGCACAATGATCGCGCGATATACGCGCCCCCAAATGGGGCGCCTGTTTGCTGACAAGGCCAAGTTCGACACCTGGCTCAAGGTCGAACTGGCGGTTTGCGAGGCCTGGGCCGAACGCGGCGAGATTCCCAAGGCGGCCTGGCAGCGGATCAAGAGCAAGGCCCGTTTCCGCCTGCGCCGCATCGAGGAACTTGAGGCCGAGCTGCATCACGACGTGATCGCCTTCACCGCCGCGGTCGCCGACTACATCGGCGACGACAGCGCCTACTTCCACCGGGGTCTGACCTCGATGGACATCGTCGACACCGCCCAGAATCTGACACTCCGGGAGGCCGGCCGGCTGCTGGAGAAGGGCCTGGGCCGCCTGCGGCGGATCGTCGGCGAACAGGCCCTGCGCTACAAGCACACCCCGATGGTCGGCCGCACCCACGGGATGCACGCCGAACCGACCACCTTCGGGCTCAGGCTGCTGGTCTACTACGACGAACTCAATCGCCATGAAGAACGACTGGCGGCGGCGATCGACGGGATCGCGGTCGGCAAGCTCTCGGGCGCGGTCGGCAACTTCGCCAACATCCCCCCCGCCGTCGAGGAGCAGGTTCTGAAGAAGCTCGGCCTGCGGGCGGCGCCGGTCAGCAACCAGGTGGTCCAGCGCGATCGCCACGCCTTCTACGTCGGCGTGCTGGCCGGGATCGGCGCGACGCTGGAGAAGATCGCGGTGCATATGCGCACCGCCCAGCGGCCGGAACTGGGCGAGGTCCAGGAGCCGT
Source organism: uncultured Planctomycetales bacterium (assembly GCA_964609245.1). Lineage (GTDB taxonomy): Bacteria > 4484-113 > 4484-113 > 4484-113 > JAFGCY01 > JAFGCY01. The sequence continues at coordinate 5,042 of CAZSSB010000040.1, read as the reverse complement.
TCGCCAAGGGTCAGAAGGGCTCCAGCGCGATGCCGCACAAGCGCAATCCGATTCTGCTGGAGCGCGTAACGGGCCTCGCCCGCGTGCTCAGGGGCTACGCCGTCACCGCGCTGGAGAACGTGGCGCTCTGGGACGAGCGCGACATCTCCAACAGCGGCGCCGAGCGCGTGATCCTGGCCGACAGCTGCATCCTGCTGGACTACATGCTGGACAAGCTGGCCGGAGTCATCGAGAACCTGGTGGTTCACGAAGACCGCATGCGCGATAACATCTTCCTGACCCACGGGCTGGTCTTCAGCCAGCGCGTGATGCTCCGCCTGACGGCGGCCGGGCTGAGCCGGGAAGACGCCTACGAACTGGTCCAGCGCAACGCGATGCGCTGCTTCGACGAGGGCACGCCGCTGCTGGACGCACTGATCTACGACCCGGAAGTGCGCGCCGTGCTGGATGCCCGGGACATCAGCGAGGCGTTCGAACTGGAGCCGTACCTGAAGCACGTGGACGCCATCTTCGAGCGGGTCGGCCTCAGGGGCAAACGTCGGGGCCGGGCGCCCGCCGCCCCCGAGACCGAGCCCCACGAGCAGGCGGTCCAGAACATCCTGGAGCGGCCCTCGGACTGGTACGAGACGGTGCCCAGTTCCGCCGACGCGCTCTCGCGGGTGCCGATCGAGGCCGACGAGACGCTGGGCGAAGCCGACCATCAGAAACGGCCGGTACGCCGCGACCACAAACCCGCCGGTGCCGCCAAGGCGCCGCGCCGCAAGCCGGCGACGCGCAAACCGGCCGCCCGCAAGCCGGCCGCCCGCAAGCCGGCCGCCAAACCAGACGCAAAGCCCAAGGAACCGGCGGCGACCGGCGCGCCGGAAAACAAAGACAAGGAGCAGGAGGAGAAGAAGCCGCGGCGCCGGCGCGGTACCCGTGGCGGCAAGCGCCATCGCAAGAAGACGGACAGCGGCTCGGCCCCGCCACCCGACAACGGCGACGATGACACCTACGTGGACTGAGCCAGCCGCGGTGTATAGTGTCCCGCCCCCACTCACTGGAGGAATCTGATGCAGGCAAAAGCGCTATTGATCGCCATCCTGGGGCTGCCGGTGCTGCTGGCCGGTTGCCCGGCTCCCGACGGCAGCGAGGGCTCCGATACGGCCGGCACCGCGCCGGGCGTGACGGCCGGCGATGATCAGGCCGCGCCGCCGGGTGCCGCGCGGAGGATCACGAGCGGCTTCGAGGTGGACGGCCTCAGGCTGGGCCTGGACGTGAGTGAAGTCCTGGGGCGCTACCCGGCGGACGGCGAGCTGCAAACGCATCCATACTGGGCCGAGGAGAACGTGACCGGAATCGTCGCCGCCGACCGGCCCGACGGCTCGACGGCGATACTGGAGAACGTCTACTTCCTCGCGGGCCAGCTGGTGGGCTTCGCCCGCCACGTGGAGCAGTCCGAGGAAGCCTTCACCACCGAGACCGACGCGCTCAGCGCCGTTGCCGGCGAGCCGCAGACCAGCCCGCCCGCCTGGGCGCTCGAAACGCCGTTCTTCGACGGCTTCGAGGAGGCCGCCCAGGAGGAGTTCATCACCTACAAGTACTGGGGCGACGAGCCGGCCCGGGTGATCATGATCGCAATGTACAACTCCCAGCTCGGCGGCAGCGACTACATGCTGCTGCACACCGATCTCTTCGACGAGTGCCTGAGCGCCGCGGCTGATGCCGACGAGGCCGGGCAGCCGCCGGCGGCGCAGCAGCCGCCACCACCGCCCCCGGGCCTCCCGACCGAGGATCCCGAGATTCCCGACGAACCGGGCCAGAGCGGCTTTTACCGGCTGGACGGCGTCAAGCTGGGCAGCAGCTATGAGGAAGTGTCCCGGCGCTATCCCGAGGACGGGGAGCTGCAGACCACCGAGGCCTGGCGTGAGGACGGCGAGACCGGCATGATCACCGCCACGGCCACGGACGCGCCGCGGACGGAATCGGCGGTTTTCCACCAGGGCCGGCTGGTGGGCTTTTCGCGCGTCGAGCCGGCCAATGCGGAGCAGTTCGGCGGCATGATCGACGCTCTGACAGCCACCTTCGGCAAGCCCGCCTCCCAGCCGCCGACGTGGGTCCGGGAGTCGGCGTTCTTCGCCGACGGCTATCAGGATGCCCCGCCGCACATCACGCCCCGCTTCTGGGCCGACGAGGACAGCCGCACCGTGCTGATGGCGCTGCTGGACAGCGAGAAAGGCGCCGCCACCACCATGCTGGCGGATGCCGACCGCTATCAGCCCGCGATGCAGCTGGCGATGCGGGCCGCGATGAGGAAGATGATGAACGAGATGCAGCAGCAGGAGCAGCCGCCCCTGACGGTGCCCACGCCCTGATCGAGGCCGGCCGGCGGCATGCGACAATACCCGCCGAATACTGACGCATCACTGAGGAACAGCGACATGGGCAAGATCGACAAGGGTGAACTGCTCTACGAGGGCAAGGCCAAGCGGCTCTACTCCACGCCGAATCCCGACGAGCTGGTGATGGAGTTCAAGGACTCCCTGACCGCCTTCGACGCCGTCAAGAAGGACACGCTGGCCGGTAAGGGCGCGATCAACAACCGCGTCAGCGCCCTGCTGATGGGCGCGCTGGGCGAGGCCGGCCTGGAGACGGCGTTCATCGAGCTGCTCGACGAGACCCACTGCCTGGTCAAGCGGGTCGAGATCGTGCTGCTGGAGACGATCGTGCGCTACGAGGCCCACGGCAGCCTCTGCCGCCGCTACGGCATCGAGGCGGGCCTGCCGGTCGACCCGCCGCTCATTGAGATCGGCTACAAGAACGACGAGCTGCACGATCCGTTCCTGACGGACGAGATCGCGGCGCTGATGGGCCTCGCCACCCTTGAGGAGATCGCGCGCATCAAGTACCTGGCGCTAATCACCGGCGAGAAACTGAAGCAGATCTACCTGGCCCAGGGCATCCGCCTGCTGGACTTCAAGCTGGAGTTCGGCCGCTTCACGCCCGCGAGCGACAAGTGGGCCGCGGGCGGAGAGCGGATCATCCTGGCCGACGAGATTACCCCGGATACCTGCCGCCTGGTGGACGCCCAGACGGGCGAGAAGATGGACAAGGACCTCTTCCGCTTCGACCTCGGCGACGTCGGCGCGGGCTACCAGAAGCTGCTCGCCAGGCTGGGGGGCTAGGGGGAGAGGCTACAGGGGACAGGGAACAGGTTGCAGGGGACAGGGGCCGGGGCGATGGTCCGCAGTGCGGGGTCCGGGGCAGGGCCGCCTGGGAGCGCTGGCATCTTGCCGGCATCCCCGGTAGCAGGGAACTCCAGCCCCCCTGATCTCAATCAAACGGTAGCGGCGGGTTTCATCCCCCCCCGACCTTAGCCTGCCCACCCGTCGATGCGCGGGGTTGAAACCCCGCCTACCGGGCGTAAGCTCCGATTCCACCGTCTACCGCACCATCGGGTATAACCGTGGTGATGAGGGCCGCTCAAGCCGAAACCGTAGTGCACGCCGCGCGCCCGCTGCTGATCGTCGCGGTCGCTCTGCTCGCTTCCCTGCTGCTGTGCGCCTGTCCGGCGCAGCGCGATGCGACCGAGGCTCAGTCTCAGCCGCCTGTCCCCGATACCGCCGCGTCGGCGGATGCAGCAGCCGCGGCGGAGGGGGCCGCCGGCGATGCGGAGCCGGGTGCGGTGGACGAGGGAGCGGGTGAGGACACCAAGGAAGTGGACGGTGGCGCGCCGGTGGATTCCGCTGGCCACGCGGAGGATGGTGACGGAGCGAGTGCCGAGGAGCAGCTGCCGCCGCCCGAGGCGCTGGTGACGCAGTGGGAGCTGGACGGCTTTAAGCTGGGGATGAGCGTGCGCGAGACGCGGGCGCGGATGGGCCCGCTGCTGGAGGGCCACCTGCACGAGAACTGGGTCGTCGAGGGCGAGACCGGCATGATCCTGGCCGGCACCTACGCCGAGCCGGTGAAGATGCAGGGCTCGCTGCTGTTCCTCGACGGCGAACTGGTCGCCGTGCTGGCCAGCAAGCTGCAGGAAAAGCACATCTTCAACCAGAACTTCGCCACCCTGCGCGCCCAGCTGGGGCAGACCACCGGCCAGGTGCCGGAGTTCGCGCAGGGACGCCGTTTCATCGACGAGATGCTGGCCGCCGACCCGCAGCCCAGCCCCCAGTACATGTGGGCCCAGGAGGAGACGCACAGCCTCTACATCATCGGCTACTTCGAGCCCGACATGCTGGCCAGCTACATCCTGCTCAACGCCGACAAGTATGACGAGGTCGCGGCGGCACTGGCCGGGGACCAGGGCAGCTAGCCGCGGGCCGATCCCCGCGGTAACATAGTGCCGCAAGGCCGATCAGGGAGCGCGTATGCAGTTCAACTGCGAGGTATACATCCGGCCGCGGGCCGACATCCTGGATCCCCAGGGGGACGCGGTCAATGCCGCGCTGAGCAACCTCAACTTCGCCGGCGTCAGCGAGGTCAAGGTCGGCAAGTACCTGATCCTGACGCTCGAGGCGGACACCCAGACCGCCGCCGAGACCCAGCTGGACGAGATGTGCCAGAAGCTGCTGGCCAATCCGATCATCGAGGACTACGAGATGAAGGTGACGGCGACGTAGCCGCCGCAGGTCCGAGGTCCGGGAATCACAAGTCCGAAGTCCGAAGTCCGAAGTCCAGGGAGTGACCAGACTCCGGAATCTACTTGTAGGGGCGACGCATGCGTCGCCCGCATCGCACCCGGCACCACAGACGACGGCTGCAATTCAGCAGGGCCAGCAACCACGGCCAGTGGCCCGGGCATCCTGCCTGCGATTAGCGGGATGGCAGGCTGACAGCCTGCCCCACTGGATGTGGTAGCCGCGCGTCTCATGCGCGGCCCGCCAGCGCGCGGATAAGATCCGCGCCTACCGGGTAGGCGGGGCTTCAGCCCCGCGATTCGAATGTCGGCGGGTTGAAACCCGCCGCTACCCCTCATTCAAAGGTCGGCGGGTTGAAACCCGCCGCTGCCAATCACAAGCGGGACGCTTGCGCCACCGGGGACGGGCGACGCATGCGTCGCCCCT
>CAZSSB010000039.1:0-29015 GCA_964609245.1 uncultured Planctomycetales bacterium | reverse complement strand
CGGCTCCATCTGGTCCGCCTCTGACTCCAACACGTCGTCCGGGATGACCGGGGCATCCGGCTGCGCATGCACATTCAGGTCAACGCCCGCGGCACCGCCGCTGCTACCACCGCACCCTGCCAGCCAGACGGTCAGCAGCACCGCAGTCAGCATTCCCAGCACAACTACCCATCTTCCAGGGCATGCGCGCATACCAAACCTCCGCGATCCACGAGCGTGGATCGGATCTCCTGGCCCAATTGTAGCAACCAGCCGCACGCTGCTTGCCGCTGGCCTGGCGCGCGCCTAGCCCACGGCTGGTCCGGCGGCCGGCCCGCCTTGCGGATCCGGCGGTTCCTCCGTACAGACCTCGTAGCCCTGGACGCTCGTCTGCAGCGCATACCGGCAGGTCCGTTTCCCGTCCCAGTACTTGTGGCCTGCTGTATGCGGGCAGTCCCGAATCAGCCGCGGTTCCGCCGCATCGCTGCCGAACAGCGTCATGATCTTGTCGCTGTCGGTGAAGTCCCGGCCGTCGATCTTCAGCGGCTCATCGGGTGACTGGGCCAGCGCCTGCGGGTAGTTGAGGCCGACCAGCAGCTCCTTCAGCCAGATCGTAGCCGGCAGCGGACCCTCGCGGTAGCAGAGCCTGGCCTGCAGCCGGTTCTGCTCGTCCACGTAGCTGACGAAGCCTTGCTCGACTTCCTCGACGGTGCCGTCCGGCCGCCACGTGATTTCGTGGCTGTCCTGTGGCATCAACGGTCCGATCTTGTTATAGGTCACTGATGCACCTCCTGGTCCTGTTCCCTGGCCCCCCGGCGCCGCGTACTCCGGATGGGATCGAGAATCTCGCAGACAATCCCCTCGTGTATACCTTCGCGGATCAGGTACGGCGGGTCGGGCTCCGGTGGTTCATGGTCCGGTGGGTCGCCCTCCCAATCCCAGAACATGGTGCTTTCCTGGACCTCTTCGAACGCAAGCGGCTCGTCCGGGCTCTGGTAGAGAGCCTTGCGGGTCGCCGGCAAGCACACTAACCAGAATTCCCTTACTGGGTGCTCGTTGTCTTGCCAGTGCACCCACACGTACTTCCCATCGCTTTCGTACTTCCAGAAGGCGCGCTCATAGTCCACTGTGCCTTCAGCGCCGGCGCGCCTGAGCTGCACATCCACGGTCCGATCTCCCGCCAATTGGAACACGCCGCAGAAGACATCCTCTACCTCAGGCATGTCACCCACCTCCATTTCACTCTCCACGGACGAGGGGTGATTAAGCAGGCGTGCCGTCAACGATGGCTTGTCTGGCGCATTCGACTTCGGCGGCCAACGGCGACAGCTTGCCGGCGCCGCTTGCCTCGGATGCCGCGCAGGCACTCTCGAAGCTCGCTTGCGCCGCCGCCCGGTCGCCCACCGCGGCGTGGTAGTGAACCCAGCAACAATCAGCGATTCCCCGCTCGACCATGTGCTGCCTACCTTCGCACAACTCCGTTGCCTCTGTCAACGCCTTCGCCGCCTCCTCCAGTCGCCCGAGCTGTGCGAGCACCTTACCGGTGAATGCCAGCACGAGGATCGTCTTGGCCGCATTCTGCTGCTGACGGAACAGCGACAGGCAGCGGTCGAGATACTCCAGCGCCACCGGCAGGTCGCCCTCCTCGCAGGCCAACTCGCCCAGATTGAAGAGCTGGAAGGCTTCCCCTTCCCGCCGCCCGGTCTCGCGGTCGATCGCCGCCGCCTGCTGATAGAACCGGCGTGCTGCGGCGCGGTCGCCGCGATCATGTGCCGCCACGCCCAGATTGCTGAGCGCCACGCTCTCGCTGATCAGATTGCCGCTGCGGCGCGCCAGGTCCAGCACCTGGGCGAAGTTCTCCGCGGCCAGCGCGGTGTCTCCGTTGTCCAGGTGTACGTTACCCAGGTTGGTCAACATCAGTGCTTCCGTCCGTTGGTCGCGGTGGGCCCGACTGATATCCAGCGCCTGCTCGTAGTGCGCCACGGCCAGCGCGCGCTCACCCCACTGGTAGTGGACCTTCCCGACATTCCCCAGCACTACGGCTTCAGTGTGCCAGGCCCCGTGCCTGCGGGCGATGGCCAGGCACTGCTGGTAGTAGTCCATCGCCGTCTCTGCCTCACCCATGTGCCTGCACACCACCCCCAGGTCGCACAGAGCGCTGGCCTCGTCCAGCTGATCGTCTGCGGCGCGCGCCGCCGCGAGCGCCTGGTCAAACGTCGCCCGGGCCGCCGTGTAGTCACCGAGCCTCAGCAGCCTCACGCCCTGCGCTCGCAGCAGCTTGCTGGTACCCGCCAGCGGAGCCCCCCCGTCGCCCGCCAGACGGGAGGCGCATTCCTCCGCGATTGCCTCCCAGTTGTCCCAGTCCCCGAACTGCCCGGAGCGAGCCTTGATCAGCAACAGCTCGCCGCAGCAGCTGCGGGCGTCGGACCACACGCCGGCTCGATGCAGGTGGCGGATGCGGTTGGACAGGAGCTGCACTTCGTCGGCGGCGCCCGGTGCGTGCATTCGCTCCAGCACCCTGGCGGCGGCGGCGTGCAGTACCACCCGATTATGGCTGAGCAGTGCGCTGTAAGCGGCATCGCAGACCAGCAGATGCTCGAAGAAGTACAGCTCGGCCGACTCGCGTACCAGCACGCTCTGGGCCACCAGGGCTTCCAGACCCGCGGTCAGCCCTGCTGCCCCGTCAGGCCCCACTTCCTGCTCGATCGACCGCAGCAGCATCGTCGGGAACGCACGGCCCAGCACGCTGGCCCGCATCGTGAGACCCTTCAGTCCCGGATCGAGCTGGTCCAGGCGGCCCAGGATCAAGGCCCGGATGTCCTCCGGCACGTCAAGCCCCTCGATCTCGCGAGCCAGTTCATATCCTGACGGCCCGGCTGTAACCAGACCGCGGCGCACCAACATCCGCGCGAACTCCTCGTAGTAATAGGGGATGCCGGCCGCCTTGGCGTGCAGCTCGTCGAGCAGTTCCGCGGCCAGGCTCAATCCCGGCAGCAGTGCCTCCAGCATTCCAGCGCCGTCCTCGGGATCGAGAGGCTCTAGCCGCCAGCTGCTGAATCCATCTTCACCCAGCCCTCCGGCCGCGTGGTAGTACTCGGGCCGGGCCGTGGCAATCACGATCATTGGTCGCCCCAAACGTACCGACTCCAGAACGTCCTTGACGAATCCGCGCAGCTCACCCAGCCACTGCAGGTCCTCGATCACCAGCACCACCACCCCGCCGGACGAGTGGGCCGCGAGTTCGCAGCAGGCACGGATGGCCGGTCCACAGGCACGCTCGAAGCTGGCGGGGTCCCCGGCGGCGATGGACGACGCGTCAACCTGCGGGCAGTCCAACGTGTAGGCAAGCACCGGCAGATGCCGCCGGTGACGTTCCACGCCCTCCGGACCTAGAGCGCCGGCGACGCGGGCACACAGCTCATCCCAACGCTGCGGCAGATTGCCGGCGTCCAGCCCGGCCACCTGCGCCAGTTCGGCCGCGAAGCCGCGGATGCTGGCCCGGTCGGTGCAGTGTGCGGTGGCGGTGGCAACCCCGATCTCAGCCTTGAGCCGCTCAACCAGCTCGTAGGCTAGCCGGCTCTTGCCCACGGCGGTTGCACCGCTCAGCAGCATCAGGCAGCAGCGCTCGGTCATCGGCTCCTCTGACTGCTCCGATACCGCCCCACGCCGACTGCAGCCCTGCTGCAGCCAGTCATGGATCTGACCGGTAGCCCGCTCCAGCAGTTCGCTCCGGCCAACCAGTGGAGTCAGCTGGCTGAACGCACCCCGCAACTCCACGGGCATCTGCTGGACACCCGTCACCTCGTAGACCGTCACCGCGCCGAAGCCCTTCACCTCGCGTTTGCCCAGCTTGGTATGCGCGAATACGTCTCCCGCCTTCTCCAGCACTCGAACGGAAGTCTGAATAGTCCCGGGTCGCGCGCAGGCCTCCAGGCGCTGCGCAATGTTCGCCGTCTCGCCCATCACGGTGATCTGTGCCGTCTGCCCGCCTACCTGCTGCCGGGTAACATCGCCGAACGCCACGCCGATGCGCACCGCGATGGCCAGTTCATCGTCTCCCAGCGAGGCGTTGACCTGGTTGGTGCGCTCCTTCAGCCTCAGCGCGGCTCGGAGCGCCGCCTCGCAGACCGGTGGGTGGTTGGGGTGCCCGGCGAATACGTATAACGCGGCGTCACCGACCACCTTGTCCAGATAGCCTCCCTCTCCCTGGACCGTCAGTTCGTAGATCCGGAAGGTGCGGTCGATCAACGTGGAGAGCTGCTCCGAGTCAAGGGCGCGTGCCAACGAGGTAAAACCCACCACGTCGAGGTACAGCACCGCGGCGGGACGAGTCTCGCCTTTCTCGAGCTTGACGGCGCGCCTGCTGATCACCCCGGCCCGCGCTACATCCGTGATAGCACTCAAGTCAGCCAGCAGGCCTTCTATTTGGTCTCCGACTGGCACACCTGCATTGTAGACCAAGAGCAGTTCGTGAGCAGCAACTCGCCGACCGATTCCGCCCGATCGTGCTCCGGTCCGCCAGGCGATAAGTCGTCGTCACCGCCGGGAGCGATGACTGGATCGCGCAAGCGTCTGGATTCCTGCCTCATCTGGTGTGCCACCAAGCAACGCCGGCGTGCTCAGCGCTGATCATCTTGACCAGAACGCGAGAACGCCGGCTCCGGCTTGTCGCCTCGGAAGCATAGGACGCTCGGCGGCGCCGATGGTTACGGCCGCGCTGTGATCCGGCAGCCACCGAGGCCCCTGTCTCAGCACATCTTCTTCCTTGGACCATAGGCGCATAGCAAGGGGCCCGCCAAGGTGCTATAATTGTTCAATTGAGACTCCAATATCACGTCGCCGCGGCTGGCGGCGACTGACGGAGCAAACCCCATAGTGAGGTGCCTGTGGCTTACGCTGTATTAGTGGATCTGACGCGCTGTGCGGGCGGACGGGCCTGCGTGGCCGCCTGTAAGCAGCACAACAAACTCCCGATGGAACAGATCGACTATGTGACGATCTCATCCCAGCGGGCCGACTGCTTCATAGGGTCAGAGGAGACACATCATCGCCCCCCACTCTCGTCCAAGACCTACACCGTCGTCGAGTACCACGACGCCGACGACAGTCCGGACGCGTCACAGTGGGTCTTCGTCAAGCGGCAGTGCATGCACTGCCTCGAACCCGCCTGCATGGCCGCGTGCCCGGTCGGCGCTTTCAGCAAGACGCCGGAAGGGGCGGTGGTTTACGACGCTCACAAGTGCATGGGTTGCCGGTACTGCATGATGGCCTGCCCGTTTAATGTGCCGACCTACCAGTGGGAGAAGGCGATTCCATTCATACAGAAGTGCACGTTTTGCTTCGACCGTATCAGCCAGGACGAGTCGGCCCCTAGATCGGAGCGGGTTCCGGCCTGTGTCTCAGTCTGCCCGACCAACTGTCTGATATTCGGCACGCGTGAGGAGATGCTGGCCGAAGCGAAACGGCGCCTGAACGACAATCCCGAGAAGTACTACAACCACATCTACGGCGAGCACGAGGCGGGCGGAACCAGCTGGCTGTACATCTCGCCGGTCCCGTTCGAAGACCTGGGTTTCCCGAGCCATGTCGGCACCACCCCGTATCCCCACTATACGGAAGCTGCCCTGGACTCGGTGCCGCCTACGGTGGTAATCGGCGGTGCGCTGCTGGCGGGGCTCTACCTGCTCTACAAACGCCGCCTGCAGCTCGCCACCGCGCCTACTGCTAAGACCACGCAGGAAGACGAGGGACTATGAGTCACCACGAGTATTACAGGCCCCCGTGGAAACTGATGACGCCCGGCAACGGCGTGCTGATGGCGATCATGGCCATCGGCTTCATGGCGGCGGTCTACCGCTTCATCCAGGGCCTTGGCGCCACCACCAACCTCACCGACCAGTTCCCCTGGGGCATGTGGGTCGCGTTCGACGTGATCTGCGGCGTGGCGCTGGCGGCGGGAGGCTTCACCACCGCCGCGGTCGTCTATGTGTTCTGGGGTGAGGAGTATCACGGCCTGGTCCGCCCCGCCGTGCTGACCGGCTTTCTCGGCTACTTGTTCGTCGCCGTCGGTTTGCTGGTCGATCTGGGTCTGCCCTGGCACATCTGGCACCCGATCATCTTCTGGCCCAAGCACTCCGCGCTGTTCGAGGTAGCCTGGTGCGTGATGCTCTACATGGCCGTGCTGGGCTTGGAATTCCTGCCCTCGGTCTTCGAGCGCTTCGGCTGGACCAAGCTCCACGAGCTGTTCAAGATGCTGGTGCCGCCATTCGTCGTGCTCGCGCTGACCTGGTTCACCTACATCATGTCGCACTCAGTGGCCTGGTCGGTGGCGGCGTTCATTGTGCTGACGCTGCTGGCGATCTTCCTGCCCCGACTGATACGGGGCGACCGCGGCGTGCCGATTCTGCTGATCTTCGCGGGCATCCTGTTCTCCACCGCTCACCAGTCGTCACTGGGCACGCTGTTCCTGCTCACACCGGACAAGCTGCATGAGCTGTGGTGGACGCCGATGCTGCCCGTCAACTTCTTCATGTCGGCCGTGGCGGTTGGCTTCGCGATGGTCACCTTTGAGGCCACGCTGGCCGCCAAGAACTACCGACTCGGAGTGGAGGAGCACGCGCTCTGCGGGCTGGGCACCATCCTGAAGTACGTGCTGCTGGTCTACCTCGTTGTGCGGGTGGTCGACCTTGCAGTCCGCGGTCACCTCGGCGGACTGGCCTCCCCGCTGGGACTGCTTTTCACTGCCGAAATGCTCGTCGGCGTGATCGTTCCGATGGTGATACTCTTCGTCAACCGCTTCCGCCGCAACACGTGGCTGCGCTTCACGGCCGCCAGCATGGTGATCTTCGGCTTGATCTTCAACCGGTTCAATGTCACGCTGCTGGCGATGGACCGGCCGGGCGAGGGGTTCTACTTCCCCCATCTGATCGAGTTCGTGGTCTCGATGGCCATCGTCGCGGCCATCCTGTTCTTCTACAACATCATGGTCAAGATGTTCCCGGTGCTCCCCGACACCACCGACGCGGTACAGCCCGCGTTGACCTCAGACAACTTAGGAGGAGCCAGTGATTCCTAAGCGAGGCGATCCAAGTAGACCGTCGCCGCACCCGCTCGGGCTGCTGAGCGGGTCAGCCTGGCCGGGCCTGATACTCGCCTGCCTGGCATTGGCACTGCTGGCGGGCTGCCCCCCCAACGTCGAGAAGCCGGACGCGCAGTCTTCACCACCCGCCGACGGCGGACGACCAGCGTTGGCGGGCTACAACTTCACGGCTCAGCAGACCAGTAGCATCATCGACAACCTCATGCATGACGCGCATGTCGATGGTGCTGGCATCGGCTGTGTGGAGTGCCATCAGCAGCCCGACGAGTTCCTTTCGCACCAGGCAGCATTGGACCTGTGTCACGACTGCCACGAGGGTCAGATCGTCGCGCTGTCCGTCTGGGATAACCACTGCCTCTCCTGTCACCAATTCGTCAAGTACAAGGAGCACTACGCCGACAGCACCCACATCCTGCGCGATCTCTGCCAGGACTGCCATGGAGAGGGGGCGGTCTTTTACCGCGCCTTCGATCCCGAATCGCCCCACGACGTGACGTGCGACAATTGCCACCATCCTCATAAATCAGCCTTGGTGGTTGCCGGTGGGCTGTGCGATCCCTGTCATGAAGACATCGTCGAAGTCGTTTCGGCGGAGAACAAGGTCCACGGCTCCTGTATCGTCTGCCACACCCCGCACAGCGAGATGCCCGACAGCGAGGAGCTCTGCGCCGAGTGTCACGTCGCCACTGCGAACATCCTCGTGCACAACGTACCCGAGCATCCGAAGGACTGCCTGGCCTGCCACAGCGCGCACTTCACCGCCGCGGAGATCACCAGTGATTCCTGCCTGGTGTGCCACGACGACACCTACTACGGCGGACGCAGCAATCTACCGCGCGCACATCGCGACTGCCAGAGCTGCCATTACGCCGGCAACTTCCACTACATGGGCGACGACCAGTGCGCCAAGTGCCACGAGGAAGAGGGCAACGTCGTGGACCGCGAGATACTGCCCGAGGAGCATCGCGCCTGCGCCAGCTGTCACGAGCCCCACAGCTGGTACACGGCCTTCGAGCACAACTGCGACCGCTGCCACGACGTCGACGCGGTGATTGAGCACCGGCTTACCTTCCACCAGGCAACCTGCCACGACTGCCACGACCCGCATCACACCGAACTGATGGCGAAGTCCGGCCATTGCGAAGGCTGCCACGGCGACGGCACCTTCCCCAACTTCCGGGCGGACCTGCCCGACATGCACCTGCAGTGTGTCAACTGCCACTCCCAGGTCAGCATCGACTCCCGTGACTTCTCCTTCGCCGGCTCCCAGGACACATGTCTGGTCTGTCATCCGCTCGCCGGCGCTGCCGAGACCGAGACCTGGGACGCCGCGCCCAGCGGCCACCAGGTGTGCCAGGCCTGCCACGCCGCCCACACCTTCGACACGGATACCGCCACCATGCGCTGCGACCTGTGCCATCGCGACATCTTCACTCAGTTCCCGTCCGAAGCCCATGGAGACTGCTACAACTGCCACGAGTTGGGGCATTTCGCAGCCTACACCGGGCTCGGCACCAGCTGCCACATCTGCCACGGCGACGTGCTCGAGTCAGCGGCCAGTGAGACCAAGAGGGACTGCACGCTCTGCCACGCTCCCCACGAGTTCACCGGCCAGCCCGACAGCTGCATTGTCTGTCATGGCGATATCGCGGAGCAGTCGGCGGTCGAGCAGCATGTTAGCTGCGACCTGTGCCACGCCGGCCACACCTGGCGGCCCGATGCCGCGACCTGCAGTGTGTGCCATGCGGAACCACCCGCGTTGCACGCCAGTCACACTGACGCAGGCTGCCTGGACTGCCACGGCGTGCATTCGATGGGGTCGGATCTGACCGTCTGCCTGATCTGTCATGCAGAGCTGTCCGACCACTGCGAGGAAGCCGGCTGTACGAACTGCCACAGCTTCCGCGGCGATCAGCCCTAACAGGTCAGCACAGTCAGGTACAGAAGAGGCTGCGGGCTAGCCGCCGCCGCGTAACGAGTTGATATCCTTGACGGCGGGTACATCCCAGGCGGGGCCCAGCCAGCGTCTGAGATCGTCCGCCATCCAGTTCTCGAGGTCGGCGGCCAGCCTGTCGCCGTGGCGCTGAACCAGCTGCAGCTGCGGATAGCTCAGGCCCCGCGGGCGCCACTGCCCGCTGGCGATTCGCCGCAATCCGCCGGATAGTGCTGTGAGCCCAACGTAGTCATGCGCCGGCGTAAGCAGGTAAGCCTGCCACTCGTTGATCATTAACTCCTCGTCGGCGGCATCATAGTCGTTGGCCAGCAGCACCAGGCGCAGCACCTCGCGATCGTCGGCGCCGAGGACGTCGTGCCAGTACTCGCGGCACCGGGCGGCGTACTGCGGCTCGGTGAAGTAGAGCCCGTGGCGGCTCTCGTGATACAGCGCGTGCGCCTCGAAGCGCCTGTCCGGCCTGCCGAGCAACTCGCACGACGGCTGCTCGCGACCCAGGTAGCGGGTGGCGAAGCTCAGCACGGCCTGCTCGCCGGTGGCCCGCCACCGCTCCTCGTCCGCATCCCACCGCAGCAGGCCCAGATCCGCCAGCGCGCCCTGTATCGCCAGCTCCTCCTCGCCCAGCTGCTGCCCCGCCGCCCGCGCCGCGTTGTAGAGGCTTGCCAGGTCACTGGTCCGGTAGTCGTGGGCGCTGTAGAGGTTCTCCGTGCTGTAGTTGTTCTGCCGCAGGTAATAGGCCAGCTGGCGGTCGCTGAGTACGCGGCCCCGCGTGCCGACCTTTTCGCAGTAGGTCGCCATCCGGTTGAGTGCCCGGCCCTGCAGGAGGTAGTTCTCGAAATGGACGATGTAGACGTCCGGGAAGCTCTCCCACCGGTAGACCTGCCAGCAGCCCACCCCAAGCTGTCCGCCGAGGATCTCGACCAGGCCCGCCGCCGGGAGATCGATGGATGCCCGGTTCTGCGCGTACCCTTGGTCGGCCGGCGCGGCGAGGATCAGCGCCACCAACAGCGCGGTCAACACGGCTTGCGGCATCGCTCGTCGCATTTCACAGCATACCCGTCTCGCGATATTGCCATCGCCGATGCCTTCGGCGTTCTCGCAATCCCGCTGTCCCGTCCGCTGCTAGTAGTACACCGCGTACCGCACCTGGTCGAAACCGGAGCCGTCCCAGTAGTAGTAGCTGATCGCGGGATAGCCCTGGTTGTCGATCAGGTACGATCCCCACTTCCAGTCCGCACCTGGTGACGGCTGCGGGTCAGGCAACTCCGGCATATTCCACGTCAGCGGGTTGGTGCCCGCCATGTCCGTATACTTCAGCTCGCCCACGTTGTAATCGGTGTAGCTGACCCCCAGCACCGGCCCGACCATCTCCAGCGAAGACCAGTCTCCGACCTGCTGCGTCAGCGGATCCGGCTGGTGGCAAGCCCCGACCCAGGCGCTGCCCGGATCGTTCGTCGCCTCCTCGACCGCCAGAGTCGACGGCAGCGTCGCGTTGGCCCAGGAGATCCAGGGCAGCCAGGCGTTGCTGGGCGTCACTGCCGGCGCGCCCGGCAGGTAGGGGTTCCACGGCATGCCGGGGAACTTTTCCAGCGATGTCATCACGCCGGTCGAGAACTGCGGGACCTGTACCACCCACAGGGGGAAACCGGGCCGCGACCAGTTCCACCCCAGGCGGTCGATGGAGATCGAGTACTTCAGGCCGTTGGGACCCGGATCGAAGTCGAGCGCGATGTAACTAATGCCCGGACTCCAGGTGTAGGGTGGCGGCGCCAGCGGGTAGTTGTTGACGTAATCGACGTACTCAAGTGAAGTGCAGGCGAACTGCGGGTACCCCAGCGGGAAGCTGGTGTCGACGATCTGCGGCGCGTGCCAGGTCGTACCGATGTCGTCCGGCGGGAACACGGACGGGATGTACCGCACATCGCCGCCGTGCCAGGACCACTCGAACTCCGGCCCGCCGATCTCACCGATGTAGCTGACCGCCGGTAGCCACAGCTGGGCGGTGTCATCGTAGATGAAGTCCATCGAGCACCAGGACCCGCAGGCCGGCGTATCGAGGACCAGGCTGAGCCCTGGCCAGAACCCGCCCACTCGACGGATGTACTCCAGATCCACGACGGTGTGATCGAAGAACGCGATCGCGGGCTCGCCGACCACTTCCTTGATCGAGGAGTGCACGCCCTGCGGACCCGCCATCACTTGCACCGGCGCACCCCAGCTGGTGCCCAGCGCGTCGTTCGCCGTTACGCAGTACAGGCCCTGCACACCGGGCGTTACCGCGTCGTCGTTGTAGAAGCTGATCGTCGGGATGCCCTGGACGAGCGTCAAGCCAGTGTAGCTCATCCAGTGCCCGATGATGCCCGGGCCAACGGTGATCACGTGCCAGCCGCTCGGCGGCGTTGGGGCGGTGTTGCGCGAGATGGTGAACATCGCGCTCGACTGCGCCACTTGCTGCGCTGCTGTGCAGCTGTCACGGACCTCCACGGCAGCCACATGGTAGCCCGGAGCGTAGTACGGCGGCGGCGGGACGGCCGAGTTGCTCGGGCCCCAGGCGGTGTCCCACGTGCCGTCGCTCTCGTAGTCGAACCGGTACTCCAGCGGCGGGGTGCCTCCGGACGAGCCCGAGGCGTCGAGGGTGACCTGGTCCGGCGGCGGCGCAACGCCCGTCAGCGGCACGGCGGCCAGATTGGGTGTCAGCACCGCGGCGGAGTAGATGGTTACGGTTGTTTCCGCCGTCTGTGGAACCGCGCAGGAATCAGATATCCGCACGCGTGCGGTGTACTGGCCCACCGGAGTGTAGACCACGCCGGTCGCGCTGCCCGTTGTATTGCCGTTGACATCCCACGTCCCGTCGTCCGTGTAATCGAAATCGAAGCTCAGCGGCGCCTTGCCCCCGCTGCTGCCCGTGGCATCCAGTGTGGTCGTCAGCGGGTCCACCCCGCAGGGAGGATTCGCCGTCAGCTGCGGAGCCAGCGCCGTCGTCACCTCGATCAGCGCCGTAGCCTCATTGGTCAGCGGCGTCGGGCTCGTGCTGTCCGTGACGCGCACCCGGGCGGTGTGGTCGCCCACTGAGCTGTAGGTGTTCGGCGTGGTGCCCGTGGTATTGCCCGACACGTCGTAGCTGCCATCGTCCGTGTAGTCGAACTCGTACGTGTAGGGCGGAACGCCGCCGGTTGAGCCGGTAGCGTCAAGCGTGACCCCCAGTGGGGCTACGCCGATCGCCGGCGTGGCGACCAGGTTAGCGGTCAGCGCCCCGCCGCCGCTGACGTTGATGCTCGTCGTGTCCTCGTCGGTGTTGGGGGTCGGCGACGCGGAGTCTGTAACCCGCACTCGGGCCGTAATCGTCCCCGCTGTGGAGTAGGTGTACGGCGTCGTGCCGCTCGTGTTGCCGGTCACGTCGTATGTGCCGTCGTCGGTATAGTCGAAATCATACGTATACGGGGGAGTGCCTCCGCCCGTCCCGGTGGCGTCCAGCGTCACGCTGAGAGGCGCCAGTCCGCCGGTGGGACTCGAGACGATGTCGGCCGTCAGCGCGCCGCCGGGGCCCCCGACGTTGATCAGCACGGTATCCTCGTCGGTCGCGGACACGCTGTCCGTCACGCGCACGCGGGCCGTGTACGTTCCGTTGACCGCGTACGTATAGGCCGCGCTCCCGGTGGTGTCACCCGTCACGTCCCATGATCCATCGTTGGTGTAATCGAAGTCGTAGGTATATGGTCCGCTGCCCCCGCTGCTGCCGGTGGCGTCGAGCGTCACGGCCAGCGGCGCCCCGCCGCTGTCGGGCGTGGCGTCGAGCACCGCCGTCAGCGAGCCCGTCGGTGTAACGACCACGATGTCCCTGAACGCCGGCAGGCTGCGCTGCCCGCTGCCGGTGTCCGTCACCACCAGCGTCGCGATGTAGGTGCCATCCGCGCTGTAGGTGTGCGCCTGGGTGGGATAGGCGGCGGGATCGTAGGTCGGTCCGCCGTCGTTAGGATCCAGTTCGTACTCGATGCCGGCCCCGGTGGTGCTGCCCGTCAGATCGAACACCACGCCCAGTGGCGCCTGCCCCTTGTCGGGCGCGGCGGCCAGCATCGCCAGCGGCGGCGCTGGTGAGCCACCCGGGTCCGTCACGATCACGTCGACCCAGTCGGCATCGGTCAGGCCCGCGGAGTCGGTCACCTTCATCGTCACCCGGTACACGCCCGCCTGGTTGTAGGTGTGGGCGTAGGTTGGGCCACCCGGCACAAAGGCGCCGTTGCCCAGCAGGTCGTAGGAATAGCTCACGATCGGATTGGCGCCCGGCGTACTGAGCGACGCGTCGAACGTCACCGCCAGCGGCATGTCGCCGGTGTTCGGATTGACGGTCAGCTTGGCCGTCGGCCCGTTGGGGTTGGCGGCGCTCACGGTAATTCTGATCGCCGCCGTATCCGTGGCGCCACCCGTGTCCGTTACTCGCAGCGAGGCGTCGTACGTCCCGGCCGCGACATACTGATGGACCTCGGTGTCCGACAACACCTGGTAGCCCATGCCGTCGCCGAAGTCCCACTCGAAGGTGGCAATTGAATCGCCGGCATCGATGTCGTGGGAGCCGCCGCCGTAGAACACCACGTGCAGCGGAGCCGTGCCGGCAGTCGGCGCGGCGTGCGCGATTGCATTCGGTGGGTTATTCACACCGGCGCCCTGGGCCACGTAGAAGCAGATCTTCTGTGGGTTGGTCGGCTGGTCGTCGTAGAGCGCGAAGACCGCGAACTGCCCGCTGAAGCCCGCATCACCGGTGAATTGGAAGCCGCTGATGGTCCCGGCCGCCGGATTGTCGACAATCAGCGACGCGTCGGGATCGGACGACGGAATCGGGCTGCTGGTACCAGGATCAAACAGCTCGAAGTCGATCACGCTGGATGCGCCGATAACGTAGGGATCGGCCTGGGTCCCATTGCCTGTCGCCGGGGTGCTGGCCACACTGAACTGCACGGCGGTCGTGGAGTCCCCGCCGGTCAGATTGCTCGGTGTCCCGTCGTCCGTGCCGTCAGTCGGCCGGACCCAGTAGTAGCCGTCGATCAGCGTACTCGTGACGTGCGTCTGGAAGTACAGGCGCTCGCTGCTGGCACTGCCGATGCACTCGCTGAACTGCACGCCGGCCAGCGGCGCAATCGTCGGCGGGGAGCCGAAGTCCGCCGGGTCCGCCGGGTAGTCGCCGATGCTGGCCGATTCGTAGATGCTATAGCCGCCCAGCACCGAGCAGTCGTAGTTGGCGCCGATCGGCGTGATGTCGTGGATCGTGATGTAGCCATCGCCGTTACCGTCGATCGCCGATTGCACGCTGCCGATCGGGAACGGTGCCGGGAATCCGGCGGACTTCTCCTCGAAGTGCACGCCAAGCGGGGTCAGATCGCTGACGTACACCAACCCATCCTGGTTATAGTCACCGACGTTGTAGTAGTACCACTCCAGCAGGCTGCCCTGCTTACTCAGCAGCGTCTGTGAGGCCGCCGTGGTTGGCGGCACACTGACCACCCGTTCCGCGACCTGTGGGCCGCGCTCGAAGCAGAAAGTGGCCAGGATAGCGTCGCCGCTGAAGCCCTCTCTCTCCTGCGGTCGGATCAGCACCTGCCCGTAGTGCACGTGCCCACGGTCTGACAGAACCTCAAGCGTCAGCAGCTCGGTTGGGCTGCCCATCGCTTCGCTGGCTCGCACTCCGACCGGTGCATACAGCTCCGGGTTGAACTCAAGCTCCATGTAGAGAGCCTTGAGCCCGACGGCCCCGGTCACCCGCACCGCGGCTTCCGCCCCGTCGTCGCGCTCGATCACGTTGAGGTCAAACGACTCGGCGAGCGCGCCATCGAATAGGCTGTCGCCGGAGATGTTGAGCCCGAACGCCTGTGGATCAGGTTGCGCGTCGAGGCTGGTTCCCGGTTTGCCGGAACCGCAGCTGCTGAGGATCAGTAGTAGTACGGCGGCTGCAATCAGGATGCCCGTCCTGCGGGCATCGCCACATCTTGCCTGACTCATCGACCTCGCCTCCCAGTCGTGACTGCTGCGACATCAGCTGTGGCAGCTTATTCAGTAGCACTCCGCGGGTTCGCGACAACCCTTTCGGCGACCCGGCTGCAGCGTCACTGCTACAGCTATACCACGAGACGGGGCCATGCGCAAGCAGACACGCGCGAGCCCTTAAGACTCCGTGTGCAGGCGGCTATCGGAGAGTCGCTCCTGCGGTGTTATACTCAGTCGTAGGCCCCGCTTCACTGGCAGATGCTCTCGGTGCTAGTCCTTTTGCAGCCCAACCGCAACGGCAGACAACTCCTCCTCAAGCAGATGAGCGGCAGTATCCTTGGCTGGCACAAACGTCAGCCTCCGAAGGAGGTGCAGCATGACACGCTCGCTGCCTACTGCTGCGGGCGCCGTGGCATGCGTCCTCCTCCTGCTATCGCTCTCGCACGGTTGCGGCGGCGATCACGTCAATCCGGCTCCGTCGCGTACTGCGCCGGGCCCAATCGCTGCTGAGGACGTACCCGCTCGCCAGCCCGCCAACCAGCTTGTGCCGGTTGTGATGCGACCGCAGCAGCCGGTTGCGCCGCCGTTCGGGCCTGTTTCGGTTGTGCCGACCCGGGTGATTCAGCTCGCTGAATCTCCCCGTCGCCATGCTGCGTTCCTCGAAGAAGACCTGCTCAGGGACGCCGGCACCTTTGAGCAACCATATCCCAACGCGAACGTAGCGGTCCAGGGAGACTGGGCATACTTCACCCCGGACTGGGAGCCAGGCAGCCAGCCGCCGCGGACTGAGATCGCCTACTGCACCTACGAGTTTTATCTGAGCGGCTTCGATCGCAGTCCCACCGTCATGTTCATCTGGCACACTCCGCCCCAGGCTGCCGCGGACTTCTGGGTGGGGCTCGGAAACGTGGACCGCCAGGCCTGGGACTGGTATGAAGGACCGGCGGATCGGGTCTTGACGCTCAGCTCGCTGGATCCGTACACCGATCCGGGTGGAGCTGCCTTGCTCATCGTGGTGGTATTGGGACAGGAGCCGGCGCTCCTCGAGCGGCTGATAGTTGATGCACCCGAACTCCGAGGCACCGGCGAGAATGAACTCGTCATTGAGACCTGTCCGCCGCCACTCGATCCCGGTGGACCTCTTCCGGCCGCCGTGGATCTGGCCTCCAACTGCCCACCCGTCAACGACCAGGGCTGGTGGGCATCCTGCACGGCGTTTGCCGTCGGTGACTGCGCCTTCAACTTCGATCTGGGAGCTATCTACACTGATCTGGGCTGGGATTTCGACGATTCGTTCAACCTGATCAGCCCCAAGTACCTGTACATCGAAAGCGGCAAGGACTCCGGCGCCAGCTGCCCCTGGGAGGGGCGCTACACGGGTGACGTGGTCGCCTGGCTCACCATGAGCGGCGTCGCCACCAAGTTCAATGCCCCCTATGACTTCTCCTGCAACGACAGCTGGCTGCCGGATGCGCTGGCTGACGTGCCGGTACTGGGCGCCGAGGACTGGTTTTGCATGCTGCCGGAAGGCGGTGACGGCCTCAGCAACATCAAAACCGTCCTGGCCAATCACCAGCGACCGGTGATCCTGCGCACCAACATCGACCAGGCATTCCTGGACTATGAGGCCGGCCAGGTCTGGCAGTACACCGGACCTGCGCTGGGCAGTCACGCGATGTGCCTGGTCGGCTACGACGACGACGCTGACGGCGGCAGTGGCGCGTTCAAAGTGCGCAGCAGCTGGGGCCCGGACTGGGGCGATGAGGGCCATATCTGGATGCGCTACAACCTGACTTCAGTCGAGGCTGCCGAGCCGTGGCTGTGGAAGCTGGAGGCTGAATACGACGCGTTGACAGCGCAGCGCTTCTGCGGCCAGGAGGCCGCCCTGGCACCTCCCACGGCGCTCGCGGCATCACAGGGCACTTACCTGGGCCTGATCAGACTCAACTGGCTGAAGAGCCCCTCGGCCACCGGCTACAACATCTACCGCAATCGCCGGGACAACCTGGTGGCCTCCGTCGCTGACGTGGACAGCTGGGATGATCCGACGGTGGCCAACCAACTGGCGCAGACCTACTGGGTTCAGGCCACGGCCGGGCCGGCCGAAAGCCAGCTCAGTGCGCCGGAGTTGGGCTGGTTGGGTGCCAATCCAACGGAATACAAACACACTTGGGGCGGCAGCGGTGAGGACTTCGCCAGGGATGTAGCGGTGGATGCTGACGGCAATGTGTATGTGGCAGGCCACACCGAGAGTTTCGGGGCGGGCAACGGCGATGCCCTGCTCTGCAAGTACAACAGCGGCGGCCATTTTGAGTGGGTGCGCACCTGGGGCGGTGGTCAATGGGAAGGTGCTTCCGCCGTGGCGGTCGCGGGGGACTACGTCTATTTGGCGGGTTCCACCGTCAGCTTCGGCGAGGGGGGCAATGACTTCTTCGTGCTCAGGTTCACCACCTCCGGCACGCTGCAGCTGCAGAAGACCTGGGGCGGATCAAGCGACGACCACGCCGCCGGCCTGGCCCTCGTTGACGCGCTGACCTTTTACGTGGTCGGCGTGACGGAGAGCTTCGGACCCGGGTCGTCCGCCACCGTGCTGCTGAGATACGGCACTCTCGGGCTTGAGCTCCAGACCAGTTGGGGGGCAGCGACCTCGACAACGCGCAGGCGCTGGCGCTGGACAGCTCCGGCAACGTCTTCGTAGCCGGCCACACGGAAAGCTACGGCACCGGAGGGCGTGATGTACTGCTGCTCAAGTACGACAATGCCGGCAGTCTCCAGTGGGCCCGCGCCTGGGGCGGGGCGGACAACGACCAGGCCCAGGCGCTGAGCCTGGACGGCACGGACGTTCACCTGGCCGGCTTCACCCACACCTACGGTGCCGGCTCAGACGACGTGCTGCTGATCGGTTACAGCACGGACGGCGTGTTTCAGTCCGCATTCTGCTGGGGTGCAGCCGGCTTCGACGGCGCGTATGGAATAGCCGTCGGCACTGACCACCGCGTCTATCTGGCCGGCCAGACCACCAGCGGCGCTGGCGGTGATCTGGACGTCCTGCTGCTCGCGCTGAGCGCCGAGGGCGCGCTGGACTGGGCGCGCATCTGGGGCGGAACCGGCCGTGACTACGCCAACGCGATGGTGAGCGGCCAGATCGAGCGGTTGTTCCTGGCCGCCGCGGCCCGGAACGTCGACCCCACCTGGCAGGACTTCACCGGCCAGTGCTGCGTGCCCGCCGGCATCGCGAGTGAGCCGGCCGGATCGACGGGCACACCGACCGGGGTCATCGGCACCCCTGCGTTCACCACCGGCAATCCTGCCGGTACCGAGGATACCGGCGGCGGCGGGGACGACGCGCTGGTGCTGCGGCTGCTGCCCTAGCCGCGAGTAGCACGGCTGCTGCGCGTCTGGACTAGCTGGCAAATAGGTTCGTTATGATAGAAAAGCAGTGCGGAGTCCCTCCTTACACCGCGAACGTCTTTGACCTTTGTGTCAATCTGCTGGCGGCATGACCTGCTAGGGTACCAGCACCTTGCAGGATGCCGCTGGTAGAATCAGGGACAGAAGGTTCGTTACGCGGTGCGCCCGTAGGGAGGAAGGCATGGGAGTTCGTTCGTCGCTTGTGCGGTTCTGCCTGGTCGTGCTGATTCCGCTGATGCTCAGTGTGCCCGGGTGTGGCGGGCATTCGACTGGCGGCGCTGACATTCTGCGCGGCAGTCAGCCGGACCCCGATGGTTCACTCGGCGCAACTCAGCGGGACAGGGATCGGAACGCTCCCGACCCGCCACTGAACCGCAAGGTGACGCTCGATGAGGCGCTGGCAGAGCTCGAGGCGCTCGAGACACCAGCCGGAGTCGACGAGCAGCTGTTCCAGAGCCTCAAGGCGGAACTGAGAGACGTGCTGATCGGCACGAACCGCCAGCGCTTTGCCACCGGAGTGTCAGCAGACTCGGTAAACGCTGTCAGTCAATTTGCGCCGCTCGACTCCGGTCCGGACTCAATCCAGTTCCAGTGGCGCGAGAAAAACGTCGGGGACTACGACCTGAACGGCGAGGTCTGGGTAGCTGATATCACGCCTATCGGAGTCTATTTCGAGAAAAGCCACACTGATCCCGAGTGGAGCAGAGCCCAGCGGGCGGACGGCAACGGCGACGGGCGGGTCACCGTCAGCGATATCACGCCGATCGGGCAGAACTTCCTGAACGTCATCGCGGGCTACAAGGTCTTCCGCGGTCCGGCGGACGCTGAGGTGCTCGACGAGGTTGCGGACCTCGGGCGCCAGGACGCCTGGATGGTGGAAGACGCCGCGGTTGTCTACCTCTTCGAGGATGAGGGGATCGAGCCTGAGACCAGCTATCTGTACGAGGTAGCGCCCTATCACTTCGATGAGGAGCGGAGTGAGAAGCTTGTGGGCGGGCATTCGGAACAGCTGCGGCTCGACTCGTACTCCGCCTACGGCTACATGGATACCGAGGACATGGCCACGACCGAGATCGAGGTCGAAGGCGAGACAGTGGAGGTGCTGATCCATGAGGTGCTGGTCCGTTACGACGCGCAACCGGCACCCGGGCAGCTCATGGACCTCGTCTACGGGCAGCTGGCCGGCCGGCTGCTGGGACAGATCAACAACACCTCCACCTATCGGGTGTGGGTGCACGATCCCGAATACACCTTCGCAGTGAGCCAGGAGATGTCCGCCGAAGGCGGGGCAGCCGTCTGGCCGCACCAGGTGTTCACACTGGATCTGCCAGAAGCGGCCGGACAAAGCACATCTTCGGTGAAGGCCGCCTCCGATTCACACTCCAATCCATACCGTGACGAGCAATGGGCGCTGGATGCAGTGAATGCTGAAGCGGCTTGGGCGATGCTCGAGGACTGGGAGGCAATTCCCGGCAATTCGCTGTCAGACATCGTTGTCGCCGTGATTGACTGCGGGGTGGACATCGATCACGAAGACCTGGCAGGCATATGGACGGATGTGTACGGCCACTCGCTGGATCCCAATCCGGGTGACGAGAACTTCTCACACGGCACGCACGTTGCTGGGATCGTTGCGATGAGGGACAACGATGTGGGTGGAGTCGGTCTCGCCAGCGAGTGCGTCAGGGTGATGCCGATCAGAACTGGCTTCCCGCTGGGTGGTGAGTGGATACACTCGGAACCGTGGGTTGTTGCGGCTGTCTACGATGCGGTTGATCACGGGGCAGACGCGGCCAATATTAGTATTGGGAACAGGTTTGGGCTGTGCAGGTGGCTCTGGGAGGGTGTAGCTGAGCATGCATCGGATCACGGCGTCATTCTGGTCGCCGCGTGTGGCAATGACGGATTGTCTGCTGACGACATCTTCCCGAGCTCCTTGGATGGATACCTCGCGGTCGGTGGCGTGATGCAGTATGGCTTCGGCTACAAAAGAATGCACTATCTCAAAGACGATGGATCGGGCTACTGGGGAAGCAACTACGGCCCAAGCGTAGATATCTGCGCTCCTGGCGGATACATACTGTCGACCGTGTTTGAAGGCAAGGGCAAGCACTTCGACGAGGATCCGAACTACGACTACATGTCCGGCACCAGCATGGCGGCACCCTACGTTTCGGCCCTCGCCGGTCTGATGCTGGCTGTGTCGCCCGGGATGACATCAGCTGAGCTGCTTGGGGTAATGCAGTGGACGGGACAGGATATCGTCGAGGACCCTGGCAAGCCGATCGGCAAAATGATCGATGCCCGGGCTGCTATTGCAGAGGTGCTCGACTGGGATGAGCTGTTCGTGCCGGAGAACGTCGCGGCTTCCGATGGTACCTATGTCGATCGGATCGAGGTGACATGGGATCCGCCCGACGATGGCGCCCCGCCCCAGTACTACGTTATTCACCGCAGCGCATCCCAGTTCGGGGGCTATGAAACACAGGGCCTCGTCTACCATCCCCAGACGACTTGGGATGACACTCAGGTCCCTGGTGAGGACCAGTATTGGTATCGCGTGGAGTCGGTCCGCAATGGCTGGGACAACGCACTCAGCGGGCCCGACAGCGGATACCTTGCCGATTTGCAGCCCCCGGAAGACCTGACGGCCTCCGATGGCGCCCATGATGATCGAATCGCCCTGACATGGTCACATCCCGCCAATGGTCCAGCTCCTGATGGTTACCGGATTCTCCGCAGCGCTGACGAAGCAGGCCCGTTTGTGCAGGTAGACACGGTGCTGTACCCCGCTGAATCATGGGCTGACACTACGATCGAGGACTGGGAGACCTACTGGTATGTGGCGATCAGCTACAAGTCCGGGCTGGACGACAGTGGGTACAGCAACGTGGACAGCGGCAAGGTCACGATCCTCAACCCGCCGCGCAGCGTGAGTGCCAGCGACGGTGACCATGATGATAGAATCGCGATCGGCTGGTCGCATCCGGTCAGTGGCGCGCAGCCGGATCGCTACGTCGTGTATCGCTCGCCAACTGAACAGGGCACGTATCTGGAAGTCGGAAGCACTGCACATCCGAACACATCGTTCAATGACGGCGGCATTGAAACTGACGACGACTACTGGTACCTGGTCAGATCGAAGAACGTGATCGGCGAGAGCGCAGACAGCAACAAGGACATCGGCCACCTCAGGCGCCTCGAACCCCCACGCAGCCTGACAGCGGGAAACGGCACCAGCACCGACTGGATCTCGGTCTCCTGGCTGCATCCGCTGATCGGCCTGGATCCGCAAGGCTACGATATCTACCGTGCCACCTCGGAGGACGGCACCTATCAGCTGCAGGCCAGCGTGCCCTACCCGCAGACCAGCTGGCAGGACTCCAGCATCACGGATGGGCAGCACTACTGGTATCTGGCGCGATCAACGAGCACCGGCTTCACCGACAGCGCCGACAGCAACAAGGATGAGGGCTGGCTCAAGGGGCTCGATCCTCCCCTGTCCCTGGCCGCGTCAGACGGCGCGCACGCCGACAGGATCGAGGTCACCTGGTCACACGCCGGCAGCGGACAGGTCCCGGATGGCTACAGGATCTATCGCGCCGACTCGCAGACCGGGACGTACACCTTCCAGACCTCCGAGCCGTACCCGGGCGCTTCCTGGGATGACAACAACGTGCCGAACACAGGCGACTACTGGTATCGGGCCACCGCGTACAAGCCGGGCTTTGATGACAGCGTGCCCAGCAATGCTGACGGCGGCTTTCT
This sequence comes from uncultured Planctomycetales bacterium, assembly GCA_964609245.1. GTDB lineage: Bacteria > 4484-113 > 4484-113 > 4484-113 > JAFGCY01 > JAFGCY01. The sequence continues at coordinate 6,831 of CAZSSB010000039.1, read as the reverse complement.
GGCGGGGCTGCAGCCACCGTGGGGCCTCAGCGCCAGCGATGGCACCCACACTGACAGGATCGTCATCAACTGGTCGCATCCGGTTGCCGGCCCTGATCCGGACGGGTACTACATTGAGCGAAGTGCATCAGTAGATGGGACCTACGAGCAGGTCTTTGATGCTGCTTACCCGACCAGCAGCTGGGAAGACACGAGTGTCCCTGATACCAACACCTACTGGTACAAGGCTGTGTCCTACAAGGCCGGCTACGATGACAGCGGCGACAGCAACAAGGACAGCGGTAAGTTGATGGGACTGCAGCCCCCGACCGGTCTCAGCGCCACGGACGGTGACTACAACGACAAGGTCGTGATCAGCTGGAACCTTCCTGGCAGCGGGCCAACGCCCGATGGCTACTCCATCCACCGCGCGACGACCATTGGCGGCACTTACACCCAGGTCGGGACGGCCGCCCATCCTGCTACGAGCTGGGACGACGAAGACGTACCTGACAGTGGAACCTTCTGGTACAAGGCAAGATCCTACCGGTCTGGGTACGCCGACAGCGACGATTCGAACAAGGACAGCGGACACCGGCTGCCGCAGTGGACGATCCTGACTGCTGACAGCGCCTCGAGCAGTGGAAAATTCAGCTCCATGGCGATCGTCGATGGCCGACCTGCGGTCAGTCATTACGACCACAGTAACGACAATCTCCGCTATGTCAGGGCTTCAGATGCTCAGGGCACCAGCTGGGGATCACCAGTAGTGGTAGCTTCGGCCGGCGACGTCGGCAGCTTCACCTCAATGCTCGTCGTCAGCGGCAATCCGGCGATCGCATACCACGACGCCACCAATGCGAAGCTGATGTACGTTCGCGCCGCTGACACCACTGGCGGCAGCTGGGATACGCCCGCTGAAGCGGCTGACATGGGTACACCCGCGCAGTATTCCCGCCCGATTTCAATGGCAATGATCGGCAGCAATCCTGCCATCAGCTTCTACGACCATGCGGGCAAGGCGCTGATGTACGTGCGAGCCACAAGTTCGACCGGCTCCTCGTGGGGCAGTGCCGTGGAGATCGACAGCAACACCTTCTATGAGAACCTCGGACTGCACAACTCGCTGGCATACATCAGTAATCGGCCGGCGATCGCTTACTACGACTACGGTGGTAGCAACAATGAAACATACTACGTGTGGGCCACCGGCAGCACCGGATCTGGCTGGAATGAGCCCGTAACGGTGGACGATCTGGGTGGGATATTTGTCGACTTGCTCAAGGTCAATGGGAATCCCGCTATCGCTGAGTATGTGAGCGATACTCCGCGTGCCGGTTTGAATTTCACTCGTTCCAGCAGCTCGACGGGCTCCGCCTGGCCTACGCCACAGGTTGTTCATGCCGGTGTAGGACTCGGCGAGCAAGGCACGTCCATGGCTCTGATCGATGGCAATCCCGCCGTGGCATACATGGGCAGCAACTGGCATCTCTACTACGTGGAAGCCACGAACGCAAGCGGCAGCAGCTGGGGCACACCCCTGGACGTCACCAACTCGGCAGAGGACAAACGCCTGCCTTGTCTGAAGGAAGTCGACGGCCACCCGGCGATTGCATTCATGCGCAACCTGGGCGGTCAGAACAGGCTGTGGTACGCGATCCTGCTGGAGTAGATGTGGGCGCGAGCCTGGGCCGCGCATCGAGACGCTCGACAGGCCGGTGATCCTCGTCGATGGCGAGATGCTGGTGGAGCTGGTGATCGGTTACAGGGCACGGCGCGCGAGCGGTCAGGTTCGCTGAGATCAGCGAAGTCGATAAGGGGTAACTTGCGGACCAGAGCGGCCAGCCGGCATGATGGTCGGCGCATGGCCCCGGTACATTGCTCTGGCTCACAATACCACTCCGGCACAACGCCGGGGTAGTCCTCTATGTTCACAGCTTACAGCGCTTCGAGGGTGTCTGCCGGAGCTTCCATGTCCGTATCAGAGATTCCACGATCTCGGGACCCACTACCCTCACCGGATGCTGAACGCAACCCGCTGCTGCCCATCCCCACCGTCGGAAATCGTTAGTTCCTCGCCACCGGCAGAGGGTCTGCAGGTGGACCGGTTCATGGAGAGCAGGTCACTGCTCTGTGGCACACGACCATCCGCGCACGGCACAGCACGGCTCCCGGGACGCATTCGATCCTAACTGAGTTCGGGATCCAGAGGGTAGCTGTCGAACATGTCCGGCACGCCGTCGCCGTCGGAATCAGTGTCGTGCCCATCTCTTTCGGGATCGTCGGGATAGGCATCGGTGATGTCCGGTGTGCCGTCACCATCCGAGTCCTGGGAATGCGACAGGATCAGCAGCATCGCGGGATCGGGGATGTTGAGCCTGGGCAGCAGGACATCATCGACACCGTCACAGGAGGCCGTCGTGGCGATCAGCGCCAGCGCCAGGATGAAACCAGCAGCGGTTTGTACCAGTACCGTCATTACATCCTCTGGAAGCATGGGCCCGCCGTTTTGTTCGGTGCCCACCGCGAATCGAGGTGCGAACTCCACCGGGCCCGGCGACCGACGGCGGCGACCCAGATGGAGACTGCACCCGCGGGCCGCAGGCCGGGCTGCGCGACGGCGCCATGATGGTGTACAATGGCCTCCTGCTATCGTGTTTCCAGCTGTCCATAGACAGCATTGAACGCAGGTATAGAAGCGGGAGTCTCGGGAGGAGGAGGTTTATTGAAATGCATGCTTTACTGAAGCGTATGCCGTTCGTGATTGTAGTCATCGCCATGTCCGCCCTGAGTCATGGTTACACGGCTCAAGGGGCGCAAGACGACGGGCAGGTCAACACCGCGTCGCTGTTCGCGGTGGTGGTGGGGATTTCCGACTACGAGCACGGCGTGTCCCCGCATTCCCTGGAGCGTGCCAGCCTGCGCGACCTGGCTCACGCCCACGAGGATGCGATCGCCTTTCGGGGCATGCTGCTCGATTGCGGCGTGCCGGCGGACAACATCCATCTGCTGACCAACGAGGCGGCCACCGAGGCCAGGCTGCAGGATGAACTGGCGTGGCTGGTCGATGCCGCCGACGAGGCCAGCGGCCTGGTGTTCTACTACAGCGGCCACGGCAGCGGCCAGGTTCCCGACGTGGATGGGGACGAGAACGCGCGCCGGCCCGGCGACCGGTTCGACGAGGCGCTGGTGCCGTTCGACGCCCTCGACCTCTACCAGTATGACCGGCTCGAGGTCCTGAGCAATCCGGGCCGGATGGCGGAACTGCGCGCGGAGTGCCTGGACAAGATGCTGACCGACGACGAGCTCTTCGGCTACCTCAGCCAGGTCGATGTGCCGTTCTACGTGATATTCGACTCCTGCTTCTCGGGCGGGGCCTTCAGAGACGTAGACCCAGACGCAGAGGCCGAGGCCGAGGCCGACGAGGACGCAGTGGAATTCCAGTGCAAGTCCCCGGACACCAAGGACTACCAGGTGCGCACGATGCCGGAGTATTTCTATCCGGACGACTTCAGGGCGCTGCGGGAGGCTGACAAGAAAGCAGGCGTCATACTGGCACAGCAGGAAGTCATGCTGGAGCTGCCCGACAACATCGTCCTGCTGGCGGCCTGCACGGAGGACCAGACCTCGCTGGAACTGAACGTGGGAGGCCTGTTCACCCACTACCTGCTGGCGGCGCTGACCATTTCAGAAGCCCAGGCCGAGGCCGACATGATCGACAAGTACGGCAATTCCGACGGGTGGGTCGACCTGCGGGAGGCGTTTCTGCTGGCGTCCCAGGTCGTTAAGGACGAGTCTCGGAGAATAGCAGAGCAGGAGCATGACCAGGGCCTGTTCCACCAGCCGGTCGCGCTTAACGAGGCTGCCGCCGCCAGGCTGAAGCTGGCAGAGAGGTAGCAGGCAAACCGTCAAGTACCAGGGAGGTATTGGTATGCGTCGTTTCTCAATCGCAGCTCTGATGCTGTGTGCAGTTCTGATCCCGGCCACGCTTTGCATGGCGGGGCCACAATCCAAGGCAACTGACGATGGCGCGCCGCAGTACTCGTCAGCACCCAAGGCGGCTGTATCCGAACCCACGGTGAGGACCAGGAGCTCGGGAGGCCTGGCCGACGACCTGTATCTGCAGTATGACCTGTTCAATCTCGGCTGGTACAGCATGATTCTGGTGACCGACGTCTTCAGCTACGCCGCCACGGACGATCTGCAGGCTCTGGTCAACTACCGCGAGGTGGTGGGCATCATGCTGGACACGTTTCCGGATCCCGAGACCCGCCGGCGCTACGGCCTGGGAATCCTGGGCGACACCCTCGACACCTTCGACGCGGACGAGCTCTCCGCGGCGCTGGGCGCCTATCTCGACGAAGTTGAGGCCGGCGTGGCCAGTGAGTTCGGTGAGGAAGGGCTGTGGTTCTATCAGCTGGGCATCAATGACAGAAACATGGGCGAGTTCCTGGCAATGAACGCGGACCTTCTGCTGGCGGATGTGCCCAGCCTGAGCTTCTCCGGCCGGGCTCCCGCCTGCGTACCGGATGAGCTGGCCTTCCTCGCCGGCCAGCTGGCTGAGCACTCCGGACAGGAGCAGCTGGTGTGCATGATGGGCGGGCTGTACGATGGCTACAACGGCTACTGGTTCGCCTACTTCGACTTCCCGGAAGAGGAGTGACGGAGGCGATCAGGTCGTCGATCAGGTCCGCATAGCGGACAGCCTGTGCCTGGGGACTGGCCTGCGGCCCGGCTACGCGCAGCGAGCAACCGGCAGTCAGGGCTCCACCGCTCCTTGCGCGCTCGAAGGCACGAGGAACAGCGCCGACAGACACTCGCAGTGGAGGATAATCTGATCAGCGTTGTTCCGGCCCCGCAGGTCAATGGGAAACTCACCGCCACCCCAGCGCTCATCGATGTGAAGCGTGATATCGTGGCGCACCGTCATCCCGTTGAGGCTCTGGTAGTAGACGCTGGTGGAGCGAATCGCTTCGATGGGAATCTCGTACTGGTCTGATTCCGTGACCATGTAAAGCTTCCTGCCGTCACAGGCGAAGGACTCCTTGTCCCTGCGGCGCAGCGTGCGCCAGTCGAACCGCATGACCGGCGAGTCGATGTCAAACGGCGGGAAGGCGGCCACGTCCAGACTCGCGGCCAGGCGCCGGCGGAAGTGCAGCGCGACCGCCGCGAGGACCGCCTGATTGCCTTCGCTCAGCCCGACGGCGTCGAGGGCGGGGCCCGCCGCGGGGATGTACCTGCGGAAGTCGCCTGCATGGCAGCGAAGCGACCCGTCCGGCGTCAGCACGAAGAATCGCAGCGTCTGTCTGCCGCGTTCCTGCCGGTGGGGCTTGGCCCCCAGCAGCGTATCCAGCGCGATCACCGTGTTGTCGGTGGGACGCGTGCGATAGCTGATCGCTTCATCGCTGACTCGCACGAAGCCATAGCGACGCTGGCAGATGCGATCAACCAGCAACGCGCCGGAGACGACCACCCAGCCGATCAGCCCGAACAAGACCGTTGCTGACAGCTGCGCCTCCTGGATTCCGGTTTGCGGTAGCAGCTCGAAATTCACGAAGAAGATGAATGCGAGGGGCCCGATGCCGACACCGGCCAATAGCCCCCACCCGAGGCTCACGCACCAGTCGGCAATGCCTACCGGCCGGCGCCGGAACAGACTCTCGCCAGCGTCTGTCAGGCTTCTCGCCCCCACCTTGTCCATGCATTCTCCTCCCAGTTATTCCAGGCCATAGAGCACGAACGGTGCCCATTTGGCCGCGCCCACACCTTTCTCATCGAGCAGCCACAGCTTGGCCTGGCGCAGCGCCTCGCGCTTGCTCATCCCTTCCTGTTGCCAGTTGCGGTAGAAGCGCTCCATCAGCGCCCGGGTCTCATCGTCGTGCACCCCGCGCAATGAGGCCAGCACGCTGCGCGCCCCGGCATACAAAAAGCCCTGGGTCATCCCCATCACCCCCGCGCCCGGGTTGGCCTCCCCTTCCGCCGTGTGGCAGCAGGACAGCGCCACCAGCTCGCAGCCATTGAGCGGGATGCCCATCACCTCGCTCATCCTGAGAAAGCCGTCCGTGCCCGAGATGTCCCGGCCCCAGTCGAGGGCCGCGTCCTCTTCCGCATCCTCCTCCTCTTCCTCTTCCTGATACAGCACCACCCCGTTGAGCAGCGGCACCTGGGACAGGAAGCCATGCGTCGCCAGGTGGATCACCCGGCAGCCCGGCATGCTCTCTCGGAGCGCCGGCTCCGTGGCCTGGCTCTCCACCAGCAGCAGCGGCTCCTCCGCGCCAAGCAGCGCCGCCACGTTGCGGGCCTCCATCGGCACCGCCGGCAGCGGGCCGAAGTCCCGGTGGCCGTACAGCCCGGCCCGCAGCGGATCGCGGGCACTGCGCGTGCCGCCGCCTTCATTGCCGCTGAAGCTCACCCCCGCCACCAGTGCACCCGCGGCGCCGCCGGCATCCTTTACGTAGCGCAGCATGGTGGCGCTGGTGGAGTATGTGAGCGGGTGGCGCTCCAGCAGGTACTCATCATCGGGGCCCACCAGCGCCTCGAACGGCACCAGGAACAGGCTGCGGTCCGGGCAGATGATCAGCTCCGCCTCCGCCGGAATACTGTCCGCCACCGGCGCCACCAGCAGCTCGTAGAGCTCGCGCCCCGCCTGCCGGCTGTCCTCCTTCCCGGCCCCGTACAGATCGTTCAGCTGATCCTTGATGTACCGCTCGAAGCTCCGGTCCTCGTCCTCCGGTTCACTATTCGGTGTGACGCGCCAGCCGCCGCCCGCCTCGGCCTCGGGCAGGGCAATGCGCACGGCCGTCAGCTCGCCCTCCCAGGGCAGGCAGAAGATCAGCAGGCTCCCCGGATCAT
>CAZSSB010000038.1:0-29296 GCA_964609245.1 uncultured Planctomycetales bacterium | reverse complement strand
AGTACTCCTTCGCGTCCCAGTCGCTGTAGTAGGTGCGCTTGACGTCGCTGAACTCAACGAAACCCAGCCGGTAGGTGCCCGGCTCGCTGAAGGTGGCCTCGAAGCTGAACAGCTCGCCCTCGGCGCTGGTGATCGCGGTGCCGTAGATCGGCGTGACGTTGAAGTCCATGCGGGTCAGCCCGTCCGCGGCGGTGACGGCCCACTGCAGCAGCAGGTCGTCGACCTGGATGAAGCCCTGCGGAGCGGCGGCGGCCCAGATGCCGTCCACCGCCCAGGCCTCACCGCCCGGCGCGCCGACGTTGAACGAGCCCGGCACGTAGTCGGCGCCCGGGCCGCTGAAGCTCACCGCGCAGCCGTTCATGAACGCCAGCGGGCCGGCCGGCACGCCGGTCTCGACCACGATGCGCACGGGCTGGCCGACGGACGTGGTGCTGCTCAGCGGTCGGGCGTAGAGCGCGTCGGGCTCAAGCTCCAGGCCGGTGGGTTGCTGGCCGTTGCCCTCGCTTTGCAGCGGACCGGCCTCAAGCCCCCCGCCCATGTCCAGCTGGGCATCCACGGGCGCCCCCGCGCCCGGCGCCATCGCGTCGAGCTGGTCCATCCGGCTGAATCGCCCGTCCAGGTCCGAGCGGCAGCCGCAGGCCAGCAGCGCGGCGAGCAGAGCGATGGTGAATACAAGCAGATCTCGATGCGGCATTTCGCCACCTCCCATCCGCGGCCAACTGCGGGCCGCGTGTTGGCCCCCCATCCTTACAGAAGTTATACCAGCGTCCGACTTGGCGCGGGTAGTACAGAAAGGGGCCAATCACGGGTGCACACTTCGGCCGCGGGCCGCGCCGCCCGCTCAGTCCTGCTGCTGGGCCTCAAAGAGCAGTGGAATCTCGCGGCGCGTCAGCTGGACGAAGCGGCTGCGGCGGCTGTACAGCTCAGCCGGATCGTCGGTGAGCGGCGTGCCGTCGTAATCATAAACCGCCAGGAACTCGCGGGTCTGGGTGTCGTTGACATAGATGTAGCCGTTGTGCTGCCACCACATCTGCCGCTCCTCCAGCTGTCCCAGCACCTCGTCGAAGTCCGCGAAGTAGAGCTTGTACCAGGGCTGCTCAGGCTCACCCTTGCCCAGCAGCCGCCCCTCGGCGTCGAAGCGGTAGTAAACGCGGGCATCCTCCGCCACGGCGTGGTTGGCCCGCGGCGAGGGCACGCTCTCGCCCCGGCCCGGCGGGCCCAGCGTTACCACCTCGCCGCCGGGCATCAGCTGCGCCGACCTGGGCGGGGCGTCGGCCAGCCACTTCGGCACCGGCGGCAGGTAGGGGGCGCGGATCGCGGCCTGCATGCCCAGCATCGCCTGGTACAGGTCGGGGTCGATCATCCCGCCGCCACGCAGGACGAAGCGGCAGTCCGGCTGCGGCTCGAACTCGGACTTGTGGCGCCGCTGCTGGTCCTCGGCGTAGCTCAGCCGCCTGGGGACGACGAAGCCGTCCTTGTCCACGTACAGCCGGATCAGCTCCCAGCCGGGGGGCGCCTCGCCCTGATACCAGGCCATCATCAGATCCCGATCCAGGTCGCGGGCGTGCTGATAGCACCACTCGTCCCAGGGCTCGTACCGCCCGTGATACGGATTGTCGGGATCGCTCAGTTCGCGCACGGCGATCTTGTCGCCTCAAGCGTGGGCCCAGAGCGGCTCGTCCGGGCCGGGCGGGCCGTGCAGCCAATCGCCCAGACGGAGCAACTCATCCGCGTCCGTCGCCCAGATCCGGCCGGACGGCCAGGTCAATGCGCACAGCAGCATCGCCGCGACCGTCACCGCGCGAATCGGTATAGCCCTGACTCCCATCACCACTCGCTGCAGATTATGACCCAGGATATCCGTCCGGGTTCGCCGCCGTCGCGTGGGATGATACTGAGGTGTCCACCGCTGGCGTCCTGAGAGTCATCGCGCGGCTGAAGTGGCTGCTGACCATCCGCCACTACCGCAAGCGCTGGGGTACGGCGCTGGCCGGTGGCTGCGCCCTGGCCGGCCTGCTGCTGGCCGGGCTGACCGCCGGCGCGTTTCTGCTGATCTTCTGCCGGCTGGAGGGCGCGCCGTTCCGCGACGTGGCGCTGCTCTGGACCACCTGGATCCTGAGCCTGCTCTGGATCGCCTCGCCGGTGCTGCAGCTCGATACCCAGCGTAACCTCGATCTCAACGGGCTCAGGCTGCTGCCGCTGAGCCGCACGCAGTTCACGCTGGCGGTACTGCTGGACGCCGCGCTGTCGCCGCTGAGCCTGTTCGTGGCACCGCTGGTGCTGTTGGCGCTGATCGTCTACACCCTGTCGTGGTGGGAGCTGCCGCTGATGCTGCTCGGCTGGCTGCTGCTCGCCGTCTGCTGGCTGGGGCTGGGGCAGGCGCTCTATCTGTGGGGCAACAAGCTGCTGATGAGCCGGCGCTTCGCCGACGTCAGCATCGGGATCAGCGTGCTGCTGTTCGCCGCGATCCAGGCGATCAACCTCGGCGTCCAGAGCGCGGACGAGCTGTCGATCCCGCCCTGGCTGCTGGCCACCGGCGAGGTCATTCGCGAGCTGTTTGCCCCGCTGATCGCCTGGCTGTTCCCCGGCGTGGCGGCGCGGGCGGCAGCCGCGGGTGCGGCTGGCCAGTGGCTGCTGTCCGCCGCGCTCTACGCGCTGCTGGCGGCCCAGGCGCTGGCCTGCGCCTGGCTGGCGGGGGTTGCCGCGCGGCAGTTCTATGAGGGCGAGCTGGAGAGTGGCGGCCAGGCCCGGGAGCGTCCGCGGGTGAAGCGAGCGCGCGAGGGGCGGGCGATCCTGGCCGGGGCGATGGGGGCGATCTTTCATCGCGAGCGCCTCTACCTGGCCCGCGATCCGCTGTTCAAGATGCTGCTGGTGCAGTCGCTGGTCGGCGCGCTCTATTTCCTGGGGCTGGCGGTGATCATCAGCCTGCGCCCCGGCGGCGAAGCCTCCCAGTATCTGGTGGCCTACCGCAAGTACCTTGTGCTGTTTCTGGCGCTGGCGCTCAGCTTCGTCGAGAGCGCGCTGTTGCTCAATAAGTTCGGCTATGAGGGCTCGCTGGCGACCCACATGCTGCTCAGCCCCGTGGACCGCGGGCGGCTGCTGGCGGCCAAGAGTGCCTTCTACATGTCGCACTTCGCGGCGGTCAACGTGATCCTGGTGGCCGGGCTGGCGGCGATCCTGCGCGCGCCGCTGAGCTTCGCCCTGGCCGGCATGCTGATGGTGGCCGCCAACACGGCGATCGTGGACGTGGTTGGCAACTTCGTCAGCATCTACTTCCCGTTCACCTACCGCCGGGCCGGACGCCGGATGCGAGCCGTATTGCCCCAGCCCGGCTTCGGCTACGCGCTGCTCTACGTCCTGGTCTTCAACCTCTGCAACCTGGCGGTGCTGCCGGGCAGTGCGGCGATCGGGCTGGGGGTGGTCCTCTTCGGCTGGGAAGGCCTGCTCGTCGGCGCGTTGATCGCAGCCACCATCGTGAACCTGGCCTACACCTACGGCCTGCCCGCCGCCGCCCGGGCGCTGCTCAGACGCGAACCGGAACTGGTGGCTGCGCTGTGCAAGGCCGCCGACTGAGCCGCCGGAAACACGTAGTCGGAGGCGCGGCCTAGCCGTAGAGGCGGATCAGGCTCTTCAGCTTGCCCAGGATGCGCAGTTCGTTGCTGAAGTACATGTCCGGGTACAGCGGATTGGCCGCCTTGAGCACGATCCGGCCGCCCTGCAGGAAGTAGAACTTGACCGTCGCCTCGTCCTCGACCATCGCCGCCACAATATCGCCGGTGCTGGCCTCCTGCTGGTCGCGGAAGATCGCAATGTCGTTCTCGCGGATTCCGGCCCCGACCATGCTGTCGCCGCGCACGCGCAGGGCGAACAGCTTGGCGCCGCCCTCGGCCATGCTCTCCAGCGGCAGGCTGATGTAGTCCTCGACGTACTGGTCGGCGTAGCTCAGCTGACCGGCGGCGATCCGGCCCAGGATCGGCACGCGCTTCGGCTCCTCGATCTGCAGCACCTGCTTACCCTTGGCCGCCAGCAGGATCGAGCGGCTGCGGTTGCGCGCGCGATCGATCAGCCCCTTCTTCTCCAGCGCCACCACGTGGTCGTAGGCGCCCTTGACGCTGCAGCTGAAGGCGCCGGCCACGTCGCGGATCGCCGGCGCGTAGCCGTTATCAGTGACGTAGTCGGCGATGAACCGCAGCACCGCCTTCTGCTTGTCCGTTACCCGCTTCGCCATAACATTATTATACTTAACAATCGTGTGGAATGTCAAGTACGCGCTGCGTGAAACAGCGGGCTGCTGCTGGGGTGGGTTACAGCTCGGTGGCCAGGCTTTGCCTGAGCTGCTCGACGGCCTCCCAGATGTCCAGCTCACCGGCCTCAACCTGCATGGCCAGGGCGTCGAGGTGGGCCGCCAGCCGGTCGTCGAGCAGGCGGGTCAGCCGCGAGCGCATCACGAAGGCCAGTTCGCGGGTCACCCGCTGGCGCCGCCGGGGGTGGTCGGCGGCCAGTCCGGCCAGCCAGGCGCGATGCCCTTCGCAGGCGCGGTGCACGTCCTCCACGCCGTCGCCCGTCTGGGCGATCACGCGCAGCACCGGTGGCTCCCAGACCCGCTCGCCCGGCGGTGGCTCGGGGATTGACGGTGCAGCGTCCGCGTCGGCGCTGGTCAGCAGCCCGTGGTGCATGTTCTCGGCGGCGCTGGGCTGGCTGAGGTCGAGGCTGAGCATGATCTCCTTGATCAGCAGCTCGGCGCCGGGGCGGTCACACTTGTTGACGGCGTAGACGTCGCCGATCTCCAGGATGCCGGCCTTGAGCAGTTGCACGGCATCGCCACCCTCGGGGGTGAACAGCGCGACCACGGTGTCGGCGAGGCAGATCACGTCGTAGCCGGTCTGGCCGACGCCGACCGTCTCGATCAGGATGCGGCCGTAGCCGGCGGCCTCCAGCACGCTGGCCACGGCGCTGGCGCCCGGTGTCACCCCGCCCAGGCTGCCGCGGCTGCCCAGACTGCGGATGAACACGTCCGGATCGCCCTGGGCATCGTCCAGCCGGATGCGATCGCCGAGGATCGCGCCGCCGCTCAGCGGGCTGGTCGGGTCCACCGCCACCACCCCGACGCGGTGTCCGTCCGCGCGGTAGCGCTTGATCAGGCCGCGCAGCAGCGTTGACTTGCCGGCGCCGGGGCTGCCGGTCACGCCGACGCGGTGGGGCTGCTCCGCGGGCTCCGGCAGGCCGGCCAGCAGCCGGCGTGAGCCCAGCGGGTCATCTTCGAGGAGTGTCAGCAGCCGGCCCAGCCGGCCGGGGTCAGTGAGGTCAGCGGGTTCAGTCGCCGCGCACATAGTGATGCACCTGATTGTGGCGGCGGTCGGTGACGAAGCAGTGCCGACCGTCGGGAGAGGCGTCCAGCGCGAACGGCTCCAGCAGCTCATCGCCGCCGAAGCTGCCGAGGCGCTCGAAGCGGGGCGACAGCACGGCGACCTCCAGGCGTTCGGCATCGAGCACGAAGATGGTGCCGTCGCTGTCGATGTCGATATCGCGGGGCGCCTCAAAGCGGAGCGAGCCGTCACGCTTGTGCGCGGGGATGACGCGGATGAGCGTGCCCCAGTTGGCGAAATCCTCGCGCCGCGTATCGAATACCTGCAGGCGCTGGTTACCCGTATCGCAGGCGATCAGCTTGTCGAAAGCCAGCGCGATGCCGCCAAGTCCGGTGAACTCGCCGGGGCCGACGCCGGCGTTGGCCGCCAGCAAGACGCCAACCTCATATTCCGAGCGTCCCCGGTAGTACAACTCGGTTTCCATGATGCGATTGAAGTTGGTGTCCTCGTTGATCCTCGTGGCGGGCCAGCGCTCGTCGGTCATCTCCATCAGGCGCAGGCAGTTGCCGCGTGGTTCGGTCGCGGCCAGTGTCGCGCCGGCCGTTGCCAGGTAGGTCGGCCAGTACACCCTGGCGCTGCGCAGGCCCTGCATGGTGCCGTCCCAGCGCAGCAGCACGATCCGCTGGCCGCGGCGGGCGCTGTTCTGACAGCCGCTCATCGCCTGGTCGGCGAGCACGAAGCCCTCGTCGACCACGGCCACGTCGGCGGCCTTGAATAGCATCTGCTGGTCCAGGCCCCAGGGCGCGCCCGCCAGATCTTCCCAGCGCGGCGGCTTGGTCTTGTAGTCGTATTCCTCCTCTTCGAGGTAGAGCTGTTCGTCACTGGCCAGCGTCTCCGGAATAGGCACGCCCGCGCCCAGCTGGCGCTTGAAGCGGCCCTCGTAATCGAAGATCTGCAGGCGGCTGATCGCCAGGTCGCAGACCCAGATCTCGTCGTCGGTCACGCACAGCCCGCTGATTCGCCTGAAGCCGCCGGGCTCATACCGCGTGTCCCAGGGGTCATCGGTCTGTTCCGTCTCCTCGGCGTCGCCGCCGAAGCTGCCCGCGTACTCCCAGCTGACGCGCTCCACGCCGCGGCTGGTGGGCGGCAGGTCTGCGTCGGTGCGCTGCAGGCAGCCGGCGAGCACCATGCAGCACATCAGGCTCAGGGCACCGGCTGTTAACAGCAATGCGCGCATAACTCAGGCATGGCCCGTGACGATTATATGCCCTTGCTTGGGTGTGATCTGCTCCACTTCCAGGTAGAACTCGTAGTCCAGCAGATCGCGGGCCCGCTGGATATCCTTGCGGCTGCGTTCGGCGAAGGCGTCGAGGTCGTAGACCGGATTAACTTCCCGCTGGACGATGCGGTTGACAGGCCCCGGTATCGGCACGCCGATCATCTTGCTCTTGTCGATGCTGAACACCAGTTGGGTTTGCTCCTCGACGGACAGATTGCCCTTGACCTCGAACGGCACCCGCCCGATCCAGGTGCTGTAGCTGCCCTTGAGTGTGATCCCATCCGGATCCAGCAGCACCTGCGGATTGCGCAGCGAGCCGGGCTTCGCGGCCAGTGCCTCGGTCAGTGCTTCCTGGGTGAACTCGGCGCTGAAGGCCAGCGAGCCGATGCGCAGCGAGCCGTCGTCCTGCAGGTGCAGGTCGCAAACCTCGATCGCAAGCTCCCTGACCAGCAGGGGCTCCAGGTAGATGTCGTCGAAAGTGAATGTCAGTCGCCACAGCTCGCGGTCCGGCCGCTGCTGAGGCCTCTCCGCATCGCCATCGACGGGCTCCGGCGCGATCACGGCGGCCGCGTCGGCGATCTCCATCGGTGCGGCTTCCAGCACCGCGGCGCGCAGCTGCTCAGCCAGCTCGGCGGGCGGTACTCCGGCGCCCAGCAGCTGACTCAGAGTGACCATCAGCAGTGCAATCAGTTCAGACATCGGGTGTAGTCCTCATATCAGACGGCTCGGCCGGCCCAGTCCTTCATTCCTCTTGCCATTCCGCCAGCCGCTGCTCCACCGCCGCGCGCACCAGCGCCCGCGTCTGATCGATGCTGCCGCTGGCGTCGATGCGCAGCACGCGCTCCGGTTCGGCGGACTGGATAGCGGCGTAGCGCTCGCGCACGTGCGTGAAGTAGCCGATGCTGCGTTGTTCGATGGCGTCCAGTTCTGCCGCCGCGTTGTTGCCGGATGACGTCCCGCCGGCGTCGAGCGCCTGGGCCAGCGGGTAGCGGCGGCTGAAGGCGCTCTCCGGTTCCAGGTCGAGCCACAGCGTCAGATCCGGCGCCAGACCGCCGGTGGCCGCGTGGCAGACCGCCCGCAGGTCGGCTTCGTTGATGGTGCCCAGGGCGCCCTGATAGGCGATCGTCGAGTCGTTGTAGCGATCGAGCACCACGTTGGTCCCGGCCGCCAGCGTCGGGCGGATGCGCGAGGCCGTCAGCTCCGCGCGCGCCGCGGTGAACAGCAGCAGCTCGGCCATCGCGCTCTCGGCCAGCCCTTCCTTGAGCAGGCCGCGGAGCCGTTCGCCCAGCGGGGTGTCTCCCGGCTCCCGAAAGGTGGTGACGGGCAAGCCCAGCCGGGTCAGATACTCAACAAGGTGCATCACGTGGGTGGTCTTGCCCACGCCGTCGATGCCTTCTAGTGTGATCAGACGCGCCTGCACTCCCTCACCTTGCGATTCCCTGTCACCTTCCCTATTATCCACCGTGCCACCCGCGACGCAGCGTTGCGCCGCAACATTGCGTCTTGATCCGCCGGGGCGCGGGCGCGCGCGCGGTGTTTCATCCCGCCACGCGGATCGCCGGTCAGCAGCTGCTCGGGCCGCCGCTACGCGGGATCGGGCATATAGCCCGGTACTACGATCCACAACGCCAGGTAGCCGTCGGCGACGGGTACGGCGTCGATCTGGACGCGTCTGCCGATCAGGCTGGCATCCAGCGGCAGCGTGCCGTAGAACTCGGATTCGGCGGTCAGCGGCTCGATCGAGGTGAACTGGTCGATCAGGATATCCACCAGCCGCCCGTCGGTCAGCCGCACCTGCAAGGTTTGGTCGGCGATGCTGACGTCCGTGACGGTGCCCTCCAGGACTTCCATTGCGGCGACCGGTGCGCTGAAGCCCTGCTCCAGCGGGTCAACCCAGCCGTTGCTGTCGGCGTCGCTACCGAGGTAATCGTCGCCGGGCTCCAGGAACTGGTCGTCGTCCACGTCGTAGATCGTGAATCCATCGGCGAAGAACACACCGTAGAACTCGTCGTGATAGCCGTTGGTGTCCAGCGATTCCAGCTCTACCAGCAGCACCTCGCCAACCACGGCGACCACGACCTCTTGACCTAGTGGCGATCCGCCGGGAGGCGCATCCTGGTCGGCCAGCGCCAGATGCAGGCTGACTTCCGCCACGTGGCCCGGTGCCAGCGCCAGCGGGACGGACTGCGTAACTAGGTCCTCGCCCTCGCCGTCGCCGTCCAGGTCTTCCACCACGGTGAACTCCACCTGCAGCTTGGCGTCGAGTGCGTCGCCGATGTACTCCAGCCGGAAGTCGCCGCTCAGATCGGGATTGACCTCGCTGAGGATGTCGTCGCCCGGGTCGAGCAGACGGACCAGCACGCGCGGATCGGGCACCTGGCTGACCGCCGCGCTCTCGGCGGGCGGTTCGACCAGCGTCATCCCCTCGAGCGTCAATAGACCCTCGACTATGGCGGTCTGCTCGTCAGTGCCGCCCTGCAGGCGGTCCAGGCTCAGCTCTTCCAGCTGCTCGGCGGGCGAAAGCGCGTCGTCCATCTCATCAGCGCCCCCGCCTTTGCAGCCGCACATGACGATCAGACTGCCGACTACCACCCATATTGCGTATCTCATTTCCCACCTCGTTTGCGATCCCGACCGGACGCCGGCGGCTGCTCCTCGCTGATCGCCGCTGTAATCACCGCGCCCAGTCGCCGGACGCCCTGCCTCAGCTGCGGCTGGGTCAGGGTGCTGAACGCCAGCCGCAGATCGCTGCTGGCGCGCCGTCCGACGTTGAAATAGCTGCCCGGCGCAAACTCCACGCCGTGGCTGACTGCCCGCTTGAGCAGCTGCATCGAATCCAGCCAGCGGGGCAGGTTCACCCAGTAGCTGAAACCCCCGCTCGGCGTCTTCCAGCTCACTTCGCTGGGGAAGTGCTGGCGCATCAGTTCATCCATCAGCTCCCGCCGGCCGCGGTAGATCCGCTCCACCTTGCGCCAGTGGAGCTCCATGAAGCCTTTCTTGATGAACTCGTGGACCAGGGTCTGCATGAAGTAGCTGTCGCTGCGGTCCATCGCGCGCTTGGCCTTGACGAAGGTCGGCCCCAGCGCGCCGGGCAGCACCACCCAGGCCACCCGCGTGCCCGGCAGGAAGCTCTTGGAGAAGCTGCCGATCTGAATCACGTGCCCGCCGCGGTCCAGCGCCTGCAGGGACGGCTCGGCCTTGCCGTCGTGGCCCAGCAGCATCCCCCACTGATCCTCGATCACCGGCACGCCGTAACGCTGGGCCAGTTCCAGCACGCGCTCGCGCTTGGCGCGGCTCATGTTGACGCCGGTCGGGTTGTGCAGGTCGGGGATGGTGATGATCAGCCGCGGCTTGTCCCGGGCCAGTACGCGTTCCAGGTAGTCCACGTCCATCCCGTCGTGTTCCATCGGGATGCCGCGGTGCGCGATGCCCCGGGCGCTGAGGATGTTGAGGATCGAGTTGAACGTCGGGTCCTCGACCGCCACCAGTTCGCCGGGGCGGATCAGCAGGGTCAGCAGCAGATTGAGGCTGACCTGGAAGCCGGAGCAGATCACCAGATCGGTCTGGCCCTCGGGCAGCAGCACGCCTTCCTTGGCCAGGCGCATCTCGAGGTACTCCAGCAGCGGCATGAAGCCCTGGGGGTGGCCGTAGTCGAAGAAGTAGGCCTTGGGGTCCCAGAGCATGTGGCTGGAGACCTTCTTGATCCGGTCGAAGGGGAACAGCCGCGCGTCGGGAATCGCCCGGCTGAAGTTGACCCACTCCTCCTCGCCCTTCCACTGGCTGCTGTAGGGCGGCATCCGGAAGTAGCGGCCGTCGATCTGGTATGGCTCCCAGTCCATGTGCGCCGCCGGCTCCGCAGAGTCGTCCGGCTCACCGGGGGAGGGCGGCTTCTCGACGCTGGAGTAGGCGGGTAAGTAGGACACACCGGTCAGCGCCGCGCGGTCCAGCACGTAAGTGCAGCTGCCCGGACGGGTCTCCACCCAGTTGTCGGCTGCCAACTCCAGGTAGGACTGCAGCACCGTCTTGCGCGAAACCCCCAGCTGCGAGGCCAACTCGCGGGAACTGGGCAGCTTGTCGCCGGGCAGCAGGGTGTTGGCCTTGATCAGCGCCACGATCCCGTCGCGGATCTGCTGATAGACCGGCTGCGCGCTCGACCTGTCGATGCTGATAAACATCCCTGCACCTTGATTATATCCACAATGAGGTAACCAGTTGGGGGCCGGTATCTAGCGAAATCTAGGGTACCAGTTTGGATGATATCGCAGCGGGATGCTGTTTAGCCAGCTAATTCGGGGGAATCCGCGGCGAGCGTGCCTCTCGCGGGCGGTCGCCAGCGGCCCAACTGGTACCCTCCGTTTCGCCGTCCGCCGAGGCTAGGGCTCGTAGAACAGAGCAGCACCAAGCTTGGAGAAGCCAATGTCGAACTCGCCGTCGAACATCACGGAGCCGAAGTCCTCCTTCACCGCATCGTCGCCGTCGTAGAGTACGACTTGGACCGGCGCGGACTCCGGCGGCATGCCGTCGTAGTCGCAGTAGTAGATCCAGGCGAAATACAGACCGGGGCTGCCTCCGCCGAGCAGCTTGCCCCACTCCTCCGGTACGTCAGAAACCGCGCTGTTCTCGCTGAACTCGATGACGCCCTCCAGCATCTCCGGCCAGCCGGGGCCTCCCCACATGCAATTGGGATCGCGCATCTCAAGGTCGAAGTCGGCGTTCGTGCTGCCCCAGCTGATCTTGATGTAGTCGCCCGGTTCCCAGTAAGCGACGTTAGTTGATCCATCGTCGTAGATCAGATCGATCAGGTCGCCTTCACCCGTCCACATCTCGACGCTGCCGAGGTCGCGCAGTACAGCTCCGCCTTCGTTCTCGATGGTGACGTGGATAGTAACGTCGCGGCCCTTGGCGAAGTCGAAGTTCTGCATGATGCACTGATAGTATCCGCCGGGTGCACCGGGCAGCAGTTCCGCCCATTCAACGCACTTGCCGCTGTCCGGCGAGTCCTGGCTGAAGTTGATGATACCGTCCAGTTCGTCCGGATATCCCGGCCAGCCCTCACCCCAGCCGTCGGTGATGTAGAGCTGGATCTGGCGGTCCGGATTGCTGTCCCAGCGGAATACCACGCGCTGGCCCAGTGTCCACATGTGGGGCACGGGCCAGTCGCCGCCAGGTTCGCCCTCGGGCACGCCGGTGGCCTCCAGCATCTCCAGCCAGCCGGTCGCCTGGTTGAAGGGCGTGCCGCGGTAGTGCTCCTTGTAGAAGTCCAGGTCGGTCTGGTCGGGCAGGAAGATCGCCAGCCCGCCCGCCTCCACGTTGATCGTGTTGGAGTGATGGCCGATCGCGGCTTCCAGAGCGGCGAGCGCGGCGTCCAGCAGCCCCTGGATCGTCGCATCCTCCGTGTCGGCGCGCCAGGCCGCCAGGAAGTCGCCCAGGTCGCGGGCGCCGTCGCTGGCCCAGAACTGGTAGGCCGCCGTGATCGCCGCCTTGACGTGGTCGCTCTCCTGCTCGCCCTTGGGGGTGACCTCCGCCGCCAGTGCCGCCAGCGCGTCGGTCAGCGGGCCGATCGCCGCCGCGTCGAGCATCGTCAGGCAGGCGTCGTCGTCGAGGACGGGCGGCGGCGGGCTGTCCCAGTAGTTGGTGTAGCGGTCGCAGAGCAGCGCGCCGATTGCGTCGTAAGGTATCGGGAAGAACTGCGCCCAGTCGCCCAGCCACAAATCGTAGGGGTAGCCGCCGCTGGGCTCCAGGATCTGGCTGGCCACCAGGCTGTCGGCCAGCGCGGCGTACTGGTACTGGGCTTCGAGGTGGCCCATGTTGCACGCGTCGAAGCAGAGGTAGTCGAAATGGTAGCCGTCGAGCGCCGTGGCGACTTCGATGTTGGATGTGATGTACTCGCCGCCGTCGGTGTCGTCGCAGAGCACGCCGCTGGCCTGGCGACCGCCGGCGCCCAGCGACAGGCTGGGATTGCCCTCCAGCCAGCCGTCGCCGTGATTCCAGATGATCAGCATCTGGCGGGTGGCGTCCGGGAAGTTCAGGTTGCACCAGTCGACGAACGCCGCCACGTTGTCCGGATCGGAGCTGTTGAAGCCCGCCCGCGGCATGCTCAGGTTGGCCGGATCGCCGCTGACGTCGATCGCCAGCGGATCGCTGTCCTCGACCACCTTGATGAAGCGCACCTGGTCGATCCCGCTGATGCCGCCGGCCGTCCATTCGGGATCGATGTCGAAGCCCGCCAGCAGGGTCAGCTGCTCGCCGCTGCCGACCGACTCCAGCTCGTTGAGATCGTCGACGGCATCCTGGGCCAGGTTGTTGTCGCCGGCGATCCAGACCATCACGTTCCAACGCTCGTCGCTGAGGTCCACGCTGAGCTCGATGTCGGCCGCGTCTCCGTCCGCGCAGGCCGCCAGCACGTAGAAGCTGCCGTCGGCCGCCGCATAGTCGGGGTTGAACAGCCCGAAGGAATGATCGGCGGTCTGCGGCCCGGCCAGCCAGCGCCACGCTGCGTGCCCGAAGTCGCTGACGGCGAGGTAGACGGCGTCGCTGGTGCCGGTCAGGTGCAGCATGTTCGGGATACGCCCGGACGGGACGGTGGTGCCGACGATCGCCCAACTGAGGCCCGCCGCGTCCAGACCCAGGTCGCTGCCCGTCATCGTCGCGGCGGCGCTGTCGATCAGATCGCTGTCCAGGAAGGTGTAGGTGTCCACGTCCTGGGCGATCCGTGCCGGCTGAGGCAGGCTGTCCGGCGCCGGCAGGGCATCCAGGGCGGGCGGCTGATGAACGGTCGCAGCAGCTTCCAGCGCCGGACCGGATCCGGCCTGGCAGGCGGCCAGCAGCAACAGCGGCAGTAGTACTAGTGCAATCCTCATCGAAACCCCCGCGACGTGTTTCAAGTAGTCCAAGGCTCGCAAGATTCTACCCAGCGCGCAGCCGGCCTACAAGCGGGCAGGCACTAGAATGGGCCGATGCGCGTCCTGTTCGTCTGCACCGGCAATACCTGCCGCAGTCCGATGGCCGAGCGGCTGGCGCGCCATCTGCATCCCGAGCACCACTGGGAGAGCGCGGGGGTTATGCCGACGGGCTTCATGCACCCGCTGACCGCCCGCGTGCTGGAATCACGGGGGGCGGACTTCCTGGGCTTTGTCGGCCGCGAGGTGGCTGACATCGACCTCGGCGCGTTCGACCACGTCGTGTTGATCGGCGCCACCGCCCAGGCCTGCGCGCCCGATCCGCCGGCGCGAGTGGCGGTCCATCACTGGGATGTTCCCGATCCGTTCGAGGTCCGCGGGCCGGAAGCGGATGTTCTGGCGGCATACGAGCGCTGCGCCGAGGATATTCTGCGGCGCATTGCAGAATTGGTTGACGGTGGCGCCTCAGCCACCTAGCTGCCCAGTTCGCGCCGGTCGGCGCAGCGTACGGAAGACGTTGGTGCCCAGCACCATGTCGTAGAGGGTACGCTGCTCGGCGTTGAACGGGATCAGCCAGGCGGTATAGGCCAGTCGGGCGACGATGAAGTAGCCCAGATAGCGCAGGAAGGCCCAGCCGACGCCCAGCGGAGAGCCGTCGCGCCTCAGCACGCGGATGCCCAGCGCCAGCTTGCCCAGCGTCGCACCGCCCAGTCCGTGAAACACGGTGAAGTAGGCCGCGCACATCAGCACGTTGAGCCAGCCGGCGATGTACATCGGGCGCATCAGTTCCTGGTAGTCGCCCAGCAGGCCCGCGCTGGGGGTGCCGCCGCGCGCCATCTCGCCGAGCGCGGCGTTGAGCAGGTCCATCAGCTGGTCCAGGCTGGGGCCCTCGAAACCGATGATCGCCAGCATGATCTGGTGCATGATGAGCAGGAACGCCCCGTCGATCAGGAACGCGCCGATTCTCGCCCACAGTCCGGCCGGGACGTACAAGGTGCCGTTGGCCTCTACCTGCCCGGGCGCGCCGACTAGCGGCCCGAGATCGATTGGCCGGATCGGAGGACCCACGGCGCGGGGCGGTTCCTGGGGAGATGAGGGCTCCTGCAACCGTTCATCCTGACCCTCTTCAGCTCGGGGCTCGCTGCTGTCGGCCGGCGGCTGATCCATTGATGCATTATAGCTTGGCTTTGGTCCGGGCCCGAAAAGGAAGTAGGCCCGCGGTCACGGGCCTACACGGCGGTGCTGGGATGGGAAGGCTAGTTTGTGAGAGGCACCGGACCCGCCGGCTGCCGCATTTCCCGATTGGCGCGCACCAAGCGCATCATATGCCCCTCACGGTGACTATAACCTCCATGGCCGGTGGGCGGATTCAGTGGAGGCTAACAATGGGTAAGAACCGGGTTAAACGCGCCGATGTACTAATCAGGCGGGCCGGGCCCGTCCAGGCGCACGTGCGCGCTGCTGTCGTCCGCCTCTCGTGGTTAACGTATGTTAAGAAAAGTAGTATAATGAACTAGCGTATGTCGAGTGACCGCACAGGAATGGGGCAGCAGCCACCCAAATGCAGCTTCTGCGGGGAAGTGCAGAGCTCCAGCACCCGCATGATCAAGGGGCCCGGCGTCTACATCTGCGAGGAGTGCGTCAACGTCTGCAAGGAGCTGATGGACGGGCCGCGCTTCCGGCAGGCGGCGCCCACGATCCAGGTGGAGAAGCTGCCGACGCCCAAGGAGATCGTCAGCTACTTAAACGACTACGTGATCAGCCAGGACTACGCAAAGAAGGTGCTCTCGGTCGCGGTCTACAACCATTTCAAACGGATCAATTCGATGCTCAACCCGCTGGTCGAGCTGGGCAAGAGCAACATTCTGATGATCGGCCCGACCGGCTCGGGCAAGACCTATATCGCCCAGAACATCGCGCGCCAGCTGGAGGTGCCGTTCGCGATCGCCGACGCCACGGCGCTGACCGAGGCCGGCTACGTCGGGGAAGACGTTGAGAACATCCTGCTGAGGCTCTACCAGGTGGCCCAGGAGCAGGCCGGGCCCAAGGCCAGCCCCGAGGAGATCCTGGCGCGCTGCGAGCGGGGCATCATCTACATCGACGAGATCGACAAGATCACCCGCAAGAGCGAGAACCCCTCGATCACGCGCGACGTCTCGGGCGAGGGCGTGCAGCAGGCGCTGCTCAAGATTCTGGAGGGCACGACGGCCAACGTCCCGCCCCACGGCGGGCGCAAGCACCCCAATGACGACTTCATCCAGATCGACACCGCCAACATCCTGTTCATCTGCGGCGGCAGCTTCAGCGGCCTCGAGCAGATCATCGCCAAGCGGCTGGGACAGCAGGTGATCGGCTTCAGAAGCCGCGAGGCCGAACGCCAGACGCCGCGCGACGAGCTGGTGCGGTTCGTGGAGCCCGAGGATCTGGTCAAGTACGGGCTGATTCCGGAGTTGGTCGGCCGGCTGCCGGTGATCGCCTGGCTGGAGGATCTCGACGCCGAGGCGCTGGTGGAGATCATGCACCGGCCCAAGAACGCGCTGGTCAAGCAGTACCAGTACCTGCTCAAGGAGGATGGCGTCAGCCTCAAGTTTACCGACGCCGCGCTGCGCGAGATCGCGCAGCTGGCCCGCGAGCGCAAGACCGGTGCCCGCGCGCTCAGGAGCATCGTCGAGAAGCTGCTGCTCGATCTGATGTACTCCTCGCCGGACGGCAAGCCCGGCGGCGAGGTCAACATCGACGCCAGCGACGTGCGTGAGCTGCTGGCTGGCAAGATCATCACGCTGCCGACACCGACCGGCGAAACCGATGCGGGCTCGCCGCGCATCGAGGAGGCCGCTCCGGCCCCGGCCCGCAAGCGCAAGGAGCGGCCCGGCGCGGGGTAGCTGCTGAGGCGTGCCGCGGACGCTGCCGCTACTCCGGTCCGCCGGCCAGCGTGGAGGGTGTACCCTCGGCTTCCTCACCGTCGATAGGCCGCACCCAGTAGTAGGCATCGGCCTGCGGCTCGGCTACGGCGAAGGTGAAGTGACGGCGCCCGCCTCCTGTGGAGTCGTAGAGGTCAAGGAAACCGAGCGATACTGCGCCGGGCCCGTTGGGACCATCGTTGGTCGCCGGGTAGTCGGCGGCATCCTGGCTGGTGAAGACGTTGTAGCCGGAGACCCAGACACCGAAATACCGGGCAAGCGCGGCTAGGTCAGCGTAATTGAGTTCGCCGTTGTTGTCGTAGTCGATCACGGATTGTACGGTGTCGATAGGCCAGGGCCCATTCCCACTGGTCTCGCGCCAGTGTACGCCGAACGGCGTCAGGTCAGCGACACCCACGTCGCCATCCTGATTGCTGTCGCCGCTGTTGAAGTAGTACCAGTCCAGCTGACCGGCCTCTGCGTCCCAGGTCAGCGGGGTCTGCGACCGGCGGTTGATGGGGGGCGCAGAGACAGCCTTGGCTGCGTGATCAGCCTGCCGCAAGAACACGGCGCGGGCCAGCACGGCATCGCCGACGAGCCCGTCTCGCTCAGCGGGCCAGGGCAGAATCTGGCCGTGATAGACCTCGCCCGGCGCGACGTCCAGCGCGATGGTCTTGCTCACCACCTCGCCGCCCTCCGGATCGAGCGCCCCGGTGCAGTCCACAGAGACGGGGTCAAACTGCGCCGGATCGTAGCTGAGCCCGCAGATCAGCGCCTTGAGATCGTCGGCGCCCGCAACCGTGATCTCCACGAGAATCGTGTCGCCTTCAGTCGCTGACGTCAGCTTGAATTCGGTGGCATCCCCGCCCTCGATGTAGGTGTCATCCAGGATTTCCAGAATGAAGTCACTGGCCGGCGGCACCTGGCCGACCGGTGCGCTGCCGTGCCCGCCGCATGACGGCAACGCGACGCTGACTCCCAACATCAGCAGCCATACAGCAGCTGTAATGAACTCTCGGCCTCGCTTCCTGTGCATGTCCTCACTCCACCACCACAATGCTGTTGGGAACGCCGGCGTAGGTGTTGCTGATGTCGCCCCAGGAATACTCGTATTCGTCGTAGTCCGTGTAGTAGGTGCGCTTGACGATCCCGGTGATCTCCTTGAAGCCGAAGGTGTAGGTTCCCGGGGAGTCGAACGTGCACTCGACGCAGAACAGCGAACCAGCTGCACCGATGATCTCAGTGCCGTCGAACGGAAGCAGGGTCACTTCTAGGCGCTGCAGACCGTCGCCGTTGTCGCCGAGATAGCTGAAGGCATGGACAGTGGAGGTCCCGAGGGGTGACCAGATACCGTCTTCGCCATCACCGCCAGGGGTGCCCGGGCTTGAGTCGCCGAACTGCGCGCCGGGCTCAACTGTCAGGCTGATCATGCTCGCGTCGCGGAACGGATTGGGCAGCACTCCGCTGGCCACGACTACAATCACCGGCTCGTCGACCTGTACCTGCGTCTTCAGGGGAATCGCATACAGCGTATCGGGCAGCAGCATCGCCAGCAGCGCGTCGGTCTCGGCGGTCGCTCCCTGGCTGTCCTCAGCAGCGACGTGCGTCATGCCGGTCTTGCCTTCGACCGGCTCGTCCGCGGTCCAGCTGAACTCAGCGGTGATGTGCCCGGATGGATACGACTTCTCGGTCTCGTCGACGTGCCAGCCCGCGGGCTCAGTCACGGTGACGGTTACGCTCTCATCGGTGTTGAGATCGTCGACCTCCACCAGCAGCGTACTGGTGGCGAACTCAAATGCCGCGAGCGTGATCTCGGGCGGCAGGTTGGGTCCCGGCCCGACGGTGTACTCGCCTGACACTGCATCGTGGAAGCCCTCGCTGTTTTCGACCGTCACGGAGTATGAATACTGTGTGTCCTCGGTCATGCTCGGGTTGAACATCGTGGCTAGGAGCAAGGCAGGACTGCTCGCCTCATAGGGATCGATGTCATCGGCCCCGCCGTGGAATTCCCACTCGATCGTGAACGGCCCGGTGCCGCCGATCCACTCCGCTTCCCAGGCGGCGTCCTGTTCGCCGAACATATTGTCCGGTACCGTCACGGTGATCAGCGGGTGTGGATCGGGCCCGACGGTGTAGTCACCGCTGGCAACTCCATTACTGCCCAGCGAATCAGTAATGGTAACCGTGTAGGTGTATTGCGCGCCTTTGATCCGGCTGGAATTGAACATCGTCGTCCGTCGGTATCTCTCAAAGCCTCCCCATGTCTCTGCATGATCGTAGGATCCACCGCCGAACTCCCAGCTGACTTCAAACGGCGGTGCTCCCGCTGTCCAGCTGGCATGCCAGTTTGCATTGAGGCCGCCTCGCATGTTGTCGGGCACGTCGACCGTCACGATCATCGGCTCCAGCGGGCCGACGGTGTATTCGCCCTCGGAGACTCCGTCATTGCCCAGGCTGTCCGTGACCGTCACGCTGTACGTGTAGTCCGCGCTTTCGGTCTCGCTATCGTTGAGCATGATCACTTGCTGCTCGTCGGGGCTTGTGGCCTCGGCGGCAGCGATGTCCTCGGCGCCGCCTCCGAATTCCCAGGCGATGGTGCAGGGCGCTACGCCGCCGATCCATTCGGCGGTCCAGTCGGCGAGCTGATGGCCTGCCATATCGTCCGGCACGGTGACCGTGATCTGCGGGCTCGGATTGGGCCCGACCGTGTACTCGCCCACCGCCGTGCCGGTCAGCCCGTAGTCGTCAGTCACTGTCACCGTGTAGCTGTAGTTGGCGCTGTCAAGCGGGTCGTCGTTGATCATCAGCACATCCTGCACGTCCGCGCCATAGGTCTCGATCTCCGAGGATGATCCTTGAACCTCGATCGGTCCGATGTCGTCCGCACCGCCGCCGAATTCCCAGGTGATCTCATACGGCGGGGTGCCCTGTACCCATTCCGCGATCCACTGGGCCTCCTCGCCCCCCTGCATGACCTCGGGCACCTGCACGGATACCATGGGCGCCACCGTGTTGAACTGGGCGGCATTGCCGGCGATGCCCTCGTGCTCGCCGTCGTATGGCACGACGCGGTAGAAGGACTGATCGACCGGATCGTCGACCACGTACTCGAAACTCAGCCGCTGGTCGCCTTCGGGCACAGCGCCGTCGGCGAAGGGCAGGTCCGCCAGTGCTTCCCAGTTGGCGGCTACGCCCGGTGTTGTCCCGGCATAGACCCGGTAGCCTTCGACCCGTCGCTCGTAGTTGACGCCCAGCGGCGTGATGTCGCTGACGGTCACGCGGCCGTCGTTGTTGCCGTCGGCCAGCTGCGCCGTTTCCCAGCCGGTGTCGTCCTGGCCGACCTCGAAGTAGCGGCCGACCTCGGTCAGGTCCGTTACGGCCACCAGCTTGTCCTGGTTGTAGTCGCCCTGGTTTCGATACGTCCATTCCAGGCGGGCAATCCCGGTTGGCAGTGCAATGACCTTGAAGTCATTGACGGCGCTCAGCTCTGTCTCCGGCGCAACCGCAGCCGCGCGCCCGGATGTGATCCGGCCCATCACCGACCGGAATTCATCCTTGAGCGACAGCCACAGCGCCGGGTCGACTCCCTCGGGGCACGAGAGCACCGCCAGTTCCGCCTCGAAGGCGGGCAGATCTATCTCCCCTGCGCCGCCGGCTTTGTCGCCGCCGCCGCATGAGATGAGCAGCATGGTGCAGCCCATTAGAAGCAGCAATCTGGCAGTCATCCTGACCTCCCATCGACACCGGCTGGCCGGCTTCCGGCTAAGAAGATTGTACCGCCGTTGCTGCGCGCGCAGGGATACACTCTGGCCCCGGCTGCGGGGGTACACCTCGGCCGGTTGTCATCGTGTGGTTAGACCGGCCAGTCCTGCTCGGCCCAGGCCATCTCCCAGAACAGCCACTCGTAGCGGCAGCCCAGCCTGAAGAGCATTGTCAGGTGGCTGACCTCGGTGCTGGTGGCCTCCGCGCCCAGCTCGTTGAGCGCCTCGATCATCCAGCGCGCGTACTGCTGGTACTCGTCGCCGCCGTAGGTGTAGATCCACTGGCGGTAGGGATGCACGGGGCTCAGCGCCGGATGGCTCATCAGCCGCTGCCCGATCTCGCCGTAGCCGACGCCGCAGGGGAGCAGCGCCGCCAGCAGCACCAGCATCCCGCCGGTGGCGGCGGTCGCCACGCAGAAGTCGGCGTAGGCCTGGCAGATCGGCGCCGGCTCGACAGCTTCGAGGTCCAGCGCGCTGACCCCAAACTCGGCGCAGTAGTCGCGGTGCAGCTGCATCTCGTGATTGAGTGTCTCGTTCAGCAGGCCGGACAGCTCCGCCATCCGCTGAAGGTCGGGCGCCCGCGCGCTGGCCAGCGCGATCGCGCGGCTGTAGCCGGTCAGGTAGACGTAGTCCTGCTTCAGGTAGTGGATGAACCTGCCGCGCTCCAGCGTGCCGTCGCCCAGGGCGTCGACGAACGGATGCCGCTGGGCCTGGTCCCACAGCTCGCCAACGCCGGCCTTGAGGCGGTCAAACAGGGCAGTCTGCATTGCCCTGAGGATACCCGATGGCACCGCGGGGTGATGCAGCTACCGGAGCACGATACCAGTTCTGCGAAGCCGGCAGACATCGGGTATAAATGTTCATGAGCCCGTCGGCGGACCGGCGGGCCGGGATGGTGGAAGCTACTGGGTGAAGGCGTGCGGGCGAGGGCTCGCGTGCTGCGTGATGGGAGACTGAATGCAGTCTGGAATCAGAGGGGGTTTCAAGATGCCGAGTCTCAATGCGCTTTGGCGCGCACTGGTCCTCCTGGCGATGGTCGCTGTCTGCCTGTGCGCCTGTAATGGTGGCGCCGCTTTGCCGCCGGAGCAGCAGCTTGATGAGCAGCAGGACACCGGAAATGACCCGGGCGAGGAGCCGGCCGAGGAGCCTGCCGAAGAGCCGGCGGAGACCCCCGGCGAGGATCCCGCCGAAGAGCCGGGCGAGGATCCCGGGCAGCCGGCGCCGCCGGCGGGTACGCCCGTCGGTTTCCAGACCGTCGGCCTGGGCTTCGACGCGACCTACAGCGAGCCCGTCGTCAAACTGCCGGCCTCCTATGTCGATCCACGTATGGAGCTTCCGATCGACCTCGCGCTGGTGGCCAACCTCGACCACTGGGCGTTTGAGCTGAGCGAGAATCAGCGCACTGCGCTCAGCGAGAGCGGCTTCTTCGCCGAGCCGGCGACCTACAGCGAGTTTGACTCGGTCTACGAGCATGCCGGCAACGTCGATGTACCGATCTTCATCACCGCCGATTCGCTGCAGCACGTCTACCACCTCGTTTTCAACAAACTGCTGCGCGAGATGGAGGAGACCCGCTTCACGCCGCTGCTGATCGACATGACCAGCGCGCTGGAGGATGAGGCCGGGCAGCTGTTCGATGAGGTGGAGGGCACCTCGCTGGAGGAAACCGCCCGCCGCGCCTGGGCCTATTTCGCCGTCGCCGAGCAGCTGATCCTGGAAGACCCGCCCCAGATCGCCGCGCCGATCGCGGATATCGTGTCGGGCGAACTGGCACTGATCGAGGCGCACGCCGGCTTCGAGG
This sequence comes from uncultured Planctomycetales bacterium, assembly GCA_964609245.1. Classification (GTDB taxonomy): domain Bacteria; phylum 4484-113; class 4484-113; order 4484-113; family JAFGCY01; genus JAFGCY01. The sequence continues at coordinate 7,350 of CAZSSB010000038.1, read as the reverse complement.
CCTCGCCCGTGCTCAGCTTCGAGGAGCCGCTCAAGGAAGACTACACGCAGTACATCGTGCGTGGCCACTACACTCGCACCGAGCAGCGCCAGCGGTACTTCAAGACGATAATGTGGTATGGACGGCTCAACGCGCGGCTGAAGTCGGCGGCCGAGACCCAGGTGGCGCTGCTGATCACCTGGCTTAGCCAGAAGGCGCTGGCCGGCGAGCGCCCGGTGATGGAGCTCTGGGCGTCGATCTACGATCCGACGGCGTTCCTGGTCGGCAACGCCGACGATCCGGGCCCCCGCGAGTACTCGGACGTGATGCGCCAGGTCTATGGCGACGCTATCACGCTGGATCAGCTGGCGGATCCCGACCTGCTGGTGGACTTCATCGCCGCCGCGCGCCAGCTGCCCCCGCCTCTGATCAACTCCATGCTCTACGAACTCGGCGAGGACCCCGTCCAGGCCACCCAGGGCTTCCGCTTCATGGGCCAGCGCTTCGTGCTGGATGGGTTCATGATCGACAAGCTGACCCACGAGCAGGTCTACAATCGTCTGGTACCCAGCGGGCTGGACGTGCTGGCCTCGATGGGCAGCGACGAGGCTTACGTGATCCTCGACGAAATGGGGGCCACGAGCTATCCCAACTATGACAGCCAGCTCGCCATGCTGAAGGACGTCGTCGGCGGGATGGTTGTCGAGGACTGGACTGCGACGGTCTACGCCAGTTGGCTCTACTCGATGGAGGGACTGATCCAGCTGAAGGGGGACGTCTTCCCGCCGTTCATGCGCACCCGGCCCTGGGCCCGCAAGGAGCTCAACGGCGCGCTGGGCAGCTGGGCGGAGCTGAAACACGATACTATCCTCTACGCCAAGCAGGCCTACATCGGGCCGACGTCCGGCCCGATGTATCCCGACGCGGTCTGGGTCGAGCCCAATCCGCTGGCCTTTGCCCGCCTCCGGGGCCTGACGGACATGACCCGCGCCGGGCTCAGCAGTGGCGCGGTCCTCGATGTCGCCATCGATGAACTGCTGGAGCTGGCCGGTGGGAAACTGGACCAGTGTCAGCAGGCGGCGGAACTGGAGTTGGCGGGCGAGCCACTGCCGGAAGAACTGCTCTTCCAGCTGGTGGGCCACAGCGACTGGCTGGAATACGTGATCGGCCTCACCGCGGATCGCGTCGGCGATAGCGATGCGATCGAGCCCGCCGCGATCATCGCCGACGTCGCCACCGATCCGAACACGTCCCGGGTGCTGGAGGTCGGCAGCGGGCTGATCGACCGGCTGTGGGTGGTGATTCCGGTCGGCAGCAACGAGCTGGCCGTGGCCTGGGGCGGCATCTACTCGTATTACGAGTTCATGTGGCCGATCAACGACCGGCTGACCGACGAGGCCTGGCGCGAGCAGCTGACCAATGACGAGCAGCCGGACCGCCCGGCCTGGACCGGCATGTATACGGTGGAGTAGGGCCTATTTGCAGGCTCGCGGCTGCCTGATTGGAGTTGGTACTGATTCGGAAATAGTAGGGAGTTGCCAATGGCGGGTTTCGATGCACCTTGGCGCCGGCTGATCGTGTTGGCCGTAGTAGCGCTATGCATGTGCGGGTGCCGTGGCGGGGCTGCGGCGCTGCCCGTGGAGGAGTCACCGGTGAGCATCCAGCCGGTCGGCGCCGGATTCGACGCTGCCTTCGCGGAGCCCGCGGTCAAGCTGCCTGCGTCCTATGTCGATCCGCGCATGGATCTGCCGATCGACCTCGCCCTCATCACCAACTTCGACGTCGGCTACTTCAGCGACGGGCAGCGGGCAGTACTCCGCGAAAGCGGGTTCTTCGTGGAGCCGGACAGCCGATACATGGAGTTCGATACCTTCTACATGGAGTCCTGGGGCGGGCCGCTGGCGACGTTCATCACGACGGACTCCTTGCTGCATGCATATCATCTCGTGTTCAGCAAGCTGCTCAGGGAGATGGAGGAGCAGCAGTTTCACCCACAGCTGAGCAATCTGACGGTGGCTCTGACTGAGGCCGCCGGCGAGTTGGCGGCGGAACTCGATGGCACTTCGCTGGAGAAGCAGGCGCGCCATGTCTGGGCGTACTTCGCCGTCGCCGAACAGCTGTTGCTGGTCGACCCGCCGGCCATCTCCGAGCCGATCTACGAGATGGTTCAGAGCGAGCTGGCGGCGATTGAAGCCCAGTCGGGATTCCAGCGGTCCCCGGTCTTGTCGATGGAGGAGGACTACCAGGAGGACTACAGCCAGTATGTGCCCCGCGGGCACTACACCCGCAGCGAGCTGCGCCAGCGTTACTTCAAGACCATGATCTGGTATGGGCGGATGAACCTGCGGCTGAAATCGATGTCCGAGACGCAGGCGGCCCTGCTGATCACCTATCTCGTGCACGGTACGGATGTGGGGGTCTCGTCGGCCGCCGATACCTGGGCATCGATCTACGATCCGACGGCGTTTCTGGTCGGCAGTGCCGATGATCTTGGGATCCATGATTACACCGCCGTCGCCGGCGAGGTATTCGGTGGGCAGATGGGGCTCGACCAGATCGCCGACGCGCAGCAGGTCGCCGGCTTCATCGCGGCGGCGCGCCAGCTGCCCGCACCGCAGATCAACTCGATGCTGGTTTTTGACCACCAGGATGCGGCGTATGAGACCCAGGGCTTCCGCTTCATGGGCCAGCGCTTCGTGCTCGACAGTTTCATGCTGAGTAAACTCGTGCACAAGCATGTCAGTCAGCGCTGGCTGCCCAGCGGCCTGGACGTCTTCGCCTGCTTCGGTAACGCTGAGGCCTTCGAGATCCTGGAGCAACGCGGCGATACGGCCCACGCCAACTACACGTCGCAGCTGGACATGCTGCAGGAGTACGCTGGCAGCTATGCAGTGGAAGACTGGACCAGCACCGTCTACAACGGCTGGCTCTATTCCCTTGAGGGCATGACGCTGCCCAAAGATGACCGGTATCCGCCGTACATGCGCACACGGTCCTGGGCCCGGCGCGAGCTCAGCGGGGCGCTTGGCAGCTGGGCGGAACTGCGCCACGACACTATCCTGTATGCCAAGCCGGGCTACGGCTCACCTGTTTCGGCACCGCCGCCACCGCCGCCCGCCTACGTCGAGCCCAATCCGCGTCTGTTCGCTCGGCTGACCGGTCTCGTCGAGATGACCGCAGAGGGACTGCAGGCGTTGCAGCTGTCCGATGATAGTGTGATAGCGCTGTCGCACAATCTGCTGGCCATGCTGGCGCACTGCCAGCTCGGCGCGGAAGCGGAACTGGCCGGCGAGCAGATTCCCGAGGACACCGCACTCGCGCTTTTCGACTACGCCGAGTGGCTCGGCAACCTCGTCCGTTGGACGAGGGACCAACCCGGTGGGGACGGCGATTACATCGAGGAGCCCTCGGCGTTGATCGCCGATGTTGCGACGGACCCCGAGCACGGCGAGGTGCTGGAGGTCGGCACCGGGCGAATCGATCATCTTCTCGTGGCAATTCCCGCAGCCGGCGACGAGCTGCATCTCGCGCTGGGCGGCGTGTTTTCGTACTACGAGTTCGCCTGGCCGATCAACGACCGGCTGACCGACGAGGCCTGGCGCGAGCAGCTGACCAATGACGAGCAGCCGGACCGCCCGGCCTGGACCGGCATGTATACGGTGGAGTAGGGCCGGCGGCGCTTGAACGCACGTAGCAGCTGAGCGCGGGCGGTGCGGCCTCTCCGCCCGGCGCCGCTTGGCGCACAGCCCTGCCGCCCACCATTGCGACGCAGCTGTCGGCCCGGCGGCTCTCTTCTTCGTCTGGACGTGGATTGCAGCGAACAAAGCGCTTGCGACTGAGTCTCATTCTCTGTTATAATCGATGATCGATACTTACTGACGAGGTGCTTGCCGTGTTCCCAGGACTGAACTCAATCAGACGCGTTGCGCTGCCCGGTGCGGTAGCGCTGATGACCGCCCTGCTGGCCGCGGCCTGCAGTGGCAACGGGGCCGTGACCGTGGCGGGTGGCGTTGAAACCGCCGGTCCGCCGACGAGTGAAATTCCGGCTCTGCCGGCGCCTGCGACGTGGCCGGCGGTGCTGCCGGTTGACAGGCCCCAGCCCTGGGAGGAGCGCGGCGCGGACGATCAGCGCACGGCTTCGGTGCATGGTGGTGGCTCGGCGCTGGTAGCCGGCGTCGAGCGGTACTTCGAGGGCGGGGACGTCACCGACGTCGGCGAGGCCAGCCGCCTGGCCAGCGATGCGGGCACCGCGCCCGTCAGCTTCGCGGTCTACCGGCTGCTGATGGACGGCGAGCAGCCCGGGCTGCTGGCGGTCGACGCCAACCTGCTGGGCGGCGGCGGCTACTTCGTCGGCGTGGCGGACTACGGCAGCGGGCGCTGGCAGTGGCACGGACCGCTGAGCGACAATCACGTGCGGCTCGAGCTTGAGACGGGAGATCACCTGTCACAGCTGGGCAACGCCTTCGTCTGCCTGGCGGTCGAAGGGGGCAGCGGTATCGATGTCGTGGCCGCGGCGGCGAGCCCGCGAGAGGTCAGCGGCGCCGAGCCGCCGCCGGCGCCCGGCGGGCTGACGGCCGGCGCCATCGCGGGGGGCGCAGAGTTGCAGTGGAACCCGGTGCTGGGCGCGGACGTTGCCGGCTACTACGTCTACTACGCCAGCGCGCTGTTTTACGACGACCAGGGCCTGGGTGTGCAGCGCATCCCGTACCTCGAGGGCAGCCCCCACCACGTGCTCACCGGGCTCAGTGGTGAGACCTTCGTCCGCGTCACGACCGTCGATCACGGCGGACGGCAAAGCGCCTTCAGCTCACTGGTGGTGGTGACTCCGCTCGGCGGTCAGGCGGCGCCGTTGACGGTTAGCGCCAGCAGCCCCAGCGGCCTGCGGGGCGACGTGATCACCCTGACCGCCGCCGGGGCCGAGGAGTACGCCTGGGATCTGGACGGCGACGGCAGCTTTGACGTCACCGGTGATACATCAGGCGTTGCCCAGGCTGACACGTCCACGACGGGCCTGATCCGGCCGCGGGTGCGCGGCATCGGGCAGGGCGGCATGGCGGTCGCGCTCGGCGGCGCCAGCGTCATGATCACGGGTAACAGCCGTCCGGTGGCGGTCGGCAATGCCAGCCCACAGAGCGGTATCGCTCCGCTCACGGTTGACTTCAGTGGTGCCGGCGAGGATTTCGACGGGCTGATCGTTGGTGGTGGCTGGGACTTCGACGGTGATGGCACCTACGACGTCTGGGACGACACCGATATCGTGCACGTAGTCTCCGCGCAGCATACGTATACGCAGACGGGTCTCTACAACGCGCGGCTGCAGGTGATCGACGACCAGGGCGCCTGGGACGTGGACACACTGGCGATTCTGGTGCAGGCGGATCCGGGCAACCAGCAGCCGCAGATCACCGCGCTGGCGGCGAATCCCGCGCTGGCGATGCCCAGCACTGATGTCAGTTTCTCGGCGACGGCGCTCGATCCCGACGGCGTGATCGCCAGTTACGCCTGGGACTTCGATGGCGACGGGACGCCGGACAGCACGGACCAGAACCCGACGCACCAGTTCGCGGCAACCGGGCTGTACAACGTGCAGCTGCACGTCACCGACGACGGCGGCGCGCAGACGCTGGGCAGCGTCACGGTCAGCGTCGAGGACGAACCACTGAATCTGCCGCCGGTGATCACCGGTTTCCGCGCCGTGCCCAACTCCGGTGCGGCGCCGGCGAACATCACGTTCTCCTTCAACGCGGACGACCCGGACGGGACGGTCGCAGAATACGCGCTGGACTACACCAACGTGAACGTCTTCAGCTTCACCACGGCGACGGCCGGTAGTGAAAGCCATACTTATTCAACCGCCGGCTACTACACCTGTTGCCTGCGCGTGACAGACGACGACGGCGCGCGGACGCGTTCGTACCTCGGCGTGCTGGTTACGGATCCCACGGCCAACATCCCACCGGTCGCCGTGCTCTCCGTCGACCGCGACCTGGTCGTCTGGAACGGGACCAGCATCAGCCAGGAAGTCGAATTCGACGCGACGGACAGCTATGATCCGGATGGCGGCAGTATCACCACCGCGATCGACCACGATGGCGATGGCAACTACACCGGCTTCGCGGGCTCGACCAGCCTGGACTACGACCAGCCGGGCGTTTACCTGGCCAAGCTGCGAGTGACCGACGACCTGGGCGACGAGGCCTACGACACCGTTCTGGTAACAGTGTACACAGTCTATTCCGAGCCGGCGGTCAGCGGTACGACGGTGGCTACCTACAACGACATCGTCAATGCCGGTGGCTTGCCGGGCGTCTGCTATCTGGACAGCACGAACGGACTGCAGTATGTAGTCGGCGCGCCCGGCGGCATAGGCTGGACCGGGCCGTTTACGATCGACGGCAGCGGCGGAGGCTCCTGGCCCTCCCTGGCCCCGGTCAGCAACAGCGCTTTTCTCGGCGTGTCCTATTACCGCACGAGCAATTCCAGCCTGCGCTACGCTTACTCAACCAACAAGTACGGCAAGGGCTGGACGGGATCCCTGGAAGTCGACAACGCGGCCAACGTGGGCTTGTATTCCTCGCTGGCGGTCGTCGACGGGTTTCCGGGGATCGCCTACTACGATGCGACCAACGGCAATCTGAAGTTCGTCCGCGCCACCAACAGCCTCGGCTCCATCTGGGGCTCGCCGATTACGGTTGACAGCGACTCCGACAACGTCGGCCAGTTCGCCTCGCTGGCGATGATCGGTGCAACGCCGGCGATTGCCTACCAGAACGTAACCGACAACACGCTGCTGTATGTGAGTTCGGTGAGTTCCCTCGGCACGGTCTGGAACACGCCGGTCGTGGTGGACGACGACCTCGAATCCGGATTCTGGTGCACGCTGGTGGAGGTCAACGGCCGTCCGGCGATCGGTTACTACCACAACGGCACCACGGACAGCGTGCGCTTCATCCGTGCCAACAACCTCGCCGGCACCAGCTGGCCCGCCAGCCCGGTGATCGTCGCCCAGAACGAGGGTGTCATGAACGGTCACGTCTCGATGGCGGTGGTCGGCGGCTATCCGGTGATGGCTTGGACCACCAACCAGAGCCTGCGCGTCGGCTTCTCCGAAAACGAGAACGGCGACGGGGGCTGGTACCGGTTCTACGCGGACCAGGGCACGCCACCCTACGACGTCGGCGAGTTCACCTCGATCGTGGACATCAACGGCCTGCCGTACATCTCGCACTTCGACAACGGTAACGACGACCTGCGAGTCGCGCGGGGAGTTGTGTACTAGGCATGAGCTACGGAAGGTGGAGCCGAGAGATGAGTGTCGCTACTTCAGCATGCGGCTGATCTGGGTGACGGCCTGTTCGACGTAGGGGTCTT
>CAZSSB010000037.1:4539-29880 GCA_964609245.1 uncultured Planctomycetales bacterium | reverse complement strand
TCGTCCTCGATGGTCAGCTCCATCGTGCCCAGCTCAGCATCGACCATGAAGCTGCCCTCGATCAACTCGTCCAGCTCGCGATAGCTGGCGGTGCCGTCGTTTGCGAACGTCAGCATCATCAACGGCGGCGCGTCGTCGCCCCAGTCGAAGTCCGTCTTGTCCGGATCGAACTGCCAGCTCCCGACGATCGCGCTTGCGGCCTGCTCCGGCCGGTCGACGCGCAGAAACGCCATCGCCTCCTCCGGCCCGGCGATGATCGTCAGCTTGTTGCCCTTGAGCTTGTACTCCACCCAGTCGTGCTCGCTGAGATCCTCGCGCTCCTCCTCCGTCTCGTAGACGGCGATCAGGTGCAGTTCCTCGTCGAGCAGATAGAAGCCCTCGTGGTAGTCGAAGACCTCGATGGCCACCTGCCCGTCCTCGCCGAAGTCGACATGGACGTACTCCCCGCGCTCCGCGTCGTACTCCTCCCAGGTGCCCAGGATCGCGTCCGCCCCCTGCCCGAAGGCCACCCCCGCGCCGAGCACCGTCGCCGCGGCCGCCACCGCGCAGGCCGTCATCGTCCGCTTGAGCATCTCATACCTCCAGGAACATGCAAGTCAGGATGTAGCTATTGTAACATGCAAGTTTAACTATATCAATGCCCTGTTCACTTATGATGATTTCAGGTGAGTGTTTGGCGCTGTCGTCTATCGGGTGGCCCGCTCACAGGCGCGGCTCTTCCCAGATGACGACGGCGGCGTCGGCGAGGTCGTGGCCCGGCATCCCGAAGTAGCGCTTCCACTCCGAGTGGAACTCCGTGAGGTCCTCGGGCCAGGCCTGAAGCCACTCCGTGAACTCGGGCCAGCGGAACAGGCTGGGCACGTCCGTCAGCTGGCCGCGGTAGTCCCAGATCTGCTCCCAGCAGACGGGCACCACCGCGCCGGGCCGCACGATGCCGTCGCCGCGCATGAAGTCGATCAGCGCCCCGCGCGGCGGCTTGTCCTCGGCGCGGATCAGCGCCACGCCGGTACCCTGGTCCAGGCAGTAGTAGACCGGCTCGATGCTGCGGATTTCCACCCGCAGATCATACCCTCTGCGCGGCGGTCCCCGTTCCGTTGCTGAGCCGCTGCATCACGCGCTGGAAGATCCGGCCGGCCTCGCGGCATTCCTCCAGGCTGACGTCGAGGTGAGTCACCAGCCTCAGCCGCCGCTCGCCGATCGAGAAGAACAGCACGCCCTCCCTGCCCAGCGCGTCGACGATCTGGGGCGCCAGCAGGGTGTGGTCCTGCACCTCCACCACGACGATGTTGGTCATCGGCCAGATGCAGCTTAGCCCCGGCGCCTGGCCGATCAGCTCGGCCAGCTCCCGGGCCTTGCGGTGGTCCTCCTCCAGGCGCTGCATGTGATTCTCCAGCGCGTACAGCGCCCCGGCGGCGATGATGCCGGCCTGGCGCATCTGGCCGCCCAGCATCTTGCGATAGAACCGCGCCTCCTCCACGAACTCGCGGCTGCCCGCCAGCGCGCTGCCGACGGGCGCACCCAGCCCCTTGCTGAAGCAGACGCAGGTGCTCTCGACGCAGTGCGTCCAGTCCGGTGGCGCCGTCTCGCTGGCGACGCAGGCATTCCACAGCCGGGCGCCGTCGAGGTGGACCAGCAGCTCGTGCTCGTGGCAGAAGCGGCAGACCGCCTCGTACTGCTCCAGGGGCCAGACCACGCCGCCGCAGCGGTTGTGGGTGTTCTCCAGCGCCACGATCCGGTTGCGGCTGTGGTGGATGTTGCGCGGCATCAGCAGGTCGTAGACGTCGGCGGGCGCGAAAGTGCCGTCCGGGGTGTCGATGAAACGCGGCGCCAAGCCGCTGACCGCCGACGGCGCGCCGGACTCGTACTCGAAGATGTGCGAGCGGATGTGGGCGATCACGCTGTCGCCCGCGCGGCCGTGGACCCTGAGGCACAGCTGGTTGGCCATGTGGCCGCTGGGGACGTAGAGCGCCGCCTCGGTGCCCAGCAGCTCCGCCACGTACGCCTCGAGGCGATTGATGGTTGGGTCTTCGAGGAAGACGTCGTCGCCCACCTCGGCGTTGGCCATCGCGCGGCGCATGCCCTCCGTGGGCTGGGTGATCGTGTCACTGCGCAGATCGATGGCCATCACCTAGATTATACGCGCAGTGGGGAACGCTCAGACGGCATTTACCCCGATTTAGCCAGTACTGAAGCGGGCTGAAAGCAAATCAACCCCCGGTACTACTCGTCGCTGGTGGCGCTGCCGACCTCGTACCAGCTGCCGCCGCTGAGCCCCATCACGTAGCGGCTGTGGTCCAGCCCGTCCGCCACCACCCAGGGCACCCCGCCGACCAGGCCGATGGTGGTCTTGCCACCGAAGTCGATCGCCAGCGGCAGGGGCTCGATCCACCAGTCGCCGCCGCCCGCCGGGAAGGCCGCTGCGATGCGGTCGCCCTCGCGGAAGATCACCACCAGGCCATCCGCGGGAATCCAGGCGGCGAAGGCGCCGAACCCGGCATCGGCCTGCTCGCTGATCCGCAGCCAGGGACCGGTTTCGGGACCGGCATAGAGCCCGCCATTCTCCAGCACGAAGGTCTGCAGGCCGCCCGGCGTCTCCAGGCGCAGCCGTTCGTAGAAGCGGGCGCCCAGCGCCTGTGGCACCGGCTCGGCGGGCGGCTGGGGCGCGGGCGGCGCCGGCTCGACCGCGGGCGGGCTCTGGGGCTCGGCGGGCGCCGGCTGGCCGTCGTAGTAGTAGTTGTAGACGTCGCCCTCGTAGACGTTGACCTCCTCGCCCCGCACGTCCTGTCGCTCGCCCGTCTGGCCCAGCGACGGATCGTAGGCCGGCAGCTGGCGGTAGACCACGCCGCCCACGTAGCCCAGTTCGGGGTGGGAGGCCGCAGTGTAGAGCGGCTGGCCGCTGTAGTAGTAGGGGTAGTAGCCGTAGCTGTACTCAAGCACCGTCGGATAGCCGCGGCGATGCCGGCGGGGCGAGTAGCGCTGTCCGAGGCTGCCGTAGCCGTAGGAAGGGCGCTGATCGAGGTCAGCGGCGTCGCCGTAGTACTCCTTCTCGCCGGTCAGGCCGCGCGGGATATAGACGCGGTAGCCGGGCTTGTCACTTGGATGGACTCCGATGATGGAGTCGGCGGGCGTGACCAGGGGTTGATACTCGCGGCGCGGCGGCCAGGAGCCCGGCGAACTGAAGGAGGGGCCGGGGCCGTAGCGATAGTGCGCGCCCCAGTCGCCGTCGCGCACGCCGACGGTCAGGCCGCTGCTGCGGTAGTTCCACTCCGTCAGCAGCGCCTGGTCGCCCCAGTACCACTCCGTGCCGTAGTAGTAGGTGGCCCGGCTGGAGCCGAGGTCCACCTTCAGCGAGAACTCGCTGTCCGCCCAGGCGGCGGTGGCCGCCAGCAGCATTGCCAGTGTCGTCAGCGCAATCCGCATAGAGCACCCCGCACCGTTGCCGCGCCCGCTCGCGCCGCGCGCGGCTACTAGTTAAGACTACCAGATTGGCCGCCTGTTCGCTTGTGACCGGACGACTCACTCACATCCTCGATCCACGAACCAGCGGTGCTTGCCGCTGTCGGCCTTCGCCAGTTCCTCGACCTGCGTCAGCCGGCAGGCGGCGCCCTCGGTCTTGGCCGTCATCAGCGCGACGATCCGCTGCTGCTCCTCAGCCCTGAGCGGCTGGCCGACATATCGCAGCTCGAACTCCTCGAGCCCCCGGCGCACCAGCTGGAAGCGCTGGATCGCCGGATAGCTCATCGTCAGTGTCGAGAAGAAGTGCGGGGTGAAGCGCGCGCCGCTCTTAAGCGTGATGGTGTCCGGCGGCCGGCCGATCAGCTCCGGCAGGTAGTAGCCGCCGCGGCCGCACTGGCACCGGCCCCAGGCCACCGAGGCCAGGTCGCCGATCTGGTAGCGGATCAGCGGGGTGACGTCGTTGAACAGGTCGGTGACCAGCAGGCTGCCCGGCTCGCCCTCGGGCCTGAGTTCACCGCTCTGCTCATCGACCGCCTCGACGATGCAGCGCGCGTTGACGTGCATCCGGCCGTGTTCGCACTGGGTCGCGATGCTGGCCACCTCGCGGCTGCCGTAGTAGTCGCCCAGCCGCACGCGAAAGGCGCGCCGGAAGCGGTCGGGCAGCTCGGGGTGCATCGCCTCGGCGGTGCCCCAGGCCGCGGCGACGACGCCCGGCTCCAGCACGATGCCGCGCTGCTCCATGAACTGCACGCACTGCAGCAGCAGGTTGGGAAAGCCGTAGACCGCGCAGCCCGGATCGGCGCGCACGGCGTCCAGGAAGGCCGTGAGCTCACGCTCGCCGGGGGCGTAGCAGCCGTGCAGATGCACCATGCTGAGCGCGCCCTTCAGCCCCCGCGGCGGCTGATAGTCCACCCCCAGCTCCCGCGGATCGCCCCACAGGCAGTGGCAGGCCATCCCCGGCCGCCAGCCGGCCACGCGCTGCATCTCGATCAGCATCCCATAGCCGTAGTCGTCCACGCGCCGGTCGCGATAGTGATGTACGGGCTCGCCGGACCAGCCGCCGGTGCCCTTGGCGTAGACGTCGCGCTGCTCGCGGTAGAGCTCCCGGAGCTGCTCGAAGAGCGCGACCGCCTTGGCGCGGGTCAGGACCGGCAGACTACTGAGCCCGCCGAAGCTGGCCAGGTTGCCGACCCGGCCGTAGGCGGCGTCCGCGCACAGCCCGCGCCGCCGGAACGACTCGATCAGCTGCGCCAGCCGCGCCAGGCTGCGCCGTTCGTATTCGGCGCGCTCCAGCTGGAAGCCGCTGCGCGTCCAGGCCCGGCCCGCGCGGGCCAGCGGCCGGCGCAGCAGCCCGCCCGCCACCGCCAGCCGCCTGAGCAGCCGTCCGGTCCATCTGGCTGGTCGACTCGGTCGCATGGTGGGATCCTGCACTCCAGACGAGACGCGCAGCCCCGACCGTCGGCGATGAGCGGGGGCTGCAGTGCGTCAGATAGTAGCATCCGCGCCAGGACACTGCGCGACGCCCGGCGACCGGCCGACCCGTCCGCTTCCCTTCTGTTATCATCTACCCGATGCGGGGCAGCGCGAAAATCATTCACCGGCCGGCGTGGTGGTACAACCCGCTGATCCGGCGCGGCTGGCAACACGACGGCCGCAACGCGCACAACCCGGACGATACCCCGCCGATGCGCCAGAAGATCCCCGGCTAGCCTTCAGAGTCGCGGGAAGCCCTACTGAAACTTCCTGCCCGCGGCGGGAAGCAGCGGCAAGGCCACACTCTGGAGGAGACCATGTTTGACCACCTGTTCAACGCTGAACCGTCGGCGGATGACGAGCAGCGGATCCTGACCGAGACGTTCAAGTACTACGAGGAGAATCTCAACCCGGGGTTCATCAAGTTCAAGCGCAGCGCCAAATCGGACGCGCACGGCGTGGAGTGGCGCGGCGAGGGCGTCTTCATGTATAACATCCGCGGCCACCGCTTCCTCGACTGCCTCGGTGGCTATGGCGTGTTCGCGCTGGGCCACCGTCACCCGCACGTGATCAGGCGCGTGCAGCAGACGATGGAGCGGATCGGGCTCTACAGCCAGGAACTGCTCAATCCGCTGCAGGCGGTGCTGGCGAGCGAGATCGCCCAGCGCGCGCCGGGTGACCTGCAGTACGTCTACTACCACTGCGGGGGGGCCGAGAGCAACGACGCCGCGATCAAGCTGGCGCGCCTGGCCACCGGGCGGCTGATGCACGTCAGCTTCACCAACGCCTTTCACGGCAAGACGCTGGGGGCGCTGAGCGCCACGGCGCGACCGGTGTTGCAGCAGCCCTTCCGCCCACTGATCCCCGGCTTCCGGATGGCGCCCTATGACTACAACGGCGAGTTGCTGGACAAGTACATCACGGAGGAAGTCGCCAGCGTGATCGTCGAGGCTGTCCAGGGCGAGGGCGGGATCATCGTCCCCGATCGCGAGTGGTTGCATGCCATCCACCAGCGCTGCCGGGAAGTCGGGGCGCTGATGCACGTCGACGAGGTGCAGTCCGGCTGGGGCCGCGCGGGCTACTACTTCGCCAGCGAGCATTTCGGCATCGAGCCGGACATCGTCACGCTGGGCAAGGCGCTGGGCGGCGGGATTATGCCCACCAGCGCCCTGATCGTCAACGAGCGGGCCTTCTACGGCCGTGAACACCACGGGCCGGACTTCGAGGGCCTGGCCGCCAATCCGTGGTGGCTGAGCAACACCTTCGCCGGCAGCCAGCTCAGCTGCGCCGCCACCCTGGCGACCATCGAGGTCTACGAACGGGACGGGCTGCTTCAGCAGTGCCGCCGGAAGGGCGAGTACCTCAAGTCTGAGATCGGCAAGCTGGTCGACTCAAACGGCGGCGTGCTGAAGGAGGTTCGCGGGCTGGGGCTGTGGCTGGGGATCGAGTGCCTGAGCCCCGAGCTGGGCACGCGCCTGGCCGACGAGCTGTTCAAGCGCGACGTGCTGGTGGCCCAGACGATCAACAACCCGGCCACGATCCGCATCCAGCCGCCGTTGATTATTGAGCAGGACCACATCGACCTGATACTCAGCGCGCTGGAGAGCAGCGTCAAGGCGGTGGCCGGCGCCGCGGCGGCGGGCTAGCCCAAACCTAGATGTGGCGGGACAATCTGCTCTGCACACATCAGGATAACTGGCTTCGTTCGTCCGCGCTCAATCGGCTGACGTGGAGTGTCCTTCGGCTGCCTCTAGCCAGATCTTCACTCTATTCTCAAGAGCCATAATGTCCTCAGGACACAACCGGCGCACCCGATTCCGGTATTGCCTTGCCGCTTCAATGGCGAGTTCCCCTCGGCCTCCATCAGGGTGATGATCTAGCATTCGCTGCTCCACATAAGCATCGTAGTATGTCTCCTTTAGCTCCCGCTCGGATCGCACCTGCTTCCAATCCCACGCCTTGGGCAAGTCGGTCATCCCTGCCAGAATCCATGCCTCAAGCTCTTGCCACGCGTTCTCGGCAAACAGATAGTACTTCCTGTCCGCGTCAGACAGTGCTCGCTCCTCCAGCTTGGCAAGCTGGACGCATCTCCCCTCCTCACAATCCCGATCCACACACAGTAGATATGCATGGTAGTACGCACCATACATATCCAGTATCTCGTGAATCCTGTCCCATTTCAGTGCGTCATCGACCCCGCCTATGTTCGGGTCCGTACAGATGGAGACAAGCACGTTGGCACGTCCAAGGTGGCGAAACATCGCCTTCACTATTGGCCGCAGCGTGTATTGGTCCTTCCTGAAGTCCTCAGGGATCACCATGATTCTGAGGCTCACTGCTCGGCCACCTCACTGAGAGCGGCGATGGCCTTCTCGAACCAGCCTGATTCATGTAGCCTCGCAAGGCCGTACTTCTCGCGCAATCTCAGGATCTCCGGCAGCTCAGCGATTCGCTTGATCCTGGTATCCGGTTGTCCTTCAAGTCGATAGGTCAAGTATGCGTGTTGAAACGCGCTCTCACTCAGCAGTGCTAGTAGTTGGGGCGAATGAGTTGTGGCCACTACTTGCGTCTTTCCTTCGGCGGTCACATCCTCAATCATCTGGAGCAGCAGGTGCAGTCGAGCTGGATGAATACCGTTGTCGAGTTCCTCGATGAAGAGGAAGGGCCCCTGATCGGGCTGCATTAGGGCGGCCAGAGTGCCAAGGAACCTGAGTGTCCCGTCTGAGGCGCTGTAGGCAGATAGAGGCTTGTCCCTTAGCGGATCAACGAACATCAGATACACCTTGCCCAAGGGATCCGTCTCAAACCGCAGGTCGGTGACTTCCATAGGCGTCAGCTCGCGCAGCCAATGCAGAATCTGTGCTTTCCTCTCACTATCCTCAGAAATCCTCATCAGCACAGACGCGAGGTTCTCCCCTCGATCTCCTAGCTGGGATTGCCCCGGGAACGAGGGTTGTCTCATCGCATCTGGATCGTGATCGAGAAACCGCATACCCAAGAAGTTCGTGATGAAGCCGAAGTACGGATCGAAGAGAGGCATGGGAACCGCTCTGAATAGCTGCGAGAAGATCGGCTTGCGCGCGTCGAAGGTCCTCAGCTTCCTCTTGGCCTTCGGCTCCGTGGCAACAAGGCACCTAGCCTTGATGTCGACGAACGGGACACTTAGGGGCTTGCCCGCAGGATGTGTCGAGTAGACGTACTTGCCTTCACTAACCCAATCGAGTTCCTCCGAACGCACTTGCGCCATGGCGTCTGCCCCGCCCACTTCTATCGTGTACGAGTACTCCTGCAGTCCCCTCGAGGCACGCGAGGTCAATGTCGAGGCTAGGTTGTAGTCAACGCTAACCTCAAAGCCCGCGTGCCCAGTGAAGACCATTTCATTTGGGCCCCCGCGGATCCCTGCCCACTCCTGCCTGCCACCTTCGCCCCATTTCTGCCCGGCGATTTCGTGAAGGGCGTAGCCACGCGCCACACCATGAAGAAAGCGAAATGCGTCCCTGATGTTGCTCTTTCCAGAAGCGTTAGTCCCTATAAGCAAGTTGAATGGTCCGAGAGAGAGCTCCGCCTTGAGGAAGCTCTTGAAGCCCTTCAGTTCGATTCTCTTGATCATTGTCGTGCATTATACGGGGCGCCATCCTGGTCCACCAGAGACTGAGCAGACGTAACAGACGACCAGCGAACACTGGATGCAGCAGGAGGATATCGACCTGATACTAAGCGCGCTGGAGAGCAGCGTCAAGGCGGTGGCCGGCGCCGCGGCGGTGGGCTAGCTGATGCTCGACTGAGAATCGGTCTGGTTTGGTCCGAGCGGCGAATGGTTTTTCCCTGTCGCGGGTACTAATCACTTGACGCCAAGTGAGAGGTTCGACATGGAGCTTGCGCCGGGCTGGTTGGTGATGTGCCTGAATGTGGTGGACATTCAGCGCGCGCTGGAGTTCTACGAGAAGCTGGACTTCACCGTCGTCGGCGGCAACCAGGCGATCGGTTGGGCCGCGCTGCAGCACCCCAGCTGCGAGCTGCACCTGTTCCAGGGCCACATCGACCGCAACCTGCTCAACTTCCGCGGCGGTGACGTGCCGGCGATCGCGGCCAGGCTCAGGCAACATGGAATCGAGCCCGTCAGCGGCGTGCAGCACGAGCCGGACGGCAGCACGGGTGCGACCTACTTCGATCCCGACGGCGTGCCGACGTACTTCAACACCTTCCCGGAGGAAGCCGAGCGGTTCAAGGCCGGCAAGCCGACCAGCGTGCAGGGCGCCGAGCAGACGCTCAAGGCCGATGCGCTGGTGCTGGGCAACTTCTCCTACTGCCTCAAGTGCGCCGACGTGGAGCAGACCGCCTCGTTTTACGAGAAGCTGGGCCTCAGACGCGACGGCGGCGATGAGGACCGCAACTGGGTGTTGCTGACCGTGAGCGGCCTGGCGGTCGAGTCCGCCAATGGCCTGCTCCCGCCGCGGCTGTCACTGCACCAGCGCGACATCGACCGCAACATGCTCAGCTTCCGCGGCGGCGACGTTCACGCCCTGGCAGCAGCGCTGGCGGGACGCGGGGTCTATCAGGCGCGCCAGCCCTACACCGACAGCGAAGGCGGCGAGAACCTGTTCGTCAGCGACCCGGACGGCAATATCATCCACTTCGTGACGCTGCCCCACGAGCGGCTGGTCTAGCCGCTGCTACAATCGCAGTGTGAGCGTGGCTGAGATCGGCATCATCGGCGGCAGCGGCTTCTACCAACTACTCGGCGGCGGGCGGGAGCTGACGGTGCAGACCCCCTACGGCGCGGCCAGCGACGTGATCAGCGTCGGCCAGCTGGCCGGCCGCGAGGTGGCATTCATCCCGCGCCACGGCCGCCGGCACCACCTGCCGCCGCATGCGATCCCCTACCGTGCCAACATCTTCGCGCTCAAGGAGCTGGGGGTGCTGCAGATCATCGGCGTCACCGCCGTCGGGGCGCTGACCGAGGCGCACGAAGTGGGCGACTTCGCGCTGGCGGACCAGCTGGTGGACTTCACCCACGGCACGCGCGCCGATACTTACTACGACGGGCCGATCACCACCCACGTCGGCTTCGGCGAGCCCTACTGCCGCCAGATGCGCGAGACGGCCCAGGCCGCCGCCGCCAAGCAGGGGATTGAGTGCCACTCGACCGCCACGATCGTGGTGACCAACGGACCGCGCTTCTCGACGCGCGCCGAGAGCGCGTTCTTTGCGGCCCAGGGCTGGCACCTGGAGAACATGACGCAGTACCCGGAGGCCGTGTTGGCCCGCGAGCTGGCGCTGAGCTATCTCAACATCAGCCTGGTGACCAACAGCCACGTCCGCGCCCGCCAGAGCGGCGAGGGCGAGCTGGCCTCGGCCGAGGACGTGATCGCGGTGCTGCGGCAGCGGCGCGACGACCTGCTGGCCCTGATCGAGCGCATCGCAGGGACCCTGCCCGCCGGCGAAGAGCGGCCGCAGTTCATCCGCGAGGCGCTGCAGAACGCGCGCTGGGTCTGAGCGGCGCGCACCGCGCTGGAACAACGGCGCCGCCGGGCGGGTATCACTACTCAGGGGCTGGACGTGTTAACATTACTTGTTTAGTCCTTTGACACAGGTGTCGGGCGCGGGGACGGCCCCGGCACCGCCGCGCCATCTACTCAGGAGGGCAACAGATGAGACGAGCAATACCGGCATTGATCCTGGCGTCCGTCGCGCTCAGCGCGATGCTGGCCGGCTGCGGCGGCAGCGAACTGGTCGATATCGGCGCCGCCCGCGTGGCGCCCGCACCAGTCGATCTCAGCGTCCGCAGCCTGTCGGCGGCCGAGCTGCGCGCCGAACCCGCGCGGGCCGACTGGTTCGGGCCCCAGCGGTTCGACGATACTCCCGTCCGCCTGGCGCTCGATCCCGCCGCCGTCGAAGCGGAGCCGCTGCGGGCCGAGGACGTGATTGACTTCGCCTCGCTGCCGCCACTGCCACCCTACGACGCGCCGCGCTCAGCCAGCGAGGTCTTCGACCTTGACATCGACAACCCGGCGCAGAGCACCGACAATGCGTCAGCCGGCGGCGGTTCGCTGATCATGACCTCGCTGCCGGGCTGGACGGAGTGGGCTTGGTACACCATTCCGCTGTTCGGCGGTGAGGACCTGACGGCGGTCAGCGTCACCGGCTCGCTGATCGCGGCGGCCCACGGCGACCAGAGCGGGCTGTGGATCGGGATCAGCAACTACACGCTGGGGCGCTGGCAGTTCTTCGGCCCCTACGACCTCAGCAGCCTGGTGGTGCTCAACCTGGAAGACGCGACCTACGCGGACAGCGGCGGCGTCGGCCACATGGTGGTGGTGGTCACCGACGGCGACGGGGTCAACCTGACCAAACTGCAGTACGACGCGGTCAGCCAGGGCGATACGGCGCTGCCGATCGAGTTCTACACCGCGCTGGGCAACGCGGGCCTGAATCCACTGCGGCTGAGCATGACCGAGGTCGACATCTTCGGTGGCGCCGAGGACGCCGGCTTCAGCTA
This sequence comes from uncultured Planctomycetales bacterium, assembly GCA_964609245.1. Lineage (GTDB taxonomy): Bacteria > 4484-113 > 4484-113 > 4484-113 > JAFGCY01 > JAFGCY01. The sequence goes on along the minus strand of CAZSSB010000037.1, from coordinate 18,452 downwards.
CGCCAACTGGGACTGGAGCATCTACCAGTTCGGCGACCCCCCCGAGCAGCTCTATGAGGACCTGCATACGATCCTCCCCACCTACTGGAGCGCCTGGTGGGGCTCGGATGACGAGGGGTTCTTCCAGCCCGCGGATTACGCTCAGTACGTGATGGACAAGGGCAACAGCCTCGATGAGGCCGCCAGTCTGCAGGACATCTTCATGGCGGCCGTCGAGGAGATGCCCGCCGACAAGCGTGTCACGCCCCAGGTCTTCAGCCCGACGCTGGAGCCGAGCGATCCGCTGGCCCATGCAATTGCGGACTACGTGGACGCCTCCGGCGGCACCTCCGATTTCGCCTCCTACCAGACGGCGCTCAGCTCGCTGATACTGGCCGACCAGCAGCCGCTGGCAACGCTGGTCTACGCTGTGCTGGAGGCGAGCGAGGCGCGTGATCTGATCCACGGCGACGTGGGGCTTGACGAAGCTGCAACGCAGTCCTGGTTCGACTGGGCCCACGGCGCCTGGGTGTCCACGGCGCAGTACGTCCCGGGACTGATAGACACCAGTTCCGGCAATTACATCATGCGCGGCTGGCCCTACAACACCGCGTACTTCGAGGGCGCGGCCAAGATCTGTGACGCAGTCGACCAGCTGAGCGACTACATCACCACCAACAACCCCGCCTGGGACGATGTCAGCCTCGACGTTGACACCGACTGGGGGCGGATCACGATTGGCGGTACCGCCAACGATACCTACACCAACCCCACCAGTGACGGCTACGCGGTGCTGATCGATCTGGGCGGCAACGATACCTATGACTGCACGGCGGGCGCGACTGCCAGCGGAAGGAATGGCGTCTCGCTGGCCATCGACCTTGACGGCGACGATACGCACATTGCCCAGGACGATCCGCTCGACGGCAACCGCGGCACTGACAACGATGACAACACCAGCCAGCAGGGCGCCGGCCGTCTGGGCATCGGTATCTTCGTCGACTACGAGGGCGATGATGTCTACGAAGCGGTCCGCATGTCCCAGGGCTTCGCGATGTTGGGCGTCGGGCTCCTCGCCGACTACGGCGGAAACGATGACACCTACGCCCTGGAGGCCTACGGCCAGGGCGGCGCGATCGGCGGCATCGGCATCCTCTATGACGACGGCGGCGATGTTTCGGGTGACGAGTTCAACACCTGGGCCTTCGGCCAGGGTTACGGTGGTGTGATGGGCATCGGCCTGCTGGCGCACCACGGTGAGAGCAACGATATCTACTATGCCGAGCCTGCTTACACCGCCCAGCGGCCGGAATACAACAGCGCGCAGAAACCCGATGAGATCAACGCCAGCTTCGCCCAGGGCGCTGCCTTCGGCATGCGCTGGGACTCCTACACCAATCCGGAATCCGGCATGCAGTTCGTGGCGGCCGGCGGCTATGGCCTGCTCTACGATCAGGGCGGCCACGACGACTACGACTGCGGGGTGTTCGGCACCAGCGCGGCATTTTTCCAGGGCCACGGCCTGCTGATCGACCAGCAGGGCACTGATGATCACGACGGTGTGTGGTACACGCAGGGCGCCACCGCGCACGCCGGCTTGGCCGGTTTGTGGGATGGAGAGGGGGACGACATCTACGATAACGAGAACTCCGTCGGCATCGGTGGGGCGCACGATCTTTCGATCACCTGGTTCCTCGACCGTGGAGGCAAGGATCAGTACATGGGCGCCGGTTACGCCTTCGGCTGCAGCCTCAACAACGGCTTCGCTTACTTCATTGACATGAACGGCAACGACCAGTACGAGCCGACCTACACCGACGGCACGGTGTTCACGCTAGGCCGCGGCGGCTGGCCGGGCGGCAGCTTCACCGTCGCCGACGACCCGACCTATGGCATCTTCGTCGACGCCGGCGGCAACGACACCTACGATGCGGTCTACGCGGGCATGCTGTCCGGCCTGGCAGTCGACGAGGTGATCAGTACGCCACCGACCGACAACGGTTCGTGGGTGCGCGTCAACGGCAACCCGGACGCGGGCAACGGCTTCTATGCCGAGGGCTACGGCAGCGGCCTGGATGCGCCGTAGGGACAGAGAGCTGGCGCAGGCCAGCATGCGACTGTGACAAGCAAAGGGGCCCGCGGGCCCCTTTGCCTATCCGCCCGGCAGCGTCTCGCGATCGACGCGGTGCTCGCCGTCGTGGATCGCCTCATGGTCACTGGCGCCGCTGAGCTTGGTCCCCGGATAGACCTGGCAGTCGGTCAGCTGGCAGTCCGCGAGCGCGCAGCCGTCGCCGATCGTGACATAGGGCCCCAGCTGGCAGTCCTGCACCCGGCAGTCCTCGCCGACCATCACCGGGCCCTCAAGCCGGCAGCCCTGAACCACGCTGCGCCGACCGATGCCGACCGGGCCGCCGAGCTCGCTATCCGGATAGCGTCCGCTCAGCTGGTAGGCGCCGAACTCGTGCATCACCGGCCTGAGCGCGGCGATCAGGTCGGCAGGCGTGCCGGTGTCGTACCAGAAGCCGCTGAGGCGCCGGGCATAAACGCGCCGGCCCATCCTGACAAGCTCCGCCAGCGCGTCCGTGATCTCCAGCTCCCCGCGCGGCGACGGCTCGATGCGCTCGATCGCCCGGTAGATCTCGGGGCGCAGCAGGTCGATGCCGATCACCGCCAGGTTGCTGCGGGGCTCGGCGGGCTTCTCCTCCAGCTCCGTGACCCAGCCGTCCTCGCCCACGACCGCGACGCCGAACGCCCGCGGGTCCTCAAGCTCGATCACGTGGATCATCGCCGCCAGCTCCGGGCTCTGCAGCCGGCGTGCGTGCCACTCGGCGCTGCTCAGGGCCAGCGGCTCGCTGAACAGGTTGTCGCAGAACAACAGCGTGAAGTCATCGTCGCCGGTGAAGCCCTCGGCGAAGCTGACGGCGTGGGCCAGGCCCAGCGGCTCGGGCTGCCGGATGAAGGTCAGCTCCGCCGGCACGTGGATCAGCCCGGCCCGGAGCTCGTCCTCGTTGTCACCAACGACGATGCCGATCTCGGTGATGCCGTCGTAGAGCAGCTTCTGCAGCGGGTAAGCGATCAGCGGCTGGTTGGCCAGCGGCAGCATCGGCTTGGAGCGCCGGTCGGTCAGAGGCCGCAGGCGCGTGCCGCGGCCGGCGGCGAGGATCAGTCCCTTCACCGCAGCCACTCCCGCACCAGCTCGGTGCCACCGTCGCTGAGCAGCACGCGCGCACCGTCGCCGGACCGTACCTCGTCCCAGCGCGGCTCGAGCCTGGTCTGCCGCTGGTACTCGGCCAGCGGCTCACTGAGCACCGCGCCGAGGTCATCGCGGTCGGCCAGCGCCAATGCCCCGCCGCCGAACCCGCCGCCCACCAGCCGCGCGCCGTAGACGCCGGGCGCCGCGCTGAGCAGCTCGCAGAGCCGGTCCAGTTCGGGCGTGCTGACCTCGTAGTCGTCGCTGAGGCTCTGCTGGCTGGCGCTGAGCAGCCGCCCCAGTTCAAGCGGATCGCCGCCCTCCAGCGCGCGGGCAAACTGCTCGACCCGACGCTGCTCGGTCAGCACGTGCCTGAGCCTCCGCGCACTGATATCGGACAGCCCGCGCAGCGCTCCCAGCGCCTCGTCCGTATCGAGTTCGCGCCAGGACCCGAAGTCCCCCAGCTGCCGCCTGAGCTCATCGACGGCCAGGGTCAGATCCTGGCGGCGCTGGTTGTAGCCGCTCTGCGCCAAGCGCCGCGGCTGGTCGGAGTCGACCAGCACCAGGCAGGCGCTGCCGAGCTTGAGCGGCACCAACTGGTGGCTGAGCGTCCGGGTGTCCAGCCAGACAGCGCTGCCCGCCTGGCCGAATACCGCCGCGTGCTGGTCCATCAGCCCGCACTCGACGCCCAGCGCGTGCGTCTCGGCCCGCTGGCAGAGCAGGCAGAGATCCAGCGCCGAGGGCCTGAGCAGCCGCTCGTCGAGCGCCAGCAGCGCCGCGGCTACCGCCACCGCGAAGGCCGCGCTGCTGGACCACCCGCGCTCCACCGGCAAATCGCTGACCACCGTCAGGTCCGCGCCGCGCGCGCCGGTCTCCAGTACCAGGGCGTGAACGAAGGCGCTGTAGGCAGCCGGCGGCCGGTCCTGCGGGCCGAACTCCGCGACGCCGGCGTCGAGGAACTGGTCGGAGTGGACGCGCACGCGCCCGGCCTTACCCGGGCCGGCGGCGACGGCCACCGTGCGGCTGAGCGCGACCGGCAGCACCCAGCCGCCGGCGTAGTCGATGTGCTCCCCGATCAGGTTGACGCGGCCCGGCGCCTGGGCGTGGACCCGCGGCTGGCCGCCGTAGGCGCGGCGAAACGATTCCGCCGCGGCATCGATCTCGAGCATCACGCGCAGTATAGCAAGCCACCACCGCTCCCGGCGGTGGACACGCGGCTCGGCGCGGGCGCGTCTACCGCCGCCGCAGCAGCGACTTCAGCGCGCGGCTGACGGCGGTTGGCCTGGCCCGCAGCTCAACCAGTGGACTGCGGGCTCCCAGCTGCTTCGTGGTATTGACGCTGCTGGCCCAGCCGAGGCGCTCAAGCAGCCACAGCGTGGCGTAGGTCGGGTCCAGCTCCCACCACTTGCGGCCGAAGTTGGCGCTGCCCGCCATCGCGTGGTGGTTGTTGTGCCAGCCCTCGCCGAAGGTGACCAGCGCCACCCACCACAGGTTGCGGCTGTCGTCCGGCGTGGCGTAGTTGCGGTAGCCGAACAGGTGCGTGACGCTGTTGACGAACCAGGTGATGTGCCAGACCCAGGCCGTGCGCAGCAGCGTGCCCCAGACCAGCAGGGACAGCGCCAGCTGCCAACCGCCGAGCAGCCAGCCGATCCCCATGCTGAGCAGCGCGAAGACGATCCAGGGCACGAAGTACCAGCGCTCCAGCGCAGCGATGAACGGATCGCCCTCCAGGTCCGGCACCAGCTTCCGCAGCCGCTCGCGGTCGTCGAGGATCGGGTGCGTGCGGAACAGCCAGCCGATATGCGCCCAGAGGAAGTTCACCAGCGGGCTGTGGGGGTCGTCCTCGTGGTCGGTCTCGCGGTGGTGCAGGCGGTGGGTGGCGCTCCAGGCGATCGGCCCCATCTCCAGCGACAGACAGCCGAGGACCAGCAGCGTATTGCGCAGCCAGGGCCGCGCCTTGTAGCTCTTGTGGCTCAGCAGGCGGTGAAAGCCCAGCGAGACGCCCAGGCTGGCGGTCAGCCAGACCATCACCACCAGCAGCACCAGGCCCGCCCAGCTGAACAGCCACGGCACTGCCGCGCAGAGCGCGCCGAGGTGGATCAGGATGACGAACGTGATGGTGGCCGGTTTGGCCCGGCGTACCCCAGGTTTCGCAGACGCCTCCAAATCAGTACCTTCCTTGCCGTCGGCCATCGTCGGGCGGCGCCGACTGCCCCTCAAATGAGAGTATATCGCAGTGCTGAATCCGGCGCCGCGCCCGCCCGATTGCGCTACTCGAAGTACAGCAGGCCGCAATCCCAGAAGCGCCACTCGATGCCGCCGGCGCCGCCCCAGTCCGTCAGGTACATCAGCTCGGAGAGCGATTCGTCGTAGTCACTGAGGAAGCAGCTGAAGCCGACCAGCCGGCCCGGTTCGTAGTCCAGATATGGCAGGCTGTCCCAGGGGATCCTCCAGTGGATCACGTAGCGCCCGTCCTCGAACTGGACCTCGGCGCTGCTGCCCTCCACCTCACCGTAGTAGCCGTTTTTGCCGCCGCTGGGCCGCTCGCCGCCGAGGCGCATGCTGAGCGGCCCGCCCTCGGCGAACGGGGCGAGGAACACCCAGTAGTCGTCGCGCTCCCACCCGTTGTGGCCGACCGGTCCGTCGGGATAGGTGCCTTCCGTGGTGTTCAGCTCGGCGTCGAAGACCAGGTTGATGCGGTCGACGCTCCAGACGCCGCCCGTCGGCGCAGTGTCATCCCACAGCAGGCACTCGATCAGCAGATACTCCTCGTAGCTCATCAACCGCATGCTCATCGAGGCGTCGCCATAGTGGTCGACGCTGCCCGCGAAGATATGCGTGTCCGGATCGTCGGGGCTGATCACCACGGGGTGCTCGGGGGCGATGCGCGGGCCGTGGTCAAACGTGCCCGGCAGCGCGAAGTGGCGCTGGACCACCGGAATGTAGGCCGGCAGCTCAGCGGGGTCCAGTTGTTTGAGCAGCCCGGACAGGCTGTAAGGCGCCGGGTAGTTGTGGACGAAGCTCGATGCCTGGCCTTCGTCGCTCACGTAGTCGACCCGGACGTTGAGCGGATAGGCCGCTGTCTCAAAGGGACCGAATCCCCCACCGAGCGCAACCCCCCCGCCGGGCCCCAGCTCCACCTCACTCATGAACAGCGTCTCATACAGCAGCCCGTCATCGGCCAGCCGCCGCTGGATGGTGTTCAGTTCCGCGCTCATCTCGGCGCTGAGCTTGTAGCTGCCCGGCGGCCCGTCCACGGACATGAACAGGCCGTAGTCTCCCTGTTCATTTGTCCTGAACTGCGCGCTGAGTTCCCACGGCGGCCGGATCTGCAGCACTACCGGCACCGGTGAGCAGGCATAGCCCTCGGCATCGGCGTGGAAGACCACGGGCGTGCGCTCGCCGAGGGCGGGAGGCACGTCGCAGACCCAGGCGCCGTCGCCCACGCACCACATGTAGTGCTCCTCGCCGCCGATCTGGGCCCAGACATCGGCGAGGCTCAGGCCCTCTCCGCTGCCGGTGGGCGTCAGCCAGACGCTCAACGGCTGGCCGGGACCGATCACGTACTCGATCACGTCATCGCTCAGCAGCTCCAGCTCGCCATAGCGGCTGACGTTGGCCCCGTCCGGCGCGCCGGCCCACAGTGTTTCCTCCCAGATCAGCTGCTCGCCCTCGCTGAAGTCACTGTCCGCCAGCTCAACCGGCTCCGCGCCCGGCGCCTCGTACCACCACAGCTGCATTGCCTCCGCGCCCGCGGGCAGGATCAGCCTCTCGTACAGCCGCGTGCGCGGCTCAAGCTGGACGCGCCGGCCGAAGCCTCTCAGCAGCCGCGCGTAGTCCGCCCGCGGGATGCGCTCCAGGGCCTGCCGGTAGTAGACCAGCTGGGTCCGCCAGGGGAAATGGATCTCGTTTCTCAGTTCCGCCGCGACCATCGCGCGCATCTCGTCATCGCTGAACCCGTGCTGCTCGAAACCGCCGGGCACTTCGCGCAGCAGCTGCTCCATGTTGCGCGCCATGTGATCCGGGTGGAACACCCGGCTGTCGCCGATCTGCTCGAACATCGCGTCGACGTTGTGCAGGTATTCATGGGTCGCGTTCTTGCTGGTGCGGTCGGGGTGGCTGACGAGCACCGCGCTGCCGAAGTAGCTGGTGCGGCCGGCGCTGCCGAGGAAGTCCATATCGTCCGCCGGGCCCTGGGCCGCGCCGCCGTAGGCCTGGGCGGCCTTCTCGCCGCCGGGCAGTGCCAAGTCACGGTCCCAGGCCCAGAAGCAGCAGACGCTGTCGTAGTAGTTCTCTGGAATGCCGCGATCGCTCAGCAGGCCCTCGACGTCGTCGTAGTCCATCCAGTAGGTGCTCTGCCCCTGGGGCCCGCACATGCCGGGGCTCAGGCGCTGGTCGACCTGCAGGTAGTCGAGTTCCAGGCGCAGCCGGTCATCGCCCACTTCGTCGTACCAGCTGACCCACTCCGCCATCTCCTGATGGAACGTGGCGATCTCGTCCGCGGTCATCTGATGCGTAAACGTGTGCGTACAGAACACCACGAGCAGCCTGAGCGCCACCGCCTCATCTTCGCTAAGGCTCAGCTCCAGCGAGTCCTCGTCGATCACCGTCCCGCCGGCGGCCTCGTAGTCCGCCAGCAGCTGTGACATCTCCGCTCCCTGCCAGAAGTCCTCGTCCTTGAAGGTGCGCCGGTCGAGGCCCCCGCGCACCTCGCGGTCGATGTAAAGGAAGGGGATGCGGCAGTCGATGCCCGGCTCGCGCGGGTAGGGATCGAAGCTGGGGCTGTAGCCCAGATCAGGATAGCCGATCAGAGCGTCGCGCAGCTGCTTGTGGCTGAACGGCAGCCCGGCGTCCCAGACGGCGACGGCGGATTCCTGGACGTGCTTCAGGCGCTCGTCCTGGCCGATCAGCTCGCAGTAATGATTGTCCACCGTCAGCACCAGCAGCTGGGTGTACGGCGGCGGCGAGGGGTAGTCGTGAACGTGGGCCAGGCGCGCGTTGTCGCCGGCTCGATGCCACTCCTTACCACTCAGCGGCACCTGAGGGTTGGCCAGCGGGCTGGCCTGCGCCAGCTTCGAAAGCTGCTCCGCGCGCCCCTGGGACTCAGCCGCCAGCAGGCCCTGCTCCGCGAGGTAGGCTGCCAGCATCAGGTAGTTGATCCCACTCTCCCACGGCCGGATGCGGTTCGTCCGGCCATAGATGTCCACCGGCAGCCCGTCGGGCGACAGCACCTCGCACCACGCGCCCTCGGGCGAGGCGGTCGTGAGCAACAGCTCGACCAGCTCGCTGCACGCCTCATCGTCGCGATTGATCCGCGCGGCATTCAGCCAGCCGCCGAGGCTGTGCCCGGTGGCGTAGCCGGACCACGGCGTGGTCCACCAGCGCATCGCCGGCTCGCCGGACGCCTCCCACTGTTGATTGCAGTGCAGCTGCTCGCGGGCGTCCAAGTACTGCTCCGAGAAGATGCGCCCCCCTTCCACCGGCAGCGACCACGGCCCGAGGCTCAAGTTGGCAAACGCCGCCGGCCAGGGCTGATAGGTCGCGCTGCTGATCGCCGGGAAGCAGACGTGGCCGCGCCGATAGAAAGCCAGCGCGGAATCGACGCTGCTGGCCAGCTGCCCGATGCGCTGCAGCTCCTCGGGCATCTCGTCCAGCTGGCGTACCGTATCCGCCGGCCGGAAGAGCCTCTCCGCCATGAAGTACGCGCCCCGGCAGGCGGCACTGTGTAGCAGCGTGTTGTCGAAGCTGAAGAACTCGGTGGGGATGTAGCCGTTTGGATACCCAATCTGCCCGCTCTCGGCGCGGTCGTAGGTGGAGTACAGCGAGCCGTGGGTGTACGTTTCGTCGCCGTGGAAGCGCACGCCGAAGTCCGGGTCCAGCTGCATGGCAAACAGGTTGTGCTGTATGAACGGCCAAGCCTCGGCGATGAAGGCGTCGGCCTCCTCGCCACGCCCGGCATAGTGCAGCGCCCGCCATAGCCAGTAATGCTGCAGCACGATCAGGCTGGGTACTTCGGCATGCTCCACGCCGATGGCCTCCCAGTCGGCGGCGCTGGTGCCGATGCCTGACAGATCCCCGGCGGCGGGAATCATGGTGGGACGGGTCTCCGTGCCCGTCTCGGTGAGTGCCGGGTGGGACGGGTCTCCGTGCCCGTCATTTGCGGATGCAGCTGCTCCCCTGGGGACCGGCACGGAGTCCGGTCCCACCGCATGCCGGCCCGCGCCACCGTCCTCCTGCCATCCCTCCAGCCCACTCAGGTCCAGGTCGAGTGGCACCAGCATGTGGCAGAAGCCCAGCTTCAGGCACGCCGCGCGGTGGTAGCGCAGCATCCGCATGACTTCCTCATAGCGGCCATTCGCCAGATACGTCAGCATCGGCCCCAGCGAGTCGCGCACCCAGTAGCCGTGGTAACTGACCATCGGGGCCGTCCCGCCCGAGTATGCGTCGCGCTGCGTCTCGATGATCACCGGCAGCTGGATCATCAGGTCGTCGAGCCGCGGATCGCCGGTGTCGAAGTGGAGGCTTTCAGCGGACCAGGACTGCCAGTAGTGAGCTGTTGTTGCGCGGTACTCCTTGATGTAGTCCTCATGGACCTCAAGACCGGGGTCGCCGCCAACGAAGCCCTTCTCGTGAAGCTCCCGCATGAACGCGGGTGATCCGTGGTCTCTGAACTGATACATGAGGTTGCAGCGCGAGATGCTTCTCGCGTCTCGGCTGAACATGTAGAACTGCTTCCCCGCCCCGTGCACCGTGTGTTGCGCGCTCAGCGCCAGCGAGCCGTCGTAGCCAAACCACTGCTTGGCATCGTACTGGCTGACAATCTCCGATCCCGGAGGCGTGCTGATCGCGTAGTGCGCGGCCTCATCAGCTGCTTCGCCAGGAATGAACGCGAACTCGCGTGCGATTCCGGGACGACCGGCGACCGCGTAAGTCAGGCAGTACAGCTCCCCCTCGGGCCCTGCGAGACGCGTTCGTACCATTGCGGTCCCGCGTACGGGCTGAGTTGACTGCGCTGTCCACTCCAGCGGCGTGTAGCGCGTTGTCGAGCCCTGCTGCTCACCGTCAACGATGTTGGGCTCAGTGTCCATACGCCATAGCTCAAACGTCTGGTCCGGCCACTCGCCCTCCTCCCAGTACACGGCGTTGCCGTTGTCGTCGCGCGTCTGGTAACCGGGGCCGGTGATGCCCCGCAGCGTGTTGAAGTCACCGTCCACGCCGAGATAGGCGAAGACCTGCCCGTTGCCGACCGGGAAGCAGCCGTAGCCATTCGGCTGGCCCAGCTCTGCCGGGTCATAGGGGTACGGCGCGTCGACGATCCCCCAGCTGGAGTAGTCGTCCTCGCTGAAGCCAAAGGGGTCCAGCTCCGCGGCATACGCCCAGCCGGGCAGCAGCAGTATCGCGATGATCAGGGCAACTCTCAGCATCTCCTTCCTCCTCCCGCAATCACGGAGCGCGGACGTCTCGTCCGCTACGGTTGCGCGCGGGACGCGCGCGCTCCTTCAGAACATCTTCAGTTCGGCGTCGATCAACTCGGCGGTCCTCTGCATCGATTCCTCCGCCGTCGCGCGGCCGAGGATCACGCGCTCGATGCCCTCGCTGAGTAGGTCCTCGACGATGCTCCAGTCCGCGATGCGCGTGCCCCACGGCGCCCTGCCGTATTCGACTTCACTCAGGAACGCCTGTTCGCGCGCATCGCCTTCGGCCAGTTCGGCGGCGACATGGCGGTTGGCGCTGATCGCCAGGCCGATCGCCGCCCGCCGCCGCTGGCACTCCTCGCCCGCCAGATACTTGGCCAGCTTCACGGCCAGCTCGGGCTGCTTCGTATCCTCCGCTACCGCCCAGCCGCTCTCGTAGATCACGCTGGCGCGCTCGCGGCCCTGCGGCAGCCCGACTACGCCGACGTCATCGAGGGTGAACACGTGCCCGCTCAGCTGGCCCCGCTCCGCCAGCTCCGCGGCGTCCGCCGCCGCGCGGCGAAAGCCCGGCATCGACCAGTGGCCGCTGATCGTCATCGCGATCCTGCCGCTCTGAAACGCCTGGCCGCCCAGCGCCTCGCGGGCCGTGGGGTCCGGCGCCAGCCCGTCCGCCACCAGCCCGGTGAAGAACTCGACCGCCTCGATGCCGGCCGGGCCGTCGAGGAAGCCCTGCGCCCGGCTGCCGTCGGGGCTCAGTACGTCGCCGCCCGCCTGCCAGAACCACACGATGTTGAAGATCGGCGTGGTGTAGATCTGCGTGCCATAGCGCCGCTGATCCGCCGGCACCTGCTCGCTGCTGCCGGGCGCGGGGTACGTCAGCCGCTGCGCAGTGTCGTGGAAATCCTGCCAGTTCCAGCCCGGCTCGGGATAGGGCTCGCCCGCTGCCTCGAAGGCGCGCCTGTTGTAGTAGACCACCAGCGGGGTGAAGTCCTTGGGCAGCGCCCAGACGTGGCCGTCGCGCGCCGCGATCTGCCAGACCTCCGGGAAGAACACGCTTTCGTCGAACTCCGGATCGGCCGCCAGATGCGGCGCGAGATCCAGCAGCACGTCGCCGGAAAGGAACCGCGGAATCAGCACGCTGTCCAGCAGCAGCACGTCGGGCGGCTTGTGCGCGGCGAAGGCGGTGACCAGCTTCTCCAGGTAGTTGTCCGGGATGCTCTCCAGGCTGACCTCGATTCCGGGATTGGCCGCCATGAACGCGTCCACGTTGGCCTGCTCGACCTGCATCTCCTCGAGCCCGGCCCAGAACACCACCCGCAGCCGGTCGCCATCCTCAGAGCTCGTGCAGCCGGTGGCCATCAGCAGCGCTACCAGCAGGATCAGTCCGGTCCATCGCCCTGCGCGCATCAATCCCCCTACAGCACCGTGTGCCACGGCGTCGGCTTGTCCGTGCGGCGGACGATCTCGCCGTCAAGGTAGACGCGGTAGCCGGGCTCGGGGCCTCCTTCGCGGTCGACGTTGTAGCAGACGTCCAGCGCGCGGCCCGCCACCTTGCAGTTGGTCAGCAGGAAATAGTCCAGGCCGAAGGGCAGCGGATCGACGGTCAACTCGTTCACCAGCAGCCGCACGCCCGCCACCCAGCGCAGGATGTGGTCCGCCACCCAGCTGTGCATGTAGTCGTCCACCCCGCGGTACTCGCAGGCGCTGCCGTCCTGCGGGCTGTAGTGCTCGAAGCAGTTGGGGCGCGCGGGATCCTTGCCCCCGCCGGCTCTCTCATAGTGCAGCATCTCGATGTAGCGGCGCAGGAACGCGGCCAGCTTCGGGCGGTATTCCTCGGGCCACTGCTCTGCCAGCCGCCCGTAGACCTCCACCAGGTGGCTGTTGGTCATGGGCCAGACCCGGCCGTTCCAGGGGCAGTTGGCGCGCTCGCCCCGCCAGCGGGGCTCAGCCGAGAAGTGCTCATCGTCGCGCGCGACCGTCGGATGCGGCCAGGGCGCGGCGAACTTGCGCTCGTCGTCGAGGTGCCGCGCGCAGGCTTTGGCCTGCTCGGGCTTGGCCAGCGTGCTGAGCAGCGGGTAGAAGCCGACGCTGCTCCAGTAGGGCGAGATCTCCTTGCGGTGGGCGTTGTAGTCGAAGAAGAACTGCCGCTCCTCGTCCCAGCAGAAGCTGCGGACGCCGACCTTGATCCGTTCGGCCAGCTCGGCGTGGTGGCGCACCGCCCGCGCGTCGCCCGTGTACTCGCCGATCCGCTGCAACAGCCGCGTCAGGTGGTAGACGTAGACGGTGACGTCGACGCCCTTGAGCTTGATCTGGTGCTCCCAGTCGAACTGATCGGCCCGCGGGTGGGCGTGGAAGTAGCGGCTGGTGAACTCCTGGCCGGTCTCGTACTGGTCCCAGACGTCGTAGAGGTCCAGGCCCTCCTTGTCCCGCTCGCGCAGGTAGTACATCAGCAGCCGCGTCAGCGGCGCCGTGACCTCCAGCAGAAACGCGTCGTCGGGGTGGTGCGACAGCAGATCGCCGACGCCGTGCCCGATATCGGTGTGGTAGAAGCCGGCGGTGTTGACATGACTGATGTAGACGTGGCCCGGCAGGTGGCCGCTGCGCGTCTGGTAGGCCAGGTGGTTGCGCAGGCAGCCGCGGGCCAGCACCGGGTCGCTGAGCCACTTGCATTCGAACAGGTGGCACATCAGCGAGTAGGTGATCACCCCGCGGAAATAGCCCAGGCCCTCGGCGACACCCGGCGCCACGTACATCCCGCCGGGCGGCAGCGCGTTGAGCCTCAGGCCGTACCAGCGGTACCAGTAGTAGCGAGTGAGCAGCTCGTCGCTGCACTCGAAGTGCGGCACCAGCGAGATGAACTCGCGCCAGGCGATGGTGGGATCGACGCTGCTGCCGCCGGTGTGGACGCCGGCGTCGGGGCGCGGCCGGCTGCCGGCGGCCGGATTGCGCGCCGAGACGCGGCAGACCAGGCGGTAGGGGTACTCGCCGCCCAGTTTGGCGCGCCAGTGCAGCCCGGCGTAGACCACGCTGCCCAGCACGTTGTCGCCGACGATCTCGTTGCTCAGGTGCCCGTTCCTGAGTGAGTCCCACAGCGGCGTGCTCCTGAGTTCCGGCACCAGCCGCGCGCTGTGGCTGGGGGTGATCTGCAGCGAGTCGGGCGGGGTGTCGCCGCTCATCAGGATGCTGAGCTTGAGCGGCTCGGCGCCGCGGCCGTGGCTGCGCCAGTTGGTGTCCTGCCGGTAAGTCAGCGCGCGGCCGAAGCGCTCGACCTCGGCGAATCCCTCGGCGGGCTCCTCGCTCTTGGTATCGCGGGCCGTCCAGGCCACGAT
>CAZSSB010000037.1:0-4439 GCA_964609245.1 uncultured Planctomycetales bacterium | reverse complement strand
CGAATCCCTCGGCGGGCTCCTCGCTCTTGGTATCGCGGGCCGTCCAGGCCACGATCTGGACCTCGTCCGGTGCGCCGTCCGCGTCGGCTGTCCGCTCCAGCTCCAATTCGCAGTGCAGGGTGCCGTCGGGCCCCAGCCGCCGCGTCTCGCTGAGCCGGATACCCAGTGGCTGCCAAGCCGCAACGCCGCCGCTGACGCCCAGGCTGTGGCCGATCTCGATGCGGTCCGGATACCACTGCCAGCTCTCCAGCTGGGACTTGAGCTCAGTGAGGGTGCCGTTAAGGCTGGCGGCGAAGCTGACGCACAGCAGGCGCTCAAGCCGCAGATCGCCGAACTGGCAGTCGTCCCAGAAGCCCGGCACCCTGAGGTACTTCGGGAACGGTGGCGCGTAGAGCAGCATACCCCCGTTCCCCAGGTACCACTTGTCGGGCCGCGCGAGCAGCTCGATCGGATCGACTAGCGGCATGTCACTATTATCTCCCACGTCCGGGCCGCATCGGCGTCCGGCGGCGGCTCCCACCATTCGCCGGCCGGAATGAAGTCCCGGCCGTTGCCACGGACGCGCTCGGCCTCGCCCAGCCCGTCCGTCACCAGCAGGGGCACGCTGCCCCGGCCGGGCCTCAGCCGCGCCAGCTCCGGATGCACCGCGTCGCTGAACTCGACGCTGATCCTGACTCGCCCGCCGCGGCGCCTCAGCGTGATGGCGCTGACGGGCCCCGCCAGGTTGCTGAGCGCCAGTCGATTGAGCCCCGGCGGCAGCGCGGGCCCCAGCAGCGGCGGTCGCACGCCGGCGAAGCGCGCCACGACCAGGTGGTTGATCATCGCCTGCCAGCTGTAGTCCGGGCAGCCCATGCCCGTGCTGGTCTCCGGGTCGTAGAGCTCGTAGCTGTGGGGCAGGCCGTCGCGGATGATCAGCTTCTTCGTCTGCTCCCAGAGCTTGAACGCCTCGTCGTAGCGGCCGCGGCGCAGCAGGGCCTCGATGGCGAAGTAGTTCACCTGCAGCCAGGCCGGGCCGTTCCAGCCCCAGCCGTGGGGCTTGTAGTCCGGGTCGCAGCGCGCCAGCGTCGGAATCGGATGCTCGCTGGCGAAGACCTTCTCATGGCCGAGCGCGTCGAGGCAGGCTTCCGTTACCTTCGGTGAGTCGAGCACCAGCATCGCGAACAGACCGCCGGCGGCGATCTGCCTGCGGCGCCTGCTCGTGCGCTGGCCGTCCCCGCTGGCGCCGAAGTCGTAGTGCCAGTGGTCGTTTTTGTCCCAGTAGCTGCTGAGTGCCTTGCGGGTCAGCCGCGCGCGCTCCTCGATCTCCTTCGCGCGCCGGTGCCGCCGGCCCCCGGCGCTGCGCGCCGTCTCCATCAGGCTGAGCAGCGCCTCGCGGTGCAGCAGGCAGTGCACCTGCACGTCGAAGGGCTTGGCCGGCACCGGGTAGTGCCGCGTGGCGTCGTCCCAGCCGCTCTCGTCGCCGTGCCACAGAATGAACCGCCCCTTTGCGTCCGTGCGCCGCCGCCACAGCCAGTCGTCGTAGCTGAGCAGCGCGGGCAGCACCTCGCGGGCGAACTCGCGATCGTCGTGCAGCGCGCAGTACTCGGCCGCCGCGACGGTGATCAGCGGCGTCTGGGTCTTCTCGTTGTGGGTGAATTGCTGGCTGGCCCGGTGGGACGGGTCTCCGTGCCCGTCCTGATCGTTGCCGCGTTTATCCACGGGGACCGGCACGGAGACCCGTCCCACCATGCCGCGTATCGCTGCCTCATACGGATGGTCACCTTCCCGATAACCCTTCAGCTTCGGCGGCACATAGCTGGCGAAGCCGCCGCCGCCGGGACAGGTATAGCCATCCGCATCGTCGTGGAAGCACATCCGGTACTGGCTGCCGCTGCAGAGCGGCAGGTAGCCCCCGGAAAACTGCATGTCCAGCACGGCGCGGATGCTGTCCTTGGCCGTTTCGCGGTGCTGGAGCCACATCTCGCCCAGCACGTGGAAGTAGGTGTCCCAGATCCACGGCCCCCAGTACATGTACTTGCTGGGCGCGGTGTACCGGTGCTTCACGTGCCCGCCGCGGGCGGTGCGGTTGGCCAGCAGCACATACCAGACGTAGTACCAGTAGCGCTCGAGCGCGCGGTCGCTGCACTCCAGCTGCGGCACCTCGTCGCGCAGGTACTGCTCCCACTCGTCCTGGGCCGTGCCGTCGTACTGCCCGGCCAGCTTGCCGCCCTCATCGTCGGTGTGATACTGGGTCGCCACGCTGATCAGCTGCATCTCGCCCGGCTCCAGCGTCACCTTCAGCGCGGCGTAGTAGAGGGGGTGGCGATGGCTGAAGGCGGGCTCGTCCTCGATCGCCAGCCGGCCGCCGAGCTGCCCCAGCCGCATCCGCAGGCTGGCCAGACAGCCGTGGTCGTGCCACAGGGCATGCAGGTCGCCCTCGCCGAGGCCGAACCCGCAGGCGGCCAGCTCATGGCTGAAGGTCACCGTCTGGTGCGAGCTGACACCCGGCAGGCCGTGGTGCGGGTGCGGCTGGGTGATCTCGATTCGCCTCAGGCGCGGCACCGCCCGGCAGTTGATCTGCGGATGCTCCAGGCCCCGACCATAGTCGAAGAACTCCCACTGCTCCACCTGCCCGTGGAAGAACAGCACCCACTCGCGGGGCGTCTTCGCCGTGCTTTTCAGCTTGAGCAGACACCGCAGCCCGGCCTTGAGCGCGGTGCGGCGCTCCTCAAGCTTGAGCCCCGGCGCGCTGTAGCGCTCCGTGACCAGGTTCGGCTCCCAGCGCGAGAAGCGGCGCCTGAGTGCTGCGGGCTGGGTGGGCCGGCGCGCGTCGAACACATCGAGCACCGCCACCGCCGGGCGCCAGGAGCTGAACAGGCTGCCGACGCGGTTCCAGAAGATGGCGTGTCTGAGGCCCGGCCCGGTGCCGAAGCCCAGCGCGATCCCGCCCGGACAGGTGATGGTGGTCTTGTCCGGCCGCACAAGCAGCTGATAGGGATCGCGCTGCATCCAGAGTATTGTAAGCGCTGGACCGCGCGAGCACACCCGCGCTGTCACTTGCCGTGAATCAGTATGCAGGAGTGACATTAAAATATGAGCAAATAATGATAGTGCAGTTGACAATCCTCGTACAGGAAGGTAGAATGTACCTAATCTAGCAAGGGTGGAGGGAACCAATGGATGGCAGGCTGCGTTGCTTCGCAATGCTGTTGTTGCTGACCGCGTCGGTCCTCCTGTTTCACGCCGCCGCCTTTGGCGCGACCGAGGCGGAGCGCCAGGCGTTCTGGGACGAACAGGGACGGATGGCGGTCGAGCAGCGGGCCGAATACGAGGCCCGGCTGAGGGCCGTTGATCCCGCCGAGTGGGAGCCGGCCGACCTGGAGAATTACCTGTACCAGGCGATGTCGAGCGCCTATCTGGGCATCGTCTTCTACTTGTGGGAATACCGCGAGCTTCCCTCCGATCCGCAGTTGGTGTTCGGCGACTCGCTGGCCGGGGAGTGGCCGGGCAACCCGCTGAACGACTGGCAGCCGATGCGCGTGCTCGACATCGCGGAGGGGTTCTCAGCCGGTGACCTGTGCATGCAGATCTGCCCGCCGGACTACTACTCGGTGATGGACAAGGACGCCGCGGGAGACTACATCACCCGGCCCTACAACTTCGAGCTGGCCGTCTACGGGCCGACCGCCGAGTACGCCAAGTTCGGCAACGCCGCGCCCTACAAGAAGAACGCGGACTGGGCCCAGACTCCCGAAGGCGCGCTCTACATGGTGGGTGCCTGGCGGGAGACCATTGATATGACGGAGGCCAAGTGGGAAGCCCGCAAGCAGGCGGCCCGGGAGCTGCGAGAGCAGATGGAGCAGCAGGAAGAGGAGGAGAGCGAGGACTAGGCCGGCTGGGCCGGCCGGCCACTAATGCGGCTGCGTGCCGCTTCAAGGACGGGAGGAGAACATGCACAGAAGAGTGCGTTTGCTGGCGATCCGAGGGTGAGGCTCTGGCGATGCTGGCATCGCGCTTGCGGGGCGATGTACTCGCGGTTACACTCTGATCATGTAGGCACAAGCGCGGCCATGCCGACGGAGGAGGGGTCCGGCTGAGAGGAAGCACCAGACAACCGGGGGACAGGCGCCGCCTGGCACGCGCGGCTCTCATCGCCGGGCTGAGCTTGCTGCTGCTGGCGGGCTGTGGCGGGAGCAAACAACCGGCGGCCGTGGATGTGGGCATCGGCGTGGATTCCCCGCCGTCGCTGGACGAGCTCAAGGCCGTGCTCGATGCCGAGTTTGCGCGGCTGGGGGTCGATCCGGAGAAGGCAGTGGCGGTGGCGCCAGCGGGTCAGGCCAACGCGGTGTTCGATCTGAGCGCCAAGGTGATCGACCCGGACGGCGAGGGGGGCGAGCCGCCGACCGGCATCGAGCTTGAGTGGACGGAGCAGCTTCAGGGCGACTACGACCAGAACGGAC
>CAZSSB010000036.1:12190-30838 GCA_964609245.1 uncultured Planctomycetales bacterium | reverse complement strand
GCTTTCGACGGCGGCCTGATGGCGGGCCTGCGGGTCGGCTTCGGCTTCGAGACCGCGGCGCTGGACCCGGCTCGCGAACTCAACCTGGCCGGCATCCGGATCGCGGACGTGCCGGGCCTCAAGGCGGACGGCGACGGTGACGTCGCCTGCCGCGCGCTGCTGGACGCGATCCTGGCCGCGGCGAGCATGCCCGACCTGCGCACGATCTTTCCCGGCGACGATCCCGAACTGGCCGAAGCCGAAGGCCTGGTGCTGCTCAGCCAGGCCGTGACCGCGCTGATGCGCCAGCAGCTTGCGGGCGTGGTCAACGTCAGCCTGCGGATTCTGCAGCCCGCCGGCCTGAGCCTCGCGGGCGAGCGCAAGCGGATGCAGGCCGCGCTGGCGGCGGCGCTTGAGACCCACCCGGCGCGGGTCGCGATCAGCTTCGGCGAGAGCAGCGCCTTCGGCGGCGAGCAGTCCGCGGACAAGCTGGTGGTGTTCGCCTTCCTGCTGGCCTCGCTCAAGGAAGCTCCGGCGGGCAAGCGCAAGTCCAGGCAGCAGCAGAGCCAGCTGTTCGGCCCCAAGCCGGATGCGCCGGCGGACGAGGAGGATGCCAGCCTGCCGCCCCGCGCCCAGCACTTCGAGCGCGCGGTGAAGAGCAAGCTGCCGCCGCTGCCGCCCGCCCCGCCGCCGGAAGCCGGCGCGAAGCTGATCGTCTATACCGACGGCGCCAGCCGCGGCAATCCCGGCCCGGCCGCCACCGGCTGGGTGGTGCTCGACGAGCAGGGACGGCTGGTCGGCGAAGGCGGCAACGCGATCGGCGAGCACACCAACAACGAGGCGGAGTACCTGGCGGTGCGCGACGCCGCGACCTGGATCGAGCAGGAGCTCGGCCGCGAGCTTCAGCTTGAATTCCGCTCCGATTCCGAGCTGATCGTCAAGCAGCTGCGCGGTGAGTGGAAAACCAAGGACCCGGAGCTGAAGCAGCTGGCGATGGAAGTGATGAACCTGCTGATGTACTTCGCCAGCTTCAGCCTGAAGCACGTCCCGCGCCGGGAAAACCAGCGCGCCGACGCCCTCGCCAACCGCGCGCTGGACGGGAAGTAGACGAACCGACCCGCTACTCCTCGCCGGCGCCGTTCTCGCTGTCCACGCCGAGCGGCTCAACGATCG
The DNA here is from genome assembly GCA_964609245.1 of uncultured Planctomycetales bacterium. Lineage (GTDB taxonomy): Bacteria > 4484-113 > 4484-113 > 4484-113 > JAFGCY01 > JAFGCY01. The sequence goes on along the minus strand of CAZSSB010000036.1, from coordinate 29,686 downwards.
CGCTGGGCAGCTCGTCGACGCTTTCGGCGATCTGCTCCACGCCGGTGATCAGCGCGCTGCGGGCGTTGTTGACTGTCTCCCGTATCTGCTCGTACTCCGCGGTGTCCGTCGCCTCGGGCAGCTCCAGGGCGTCGAGGTTCTGGGAGGCGCGCAGGGTGTTCGACACCGCGGCCAGCAGCTGCCTCAGCGCGTCGCGGTCGACCACCACCAGGTCGCGATCCGCCATCGGGGTTTCGGTGTCCGGGCCGTTGGTCTCAACCATAGCGGGCGCAGTGTAGCACGCCACCCGGCTAGCACTTCGCCAGCACGCGCTCCAGCACCGCGCGGCGGCGCCGGGCGTGCTTGCCCCGTCCCTTCTCGCGCTGCAGACTGCGCTCGGCTGCGGCCGCGGCGTAGCGCAGCTCACCGAGCGCCGCCCTGGTGTCGAAGTCGCTGAGTGCCAGCAGCGAGTAGTGGAACGGGAAGCGCTTCCAGCGACCCTTGCCATCGCGCATCGTCCGCATGTACCTGAGGCCACTGGCGAGGCGCTTCTCGGGATCATCCAGGCCGCCCGCGGCGAGATGGCGCCACAGCGACGCGGTGCAGGTGCCGCAGCACCAGAAGCCCGGCCGGCGCGGTTCGTGCTCGCGCTGCAGCGCAACGAAGCTGCCAGTGGCGCTGGCCAGTGCCGTATCGACGGCTGTTGATCGCGCGTCGAGCAACAGCAGCGCGCGGCAGGCTTCCTGGCTGAGAATGTGCGCGGTCGCCGCGTTGCTGCCCAGCTGCTCGCCAGTGAACACGCGCGGCCAGTGCCGGAAGTCGTAATCCGTCGGCGCGAACATCCCGTTGTACGAGCGCGGCATTCCCTGGCGGGCCGCGATCCACCTTGCCGCCGCCGCGCGATCCTGTTTGCTGAGCCTGCGCCCGAAGAACAACGCGTCGCTGATGTTGTCGAGGGTCGCCGCCAGGCTGCTTGGCTTGATCAGGTCCGTCACGTCCTGCGCCTCCTCCGCCTTGCGCATGGGGCAAGGCACTCGTTCCGGTAGCGGGCGCACAGCCGTGCGCCCCTACACGATGTCCTTGACCTTCTCCCAGTCGGCGAGGAAGTTCCTGAGCCCCACGTCCGTCAGGGCGTGCTTGACGATCTGACTCAGCACCTTGTACGGCAGCGTCGCGATGTCGGCGCCGATCAGCAGCGCCTGCTTGACGTGATCGGCGTGGCGCAGGCTGGCCGCCAGCACCTGGGTCTCGTAGCCGTGGGTGTCGTAGGCCTCGCGGATCTCGGCCACCAGCTCCATCCCGTCGTGGCCGATGTCGTCGAGGCGGCCGACGAAGGGGCTGATGTAGGTGGCGCCCGCCTTGGCCGCCAGCCAGGCCTGATTGACGGAGAAGCACAGCGTGCAGTTGGTGCGGATGCCTTCGCCGCTCAGCTGCCGGATCGCGCTGAGCCCGGCCGGAATCAGCGGGATCTTGACCACGATGTGCTCGTTCCAGGAGCTGATCTCGCGCGCCTCGCTGACCATGCCGGCCGTGTCCATCGCGGTGACCTCGGCGCTGACCGGGCCCTGCACCAGTTCGCAGATCTCGATCACGCGCTCCTTGAACTTGCACTGCTCCTTGGCCACCAGCGAGGGATTGGTCGTCACGCCGTCGACCAGGCCCTGCTCGACGCCCGCGCGGATTTCGTCAAGATTGGCGGTATCCAGGAAGATCCTCATGTCCGCTCCAGAGAGTTGCTGCGCTGATTGTAACATCGCACGCTGGTAAGATTGACCTCGTGCGTAGAACCCTGTGGATCGTGATCATCGGTGTACTGGTCGGCGCGCTGGGCGGAGCCGCGGCGGGCTGGCTGACCGCGCCGCGCTACCGGCCGACGGTGGACTGCGGCGAGCAGCGCCTGCGCGAGCGTGCGGCGGAGTTCTACCGCGCCGCCCACCTGATGGACTACCGGACGATGGTCAGGAGCTACACGCCGGCCTGGCAGCAGGCCGACGCGGACAATCTGCGCAAGCTGGCCGACGACCGAGCCCGGATGTACAGCACGTTCAAGGACGAGACCCGCACCGACATGCAGCGCGGCGCCGACTCGATCGCCCCCGCGGACATCGAGGTGGAGCGCGAAGGCGACTGGGCGGTGACGCGCGGCGAGGCGGTCATCTACGAGGGCGACCTGGAAATCCCGTTTCCGCTGGAGGACCTGGTCTGGCTGCGCACCGGCGGCGACTGGTGGGTCTATCAGCGCAAGAATCCGGAGCTCAGGGCCTATGGCAATCCGCCGGATTTCGCCCGCGAACTGCTGATCCACCGCAGCGAGTCGGGGCTGGAAACCGGCGTAATGCAGATGCCGCGGGAGGATGCGGAGAGCGGCGGCGAGGCGGAGGAGTCGACAACGGCCGAGGAGCCGTCAGAGTCCGGGGCAGAGTCGACGCCAGACGCACCCGCGGAGGCCGAGGGTGAGTAACTACCGCCTGGAGACGCGGCAGGGAGCACTCGGCGAGCAGGTCAGCATCGGCGAGCGCGTGCACATCGGTGCGATCGGTGGCGAAGCCGAGCGCGTGGTCATCGGCGACAACGTCTTCATCGGCGACGACGTGCGGATTCTGGCGCCGCGGGTCCAGATCGGCGACTTCTGCATCATCCACCACCACACCACGATCTACGGCTACGACAACGTCGTGATCGGCGACTGCACCTGGGTGGGCCAGAACGCGATCCTGAACTGCACCGCGCCGCTGACCATCGGCCGCGGCTGCACCCTGAGCGCCTACAGCAACCTCTGGACGCACTTCAGCGGCGGCGACCCGATCGAGGGCTGCGCCTTCAACCGGCGCAAGGCCGCCACCCTCGGCGACGACGTCTGGATCGGCGTCCAGGCCTCGATCGGCCCGGTCAGCATCGGCGAGAAGGCCCTGGTGCTGGCGGGCAGCGTCGTGACCAAGGACATCCCCCCCAACACCGTCCACGGCGGCAACCCGGCCTCCGATCTGACGGCGAAGCTGGGCCGGCCCTACGTGGATAGGCCCGTCGAGGAGAAGTTCGCCGACATGTGCATGCTGCTGCGCGAGTACCACTCGCAGCTGCGCAGCGCCCAGACCTTCCGCAGCGGCCTGGGTGACGACGAGTTCGCCCGGGCCCAGGCCGAGGGCACGCTGAGCCTGGGCGGCATCACGATCGCGATGGTGGATACGCCCGCGGACGGCAGCTCGATCTTCGACGTCCGCGACCGGACCTACGGCAAGCTGCGCAGCGCGGAAGAGATCGGCTTCATGAACTTCATCCTGCCGCTGGTCAAGTTCTACCCCCGCGAGTCGTCGAAGTAGCGCACGCGCCAGGCCCTATTTCGGTAGTCTGGCGCGGGCATCCTGCCCCGACCCGGCGAATGGCAGGCTGGCAGCCCGCCCCACGGGCGGCTTGACGTTGCCTCATTCTGCGGTAAACTCTATGTGCCGTGCGATAAGCGCTGTCCCTTACCAACGGCGAACTGCCGCAGGGCATGGTTCATTATCTGAGGAAGGCAGGGCAAGAAATCGCCCCCTAGCGGGGTACTACGAACTTGCGCTTAATGCTGCGCGCCGCGCTTGACAGCCATGGCGTGCAGTGGTAAGCTCTCCGTCCGCCCGAAATCAGGCCCTCGGCCTGAGCGGGCCGGAACCTTGACAATCGGAAGTTGCTTTAGTGTGTACGAGAACGCCGATGCATTCTCGTCAATTCGAACCGCCAAACCTCGGCCCTCGTGCCGGGGTTAGCAAGTGATTCATTTACCCAAGAGTTTGATCCTGGCTCAGGATGAACGCTGGCGGCAGGTCTGACACATGCAAGTCGAACGGGAAGCCGGTGCTTGCACCGGTGGAGAGTGGCGAACGGCTGAGTAACACGTAGGAACCTACCCCCCGGACTGGGATAACAGGCCGAAAGGCCTGCTAATACCGGATATATTCTTCGGAAGGAAATGGTCCGCCGCCGAGGGAGGGGCCTGCGGCGTATTAGCTTGATGGTGAGGTAACGGCTCACCATGGCAATGATGCGTAGCTGGTCTGAGAGGACGATCAGCCAGACTGGGACTGCGACACGGCCCAGACTCCTACGGGAGGCAGCAGTTCAGAATCTTGCACAATGGGCGAAAGCCTGATGCAGCCATGCCGCGTGTGCGAAGAAGGCCCTCGGGTCGTAAAGCACTGTCAGGAGGGAAGATAGTGACGGTACCTCCAGAGGAAGCCACGGCTAATTCCGTGCCAGCAGCCGCGGTAATACGGAAGTGGCGAGCGTTATCCGGAATCACTGGGCGTAAAGCGTTCGTAGGCGGCGTGGTAAGTCGGATTTGAAATCCCGGGGCTCAACTCCGGAACCGGATCCGAAACTACCGCACTTGAGCGGATCAGAGGGCAGTGGAATTCCCGGTGTAGCGGTAATATGCGTAGATATCGGGAGGAACACCAGTGGCGAAGGCGGCTGCCTGGGGTCTTGCTGACGCTGAGGAACGAAAGCCAGGGGAGCGAACGGGATTAGATACCCCGGTAGTCCTGGCCGTAAACGATGAACACTAGGTGTCGGGGGCTTCGACCCCCTCGGCGCCGGCGCTAACGCATTAAGTGTTCCGCCTGGGGAGTACGGCCGCAAGGCTAAAACTCAAAGGAATTGACGGGGCCCCGCACAAGCAGTGGAGCATGTGGTTTAATTCGATGCTACGCGAAGAACCTTACCAGGGCTTGACATCCCGCTGATCGCTTCCAGAGATGGAAGCTTCCTTCGGGCAGCGGTGACAGGTGGTGCATGGCTGTCGTCAGCTCGTGCCGTGAGGTGTTGGATTAAGTTCCGCAACGAGCGCAACCCTCGTCGTTAGTTGCCATCATTCAGTTGGGCACTCTAGCGAGACTGCCAGCGTCAAGCTGGAGGAAGGTGGGGATGACGTCAAGTCATCATGCCCCTTACGTCCTGGGCTACACACGTGCTACAATGGACGGTACAACGGGTTGCCACCTCGTGAGAGGGCGCGAATCCCTTAAAGCCGTTCTCAGTTCGGATCGGAGGCTGCAACTCGCCTTCGTGAAGTTGGAATTGCTAGTAACCGTGGATCAGCATGCCGCGGTGAATACGTACCCGGGGCTTGTACACACCGCCCGTCACACCATGGAAGTTGGTAACACCCGAAGTCCGTAGGCTAACCTTCGGGAGGCAGCGGCCGAAGGTGGGACCAATGACTGGGGTGAAGTCGTAACAAGGTAGCCGTAGCGGAAGCTGTGGCTGGATCACCTCCTTTAAGGGTTTTCCGGCAGGTGATGAGCCTGCCAGACCTTAGGTCGACCGGCGGCAAGGAGCCGTAGGCGGAGGCATTGAGCCCTCCGGCGGCGCGGCCGGTTACTGAAGCAACTTGCGATTGGCAATCAGGCCCCGGTGGGTTCGCCCGCCGGGGCCTTCTGCTTCCCGTGGCCAGCTTCCCACGGTGCGGCGTGCAGCACCGTCCCACCCGCGATTCTGCAGACCTCGCGGATTTGTGCTATTAACTAGGTGGACGGCGGGCCGCGATGGACGGCGCGCAGATCGGCTGTGGGAGGCTGGCATGGGGAAAGCGCGATCGCAATGGTGCCGACTGCTGGCGCTCACCCTCATCCTGCTGGCGCTCAGCGCCTGCGGCGGGCGGGGCGGCTCGCAGCTGCTGACCGATCTGGCGCCAGCGGGTGCGGATCAGCAGCTTTCCTCGGAACTGCCGGCGCTGCCCTCGCCCCTGACCGAGCCGCAGCCCGGCCGCCACATCGCGCTGGCGGACAACATCCTGTACGGCTCGGAGTACTGGGACTGCTCCGAGTCGGGCGCGCAGGTGGTCGGCGACAGCCTGGAGCTGTCGACGGCCGGGGCGGCTGCCGCCTGGGGCGTCTGGGCCTGGGGCGAGTTTCCCGGTGACGTGCTGCCGGTCCAGCTGCGCGTGGAGCTGACGCTCGCCGAGGGTCATGAATACTGGCTGATGCTGCCGGACTTCACGCGCAATCGCTGGCGCACGCTCGGACCCTACACCGACGCCATGCTGGTGATGGACTACGAGGATCCCGCCAGCTGCATTTCGCAGGCCGGCTGGACCTACATCGCCATCGTGGCCTGTCAGGGCAGCGAGGTGCTGGTCGACCGGCTGAACCTGATCGCCGACGAGCGCGTGCTGCCGCTGCCCGGCCCGCGCGAGGTCCACGTGGAGCAGCTGGGCGCCTCCTGGGCGAAGCTGGCCTGGACTCCGCCGCAGGACATGCTGCCGCTGGGCTACCGGGTCTTCCTGGGGCCCCATGCCGACTTCGAGCTGGACGAGGATGGCGTCGAGATGATGCACAGCGGCCTCATCGAGGACACCTCGTTCCGCATCGAGGGGCTGCTCTGCGAGACCGAATACCACTGCCGGGTGCACGCCTACTACCTGGGCAGCCAGTTCAGCCGCCTGAGCAACACGGCGACGTTCACCACCACCGACAGCCTCCCGCCGGAGGTCAGCTTCCGCTGGTACCCCGAGGTCGGACAGGTGGACACGCCGGTGTTCTTCAACCCCTCGGATACCACCGACGCGGACACCCCGCAGGACGAGCTGGTGTTCAGGTGGGACTTCGACGATGACGGCGAGACCGACACCGAGACCGTGGGGCCCGTGACCGTCGAGCACAGCTTCGACCACCGGGGGCTGCTGCCGGTGACGCTGACCGTCTTCGACGGCCGGGACACCCCGCTGACGCAAAGCGTCAAGGTCAGCTTCCGCTACGAGTACTACCGCACGTCATTCGCCACCGGCATCGAGCCGCACGTCGTGGCGGTCGACGCCGACCGCGAAGGCGGCCGCATCGCGGTGCTGCTCGAGCAGGACGACGAGTACCTGGTGCGCTACAAGCAGGGCTTGGAGTGGCAGACGATCTCCACCGCGGGTCTGGAGCCTCCGATCTACAGCGACATCGCGCTGACGCCGGACGGCGTCAGCCTGCTCCTGGTCGATTACCTCGACGGCGCGGTCGACTGGTGGATGTTCGAGTACGACGGCCTGAGCTGGACAGAGGAGCATACCGGCCACGTGCCGAAGGTCAAGGCCGGGGACGACCAATCCTGGTGGTCACAGCTGGCCTATTGGGCCAGCCTCGACGTGGCCTCCAATGGCCGCATCTGCGTCGGGCTGATCACCGGCTACTTCAAGTTCCCCAACGTATACCTGAGGCTATTCGTCTGGCACGAGCTTGCTGACGGCACATTCATCGACAACACTGATGACGAAGCCGAGCCCCGTCCGATCGACATGGGCTCCGGCGCCTGCCAGCCGAGCGCGCTGCGGCGGTCAGAGACTGCCACCTATGCTGCGCACTTCGCCAATGGCGATCAGGCGCTGCTGACCGTCACGGATAGTGCATTCACTCAGGAAGTCATGGCGGAATACGACGGGCTGGTACTGCTCTCCGTGGCGGACCTGGATCCGGTCAGCGGCGAGTTCTGCTGGGCGGTCGCGACGAACGACGACCGCGTCTACTACGCAGACAACTACGGTTCGCCCGCTGGCGGGAGCCAATACTACGAGCTCGCTGAATCAGCGACGAACCTGATCGGCATCAACTCCGCCGGGGATAACGAAGCACTGTTCTACTGGACGGACGAGACGGATGAGAACGACGTGCAGCACCTCTGGGGCTACAATACCGCGGGCACGGGCCAGCTCTACGAGACGCTCAGCGGTGTCGGCATCGCCGAAGCAGGATGTGGAACCAGCTACACACAGGGCGAGGAACTGGGAGTCTGCGCCGTTGTCGATGAGTTCCGCGACGGCGATTGCATGTCCCACTTCCTGGCTGCCGGTGAGCTGCGGACGTCCGAGTGCGTGTGCTCAGCCACCGGGACCTGCGGGATCTTCAAGAAGCACCTGCCACTGCTGTTCGACGACGGCACGCTCGTGTGCCTGTCGGAGCAGCGCTTCGCCACCGCGCGCGCGGCAATCGCATCCGAGCCGGGCGAGCCGTTCAGTATCAGCGACGTGGGGCTCGACACCTGGTGCATACCCAACGCCGCCTGCATAACAGGCATTCCCGGTGAGTACCTGGTCGCCAGTTACACGTGGCGAGAGCTCGGCGCGCCGCTACAGCTGAATCGCTACAACCTGGGCAATCCCATCGGGCAGTCCGAAGGCATCTTCGCCGGAGTAATCATGCCGCAAATGCGCTGCAACCGCGCCACCGGCGAGGTACTGCTCTCCTACTACACCGACGCGCAGCAGATCGAGGTCCGGAGCTGGGCGGGCAGTGCCTGGTCCCTGCCCACGGTGATCTTCGAGGCGCCTGTGGATCACACCATCGAGACAATCAATGTCGCCGGCAATCCGCAGGGCGGCTGGGGCGTAGCCTGCGTAACAGAGATCTATGAAGAAATCACTCCGGGGGTCTGGGACTTCACCTATCACCTGTGGCTGACGGAGAAGTCGGGATTCTGGCGCCCGCCGGAGGAGATTATCGACGAGCCGATCAACGGCCAGGCACAGGTCGGCATCGACTACAGCGCAACCGGCGCGCTTTGCCTCGCAGTCGAGCGAGCCACCAGCCCCACCGAGGTCTACCTGGGCGTCCGGCCGGTCGCCGACTGGACGTGGACAACGGTGGCGGAGTCGACCAGCGAGCTCAACACCTTCAGCATCTTCACCTCCTACTACGGTGATTCGCCGCTGGTGATGTACTACCAGAAGCGCGACGAGTCCGAGACCAGGTCCAGGGGCGACCCGACGTCGCCCAGCCGGGTAGTGGTGGCGGAGGAGTTCGAGGGAAGCTGGTACACGGTGGAGCTGCCGTTCCAGATGCACGGCTCCCCGCTCGGCTACGCCCGGGACGACGACGGCAACTTCATCCTGACCGGCTACAGCATGTCGGCCAATCCCCACCGCGCCGTCGTGGCGATCCTCTACGAGTAACCGTAGTACTCCGCTGACTGACACTGCAGGTTAAGTTTTAGTTAAGTGCTGGCCGTAAACGGACTCGGCAGGGATTGGCGTACTAGAATCGTAGTCAGTCTTGTTGCCCGCTCGGGCACGCCCGGCCGTACGGGAGATCAAGGGCAGTTGACACTTGTGATGTTCGTAGTGGTAGCCTCCATCGCGCTACAAGGCGTTGCGGCTTGGCTCGCCTGGCGCCTGGTGGCCATCACCGGACGGCGGCTGGCCTGGATCCTGATTTCGGTCGCCGTGCTGGCGATGGCCGTCCGCCGGATCATCACCATCGCTCTGCTGCTCACGGACGCCTCGCAGCCGCTGCCAAGCCTGCCCGCAGAGTCGGTAGCGCTGCTGACCTCGGTGCTGCTTGTGATCGGGCTATTCCGAATCGGCCCTTACTTCGCCCTGGTACGCGGTGCCGAGCAAAGAACCCGCGAGATCAACGAGCAACTGGTGGACCGCATCGCGGAGCGTCGCCGCGAGCTGCAGGAAAGCGAATCACGCTACCAGCGGCTGATTCAGAATATGGGAGAAGGGATCTCGGTTGTCGATGAAGAGGAGAACTTCGTCTACGGCAATCCCGCCGCCGAGCGAATCTACGGAGTGGAGCCGGGTACGCTGGTCGGACGCAACCTCCGTGACTTCCTGGACGAGGAGGGGATCCGGCGTATTCTCGCTGAGACTGAGACACGCCGCAGGATGCAGACCAGCACTTACGAGTTGACAATCGTCCGCCCCAGTGGCGAGCGTCGCCACGTCCTCTCGACCGTCAGCCCGCACCTTGATGAGGACGGGGGCTACGTCGGCAGCTATGGCATCAGTCTGGACATCACGGAGCGCAAGCAGGCCGAGGAGCTGCTGCGCGAGATGAACGTCGAACTGGAGCGACGCGTGGCCGAGCGTACCGAAGCACTGCGCCAGAGCGAAGAGCGCTACCGCTCGCTGGTGGAAACCATGCAGGAAGGCTTGGGCATCCACGACGAGAGCATGATCGTCACCTATGCCAATCCCAGCCTCTGCCGGATGCTGGGCTACACCGCCGACGAGATGGTCGGGCGTCCGGTGAACAGCTTCTTCGACGACACAAACTGGCGTATCGTCGAAGAGGAGACACGTCTGCGAGTCACCGGGAAGCTCAGCAACTACGAGCTGTCGTGGATCGGCAAGGACGGGCACGAGGTGGTTACCAGCGTGTCGCCGGCGCCCCTGTACAACGCCGAGGGCCGCTTCGTCGGCAGCTTCGGTGTCTTCACGGACATCACGGAGCGCAAACAGGCGGAGATTGCGCTGCGCCGCAGCGAGGTGCGCCTGCGCTCGACGATCGAGAGCCTGCCCTTCGACTTCTTCGTGATCGACGAGGAAGGCAGATACGTCGTGCAGAACATGGCCTGCCAGCGGCACTGGGGTAACGTGCTGGGCCGAACACCGGCCGAGACGGCGCCCGACCAGCGGACGCGGGACCTCTGGCTGGACAACAACCGGCGCGCCTTCGCCGGCGAGACTGTCGAGTCCGAGGTGGAGTATCGACACGGCGACGAGTCCCGCGACTACTACAACATCATCGCGCCGATCCGCGACGGTGAGCTGATCGCCGGCATCCTGGGAATGAACATCGACATCACGGAGCGCAAGGTCGCCGAGCGCGATCGCGAGCGCCTGATCGAGGAACTGCAGGCGGCCCTGGGTCAACTGAAGACGCTGGGCGGGCTGCTGCCAATCTGCTCCTACTGCAAGAAGATCCGCGACGACCAGGGCTACTGGAACCAACTCGAGGCGTACCTGGCCAAACACTCCGACGCCGAGTTCACGCACAGCATCTGCCCGGAGTGCGCCCGCAAGCGCTTCCCCGACGTTCACGACGACAACGACAACGAGGAGTAGCGACAGCGATCGGCGACCTAGTCAGCCGACGCCGGCTTACCGCTGACCGCGGCCGCGGCCATCTCGATCAGCATTCCCTGGACGGCGCGGCACGGCTCGCCGTCAGCCGGCCGGCGGCGTAGATAGGTGCCATCCGGCTGCGCGTCCCAGGCCGAGCAGTTGTCGCGATCGTAGGTGTCCAGGATCTGAATCAGCTCGCCGCGGAGCGCGGCGTCCGTCACCGGCGTGATCGTCTCCACCCGCCGATCCAGGTTGCGGCGCATCCAGTCCGCCGAACCGATGAACAGCTCCGGGTCACCGCCGTTGATGAAGCAGTAGATGCGGCTGTGCTCCAGGAAGCGTCCCACCACGCCAAAGACCCGGATGTTCTCGCTCAGCCCGGGCACACCGGCGCGCAGGCAGCACAGGCCACGGACGTTGAGTGTGACGGGCACCCCCGCCTGGCCGGCCATATAGAGCTCCCGGATCATCTCCGGGTCCTGGAGTTGGTTCATCTTGGCGCGGATGCCGCAGGGCCGTCCGGCCTCGGCGTGGCCGATCTCCCGACGTACGAGTGCCGCGAACTTGTCGCGCATCGCGGTCGGCGCCACGAACATCTTGCGATAGCTGCCGCGCGGCGTGGTGCCGGTCAGCTCATTGAAGACCATCGCCGCGTCAGCGCAGATGTCCTGATCGCAGGTCAGCAGCCCCAGGTCCTCGTAGGCACGGGCCGTCTTGGTGTGATAGTTCCCCGTTCCCACGTGGCAGTAGCGCTGGATGCGGTCGCCCTCCTCGCGCACGACCAGCGCGAGTTTAACGTGGGTCTTGAGCTTCTCCACGCCGTAAGCGACGTGCACCCCTTCCTGCTCCAGCAGCCGGCCCCAGGCGATGTTCGGCGCCTCGTCGAACCGTGCCGTGATCTCGACCAGCACCGCGACCTGCTTGCCCCGGCGTGCCGCCTCGGCCAACGCATCGATAATCGGTGAGTCGCTGCTGGTGCGGTAGATCGTCAGCTTGATCGCCAGCACCTGCGGATCGACAGCCGCCGAGCGCAGGAACCGCAGCACCGAGCTGTCGAAGCTGTGATAGGGATGGTGCAGCAGGATGTCGCCGCGCGCGATCTCCTCGAAGACCGCCCCGCTGTCCGCTCCGTCCAGCTTCCTGAGGCGAGGATGCAGGGCGGGCGTGTGGACCGGGTCCCTCAGGTCCTCGCGATCCTCAACGTCGAGCTTGAGCAAATCACTCAGGCCCAGCAGACTGACTGTCGAGTAGACGTCCTCCGTTCCGATCCCCAGCTGCTCGACCAGCCAGTCCTGCAGCTTCCTCGGAATGCTGTCTTCGACCTGCAGGCGGACCACACCCGCAAACCGCCGCGCCTTGAGCTCATCCGTCACATGGCTGATGATCGAGCCCGGAATCAGCGGCTGCTCGGGATCGCTGAGGTCCAGAGGCTCGCGGCCGGCTCCTTCCGCGCCCCGGGTGACCCGGAACAGGTAGGACCGCAGGTCGATGGCGTTGGGAAACATCTGCTCCAGGTTGGCGGCGATAACCTGTTCGAGGGGCACGAAGCCACTGCCATCGCCGAGCGGCACCCAGCGCGGCCGATTCCCCGGCACCTTGATGCGCACGAAGCGCCGCCGCTCCTTCTTCTCCTCGCGCAGCTGCACCGCCAGGTTGAGACCCAGATTGCTGATGAACGGGAAGGGGTGCTCGGCGTCCACGGCCAGCGGCGTCAGAATCGGCTGGACCGCCGACTGGAAGTACTCGGCAAGCTCGGCCTGCTGCCCGGCGTCCAGCTTGGCATAGTCCAGCAGCTGTATTCCGGCTGCCACCAGCGCCGGCACCAGCTCCCCGTGCACCACACGATCGAGCACCGCGATCTGCTCAAGGATGACCTCCCGGCAGGCGCTCAGCTCCTCCTGCGGCGTGCGGCCGTCGATCGAGAGCTTGTCCACGCCCTTGCCGATCTGACGTTTCAGACCGCCGATGCGCTTCATGAAGAACTCGTCGTGCAGCATCCCCATGATGCCCGTGAATTTGACGCGCTCCAGCAGCGGCAGCCGGGGATCCTCGACCAGCGCCAGCACCCGTCGGGCGAACGCCAGCCAGCTCAGTTCGCGGTTGAAGTACGCCTGCGGTGAGTCGGTACTGATCGTGTCCTTGACCTGCTTGCCCACCTTAGCTCCTCCGGTTGCGGCTGTAACAATCTACTATCTTAGCAGCGCAGTGTGAAGGTCAGGTGAAGACGATTCCCCCGAATCGGGCTCGCGGCACTAGCCGCGTTGACTGAAGGGCTCGTAGGTGGTAGCGGGCCCGGCCGGCGGCAGCAGCCCGTCGACCAGGCCGTCGATGTAGCCGATCGCCTGCGGGTCGTGCAGCAGGCCGTCATGCGCCCTGAGCGCCGCGGCGGGCTCAATCTCGAAGGTGCCCCAGCGCAGCCCGTCCGGCAGCGGCCGCGCGGTCAGCCAGTGCACGGGCAACAGCGAGCTCGAAGCCGAGACCATCTCGTCCGCGGCGATCTCGCCGATCAGCAGCCGCAGCTGTGCGGTCAGGCCGAACTCGAGCAGTCCGTCCAGGCAGGCCCGGGTTCGTTCGACATCGAACATCGCCTGGAAGTAGTCCTGGGGCAACTGGCGGATCAGCATGTCCTGCAACCGGCCGGTGCCCTTGAACGGCGTCCCGAAGGTGACGAAGGCCAGGTAGTCCGGCAGCGCCTGCGGCGAGCGTTGGACGACCTGCCGGGTCAGCTGCAGGGCCGTCAGCCCGCCGAGGCTGAACCCGAGGACCACAACGAACCGCGGGCTGGCACTCAGCTGCTCCTCGGCCTGCCTCAGCATCTGCTGCTGCAGCCTTGCCAGTGGATCGGCGCGGCCGGTAATCAGCTCCAGCCAGTCGTAGGGCTGCGCCAGATGGACCACGCTCAACTCCGGGCGCCGCGCCCTCAGCCAGCTGACATAGTCGCCCCAGGAGATGTCCGGCGTGAAGCGCCTGACCACGCCGGCGGTGATGCCGTCCACGCAGAACACCGCGCTGTCCTCCGGCCGGTAGGCGTCCGCGCTGTTCACCTGCTGCTACTCCTCGACCAGCCAGTGGTCGGCGGCGCGATGGTAGCCGAGCTGCTCCTCCGCGCTGAAGTACACCTCGATCTCGCAGGCGGCGTTCTCGGCGCTGTCACTGGCGTGGATCAGGTTGTTGCTGATGTCGATGCCCAGATCGCCGCGAATGGTGCCGGGGGCGGCCTCGCTGGGTTTGGTGGCCCCGACCAGCAGCCGCAGCTGGCTGACGGCGTCGGGGGCCTCCAGCACCAGCGCCACCACCGGGCTGCTCTGGATGTAGGCCACCAGCCGGTTGTAGAAGGGCTTGCCCTCGTGGACGGCGTAGTGCCGCGCCGCCTGCTCCGGCGTGACCTGGATCAGCCTCAGCGCCGCGATCCTGAAGCCCTTGCGCTCCAGCCGCCCCAGAATCTCACCAACCAGCCCCCGCTGCACGGCGTCCGGCTTCAGCATCGCGAATGTGCGTTCCCACGTCATCCCTCAACCCCCTCTCAAGTTGCTGCGGTTGTGTATCCGTCCGGCCACTAGCTTAGCAGCCGAAGCGAATCTCCCCCGCGCGCATCGCCGTGTTGCGGCGCTACACATGCCATTACCCCTTCATCTGTGGTTGAACCCACCGTGCGTAGTGCCGTTGCAGGGGTATAGTATCCGTGATCGCGGCGCAAGTGGATCTGCTCAGCCTTTACTTGATGCGGGTCGCGGTGCTATGATGCGATAGCCGCGCGTCCTACGGCGCGTCCCAATCGGAGGATAGCCACAGTGACCAAGTACGTCTTCATCACCGGCGGCAACGTCTCATCGATCGGCAAGGGCATCGTCTGCGCCTCGCTGGGGCTGCTGCTCAAGAGCCAGGGCTACAAGGTGTCGATCATGAAGTTCGACCCCTACATCAACGTCGACGCCGGCACGATGAACCCGATCCAGCACGGCGAGGTCTACGTCACCGACGACGGCGCCGAGACCGACCTTGATCTTGGCCACTACGAGCGCTTCATCAACGAGGATCTCAGCGCGCTGAACAACGTCACGACCGGACAGATATACCGCGAGGTGATTCGCAAGGAGCGCGAGGGCGACTACCTGGGCCGCTGCGTCCAGGTGATTCCGCACATCACCGACGAGATCAAGAGCCGCATCCGCCAGGTGGCGCAGAAGACGCGCGTCGACATCCTGATCTGCGAGGTGGGCGGCACCGTCGGCGACATCGAGGGCCTGCCCTATCTGGAGGCGATTCGCCAGTTCCGCAATGACGTCGGCCGCCAGAACGCCCTCAACATCCACGTCACGCTGATCCCGTTCCTCGAAAGCGGCGGCGAGCTGAAGACCAAGCTGACCCAGCACAGCGTCGCCGAGCTGAGGTCAATCGGCATCGCGCCGGACCTGATCGTCTGCCGCACCTCGCGCCCGCTGACCAAGGAGGCCCGCGGCAAGATCGCGCTGTACTGCGACGTGGCACCGGAGAACGTGGTCGAGGGCATGGACGCCGCCTCGATCTACGACGTGCCGACGCTGCTGGAGGAGCAGAGCTTCGGCCGGCTGTGCACCGGACTGCTGGGCCTCGAAAGCCGCCGGCCGGACCTGACCGACTGGGAGCGGATGCGCGACAAGCTGCACAGCCGCAACCGCAGCATCCGCGTCGCCGTGGTCGGCAAGTACAACGCCCTCAAGGACGCCTACCTCTCAATCATCGAGAGCATCAACCACGCCGCGATCCACCACCGCGCGCTGCTGGACCTGATGTGGGTCGACGCCGAGCGGCTGACCCAGGCCACCGTCGAGCGGCGGCTGCGAAAGGTGGACGGCATCCTGATCCCCTACGGCTTCGGCGACCGCGGGATGGAGGGCAAGATCACCGCGGTGCGCTATGCGCGGGAACACCGCGTGCCGATGCTGGGTTTGTGCGTCGGACTGCAGGTGGCGGTGATCGAGTTCGCGCGCAACGCCTGCGGCCTGGCGGGGGCCAACAGCACCGAGTTCGACGAAAAGACGCCGCATCCGGTGATCGGGCTGATGGAGAGCCAGAAGGACATCGACGCCAAGGGCGGCACCATGCGGCTGGGGGCCTGGCCGTGCAAGCTGAAGAAGGGCTCGCTGGCCGCCGAGGCCTATGGCACCAGCCGGATCAGCGAGCGCCACCGCCACCGCTGGGAGATTAACCCTAAGTACCACAGCCAGCTGAAGAAGGCCGGCATGGTGTTCAGCGGCAGCAGCCCCGACGGGCGGCTGGTGGAGATCGTCGAACTGAAGGACCATCCCTACTTCCTGGCTACGCAGTTCCACCCGGAGTTCAAGGGCCGCCCCACCCGCCCGCATCCGCTGTTCAACAAGTTCGTCGAGCGGATGCTGGAACTGCGGGAAGAGGAGGAGTAGCCGCGGGGCTACTCCTGTGGCGGGGCGTGCACGTAATCACTGGCCGCTCCCAGCGAGTCTTCACAAGCCGACCGCACCCAGTAGTACGCCTCCGGAACGGTGGCACCCAGGTCGCATATGAAGCTCAGCCAACCGTCGCCGCCAATCCAGCCGTCGCCGAACTCCACCTCGCGCACAACCACCCCCCCATCGGGGTGATCATTCCTACTCATGCTCATGTAGACGTAGTACGCGTCGATCGATGCCAGCATGTTCATGGTCATCGGTGTGAGATCGCTGATAGTGATCGCTCCGTCTTGATTGCCGTCAACCCAGGGATGCTGTAGCTCACCCGGAAACTCCCCAATGTACATCGCCAGCGGGATCAGATCGTCGACGAACACCTTGCCGTCCTGGTTGTAATCCCCACCGCTGCCACACGTCCATGACAGCAGGCCATCCTCTGAGTTGAGGACCAGCCTATCGACCGGCGCCAATATGGCTCTGGGTCCGGGCGGAGACCAGGAATCGGCGCTGACATGGAACTCAAGCTCCGCCAACGTGACGTTCCCGCTCAGGCCGGCTGCGTCTTGCGGCCAAGCCAACACCTGGCCATGAGCTATCCTTCCCAGCCGATCGCGGATCGGCCCGCCCGCAGATACCCAGTTGATGTCGCCCCCCAGACTAACAGGCCCGCCCCCTATAGGCGTGTACTTCGTGCGATCGTAGTAGATGTGCGCGAAGAGCGCCTTCAGATCCTCGGCGCCTTCGGCCACGACCGCCACAGTAGCGTACTCAACTCCCATATCGACGTCGAGGTGCCAGCCCTCCGCCGAACCACCGCAGAGGTAGGTCTCCGGCCAGACAGACAGCATGAACTGGTCGGCGATCTGGACCGAGCCGCCGCTAGCAGGGTAGTAAACCAGTTGCGCGGCGCCGTCGGTTTTCAACGAGGCCGGCAGCTGCGCAAGCGCGGTAGCCAGGTCATCGCTGTCCGACATGTCGTGGAACAATGCCGCCGCTGCATCAGGCCCGGGCTCTTGATTGTCGGTCCATCCCAGGTAGCAGGCCATCCCGAGGGTCGTAAACGCCTTGGCCATACTGGTATTCGTGCCTTTGTATAGCCCCTGGCAAGCGCCGTTGTAGACAATGCCGTGGTTGAGCGGCTTGCTCTGGTATTCGTGCCTGAACCACAAGTCACTCACCTGCCAGTACTGCGTGCCGGACCAGTTGACGGGCGCCAGCCGAAATACGATGGCTGGATCGTTGCGCCGGGCGATCTCGTAGGCGAGGGCCTCGTCGGGATCGACTTCATCGCCGGTCAAGATCCAC
>CAZSSB010000036.1:0-12090 GCA_964609245.1 uncultured Planctomycetales bacterium | reverse complement strand
TCCGGTTCCTCGGGGAACAGCCAGTACTCGTGGAACCCATCGGTGTACACCACCCATAGGGCGTTGCCCAGGTCGGTCGCCTCCCTGACGTAGGGCTGCTGGGCAACCTCCACCGCCAGCTGCGCCAGCGACTGAGCGTGCTGCCCGGGCTGATAGGTGCCGTCGGCCAGGCTGGTGATCTGCGCGGAATACCCGCTCAGCTCCTCGACTGCGAAGTACTTCGAGGCCGAGCCGCTGCGCACCCCCTCCGTTTCACCGCAGGTGGGCGCGACCTGAAAGTAGAAATACTCCGTGGCCCCCAGTTCGACGCTGAGCTCCGGCTCCTGGGCGTATGCCTGCGAATTGACCTGCTCCCAGGCGCCTGCCCCGTCCGTGGAGCCGTAGACGTCGTAGCCCTCGACGAAGGCCATGAAGTTCTGGCCGATCGGGGTGATGTCGTTGACTGTCACCATACCGTCGCGGTTGCCATCGGCCACTGAAGCTGCGGCCCAATCTGGATCACCATCTGCCACTTCGTAGTACTGGCCGATTGGTGTCAGATCGCTGACCCCAACCAGTCCATCATGGTTGTAGTCGCCGACGTTGACGTAGCTCCACTCCAGGCGCCAGCCACCTTCGCCATCTTCCGTCAACCACAGATCACGGACGTGATTGTGCTCGCCCTCCGGCGGATGCATGGTGATGTCCCTCGCACCACTGTTGGAGAGCACCCGCATTAGCTCCGCCGTCAATTCGACCCAGAGCCCTGGGTCTACCCCTGGTGGAGTCTCGCTGGCCTTGATAGCAGTCATGGCTTCTGCCAGCGCGGTCGGTGTCCCGGCGGCATCTCCCGCAGCACAGGCGGGATTCGCTGCACCGTCCAACGCTGCGTCTGACGGCGGGGCGGCTGTGGCGGAAGTCAGGTCACCTTCACCTCTCCCGCAGCCCGCGAAAGCTACGGCGAGCAGAATCGAAGTGATGGCGGCTATCAGCCTAGCCATGTTGTGGTGGCTCATGCCAGCCTCCCGTTCACTCAGCGGTACGCTGTGTCGCAAGTATAACAGGCCAGCGGTCATAACACAGACACCCAGGCTCCACTACGCCAAGCTAGTTGGACTCACTGACGACAACAGGCTGAGCCGGCATGGCAGCCGCTCAGAAGTCCTTCATTCCCAGGCCGGCGCGCCAGTAGGCGCTGCGCAGCGCGGGGTAGCCGCCCAGGCACTCCTTCAGCGCGCGGGCGGTCCACCACAGGTGCTGGTAGCGCAGGCCGGCGCTCTTCATCAGCGCGTGCTGGTGCGCCACGACGAAGCGCAGCTGGTTGAGCCGCAGATAGAGCAGCTTGCGGCCGCGGTGGTAGCGGTCGATCGTCTCGGAGTGCCGGTGAATCACGGCGCAGGCCGGCACCGTGGCGCAGCGCCAGCCCTTCTGCCGCGCGCGGTAGTCGAGGTCCACGTCCTCCCAGTAGAACGGCTGGTAGCGCAGATCGAAACCACCCAGCTGCAGGAACCGGTCGCGCCGGCAGGCAAACGCCGCGCCGCAGAGCACGCTCTGGATCGGCCTGGCGCGGGAACCGATGTCGCGCAGTCGCGCCTTGGCGTCGGTCGAGCTGGACAGCAGGTCGCGCAGTGAACTGCTCCAGTCGCCCTCCTCGGCCAGCTCGGTATGCCAGCACAGACCGCGGTGGCAATAGAGCCGCGCCAGGTTCTCGACCTTGTCCAGATCGCGGTTGAAGATCAGCGGCATCACCGCGAACAGCCCCTGGTCACGCTCCAGGGCGTCGATCAATTCCTTGCAGGGATTGCCGACGAGCTCGATGTCGCTGTTGAGCGTCGCCAAATAGGGATGCCGCGCCAGCTGCACTCCGGCCATCACGTTGGCGCCGAAGCCGCGGTTCTGGCGGTTCTCCAGCACCTCGACCCAGGGGAACCGGCGCCGGATCTCGGCGGGGGTGTCATCGCCCGAGCAGTCGTCGGTAACGATCACCTGGAAGTCGTCGCCGTACTTCTGGTGGAAGTGCGCCAGCCGCGTCAGCAGCCCCTCGACCTGCCCCACCGCGTTGTAGGTGGGAATCACGATCGAGATTGGCTGCATCTCGCTGCTCATCACCCTTCCAGCATCTCCGTGTTGATTTGTCCGGCATCCAGCGTGATCCAGGCGGCGCGCCGCTCCTGCAGCGAGCCGGGATTGACGAAGGTCGTCGCGCCGTTGCTCTCCGCGCCGTGAGCCTCGTGGATGTGTCCGCTGAGCACCAGCAGCGGCGGTGGCTCCTGCTCACTCAGGAGCCCGAGCAGCTGCTCGCTGCCGACGTGCGCTCCGGATGCGATGCGGTCGCGGAAGCCGCGCAATGGGTTGTGCAGCAGCCAGACGTCGGCCGGCAGGTGGGCGGCGAAGGGCGGCACCAGGCTGTCCTCGGGCATCTCCAGCGGGGTGGTCCCGATCGGCGTCGGCAGGCTGCCGCCCAGGCCGCTGAATACGTAGCCCGCCAGCGCGGCGCTGCTTTTGTGCAGGTGCCTCAGCCCGTCGTAGGCCTCGACGTCCAGGCAGTGCAGCGCCTCGCGCGGGTCCCAGTTGCCGGGCACCACGAAGCAGTGCGGCGCCAGATCCCGCCACTCGCGCAGCACCTCGCGAATGCGGCTGACCGGACCGTCGTTGGCGAAGTCGCCGAGGAACACCAGCAGATCAGGTTTGAGCGCCGTCGCCTGCGCGCAGAACCAGGCCAGTCCCTCGCGCGAGCCGTGCAGATCCGCGCCGACCAGCATCGTCAGCCGCTGGCGTTGCATGGCCGCCCGTTCCGCGCGCGGCTGGGCCTCGGCGTCGACCAGTGCGCCGCCGCTCGTCCCGCTGTGCTCCATCCCTTCCTCGGGCCCCAACCGGGGCTTTGTCCTTATTGTAACGCGTTATCCAGACTGGCGGCGGTCGGCCAACCTACTCGCCCAGTTGCTTGGCCAGCCAGTCGGTCAGTTCCCGCTCGCTGCCGAACCTGCTGACGTCGATCCCGCTGAGCTTGACGGCCTCGATCAGCGCGCGCAGCACCTCGCTGGCGCTCAGTCCGCTCGACTCCGCCTGGGCGTTGAGCCAGTGCGCCTGGTCGCGGTAGACCTGATACACGGCGCGCTCGGTCATCCGCTGCGGCTGCGGCCGCTCATAGTCGCCGCTGTCCAGCGCCGTGCTGCGCTGCTCGCGGCAGAGGTCCATCTGATTGCGCGCCAGGCGCTTGATCTCCGTGCCGATCGCCTTGTCGGTCACGATCCGGCTGAACCAGCGCAGGCTCTCGTCGAACTTGCCCTGCTCCCGCAGCAGCTCGGCAATCAGGTAGCCGACGCCCGGCCCGCCGATCTTGAGCTTGCTGATGTCCTCCGTCTCGTAGGAGACCAGGTAGTGCTCCAGCGCCATGCGCCGCATCGTCAGCACCTGCCGCGCCGCCGCTTCGTTGCCCTCGTCGGCCCAGTCGCGGTACAGCCAGCTGGTTCTGAGCGCCAGGCTGGCGATCTCGTGCTTGGCCAGCCGCAGGTAGCCCACCAGGCTGAGTGCCAGGGAGTAGGCCTCACAGGCCATCGGCAGGTCGCGCACCACGTTGAAGTCCCGCTGCGGGGGCAGGCCTTCGATGTGCTCGCGGAGTGCGTCCGCGTGGCGCAGCAGCATCTGCGGCGAGCGCTTGAAGAGCGCATCCTCGGCGGCGAAGCCCGACGGCGCTACGATCACCTGGTACCACAGCGGGTTGATCCCGTCGTAGCGCGGGCCGAAGTCCGGGTCGCGGGACTTGATGGAGTGCGCGCTGCGCTTGACCGCCACCGCAGAGAAGGGTTTGCCGGTCAGCGGATCCTTGTAGCTCTTCCAGAAATACTCGGGGGGCAGTTCGGGAAGCGGTTGTTTGCCTCGCAGGGCTGGTGCCACCATCTCCTCCTCATGGTCTGGCCACCCGCATTATAACGCTGGCGACAGCCGCGGCAGGCCATGGACTATTATTGGCCCATGTCGATCTACCTTAAGAATGCCAGCGTCTATCGCGGCCAGGGCGAGTTCGATGACAAGGCCACCGTCGTCATCGGCGGTCGCAGAATCAAGTCGGTGGGCAGGTCCGCCGTCCCGCGCGGTGCCAAGCGTGCGCAGTGGCGGCTGCTGCACGACGCCTACCGGCGCTGGCTCGACGGGCCGATCACGCCGGCTGGTCACCGCCCCGCCCCGCCGGATCTGGGCGAGTTGGTGATCGACTGCGGCGGGCTGCGGATCTACCCCGGCCTGCTGGACCCCCATACCCACATCGGCTGCTTCGAGGACGGCGCCGGCGCAGTGGGTTTCCATGGCAACGAGTACAGCGACCCCAACACGGCGCACCTCAACATCAAGGACAGCATCAACCCCTGCGACCTGGCGATTCCGGAGGTGGCGGCGGCGGGCGTGACCGCGGCCGGCATCTTCCCGGGCAGCGCCAACCTGATCGGCGGGCTGTGCATCGCCTGCAAGATGTACGGGCGCACGGTCGATGAGATGCTGATCGACGAGCGGCAGGGGCTGAAGATGGCGCTGGGCGAGAACCCGTTCCGCGTCTACGGCAGCCAGAACAAGTTCCCCGGCACGCGCTTCGGTTGCGCGGCGGGGGTACGCGCGGCTTTCGACGAGGCGCTGCACTACGAGGCCAAGCTCAAGGCCTGGCAGAAAAAGAAGAAGGCCGACCGCGACAAGGAGCCCTGGAAACGCGACCGCAAGCTGGAGAACATCGCCGGCGCCCTGCGCGGCGAATACCCGGTGCGCTACCACGCCCATCGCGCCGACGACATCTACACCGCGGTGCGCCTCAGCCAGGAGTTCGGCTTTCGCCTGATCATGGAGCACACCACCGAGGGCCACAAAGTGGCGGACGTGCTGGCCCGCGAGAAGGTCATGTGCGACGTCGGCCCGACGCTGACCAGCCGCGCCAAGTACGAACTGCGGGAGCGGAACACCAGGACCCTCGGCGTGCTGCACAAGGCCGGCGTACACGTCGCGCTGAGCACGGACCATCCGGTGATCCCGCTGCAGTACATCATGCTGCAGGCGGCAGTGGCGGTCAAGGACGGCCTGCCCGAGACGGCGGCGATTGACGTGATGACGATCAACGCGGCGCGCCACATGGGCCTGGAGAAGCGGATCGGCAGCCTGGCGGCGCGCAAGGACGCTGATCTGTTCATCGCCGACGGCGACGTGCTCGACCCGCGCCACCACGTGCTGGCGACGTTCATCGACGGCTTCTGCGTACACGCGGTGTAGCCTTCCCGGGCGTCAGTCAACGGCGAGGTCAGGCGCTCGCTCCGTCATACACCGGCTCACGACGGCCCAGACCAGGGCCAGCCACAGTGCGTTGATCGCCACCGCGAGGATCAACGCCGACCAGGCCTCCGGAAGATCAACCTTTGCCTCCGCGGCATAGACCGTCAGCCTATGCGCACCCGGCAGCAGGCCCGACGCATCATCGCGCAGCGGCATCAGGAAGGTCTGGCCCCTGGTGAACAGGTGTGAGGCGGTGTCCGCCACAGTAGTCAGCGCAACTCGCAGTGGCGCCGGCGGTTCAAACGGGGGCAACGGAACAGCCCAGCGCTGGAGAACAGCCACGGCGGATCCCGCAACCAGCAGACCGTAGGCAGACCACGCCACCCAGGCGCAGCGCCGGCACAGACCCCAGAGCATCACCACGACGGCCAGCAGGCCGAGCCAGCAGGTGTACGGCACTGGGCTCGGCCCCAGATTGGCGTACTCGTAGCCAGGTGGTGTGGGCAGGAGTGAGGCGAAAACGTGGACGATCGATCCCAGCTTGACCGCCACCAGCAGGATCAGGCTGTAGCGGATCCGGCTCGTCAGCACGAAGAGCGCAACGAGGACCATGACCAGGACAATGTCACCCACCAGACCACTCAGGCCGTTGTTCAGGAAGTGCTGGATCGTCCAACTCTCGCCTTGGCTGTAGCCGGAAGTCCCAGCGACCGGCGGTCCAAGGCTGAACGGGCCATCGTACATCGTTCGCCGCGCCATCGCTGTGTAGACGATGCCCAGAGCGGCGATGGGCAGCAGCGGCGCTCCCTGCACAAGCGCAACACCGAACTGCGCGGCGCGGCTGACCGCCAGCTCAGGCGCTGCAACCTCGCTGAACATCTTGCGGATCTCGGAAACCGCGATGGCAGCAGCCCAGAGCCAGAGTGCCGGCAGCAGCATATCGGCCGCCATCCACACCGCAGGACCGGAGTTCGCCTGGAACTGCAGGAGCCTGAACGTCGGTGGGCTTACCGGCACGCCCCAGGCCAGGAGCAGTTTGAAGTCGATGTGCGCCAGGAACACCAGCAGCGCCCAGGCGAGTATCCACCACAGACCGACGCGCAGCCACCACCTTCGCAGCGGCTGTCTCAGGGCGCGGTATAGCGTGCGCAGTTGTCCCCTTGACCCCGCGGGCAGGGTCGCGGCTGTGGCTGCTTGCCCCCCTGTTTGTCCATCCCCTGGGTGCATTGACATCTCCGCCATGACCTCCGCGCAGACCGGACCGAAAAAGCAGTACACATTCAGAGACGCTCAAGACGGGGCATTGGTCACCGCCGCAGGCCCTTGCTGTGGCTGAGGCCGCTGAACAGCTTGCGGTAGAGCTGCATGCAGTGCTCGACGGCGGCGATCGCCTGGTCCGGTCCCAGGAAGTCCTGGACGGCCACCTCCTTGCGCTCCAGCTTCTTGTAGTCCTCGAAGAAACTGCGCAGTTCCTCCAGCCGGTGCGGCGGCAGCTCATTGATGTGGCCGAAATCGAAGTACTCGGGGTCGTCGAGGTGGACGGTAATGATCTTCTCGTCGTTCTCGCCCTGGTCCACCATCGTCATCATCCCGATCGGCTTGACGCGCAGGATGCTCAGCGGCGCCACCGGCTCCTGCATCAGCACCAGCACGTCCAGCGGATCGTGGTCGTCGCCCAGCGTCTGCGGGATGAAGCCGTAATTGGCCGGGTAGACCACCGAGGAATAGAGCACGCGGTCCACCTTGATCAGCCCGGTCTCCTTGTCCAGCTCGTACTTGACCTTGCTGTTCTTGGGGATCTCGACGACGGCGTGGAACTCACGCGGGGCGTCGTCACCGATTCCGACGTCGTGCCAGGCGTGACTCATGGTCGTCCTCCTGCGGCCATTATAGGCTGAAGGCTGGATGCCGTGAATCTGGCCGCCGCGGTGGTATACCGTTATAATTCGCGTCTTATGAACCACATAGAGAACGATGCTCAGTTGCAGCGCGCCGCGGAGAAAGTGCCGACGGCGCCACGCCCCCGCCGCTGGGTGGGCGTCGTGCTGTGGATTCTGGCCGCAGTGCTAATGGCCGGCAGCGCGGTCTACCAGCGCCTGACGGGCCCGACCCATCCCAAGCGTGGCAGCTTCACCGTAGCCGGCGAGACCTACCGCCACAAGCTGATCCGCAGCGCGACCAGCGGTTTGCCCGCGCGCGTCGAGATTCCCGACCCCGGCGCCAGCGTCAGCGGCATGCTGCACTGGAAGCGCTACAAGACGGCCGACGACTACGCCGACGTGCCGCTCACTCCCCACGACGGCAAGCTGGTTGGCGAGCTGCCCAGCCAGCCGATGGCCGGCAAGCTGGAGTACTACCTGCTGCTCAGTGACGGCGCAAGCCAAGTGCAGGTGCCGGCGGACCGCACGGTCGTACTGCGCTTCAAGGGGGCCGTGCCGGCCTGGGCGCTGGCCAGCCACGTGGTCTTCATCTTCTTCGCCGTACTCTGGGGCATCCGCACCCTGCTGGAAGCTCTGCTCAACCGACCCGGCATGCGCTGGATGGCCTGGACGACGCTGGGACTGATGCTGCTGGGCGGGATGATCCTGGGTCCGGTCGTGCAGCACCATGCTTTCGGCGCGGCCTGGACCGGCGTGCCCTTCGGCTGGGACCTGACCGACAACAAGACGCTGATCATGTTCCTCTGCTGGCTGGTGGCCGCGCTGGCACTGGGCTGGCGCAGCGTGAAGATCTGCCCGCTGTGGCGCTGGATTACCGTCGCGGCCGCCGTGGTGATGATCGTCGTCTACCTGATTCCGCACAGCATGTACGGCAGCGAGCTAGACTATAGTAAGCTAGATCAGGGAGTGGATCCGGTGGAAGCCATCGGACAGGGGTAGCACAATGGGCGAAACTAGGATAGACCAGCTGCGCACGCTGATGACCGAAGCGGGCGACCCGACTGAAGCCCAGGAGCAGCAGGCCTATCACAAGTCATCGCTGTCATTCCATGGACTGAAGACCGAGAAGCTGCGGGAGATCTCGCAACAGGTCTTCCCCGAGAAGCAGTTCAGCCGCGACGAGCATCTGCCACTGATCGGCGAGCTGTGGCGGTCGGAGTGGTTCGACGATCGGATGGCTGCGCTGTGGCTGATGGAGCAGGCCCGGCGCGTCCTGACTCCCGACGATCTCGACGGCCTGCGGGCGATGAGCCGCGAGTGCACGGGCTGGGCCGAGCTGGACGCGCTGGCGCTGCGCATCCTCAGCCCGATGGCGCTGGACTTCGAGACCGCTGTGTTCAAACCGGTGCGGGCCTGGTCAAGTGACGAATGCATGTGGACCCGGCGGGCGTCGATCCTGGTCCACATCATACCGGCCCGCGAGCAGCGGCTGGCCAGTGAGTACGCCTGGTCGACCTTCGAGGAGCGGCTGCCCGAGACCGAGGTGTTCATCCGCAAGGCGATCGGCTGGACGCTGCGCGAAATCAGCAAGCACTACCCGCGGGAGGTATTCGGCTTCCTGACGCGCGTTGGTGACCGCGCTTCCGCCTTGACCCGCAAGGAGGCGGCGCGCCGACTGCCCGACGAGCTGCGAATCCCGATTCTCGGCAAGTAGCTGCCGCCCCGCCGCGCTTCGGATCTCCCGCGCCCTACAGCTCCAGCGCTTCGTCCCAGTGATATCCCACGGCCGAGAGATCGGCCTCGTTGACCAGCCCGTCCTCATTGGGGTCATACCAGGCCCGGTAGCCCGGATCGGCGGAGGTCAGCCATAGGTGCGTGATCAGTGCCAGGCGGTCATCGTCGTTGACCAGCCCGTCCGCGTTGACGTCGCCGACCAGCGAATAGGATGTCACCATGATGCTGTCGCTGTCCGCCACGATCGCGCGGCGGTAGGCCCGCAGCTTGACCTCGTGGAAACCGTTGCGCAGCAAGTCCACCGGCAGCACCAGATCATCGAACGGCGGCGTGGTCGAGGGGTCCCCCGCGACGGCGTCGTCGATGATCAGTTCCACGCGTTCGGCGTCGGCGGCCGTCGTCACGCCGATCGCAGGCGGAGCGTCGGGCCGGTAGATCTCCGCCGGGTCAAGCCCGCTAAGTGCGATCGCCAGCGGCTCGACGATCTCGAACTCCATGTCATTGCTGCGGTGTCCTTCGTTGGACACCACCGACAGCAGATACGACCCGGTATCCCCGGCCAGCGTCACGGTGATCGAATCCGTAGTCCAGCTCTCGACTTGCAGCTGCGTCGCCCCGTCCAGCTCGACTTCTCCCGCCGGCAGCACGAAGTGCCGTCCTGTGATCGTCAGTAGCTCGCCCTCCTGCGCCGAACTGGTGCTCAGCTCCAGGATCTCGGGCCGGGCGATGAACAGCTTGCGATTGCTGGGATGGCCGCCCACGGTAACGCGCGCGGAGCCGCGGCCGATTTCAGCCGGCACCGTCAGCACGATCTGGTCATCGGCCCAGCTGCTGACCTGCGCCGTCACGTCGGTCGTACCCATGATCACCGTGCTTTCGCCCTGGTCGCTGCCGAATCTGAGACCGCTGACGGTCAGATCCTGCTCGACAAACCCGATCGCCGGATCGATGTCCGTAATGATCGGGTTGAGGATCGACAGGTCATCGTCGGTGAACGCGATGGTTGAACCAATCACCACGCCCAGTGGCGAGGTGACCACGTCCTCGGGCACGGTGACCACGATCTCGGTATCCGTCCAGCTGACGATCTCGCCCGCCACCTGGCTGCTGTCCACGCCGAGGAAGTGGACTTCGTCCGTTCCCTCGTCGTAGACACCGAAGGTGTCACCCGTGATCGTGACATCTTCGCCCCAGTAGGCCTCCGTGGGCGCCAGCCCCGTTACATTCTGGCCATGCACCATCCAGCTGGCCTCGTCGCTGGGGTAGCTTTCCTGAGGTGGCTCGTCATCGTCGACGACCGTAACCCGGTAGTAGTAGGTCATCCCAACCTGCAACTCGAAGATGTCGTTGAAGGTAACGTAGTCGCCAGAGTCGGGCTGCGGAATCATCTCACCATCATTGGTTCTGAGATCGATCGGGAACGGCGGGTTGTCGTCCGGTCCGGGTTCCGGCGGCCGGGTGCTCTCCGTGTAGCGATACAGATAGTAGCCCTGCGCGCGCGGATCGGGCTCGCGAGTCCAGGTAACGTAGATCCCGACCGGTGCGCCGGAGGCGGTCTTGGCGGTCACTGAGACCATCCGCGGCGCCGCCAGGCGGCCTTCCGCAGTACCGAGGTCGCCGGACAGCGTACCACCGCCGCCGCAACCGGCCAGCAGGCCCAGGCCGGCCACTACCAGGACGAACCACTGCTGTTTACTCATGCGTTCAAGCCCTTTGTGACATCGGTAAGTGGAGCCGCTTCGGGAACGGCTCCACCCCGGTTGAATGCCTACCAGTTGTTACAGCTGACCAAGGTCATCAATCGTCGGCGCTTCAAGAATGATGTGGACACTACTGCTGCTGGTGGCGTCGTCGTCGTCGCTGCCGCTGACGTCGGTGTCGTATATCGTCACCGTGATAGTACCGGTCTCCGCGTCGGTCGGCACAGTGACCACAATCTCATCCTCCGACCAGCTTGTGTAGGCCGTGGCATCGATGCCTGTGCCGCCGTCGAAGGTCACCTTGCTGCTGCCACGCGCCGCGCCATAGCCGCTGCCCGAGATCGTCACGTCCTCCCCAACCAGCCGCCGTGACGGCGTGAAGCTGTCCAGCGTCGGCACCACGTCGAAGCCCACGCCCTCGGTTTCCTTGCTGTCGTCACGGGTGAGGACAATATCACCGTCGAGCGCTTTAGCCGGAATTGTGATCGTAACCGACGTATTGCTCCAGCTGCTCACCGACGCCGTCTCACCGTCAACAGTGACGAAGCCGGTGCTCTGCGTACTGCCGAAGTTCGTGCCGGTCAGCGTGATCGAATCACCGGTATTTCCGCTGTCGTCACTGAGGCTGTCGATGTGCGGCAGAATCACGAAGTCCTTGGTGTTGCTTTCGTTGCCCGCCACGTCAACCTTGACCTGCACCGTCTTGCCAGTTGCGGTCGAGGGTACTTTGGCCTCGATCTGGGTGTCAGTCCAGCTGACCAGATCGGCGCCGGTTGCTTCGGTGGTACCGAAGTAAACGTGGGAATCCGTGCCGCCGCTACCCGGCGCCGGACCGAAGTCGGTACCGGTGAAGGTGATCGTGTTGTGATTGACCCAGTCTTCGGTCGGATTGACCGTCGTGATCGCCGGCTCGTTGTAGCTGATGTCATCCGAGCTGTAGACGGTGTTCGAGCCAATCTGCACGCCGATCGGACCATCGGCGGCCTTGTAGGGCACCGTCACCACAATCTCGGTGGCGCTCCAGCTTACGTAGGTGGCCGCCTCCACCGTGGTGCTGTCGTCCGCATCGGTGAAGTACACCTTGTCCGTATCACGCTCGGAGCCGAAGTAGTCACCGGTGATTGTGACCTCATCGCCGATGCTGACGTCGGATGTGGTGATTGAGTCGATCTCGTGCTCGGCGATCGTAATCGACACCGAAGTGGAGAAATCACTCTCGTCGTTGGTGTCATTGACGGCCGTCACCGCGTAGTAGTAGACATCATCCACATCCGGACTGAACTCGTTATCCCACGACTGGGTCGTCCCCGCGCCACCGTCATGCGTGATCTTGGACGACACCCGCTTACTCTCGTAGCCACTGGGATCGCCCGACGGCAGCGAGACCGTGTCGCGGTAAACGTAATAGCCGTCGATCCGCGATGACTCCGACTTCACCCAGGTCACGCGCACGCCCGCCGGCACACCGGCGGAGTCCTTGAGTACCCCGAGTTGAATGAACCCCGCGTCAACCTGCGGTACGTAGTGCAGGTCCACCTCTTCCTGAA
>CAZSSB010000035.1:0-31310 GCA_964609245.1 uncultured Planctomycetales bacterium | reverse complement strand
GCGGCCGCCGTGCCGCCGATTGAATCCGGCGATCCCGCCCCAGGCGGGACCGTCGCCGCTACGGGAGTTGGAGGCGGCGCGTATCCTTGTCCGGGGGTAGACTCAGGCTGTATGGGCTTATATCGGGGATCGGGGTGGTGGCCGATCGACTGGGGCGGCAAGGGCCGCCGGCCGAAGGCGCCCAAACCATGCCCGCGTTGCGGCCGCCGGATGATCACCCACGCGATCTACTACGAGTGCCCGGGCTGCGGCCATACCGAGAACGCCCCGCGCACCGGCCTGAAGCGCGACGTGCAGCCCGTGGACAATCTGGCGGAGAGCCGCCGGAGAAAGGAGCCCCCCGGCGACGCCTGGGACAGCGAGTTCGCGCTGGCGGTCGTGCCGCCCGCGATGGCGACCGAGTTCCGCTGGCTGTGCATCGTCGGTTCGTGTGCGGTGCTTCTTTCTGTCGTGCCCTGGGGCCTCTTCATCTGGACGGGCGTAGTCGCCGATCTGGATGAGCTGTTCGTGATGTGCTGGCAGATCAGTGTCCTGGGTTTCGTTATCCTGGCGTTGGCGCTCCTGCATCCTGCGCGGTTCATGAAGCAGCTGGGCATCGTCGCGGCCGTGCTGATGATCCCCGTGTGCATCTACGGCGACGTCCTGATCAGCGGCATGATCAACGCCCAGACGGCCAATCAGCGCACCGACATCATCGATGCGGTCGGGAACGGCATTGCGGCTCATACCTTCGTCGCCGCGGCGGTCTACTGCGTGTGGCTGGCGTGGTATCTGATCCGCGAGCGGCGCCTGCAGGGGTGGTAGCCGCGCACCTTATGCGCCGCATATCCAGCAGCGCGAAGAGGCTTCGCGCCTACCGGCCGTAGGGGCCGGACCCCGCGCCGGCCCGTGCTTGGGATACCCACGGCCAGTGGCGCAGGCAGCTTGCCTGCGATCCGGAAATGGCAGGCTGGCAGCCTGCCCCACTGATCGAGGTGCTCTGCCGCTATCCCACCTCTGTGATCTCTGTGGTCAATCCAGTGGTGCGGGCGACGTCCCGCCAGGCGGGATCGCCGCTTTGCTGGGTAGCGCGAGCCTCCGTGCTCGCGACTAGCGTCCGCAAGCAGGGGCGCTTGCGCCAGCGGGGATGCCGGCAGGATGCCGGCACTCCCAGGATGCTGAAACTCACGCTGAGTGTCCGCGCTCCTACTTCTGCTACGGGATCGGCACTTGATTCCGCCACCACCGTCGTAGAGGGTGCTTTAGAATGAGAACCGAGACGATTGCCCAGCAAGGAGTAGCAAGCCGAGTGAGGAGCGCCCCTCAGGAGCTTGAGCTGTGCCGGCGGATCGCCGCGGGCGAGCAGCACCTGTTCGGCGAAATCATCGACCGCTATTCGAACCTGGTCGCCGGCGCGATCGCGGCGCAGGGGGTGGCCGGCGCCGACGTCGAGGACCTGGCGCAGGTCGCCTTCGTCAACGTCTACAAGGGCATCGCCGGCTTCCGTGGCGAGGCGAAGCTTTCCAGCTGGATCTACCGCATCGCGATGAACGTGGCGCGCGGGCACCTGAAGAAGCAGTCGCGCAGGCCCCTGAGCCAGAGCGTCGAGGAGGCGATGGAGAGCGGCCAGCAGCCCGAGGATCAGCGGACGGGCCAGGCGCTTCAGACGGTCCGCAGCCGCGCGCTGGCCCAGGGTCTTGCGCAGCTGACCGAGCAGCAGCGGACGTGTCTGGCGCTGTACTACTTCGAGGAGTTGAGCTACGAGGAGATCGCCGAGGCCATGTCGATGAACCTCAACACCGTGCGCACCCAGATCCGGCGCGGCAAGCTGCGGCTGGCCGAGCTGCTGGATCCGGCGGCGCTGGAGCTCTGAGGCGCGTGGGCGTCGGGTGAGTTATGATGAAAGAGGACGAGAAGATGAGTGAGGAGAGAGTAGACAAGGTGGAAAGGCTGCTCCGCCAGCAGCGGGGCATGCAGCTGTCGCCTCAGTTCAGGCAGAACGTGATGGCCGCGATCAGGCGGCTGCCCGCGCCCGAGCTCATCGCACCGCGCCGTGGCTGGCGCGATGCAGTCTACGCTTTCAGGCTGCTCTCCAGCGGCGAGAAGGTGGCGCTGGGCCTGATCCTCTGCGGCCTGATCGCGCTGCTGCTTCCCGGCGCGGGCGAGCTCTTGCTGGCCGCGCAGTGGGAGCTGGGCGACCTGGCGCTCTCGATCGAAGTTGGCGAGACCGTGCTCAGCGCCAGCCTGATGAGCGTGATCGCCGTGGCCGCCGGCCTGCTGGCCATGACCGGCGTCGGTGCCTACGCCGCCAGGAACAACCTGATCGGCGCCTAGCCGCCCGCTGCGCTTCTGTTACACTTGCCTCAGGTAGCCTGACCGGGGGTCGATAGTGAATCGAACGCGCCTGACCATCCTGACCTGCTCCGCGCTGGCGCTGGTCTATCTGGCGCTGATGGGCGGCTGGCTCTGGCAGCGCTACCGCGTCGAGCACGCCCATGTGCGCTGGAGTCTCGAGGCCGGCCCTATGCAGCACACCCAGCACGGCGTGAGCGACGACGGGACGGTTCTGCTCTGCGCGGACTCGGGCGTGATTGCGCTCAGCCCCCGCGGCCGCGAGCTGTGGCGCTGCCCCTACAGCGCGCAGTCGCCCTGGGTCTGCTACGAGCCGGTGCCGGGCGGCGGCATCATCATCTGCCAGACCACCTATGACTACGCCAGCCAGTCCACCGCGCTGACGGGCAGCATGTACCTGATCCGGCCCGACGGGCTGATTGAGTGGGAGATGCCCTTCGATTTCGACGGCAACTTCCAGGGCAACAACGTGACGGCCGAGCTGTCGCTGTTTCTCGACGGCCGGATGCTGGCGGCGCACAGTCTCAGGGACGGCCGGCGGGCCTGGACCGTCGAAACCGGCGGCACCCACGACAACATCTGGCCGCAGGTGGACAGCGCGGGCAACACCTACTTCACGACGCTGGGCAACGAGCTGGTCAGCGTCAGTCCGGAGGGCGAGGTCAGGTGGCGAACGGCGATCCCGGACTGCGCCAGCGCCCTGCCGGCGGTCAGCGGGGCCTGTGTGATCTACCTCGCGACCGCGGACGGCCTGCTCCACGCGATTGGTGACGACGGGCAGGAGCGCTGGCAGCGGCAGCTGGGCCCGCCGGGGGGAGGGGGCTACATCCACTACGCGGAGCCGCGGTCAGCGGCCAACTCGCACGGGACGGTCTGTGTCGTGAGCGAACTCAACGGCCTGTACGTCTACGCCAGCGACGGCCGGCTGCAGTGCACTTACGAGGGACTGCTGCGCAGCCCCACGGCGCCGGCGATCAGTGACGAGGGCATGGTCTATGTCCAGGATCTGGACGGTCTGATCGCGATCGGCCCCGACGGCCAGGTACTGTGGCGCAATGCCACGCTCAGCGAGACGCAGGCCCAGCCCCAGCTGGGGCCGGACGGTACGCTCTACGTGATGCACGAGGATACGCTCTACGCGCTCGGCCCATAGGCCAAGAGCGGCGCCGAGGCGATACAATATCGGCAATGGGCTACGGATTCGAGCATCACATCGCGGCCAACCGCACCAAGACGACGCTGCTGATCCTGGGCTTCATCGTCTTCATGGCGGCACTGGGGTGGGTCGTCGGCTATCTGATCGAGCCGGAGCTGAGCTCCATCCTGCTGGTCTTCTGCGTGATCTTCGCGCTGTTCGGCACCGGCATCAGCTACTGGTACTCGGACTCGATCATCACCCGGCTGGTGGGCGCGCGCCCGGCCAACCCGAGCGTCTACATCGAGAAGTACTTCATCGACTCGGTGGAGGGGCTGGTGCTGGCCTGCGGGCTGCCGGCGATCCCCAAAGCCTACGTGATCGAGAGCCCGGCGCTCAACGCCTTCGCCACCGGCCGCGATCCCCAGCACAGCATCATCGCGGTGACCACCGGCCTCTTGGAGAAGCTCGACCGCCAGGAACTGGAAGGGGTGATCGCCCACGAAATGAGCCACGTCTACAACCGCGACATCCTGCTGATGGGAGTCTCCGCGGTGCTGGTCGGCGGGATCGCGATGTTCAGCCATCTGGTGGTGCGGATTCTGTTCTGGGGCGGCGGGGGCAGCCGCAAGAGCCGCGATTCGGGCAGCGGGGCCGGCGTGCTGATGCTGGTCGGGCTGGTGTTTCTGATCCTGGCGCCGGTTTTTGCCAACCTGCTGAACCTGATGCTCAGCCGCAACCGCGAGTACCTGGCCGACGCCACCGCCGTCAAGCTGACGCGCAATCCCGACGGCCTCGTCGGCGCCCTGAACAAGATCAGCCTCAGCGACGTGAAGATGCCCCAGGTCGAGAAAGAGCTGTCGGCGATGTTCATCGACCATCCGCAGAAGCAGAAGGCCCGCCGCGGTTTCTGGGCCAACGCCTTTTCCACCCATCCGGCCACCGAGGACCGCATCCAGGCGCTGAAGAGCATGTAGCGGAGAGCGCGCGTCCCCAAAGAACAAGGTAGGCGGGGATTCATCCCCGCGATTCGGATGCTCGCGCGGTCAATCAGGGGGCTGAAGCCCCCTGCTACCCGCACTTCGGCGGGCGGGGTTTCAACCCCGCGATTGACCCGTCAACGACGGTAATGTCAGGGGGCTGAAGCCCCCTGCTACCTGCCCCCCGACACAATCGCCAGTGACGTCTCCAGCAACTCCTCGTGCTCCCTCAGGCTCTGAGGCGACTCCGGTGTCAGCAGTACCCAGTTCTTCATCTGCCCCATCCCGTAGGGCGTGAACGGCGCGAAGCCCTCCTCGCCCAGCAGGTCGTCCACCATCCCGGGTGTCAGCTTGAGTCCGACCGCGTCGCCGTGTATGAACGCGAACAGCCGGCGCCTGGGCCGCTTACCGCGCGCGACGGGCGCGTCCGGGTCGACGAAGTACAGGCTCGGTGAGCCGAAGCACTTGCCCCGGACGATCTCCGGGCGGTCAGCGAACATCGCGCAGAGTGCCTGCCACAGCGCGTCGTCGGCTGCCGGCATTGCGCCCACGCTGGCTAGCTCTTGCTCCAGAGGCCGACCATGTTGCCGTGGGGATCGGTGAACATCGCGAAGTAGCCGTGCTCCTCGCTGATCCGGGTCTTGGGGTAGACCGTCTGGCCGCCGTGCCGCCCGATGCTGGCCAGCGTGGCCTCGATGTCCTCGACCTCGATGTAGGCGATGGTCCGCTGGGTGTCCTTGACGTCCTCGGGCTTCCTGAGGGTGAAGCCGCCGCCCATCGCGTCATCGCCGGGATGCCACAGGCTGTACTCGTCGCCCATCGGGGTGGTCACCCAGCCGAAGACCTGCTCGTAGAACGCCGTGGTTTCACTCATGTCCGCCGACACGAACTCCACGTGACAAATGGGATTCGCCATGATCCGCCTCCGTATGCTCAATTCAGTATCGCGCCCCAAGCATCCGCACCGCTATTCTACATCCCGCGGGCCCTACTCCGCCGCGGCTTCCTCGACCAGCTCTTTTCGCCGCTCCAGATACTGCCACAACCTGTTGACCGAGAGAATCCGGCGGCGCACTTCCCAGATCCACAGCACGGCCGCCGGGCAGGCAATCAAGAGCATGTAGAAGGGCGCGGCGTCCGGCGTCGGGACGACAATCAGCACGACCGCCGTGATGACTGCAAGGTAGTGCAGCGCCAGACCCAGCCAGCCGAGTCTGACGATGACCGGCGACCGCGTCAGATACCAGTCGAGGTTCGCTGCAGCCAGGAGCACGACATCCTCGGGACGCCTTGGTCTCCGTGGAACCAGTACTTGCCTCAGTTCGGGTGGCAAGCGCTCGCGGATGTCCTCCAGGGCCTGCTCCGGCTGGACCAGCAGCCGGTCAGGTGGCGAATCGGCGATGGTGCGCTTGAGCCATCGATCATAGCGGACGGAGGTGGTGCTGTAAGCGATTTGCAGCACCACACAGACTGGGGCAACAGCGGCTAGCCACGAAAGCGATACGTCGGCAAAGGCAATCAGAATCCCTGCCGTACCGAAGCAGGACACGACTGAGACGAACGCTGAGACATCAGTGTACAGCAGCGCCCAGGCGGTTGCGCCCCTGCGTTTCGGTCGACGCGCATCTCCCGGCATGCTGAGCAGTGCACCGCCTGCTAAGTAAATGATGACAAGCAGCTGAGGCATTACCAGGCAGCTCAGCACCGTAGACAGGATCAGCTTGGAACGCAGCACCCCGACGATACGCCAGTAGACGGGATCTGTATTCAAGCCGTCAGATTCCACTTGGCCTCCCATCTCGGCGCGGCGTTCTATTCCGCCGCAGCTTCCTCGACCAGTTCGTCGCTCATCGACCAGTTGGAGAACACCCGCTGCACGTCGTCGCACTCGTCCAGTGCGTCCAGCATCCGCAGCAGCTTGCGGGCGCTTTTCTTGTCCGTGATCTCCACCTGGTCCTTCGGTATCAGCGCCGGTTCGGCGCTCTGCACCGCGTAGGTGGCGCTCTCGCTGAACCAGCCCCGGGCACCCTGGAGGTCTTCCAGCGCGGTGTAGATCTCCGCCACCTCGCCGTCGACCCGGAAGTCGTCGGCGCCGGCCTCCAGGCAGGCTTCCATCAGCGCGTCCTCGTCGAAGCTGTCGGCCTTGACCACCAGCAGTCCCTTGCGCTCGAACATCCAGCCGACGCTGCCCGTCTCGCCCAGCTGCCCGCCGTGCTTGGTGAAGATGTGGCGTATGTCCGCCACCGTACGGTTCTTGTTGTCCGTCAGTACTTCGATGATGAAGGCGGCGCCGCCCGGACCGCGGCCCTCGTAGCTGGTGCGCACGTAGCTCTCGCCGCCCAGCTCGCCGGCGCCGCGCTTGATCGCCTTCTCCAGGGTGTCCTTGGGCAGATTGACGCTCTTGGCCCGCTCGATGGCCGAGGCCAGCGCGAAGTTGGTGGCCGGATCGGCTCCCCCCTCCTTGGCCGCGACCACCAGCTCGCGGATGACCTTGTTGAACGCCGCGCCGCGCTTGGCGTCCTGGGCCGCCTTGCGGTGCTTGATGCTGCTCCACTTGTTGTGTCCCGACACCTGCTCTCACCCCGTGTCTGTCTGGCTCCGAGTATCGACAATTATACCGGGGCGGCAAGCGATGAGCCGCCGCGACGAGGCATGAGGCTGAATATGCTTCTTCGCGGCGGCCCAAGAACCAGGCCCTCTAGTTCCCAAGGTTACTTCTGCCAGCGCCGCTGACTCCGGGCCGGACCCTCACCTCGGTCCGGCACCCGATGCCCCCATTGGTGCCGGTAGCTACAGTAATGCTACCCTCATATCGCCGCGGGCACAGTGCTCAGTAGCAGGCCAATTCGAGGTGCACACTTTGGGCGCGGGACGAGCCCGCTGGGCCGTCAGGCCAGCAGCTCCGCCTTCAGCGGCGCGATGTCGAGGCCGCCATATCCCAGCTTCTCAGCGATCTCCCAGACGTCGTACTTCTGCCCGTCGCGCCACAGCTCGCGCAAAAAGTCGCCGGCCCGGCGCTCGGTGAACCATACTTCGCCGAACTCGCGGCGCAGATACTCGCGCAGCTGCTGCTCCCAGATCCAGGCCTGCAGATACTGCAGCACGTAGAAGCCGAAGTCGAAGTCGTCCATGTAGCGCTCGCGTGGATAGGGAATGCGGCAGCCGCGCTCCAGCCAGCGGGCGTAAGTCTCGGCCAGAGCGGGCCCGCCGCCGCGCTCGAAGTACTCCACCTCGTAGTGCAGCTTGGCGCTGTAGCGGCGCACCAGATACAGCCGGTGGAAGCGCGAAAAGGCCGGGAACTGCCCGGGGTCGGCGTGCATCACCTCGCGCCACCAGATCGGGTCGCTGACCAGATGCTGCAGCAGGAAGGCGTAGCTCTCGTGCACGCTGGTGTCGCCGTACTGGCGGTAGAGATAACTCAGCTCCGGCGCCATGTGGGCCCCGAACTGCAGATGCCCGGCCTCGTGGAACAGGGTGGCGTAGTCGTCCTGGCCGCCCCGGGGCTGCAACACCAGCCGCACGTCGCGCGGTACGTCGATGCCGATACAGAAGGCGCGCGGCGACTTCTTCGGCCGCTCCTCGAGGTCGAGGGTCACGTTGTCCTGGGCGCCCAGGTCGATGCCCAGGCCGCTCAGCGTGCGCTCCAGCGCGGGCACCATGTCCCGCGGCGGGAACAGCTCGTCGAAGCGGCCGGCGCGCATCACGTAGCCGATGTCGCCGTGACGCACCTGCTCGCGCTCCAGCCCGGCTTCGGCGGCGTAGCGGGCCAGGCGCTCCTCATAGGCGCCCTCGGTGTCGGCCAGGAACGGCGTCAGCAGGTCGCGCAGCGGGTAGATCCTGAGCCGCCCCAGCTGCTCCATCATCGTAATGGTGCTTTCATATCCCAGTTCCGCCACCAGCCCGCGGGCGATCCCGTCGGCTTCGGCGCGCAGCGGGTTCAGCTCCGCCAGTTTGGCGACGTAGGCGCGGTCCAGCCGTCCGCGCTTCTCCCAGTCCGGCTCGTTGGAGAGCACCACCGGCGCGGCGCGGTAGGGCACCTGCTCCCCGTCCAGCTCGACGACCGCCGCGGACTCGGCGTTGGCCAGCTTGTCGGTCAGTTCCTTGAGGCTGTCGGTGAGGAAGTTGAAGGTGAAGACCATCCTCAAAAAGCGCCGCTCTCGCTCGTCGGGGACCGCCGACTCATCCAGACCGTGGACGTAGTCGTAGGTTTCACGCGAGTACAGCTCCGGGTACTTGCCGAGGATCGAGGTGGTATCGAGCGTGTCCTGGAGTCCGGCAAAGGCGCGGAAGTACTCCAGCGCCACCTCGCGGTGACAGGTCTCGGCGCGCTCCAGCAGTTCGCTAACGTTCATGGGGACCTCCGCCGATCATTCTAGCGTGCGGCCCGCGAAGCCGTGCAGGTTGTACAATGCTGCCGTGCGGTGCAACGCGGCCTGCCGCACGCGACGAGGCGATGCCTAGACAAGCACCACGTATCCTGATTGTCGAAGACGAGAAGGTCATGCGCCTCAAGCTGCAGCGCATCCTCGAGCAGGAGCTGGGGGCGGAGGTGCTGGTTGCCGAGGACGGCGAGCAGGCCTGGGAGATGTTCCAGGCCGCCGAGGATATCCAGTTCGTGATCTCGGACTGGGTGATGCCGCGCTGCGACGGGGTGGAGCTCTGCGGGCGCATCCGCGGCGTGGAGGACCGGCCCTACACCTACTTCATCATCGCCACCGCCCGCTCCGAGGACACCGACTTCGTCGAGGGCATGGCCTCTGGCGCCGACGACTACATCACCAAGCCCGTCAACAGCGCCGAGCTGCTGGCCAGGGTCCGGGCCGGCCTGCGGATGGTGGTGCTGGAGCGGTCACTGGCGCTGCGCAACCGCGAGCTGGAGCGCGCGCTGATCGCCGCCAGTCAGATGCAGCAGGGCATGCTGCCCAGCGCGCTGCTGCTGGAGCGCGTGCTGGAGAAGACCGGACTGCGCGTCTCCTACCGCTACGAGGCCTGCGAGAGTCTGGGCGGCGACGTGCTGGGGCTCGCCGAGCCCGAGGAGGGGATGCTGGCCCTGTTCCTCGGCGACGTCTCCGGGCACGGCATTCCGGCTTCGCTGGCCGCCGTCGGGCTCCACACCTTCCTGCAGGCAAACCTGACCGTAACCCACGATCCGGTGCAGCTGATGCAGCTCGCCGACCACTACTGCAGCGAGGAGTTTCCCTCGGGTGTCTACTCCACGCTGGTATATCTGCGGCTGCATACGCGTGAGCGCGTGGTCGATGCGGTGGTCGCCGGGCATCCGCCGTTGTTCCACGTCAAGCGGGACGGCAACGTGGCGCGCTACCATGCCAGCGTCCCGCCGCTCGGGCTGTTCCCCCACAAGGAGGAGAGCTTCGAGGTGACACGGCTCAAGCTCGAGCCCGAGGACCGGTTGATCGCCTACACGGACGGTGTGGTCGAGACCCGCAATCAGCAGGGGCAGTTCTACTCCGAGGATCACCTGGCCCGCATCGTCGCCGCCGAGCGCGGGACCTCGCTGGAGGATCTCCACGAGCGGATCATGGCGGACGTGGCCAACTGGCGCGGGCCGGGACAGCCGATCGAGGACGATGTGACGCTGCTCAGCCTGCAGCTGGAGGGCTGACCGCGCCGCGCTCACTCCGGGGACAGGTCGACCAGCAGCTGCACGTAGAAGGTCCATTCCCCCGGACCGTAATTGTAGACCCCCATGCCGGTGTAGCGCACCTTAGAACTGAGCAGCAGCTCGCGGTGGCCGACGTGCCCCAGCCAGCCCTGCACGATCTGGCCCGGCGTGTGGATTTCCGGCGTGACGATCGAGCTGTTCTCGCCGCCGACGGTCACCACCAGGTTGCCACCGGCCAGCATCCGCTGGGCGCTACCCAGACCCTCCGGCGTCCAGTGCGACCAGTAGTCGCGGATCGCCTGGTCCCGGGCGTGGGCCTGGGCGACGCGGTCCAGCTCCGGCAGTCGCTCGACCGGTTCCAGACCGTGGTCGATCCGCACCTCGTTGGCGATCTCCACCGCCTGACTGGCGGCCTGCGCCTGTGCGGCAGTGGCGTAGACATCCGCCGGCAGCGGCGCCTGGATGTTGACGCGCCACCAGGCCAGCGGATCCGCGATGTCGGGCGCGGCGACCACCAGCCGTTCGGGCTGGCGTGGCGCTTCCGGCGGGTAGCCCGGCTCGGGCCGGGTTGGTGTCCCGCCGGCGCAGCCGCCCGCCAGCAGCGCCAGCACAACCGCCGCGAACCGTAGCGTGGGGAACCTGAGCACCTGGTGATTCTACCAGCATCCATGCGGATCCAGGCCTGGTACTAAACACGCAGGTGCCTGCCCCGTGGGACGCCGCGAAAGCGGTCGCGTTTTTCGCAAGCGGTGATCAGGCGTGCGCCACGTATGCTATACGTCTGTGGGGGTAAAGCCGGTTGAATCAGGAATCCCGGTGCACTAGAATGGGACTGCCCCGGCGGGAGGGATAGGCAGCTGTGGCTATTCCCGAAGTGGTATGCGCCGGGGTTTTGGCTGCGCGCCGGGACCTCTCATCCTCGCGCTATTCCCAGCCTCGTCGGCCGTCATTCGGCGGGCAGCATCGCCAGGATGCGGGCCAGGGCATCATCCGGATCGTTGAGGTCCGACCAGCCGTCGCGGTGCGCGCTGATGTGTCCGTTGATGGCGGGCAGCATCTCGTCGATGTACCAGCCGGTGGACAGCGGGGCCAGTGCGGAGACTTCGGCGCGGCTGAGGCCGCTGTCGCCGGCGGTCGCCAGACCCTCCAGCTGCTCCAGGACCTGCAGGGTGTACTGATCCAGCCCGCCACTCTCGCGCGCGTCGGCGAAGACCTGCGCGGCGTCCTCCCGCCGGCCCAGCAGGCGGTACATCTCGCCCAGCGTCATCTCCGTGATGGCCTTGGTGCCGGGTGCCATCGCCGTGTGACTCTCATCCAGCGAGTCGCGGAAGAAGGCCGCAGCCAGGGCGTAGAACGCCGGTGAGGGAACGTTGACCTTTCTGCCGTACCAGGTGTTGAAGTTGGCGGCGTAGGCCCCCTGCAGCGCGGAGAAGCCAAGTTCGACGCTCTCGACGCCCGCCGCGCGCTGGGTCAGCACGCGGGCCAGCACGCGCTCTTCGACGGTCCAGTCCTCGACGGACCGCGCCGCCAGCGCCGGCGCCAGCGCACTGAGGTCCCAGTCCGCCAGCGAGTATGCGTCGCCGCGGCCGAAGTTGAACAGGTCGATGCCATGGTAGGTGG
This sequence comes from uncultured Planctomycetales bacterium, assembly GCA_964609245.1. Classification (GTDB taxonomy): domain Bacteria; phylum 4484-113; class 4484-113; order 4484-113; family JAFGCY01; genus JAFGCY01. The sequence continues at coordinate 19,621 of CAZSSB010000035.1, read as the reverse complement.
CGCCGCAGTCGGGGCAGGTGACCAGCAGCATCTCCCAGTCCTGGGCCTCGAAGCTGGGCCGGCCGATGCCTTCCTCCGGCGGGCCGAGCGCGATCTTCATCAGGTCCGTCGCCACGCCGCCCAGCCGGTTGTCCATGTCCTGATTGGGGACTTCCAGCATGGTGCCTTCAACCGGGCAGGCCAGCTGCATGGTGCTGTAGCTCGGCTGGCGCTCTGCGAGCAGCTGGGCGAATTCCTCAGCCGACAGCGCGGCTTGGCCGGCGGGGGTGGCGGGTTCGGCGGGCGTCGCCTGCTGCTCGGGTGCCGGTCGCGCGATCACGAATACCACGATCGCCAGCACGGCCAGGAAGCCGAACAGGAATGCGACGGGCCACCACTGCGGGGAGTTTTGTCTGTCTTCCATAGTTGTTGGTCCAGTGCCTAGCCGGCGGGCAGCTGGGCGTAGAGATCGATCTGGGAGCCCAGCGAGCCGTCCTGCATCATGAAGCTGTAGACGTACAGGTCGAAGTAGACTTCCTGCCCGTAGGCGTCAAGGAGCGCCAGCGCCAGCTCCTCGTAGATCTCGTCGATCGTCAGCCGCGGATCGAAGCTGTAGGGCTGCTCGGCCAGCTGCAGCACCAGCATCTCGTCCAGGCTGGCGGTATCGGTGAAGAAGTTGCGCTGCAGGCAGGGCACGAAGGTGTACTGCCCGCCCGGCAGCAGCGCCTCGGCGCCGCCCAGTTCGTCGAGGATCAGCGCCACCTCGCTGGGCCGCATCGCGAAGAAGCGGATGGTGTACTCCCAGCCGTCCGCGGTCTCCGTCTCGTCGCCGATCTCGATCAGCCAGCCGTCGGTGTCCAGCTCGATGTTGCCCGTCTCGCCGCGGTGGTCATTGACCACCTCGATCAGCGTCGCCTGGTCGTAGAACAGCTCCTCCGGCAGCAGGTTGCCCCACCACTCCATCGGGTCCTCGCTGAGCTGCTCCGCCAGCGTGGCGACCAGGGTGGTGCCGAAGAACTCCGTCACGTAGGCATCGTCGGCCAGCCCCTCATAGGGGCCGCCCTCCTGGGCCAGGGCCGGAACTGCCAGGGCTGCCAGGATAATCGCAGTCACCAGAATCCGCATCGCGCTTCGCCTCCCTCTGCGGCGGCCCGTGGCCACCTGAACTACAGGCAGTGATTGTAGCAAAGCTCGACCCGTTCGCGGATGGTGGCGGGCAGCAATGAAATCGGCGGACGCCGCGGCGCTGCGGTAGCATGTACTAGCTGTACAGGGGAGCGGACGCAATGACCTGGGTGTGGTTCCTGATCCTCGGCATCCTGGCGCTGGTCAACGGCCGACGCATCGCGGGCTGGGTCAGCGGCTGGCCGCGAGAGGCGCTGCAGCTCGTTTCAGTAGTTGGACTGAGCTTCTTCGGCGCGATGGCGCTGTTTGGCAACATCGTCGCGGCGGAGGTCACGCCGTTTCAGATTGCCGCGGCCGCGCTCGGCGTCCTGGCGCTCTACACCGTCAACGAGCAGGTCCGGCGCGGCAATGCGGCAAAGGGCGAGAAGCTGCAAAGCGTCATCGACCAGATCAAGCGGCGCGAGTGGGAGGAGCGGCGCCAGCAGGCCGATGAAGCAGTCACCAGGCAACCGGCCCGGGCGGCTGAGCTGCTGGAGGAGCAGGCACCGCAGCCCGAACCGCCGGCTGCGCCTGAGGACGGTGGCGAGAATGGCCGCTATGTGGTGATCCAGGTCGACGAGGGCGACAACGTCCGCCACGTCGCCATCGTGGGTGCCCCCCCGAAAGCGGCAGCCGAGGAGGCGGCTGCCGGTGTCGACGCCGTGGCCGATGCACCTGTCTCGCCGGAGCCTCCGCCGCTGATGCCGGTGGGCGAACCGCTGGAGGCGGAGTCCGCTGCCGCGGAACAGGAACCGGCCGCGGCGGATGCTGCGCAGCTGATGGCTACCGGTCAGCAGCCGCGGCCCGCCGGTCCGGTCAGTCTGGGTGGCGGCGGAGCCCGGCGCCCCTCGGGCCCCATTCGGCTGGGAGATGCGGCGGGGCCCGCCCCCAGCGGGCCGGTCAGCCTTGGGGCAGGAGGCATCCAGTACCAGCCGCAGGTGGACCGCAGCCGGCTGGCCCCCAGGCCGGACGAGGCCGCTGAGCCGGCGGACGAGGCGGAGGAGCACGTCGCCGCGGAAGATGCCGAGGCCGAGGAATAGCCGCGGCAAAACATCACCGCGTTTCGCACGATACTATTCTGCTAGCGTCTGGAATACGGGGAAAGCACCATGCAGAAGACAGGAATCGCAATTCGCTTGTGGATCACTCTGCTGACCATCATCGCGGCAGCAGCGATCGCGCCGCCGGCCGGTGCTCAGCATCCCGGCGGGGCGGGCGGCCATCCCGCCGCGGCGATGCCGACCGCCGCCGAGTCAGCGGCCGCTGATGCCGCCACCGCCGCGCTGGCGCTGGATACGGCCGAGGCGCGGCTCAGGGCCCACGTGGCATTCCTCGCCAGCGAGGAGTGCGGTGGACGCCGCACCGGTACGGAGGGCGCGGACCTGGCCGCGGACTACCTGGCGGCGGCGCTTGAGCAGCTGGGCTACGCGCCGGCGCCGGAGAAGCGCAGCTACAAGCAGGGCTTCAGCGTCACGCGCGGCATCCAGCTGGCGGCCGAGCCCCGCCTGAGCATCGCCGGCCGCGAGCTGAGTTTCGGCGTGGACTACGCCGTGGCGGGTTTCAGCGGCAGCGGCAGCGTCGGCGAGGCGCCGCTGCTGTTCGCCGGCTACGGCATCGTGGCACCGGAGCTTGACTGGAATGACTACGAGGGGCTTGAGGCGGAGGGCTCGGCGGTGGTGGTGATTCGCGGCGAGCCCCAGGAGGACGACCCCGAGAGCGCCTTCTCCGGCACCCAGCCGTCTGTCTACAGCGATCTGCGGCGCAAGGCGACCACCGCCCGTGACCTCGGCGCGGCGGTGCTGCTGGTGGTCAGCAATCCGCTGAGCGAGCCGGACGACGAGCTGCCCGAGATGCGGCCGATCTACAGCGCCGCCAACCTGGACCTGCCAGTGGTGTTCGTCAGGCGGGAGCAGCTGATCAACGCCCTGATCGGCGGTACCGGCCTCAGCTGGCACGAGATCGTGGAAACGATGGACCTCGAGGGCCGGCCGCTGCCCGCGCCGCTGCCCGCGACACTGGTCAGCGCGGAGATCAGCGTCGAGAAGGAGCTGGCCACCGGCTACAACATTGTCGGCATGCTGGCGGGCGGCGATCCCGAGCTGGCGGGGCAGTACGTGGTCCTCGGCGCGCACTACGACCACCTGGGCATCGGCGGACCGGAGAGCACCACCCCGGAGCGCTACGGTGAGATTCACTTCGGCGCGGACGACAACGCCAGTGGCGTCGCCGCCGTGCTGGAGACGGCGCGCTGGGCGGCGGAGCACCGCGAGCGGCTGGGCCGCGGCGTGCTGGTCTGCCTGTTCAGCGGCGAGGAGATGGGCCTGCTCGGCTCGCGGGCGCTGATCGAGCATCCGCCGCTGCCCGCCGAGGCGTTGCACAGCATGCTCAATCTGGACATGATCGGCCACCTCAAGGATGACACGCTGATCGTCGGCGCCAGCGAGTCGGCGGCGGAATTCGCCGGCCTGCTGGAGGCGCCGGCCGCCGCGCAGCAGCTCAGGCTCAGCATCGACCAGAGCGGCCTGGGCGGCTCGGACCATATGAACTACGTGCGCGCCGGCATCCCGTCGCTGTTCTTCTGCACCGGCGGGTTCGTCGGCTATCACTCGCCGGACGACACCCCCGACCAGATCAACTACGACGGCCTGGGTCGCATCACCGGGCTGTGCGAGGGGCTGCTGGCGGATCTCGCCGTCTGGCCGGAGCCGCTGACCTTCAACCCCGAGGCCAGCGCCGTGCCAATGGCCGGCAAGGGGCGCGGCGGCCTCAGCGTCACGATGGGCACGGTGCCGGAGTTCGGCGAGCTGCCCGTGCCGGGGATGGGCGTCGCCGACCTGGTGCCGGGCGGACCGGCCGAGGCGGCGGGGTTCCTGCCGGGCGATGTGATTGTCAAGATCCTCGACCGCAAGGTCGCCAGCATTCAGGACTTCATGTTCGTGCTGCAGGACTGCGAGCCGAACCAGACGGTGCCGGTGACGATCTGGCGCGACGGCGAGGAACTGGTCTTCGACGTCACCCTGCAGGCGCGCGGCGTCCGGCAGTAAGGCGGGCCGCGGCTACTCGCGCCCGGCGATCAGATCGCGCTGGTGCACGCGGACCTTGCCGTCAGCGGTCAGTTCCACCCGTCCGGCGGCGAACCAGCTGATCACCTCGGGGTACAGCTCGCGTTCCGTGGCGCGCACCCGCTCGCCCAGCGTCTCCACGGTGTCGTCGTCGAGGACCGCCACCGGCCGCTGGGCGATGATCGGCCCGGTGTCGTACTGCGCGTCGACGAAGTGCACCGAGCAGCCGCTGAGCTTGCAGCCGGCCTTAAGCACCGCCTCGTGGACGCGGTCGCCGTACATCCCCTGGCCGCCGAAGCCGGGCAGCAGCGCCGGATGGATGTTGATCGCCGGATAGCGCGGCGGCGGCAGGTACATGCTCAGAAAGCCGCCGAAGACCACCAGCTGCGGCTGCCACTCATCCAGCTGGGCGGTGAGGCGCGCCGAGAAGTCGCTGACGTCGAAGGGCTTGCCGCGCCTGATGACGGCCCAGGGCACGTCGAAGTCGCGCGCGTGGTCCAGGCCGCTGCACTTGCGGCTGGCGATAACCCCCGCCACCCGCGCCTTGAGCCGCCCGGCGGCACTCAGCTCCAGGATGTTGCGCAGCGTCGAGCCGCTGCCGCTGATCAGCACGGCGATGGGAAACGGTGCAGCGGAGCCGGTTTCAGTATCCTGCGGTCGCACGCTCTGATTATATGCCGCGACGAGCCCGCAAAAAGAAGCTCACCCAGGGGACGGGTGAGCTAGGAGGGTTGAGATGAAAGGGGTTGTCTATTTGATGCGGGCGTCCTTGCTCAGCGTTCTGAGCGCCTTGGTGGAGACGCGCATCCGCTTCTTGCGGCCGCGCTCGTCGATGACGGTGGTCATCACCAGGTTGGGCTGCCACTTGCGTTTCGTGTGCCGCTGTGAGTGCGACACGTTGAAGCCGCTCTGGGCTCGCTTACCTGTTATCGGACAGACCTTCGACATCGCTTAGTCCGGTTGCCTCCGTTGCGCCTTCACTATCTACCGCCACGCGTCACGCTTTGGTTTCATCCGCGTTCGTGACGCCCCGTGCGGCAGCAAATGCGCATAAAGGCGCTTCCCGCGCATGCGAGTATACCCCACTGGTTTTGTGCTGTCAAGGGTTTCACGCACCGGGCTCAGGTGTTTTCACGCAGCCGCATGGAGACCAGGCCGACGGCCAGCACCACCGCATTGGGCAGCCAGGCCGCCACGACCGGCGGCAGCACGCCCGCGGTGCCGAAGCGCTGGCAGACGACGAACATCGAGTAGTAGACCAGCACGATCAGCAGCGCCAGCCCCATCCCGATCGCCCGGCTGGACCGCTGCGGGATGATCGCCAGCGGAACCGCCAGGATGATGAAGACCAGCGGCGTGAACGGGATGCTGATCTTGAAGTGGAGCGCCGTGCGAAAGTCGAGGATCTCCATGTCGTTTGGCAGGAACCCACTCTCCAGCTTCTCCCTGATCAGTGCCGCCAGCTGGCTGATCGTCAGATCGAAGGGGTCCAGTAATCGTCGTCTGAGCGAGTCGGGGACGATGTTGAAGTCCGGGAAGGTGGCTTCCTCGGCCTCCAGAATCAGCTGCTCGTCGCCGGACTCCCCGCGGTGCAGCTTGACCTGCCGCAGCCGGAAGAACGTCCAGCGATTGCCGTCCCACTCGGCCTGCTCGGCCTCCACCATGAAGTTCTTGTACTTGTCCAGCGGATCGAAGTAGAGCAGCAGCACGTCGGTCAGCACCGTGCCCTGCACCTCGTCGGCGACCAGCACGAAGCGCAGTTCGCGGTCGCGGTAGATCGGCCAGCTCATCCTGCGCTGGTTGCCCAGCCCCTGGGCGCCGGTGACCACCGAGTTCTTGAAGTCGTTGACTTTCTCGTTGCAGCGCGGGACGATCACTTCGTTACCCAGGAACGTGAGGCCGCTCAGCAGGATGCCGACGATGAAGTAGGGGGCCAGCACGCGGTAGAGACTGACGCCGCAGGCTCTGAGCGCCACGATCTCGCGGTCGCCGTTCAGCCGCCCGATCGCCAGCAGCGTGCCCAGCAGCGCGCCCATCGGGATCGCCAGCACGATGAACTGCGGCGCGGAATAGCCGACCAGGAAGGCGAAGGTCTCGGGCGGCAGCTTGTAGCGGATGATGAACTTGAGCGCTTCCTGCAGCACCACCGTGCCGATCGTCAGCAGCGAGAACAGGCCGACGCCGAACAGCAGGGGGCCCCGCAGCTCACCAAGCACCATGCGGTCCAGGATTTTGAGCACGCAGCGCGATTATAGCGCCAGCGATCCCGCGCGGCGGGAACAAGGGGGGGCTGGGGCGGGTCTATCAGGGTGGCGGCTGAACTATCTGGGGGAAGCATGAAAGCTGCACCACAAAGGCAGCACACATGCTGAAATGGCGGCCAGCGTCAGGGGACGCGTCACAGCCCGTGCGCTCCTCCCGCGAACCACTCCCCACCAGCATCGCCCCGGTGGCCATTGCGCCACCCTCTCAGCCGCGGGCCTGACCGTCGCCGCGACTGGCCGCCTCCCCGCCGCCTTCAACCGAAGGCGCGCGGCCGCCACTCCTAGCTGAACAGCACCGCGAACACCAGCGCCACGATGCTCATCAGCTTGATCAGGATGTTGAGGCTGGGGCCGCTGGTGTCCTTGAAGGGGTCGCCGACCGTATCACCGACCACGGCGGCCTTGTGCGGGTCGCTGCCCTTGCCCAGCTGGCCGAGCAGAAACTCGTCCCGGGCCAGTTCCGTCTCAGCGGCGTCGAAGCTGCCGCCCGCCTTCTGCACCTGCTCCCGCTGACTGCCGAGGAACGCCTCGTAGTGCTCCTTCTCGACCGGGCTGAGGCTTTGCATCACGCGGTCCTGCCAGGCGTCGCCGTAGTCCGTGCGCAGCTGGGCCAGCAGGCCGCCCTGCTCGATGTGCTTCTTGGCGTTGTCCCAGGTGCCGCCTGCGTTGGCCATGAACAGCGCCAGCATCACGCCGCTGACCAGCGCGCCGGCCAGCAGTCCGCCGACCGCCTCGGCGCCGCCCGGCACGTCCGGCAGGTTCTGTCCGACGGCGGCGATCTCCAGGTACTTGAAGATCAGGCCGACTACGATCGGCGCCAGCACGGCCAGCAGGCCGGGCAGGATCATCCGCTTGATGGCGGCGGCGGTCGAGATGTCCACGCAGGTCGCGTAGTCGCCTTTCACACCCTCACGGCCCTCTCTGAGGCCGGGGATCTCGTTGAACTGGCGCCGCACCTCGTTGATCATCTCCTGGGCGGCCGTGCCGACCGCGCTCATCGTCAGCGCGCTGAACAGGAACGGCAGCATCGCGCCGATCAGCAGGCTGATCACCACCACCGGGCTGGTCAGGTTGATCGAGGTGATGTCGGCCTTCTGGCTGTAGGCGGCGAAGAAGGCCAGCGCCGTCAGGGCTGCCGAGCCGATCGCGAAGCCCTTGCCGATCGCCGCGGTGGTGTTGCCCACGCTGTCGAGGTTGTCGGTGATCGCGCGCACCTCGCTGGGCAGGTGCGCTTGCTCGGCGATCCCGCCGGCGTTATCCGCCACCGGCCCGTAGGCGTCGACGGCCAGCGTCACGCCCAGCGTACTGAGCATGCCGACCGCCGCGACGGCGATGCCGAACAGCCCCATCGAGGCGCTGGCGAAGCCGCCGCAGCTGGCGAAGGCCACCAGAATGGCGAGGCCGATCACGATCACCGGCAGCGCGGTGGAGGTCATGCCGACCGCCAGGCCCGCGATGATGTTGGTCGCGGCGCCCGTACGGCTGCTGCGCGAGATGCCGCGGGTCGGGTTGAACTCCGCGGAGGTATAGAACTCGGTCAGCAGGCCGATCGCCGTGCCGGCCGCCAGTCCGGCCACCAGCGCCCAGGCCAGCCCCCAGCTCTGCAGGCTGGAGTGGAAGGCGCCGACCAGGATGAAGCCGCCGACCGCCATCAGCACCGCGGCGATGAAGGTGCCGTTGCGCAGCGCGGCGTGGGGGTGGGAGGAAGTGAACAGGTTGGTATAGCCGATGCCGATGATGCTGGCGACGATACCCATTGCGGCCAGCAGCAGCGGGAACATCGCCGCCACCAGTGCGCCGCCGCTGGTCTCGAGTGCCAGGAACCCCAGCAGCATGGCGCTGATGATCGAGCCGACGTAGCTCTCGAACAGATCGGCACCCATGCCCGCCACGTCACCGACGTTGTCGCCCACGTTATCCGCGATCACCGCCGGGTTGCGCGGGTCGTCTTCGGGGATGCCGGCCTCAACCTTGCCCGCTAGGTCGGCGCCCACATCGGCGGCCTTGGTGAAGATCCCGCCGCCGACGCGCGCGAACAGCGCGATGCTGCTGGCGCCGAGGCTGAAGCCCAGAATGTACTGGTCGAGGCTGATCTCCAGCGGGGTGACGCCGGCGCTGGCCAGCGCCTCGGGCAGCGGCAGGCTGACGAAGAACCACAGCAGTGTGCCGATGCCCAGCACGCCGAGGCCGACCACCGCCAGCCCCAGCACCGCGCCGCTGTTGAAGGCGACCCTCAGCGCCGCCGGCATGCTGGTCAGCGCCGCCTGGGTGGTGCGGGCGTTGGCCAGCGTCGCGGTGCGCATGCCGAAGTAGCCGGCCAGCCCGCTGGCCAGGGCGCCGCAGATGAAGCTGAGCATCGTCTGCCAGCCGAGCACCAGCAGGATCACCAGCGCGACCACGATGGCGAAGACCACCAGATAGCTGTACTCCCGCTTGAGAAAGGCATTGGCACCCTCGAAGATCGCCCGGCTTAGCTCGCGCATGATCTCGCTGCCGGGGTCCATCCGCGTGATGCGCCAGTAGAGCACCAGCGCGATTGCGATCGAGAGCACGGCGCTGAGCAGCACCCAGACCAGGTATGCCGACATCGTCACTCCTCCCTAACTACGCCTCCGGGGTTTTGACACGCTGAGTACCTGCCGCGTGCCCGGAATAACTCGTGGAGCCATATTGTAGCGCTCAGTGCGCGGGCGCGCGTCAGGCCAGCAGGCTGGTGCCCGTCCAGCTCTCGGGAGGTTCGATGTCCCAGAGCCCCATGATCGTTGGTGCCACGTCGCACAGCGACCAGCCGTCGGGCGGCTTCAGCTCGCGCCGTGGCTCGCTGACCAGCACCAGGCGCACGTCACTCATCGAGTGCTGAGTGTGCGGCGAGCCGTCCGTGAAGGCCAGCTGCTCGCAGTTGCCGTGATCCGCGGTGACGATCACGTCCACGTCCCTGCCCCAGTGCACTGCCCCCAGGATCTGTTCCAGGCAGTGGTCGACGGCGTGCACCGCCTTGATCGCCGCCTCGCGCACGCCCGTGTGGCCCACCATGTCGCCGTTGGCGAAATTGACCACGAACAGGTCGTGGCTCTGCTGCTTGAGGTGCTGCACCAGCTGGTCGGCGACCTCGTAGGCGCTCATCTCCGGCTTGAGGTCATAGGTGGCGACCTGCGGGCTCTGGATCAGCACGCGCTTCTCGCCGGGCCACGGATCCTCGCGGCCCCCGTTGAAGAAGTAGGTCACGTGGGCGTACTTCTCCGTCTCGGCGCTCTTGTAGACGGTCATTCCGCGGCCGGACAGGTACTCGACGATCGTGTCGGCCACGGGTTCGTCGCGCAGCAGCACCTCGCTGTCGAGGTCCTGGCGGTAGCGGCGCATGGTGAAGGTCCGTGTCCGCGGGATGCGTCCGCGCTCGAAGCCGTCGAACTCGTCGATCAGGAACGCGCTGACCAGCTGGCGCATGCGGTCGGCGCGGAAGTTGAAGAACAGCACGAAGTCGTCGTCATTGATCCCCGCGTAATCACCGATCACGCTGGGCTGGACAAACTCGTCGCCCTCCTTGCGTCCGCGGGCGGCGGCCATCGCGGCTTCCCAGGTGTCATAGCGCAGCCCCTGGCCGTGCACGATCGCCTCCCAGTGGCGCTGGGTGCGCTCCCAGCGGCGGTCGCGGTCCATCCCGTACCAGCGGCCGCCCAGCGTGGCGAAGCCCACACCGCTGGGCATTTTGTCGCTGACCTGCGCGAAGTAACGCTCCGCGACGGTCGGCGGGGTGTCGCGGCCGTCGGTCAGGGCGTGGATGTAGATGCGCCTCACACCGCGCCGCCGCGCCAGGCTGATCAGACCGCGCAGGTGGATCAGGTGGCTGTGCACCCCGCCGTCGCTGAGCAGGCCGATGAAGTGCAGCACGCTGGAGCCGCGCGAGCAGTCGCGCAGGAACTGATTCAGCGGGGCGCTGGCGGACACCTCGCCGCCCTCCAGCATGTTCTTGATCGCCAGAATGTCCTGGTAGACGACGCGGCCCGCGCCGAGGTTGAGGTGCCCCACTTCGCTGTTGCCCATCTGGCCCTCGATCAGCCCGACGTGCGGCCCGTTGGTGATCAGGCGCGTGTGGGGATACTGCTCAAGCAACTTGTCCCAGGTGGGCGTCTCGGCCAGCGCGATCGCGTCGCTGGCGGGGTCCTCGCCGATCCCCCAGCCGTCGAGGATCAGCAGCAGCACCGGCTTGAGCTTGCCTGTGGGCATAGGCGGATTATACAGCGGGCGAATGCGCGGGCGGGGAGTCGCTACGATGATCCACAGGTTTTCCAGACTGCTTCATTAACTTGAGTTACAATGTATCGGCAATGGTTTGGTTATGCCGAGGCGGTTATGATGGAAGAAGGGGTAGTGTCCAGTGAAGTCAAGAGCGCGGTGCCGGAGCCGTTCTACGACCTGTTTGCGCACGTCATTCCGAGCATCCTGACGGCGGCGATCATAGCTGCCCTGTTCATGAGGGATGAGAAACTGACGCATCTCTTTGAATCCGCCGGGCTGTACATCTGGATGTGGCTGGTGGTGTTCCTGCTCGTGGCCGACGTGTATGGTCAGTTGGCCAGCACACTGGCCAATACTGTCATCAAGCGGTGGGTTGTGGCAGTTCTCGCCAACGTCGTTGGCTGGATCTCCTCCGGGCTAGCAGCTCTGTCGCGTGCGATGCTGGAGTCAGCAGAACGACAACGCAAGGAAGCTGAGGCCCTTACCCAACTGGGCGGAATGCCATCCATGCCAGTACCGTTCAATTGGCTCACCGTCGTCCTCAGGAATGAGAGGGACGAGGCGCAGAGGATGCTAATTGCCTCAGAGAAGTGGCAGTCGACGCCCTATGCCGGCAAGCTGCGAAGATATCTCCTCCAAGAGAAGGCCAGGGTAACCAGAGCGTTGAGGAGGCATGCGGCAGCGGGTATGGCATACGGTCGGCAATCTGCGTTGGTGTCATTACGCAGTCATGCGTGGGCGGTGTCGGGAGTTGGCGCGTTCTTCGGGAATTGGGCCAAGCTGCTCAAGAGGTATGTTCTCTACTACTTCCTCTGCTTTAGACTTCTGCCCCAGAGCGTTCAGCAGGAGCTTGCAGCTGCTTTCCACGAGGAACAGGCGGCGCTGGAAGGGCGGGAGACCCGGGGTCTTGCACAGGTGGCCCGCTTCAGTGAGTGGAAGCTTGGCCTGCGGCACCACGAAATCCTCCTCGGTTACTTTCGCTGCCACGCCCAGCACGTGACGCGTCATCTGCTCAAGAAGTATGCCGGGGTCAAGGTCGAGCGGGCCCTGGCGTTCAACCTGTTGGTCCTCTCGTTTGTCTACTGGTGGTTCCTGGTCAATCACCCAGACGTGGTGGAGTCGGCGATCCTCGGATCGATGATCGACCCCCCGGTCGTGCTGTGGTCGTGCTTCGGGCTGACACTGCTGATCTGCTATGCGTTCTTCCGCCGGCAGTCCTGGTACGGCGAGGTTGTGACCCTGGCGGCCCACCGCATCAGCCGCCGGCTGGCAAAGTAGCTTCAAGTGCCCCGATGCGCCCGCCGGCTGCTCAGTCCTGTTGCGCAGGCGGTGGTGAGGAGGGCCACTCGTAGTCCGGCTCCCTGAGCATCTTCATCTGATACAGGATTCCTGCGAAGATCACGCCGTGCTCGCCGTAGACCCGCATGTAGTAGATGCCGGCGGCAATCTCGATGGGCAGCAGCTCACCGGTCTGGTAGAACTCCTGGACGCCCTGGTTCCAGTTCTGGTCGTACTCCTTGAAGATGCTCGCGAAGTGAGCCTGCTCCTCATCGGTCAGCAGCCGGATGTAGACCTGCCCCGCTTCGAACTCGGCGGCGTCGAGCCGCGGGAACTCGCCGGTGATCGGGCTGCGGAATCGGGCCGAGCCGCTCTGATCGAGCCCGTCACGCGAGATGGTGCACATGTCGATCAGTTCGTGGCTGAGCCGCTCGGGGATCTCCCCGCTGCGCGCCCGAATCGCATCCACCATCATAAAGACATCCATGTACCACGGCATCATGCCGCCGCCGTAGTCGCTGTCGACGCAGCCCGCCACCATGTACTTCTCGGCATCCGTCAGCGTGGCCGGGTCGGGATATGGGGAATGGAAGGTTATGTCGCCGAAGTTCATCTCCGGACCGAGTCCACAGCCGGCGGAGCCGTAGTTGACAGGCATGGGCTTGGGCTCATGCCCGCTGGCGGGATGCTTGATCTCGCCGCCCGCCGCCTGCGTCGTCGTCAGCAGCAGCAGGCCGATGCAGATGAGGTTGCGCATGTTCGTACCCCTTGGTACAAGTTGTCAAAGTGTAACGCAGGGGGGGGGAATGTCAATCAGGGCTGGCGGATGCTCGGCTTGGCCGCTGCGCGGCGCTGCCGCCGATGCTAGAATCCACCCACTACTTTGCCGGAGGAAACGATGCGGACCTCGATACTGCTGTTGATCTCGATGATGCTGACGCTCGCCATGGCCGCCGCGGGCCTGGCGCAGGAAGACGGTGACTCGCGCCGCGAGATCCCTGTCCCGCCGGATTACCAGCTGCCGCGCGTCGACACGCCGGATCTGATCGTGGTGGCGGGTGATGAGGCGCGGCGCAGGGAACTGAGCATGAAGGGCTATTGGGCGGTCAGCGAGATCGGCCGCGCGCTGTGGTCGGCGGCGGACGGCTACACCATCTACGTCACCGCCGGGACCTACCGGGAGAACCTGATCCTGCACAGCCTCTACGGCGTGCAGCTGATCGGCGAGGAGGGCGCGCTGGTGATCGCGGACAACGACGAGGACGTGGTCTACCTCCAGGAGTGCGACGGCATCCGGATTCACAACATCGACATGGTGCACGAGATCGGCGAGTCGCCCTGCCTGCACAACTGCGTGGTGGTCTGGGACTGCCGCGACGTGCTGATCGAGTACTGCGACCTCAGCGGCTGTGGCTTCATCGGCGTGGAGGTCCTGGGCAACGGCATGCCCCGCAACATCCGCGTCGAGAACTGCGCGATCCACGACTGCGAGGTGGCCTGGTACGACGTCAACGGCGACGGCGCGCTGCGGCCGATCAACAACGTCATCTGGGCCTGCAAGGAGAAAGAGTGGTAGGCGGGACGAACGCCCGCACTGCCGTGGTAGGGGGCAGGCACAGTCCTGCCCCGTGGTGGAAACTCCAATGGCGGGTGGAAACCCCGCCCTGGCGGGGCACCGTCCCTACCAGCTTACAGCCCTCTTCTCTCCAGCCACCAGAACAACAGCACGCCCAGGACCAGCAGGATCACGATCACGATCCAGGGGCTGATGCCGATTACGGCCGGCAGGGTGATCTTGCCGAAGTCACCCCAGGTCCCGACCGAGTTCTTCAGCGGCGTATAGACCTCGGCGAAGATCATGCCGCCGATCAGCATGCCGATGATGCCCCAGATGGCGTCCCAGCGGCCTTCACCCAGCGCACCCAGCTGAGTGCCCGGGCAGTAGCCGAGCAGCGCCCAGCCAATGCCGAAGATCAGGCCGCCGATGATGACCATCCCCAGCACCGTGGTCTTCACGCTGAGCTCGATCAGCCCCAGGCCCAGCAACAGATAGATGCCGATCATGCCGATCAGGACTGCGCTGAACATGAACTTGATGATCGTGAAGTCCTTCAGCCTGAGCAGGCCGACCTGCTTGTCGTAGCGGATCACGCGCCCCTGCTGCAGCAGGATGCCGAATATGAAGCCGGTGACCAGTCCGTACAAGATAGTCATTACTGCTCACCTCCCGGCGTCTCGCTGCCGGCCGGTGGCGTCAGCTTCCTCTCGCCGCCCGCATAGATCAGGTGCGCGACGATGATGCCGCCCACAAAGAACATGATCAGGGCGATGAACCCGCTGACCGACAGCTGCATGATCCCGCTCAGGCCGTGGCCGCTCGGGCAGCCGCCGGCCATGCGGGCTCCGAAGACCGCGATGGCGCCACCCAGGATGGCAACCACTGCCCGCTTGCCGATGCTGGCCCCGAAACGTGCTCGCCACATGTCGGGCACGGCCTGCCACCTGAAGCTGCGGCTGAGCAGCGCGGAGACCAGCGCTCCGGCAATGATCCCGATCAGGAAGAAGAGCTGCCAGTCGCCGGCCTTGAAGAAGTACTTCTCGAAGTACTGCAGGCCGGAAGCGTGCTCCGCCGAAAACAGGTTCAAGATGCCGTGTGCGCCCCGCGCGAAGCTGGTTGAAGCACCGATGAACTTGCCGGCGATCCACACGGACAATACGCCCAGGACGCCCGTCAAGCCTCCGGCGATGTATGGATTGAGACCCCCGTTACGCAATCTGTCCATAGCAATATACCCCTCTACTTGTTCACGTCATGGGTATATTCTACAGTGCAGCGTCGACGGCCGGTCTGTTGCCGGAACCACCCCGCCCGCAACCGTTACAGGCCTCTTCGCTCCAGCCACCAGAACAGCGCGATACAGACCGCGGCGAAGACGGCGATCACCACCCAGTGGTTGACCCCCAGCACGGTGTGCAGGTCGATGCCGTCGGAGTAGGCGCCCACCCCGTAGATGAAGCCGATGATGTGCTTGTGCACCAGATTGGCGTAGACCACCGAGCCGGCGACGCCGCCAATGAGCGCCCAGACGGCGTCCCAGCGGCCCTCGCCCAGCGCGCCCAGCAGCGTACCCGGGCAGTAGCCGCAGATCCCCCAGCCGATGCCGAAGATGATGCCGCCCGCCACGAACGCCATGATGAAGACCGGGCGGCTCGGCCACGTTTCAAACATCAGGTCGTGCAGCAGGAACATCCCGGCGGCCCCGACCACGGCGGCGCTGAGCATGAACTTCAGCACCGTCATGTCCCGGAGCTGCAGCAGGCCGATCTGCTTGTCGTAGCGCACGATATGGCCGCGCTGCAGCAGAAAACCGAACACCGCGCCGAAGAACAGGCCGCTGAGCAGGGTCTGGATGAAGCCGGTCTGCGGATCGCTGACGCCCATTTCCAGCAGCGAGCTGCTCATGGCCGGCCCTCCCCGGCGCCCTTGCGCCGCGGCGGGATCACCAGTCGCACGATCAGCAGCCCGCCCGCGAAGAACGCCCCGAAGCCGATGAAGCCCGAGGCGCTGAGCATCACCATCCCGCTGAGACCCAGCCCGCTGGGGCAGCCCGCGGCCATCCGCACGCCGACCAGCGCGATGAAGCCGCCGATGAACGCCCAGATGGCTCGCTTCACCACGCTGGGGCCGAAGCGCGCCCGCCACTTGTCCGGGATCGCCTGCCACTTGAAGTCGTTGAACAGCACCGCCGCCAGTGCCGCGCCCAGGATGATCCCCAGCGCGAAGGTGGTGAACCAGGTCGGCAGCAGTTCCGGCCGGCCGAGGCTGTCGACGGCATTAAGCCCGCGGCCGTAGATCAGCAGGCCGATGCCCTTGGTCACCCACGCGTAGAATGGAGTGACGCCGAACTGGCGGCTGTCCAGCAGCATCGCCAGCGTCAGGGCGACGCCGGTCAGGGCGCCCGCCAGATACGGGCTCCAGGCGCGCGAGTCGGTCTTGGTGCTCGGAGTGTCCTGCATATCCTTCACGACGATGCCCCCGCTGCTTGGGTTACGGCGCGGCCCGGCGCCCCCAACGGATTATAGCGGCACCGCTTGGCCGTCAGTGGCCGTATGATGCTGCCTGCCTCGATGCCGAACGTGAGGGCCTATGGCCCGCTTGACCCGCCGGCGGCGCGGTGCTAGACTGGCAGCGTGGGCTCGTCCGTTTGCGGGCGGGTTTGAGCATGCTTGCGCGCGGGCGCATGCGGGAAGGGAGTGAACAACGGCGCCGATGGGGCGTCAGGTGAGCATGGCGACTGTAGCTACACGGCGGGCGATGCTGTCTCCCGAGGAGGAGGCCTTCCTCTGGGAGCACTACGACTACCGCGCGCGCGCCCGCATCGTGGAGGCCTACCAGCCGCTGGTCTTCCACATCTACGGCAAGCTTGGTCTCAGCCTGGGCGAGGAGACGGTGGACGTGATCAGCGAGGGCACCGTCGGGCTGATCCAGGCCGTCGACCACTTCGACTACCACCGCGGGGTGCCGTTCAAGAGCTACGCCTATCTCCGCGTCAAGGGCGCGATGATCGACTACCTGCGCAGCCAGAAGATCGCCGTCAAGGGCGCCGAGCTGCGGGAGTTCGACTTCTTCTCGCGCCTCGCCAGTGAGGGCGAGGACCGCTACAGCATGGACCGCCTGGAGTTCATCTTCTCGAACCTCGACGAGCTGAGCCCGCGCGAGCGGGAGATCATCCAGGGGCTTTACCGCGACGGCCTGACCCAGCGCCAGCTGGCCGCGCGCCTGAAGTGCACGCCGGCCAATATCTCGATCCTGCACGGCCGCGCCGTCAAGCGGCTGAAGAAGCTGGTCGCGGCGCAGAGAAAGCGCAGCGTCGCCGCCGGCCTGGCCTGGTTCTAGACGCGGGGGCACGTATCATCCCGACGACTAAACGGTCGGTTGTGCGCGCCTAGTCGTGCATCTTGTCCGGGCGGTTCTCCTCAATGCCTGGACTCACCTTCATCGGAATCTGCTAACGGTCGGTGCTAGAATCCCAATAGAGGTGTGCCGCGTACGGCACGAGTTGGGAGGCTATCATGCTACGTCATTCGGCATTTGGACGCTTGCGCTTCGTGGTCATCATCCTGGTCGGATGGTTCCTCTTGGGCTGTGGTGGTGGCAAGGGCTTCGTTGCTCAGCCTGACGCTTCCGGGCCCGGGAGTCTGCAGGAGACCGATTCCGTCGGACTAGCCGTTGCACACCCGAAGGAACTGACGTTGGATGAGGCGGTCGCTGAGGTACAGTCCGCCCCGGTACCGCCGGGCGTCAACGGTGGCCTGTGGGCCGAGTTGACTGCTGAACTCGTACGCGTGCTCGAATCCCGTGACGCGGGCAGAATCGCGTCAGCGCCGCCATCCG
The DNA here is from genome assembly GCA_964609245.1 of uncultured Planctomycetales bacterium. Lineage (GTDB taxonomy): Bacteria > 4484-113 > 4484-113 > 4484-113 > JAFGCY01 > JAFGCY01. Next base: position 2,243 of record CAZSSB010000035.1, on the reverse strand, counting down.
GTGACTACAACAAGGTTAAGGACCTCCGGCTGGTTGAGAACTCGGGGCAATACTCCCTGGAGTGGAGCTATGTGAACGTGGGCGACTACAACCAGGATGGATTGGTTGGCGTCAGCGACCTGACGCCCATCGGGCTGAACTATGACTGCGCGGCAGGAGACCCAGGCTGGTTCGACGCCCAGCTCGCTGACGGGAACGATGACGGGTTGATCTACCTGACAGACATCACGCCGATCGGTCAGAACTTCAACTCCTTCGCTCAGTCGTACGCGGTGTGGGGAGGCGACACGGAAGATGGTCCCTGGACGCCCATTGATTCGGTTGATTTGCCCTCCGCGCCCGACAGCGGGCCATTGGTGGTTGCTTGCGAGCTGGGTTCGCTGGACTTCTCGCATTATCGAGTTGAGCCAGTCGATAGCAGCGATGTTGCCGGCACTCCCTCGGTCGCGGTAGCGGCGGAGACTGCAACCCAGACGCTGATAGCTACAGGAAGCGAAGAGACGCTGACACTTGATATAGGTGGCGGCTCTTCCAGTACGATAACGCTCGAGATACCGGATGGGGCATTGGAGCCGGGCACGAGTGTGCGGTTGTCCATTGGGCTGGATACGCCGTATGCCAACGTCAGCGCCGAGATGAAACCGCTGGTCACCTTTGAGTTGGATGTCGAAGGTGAGCAAGTATTCATGAAACCGCTGGTACTGACCTACGACTACGACCCCTTGGCCTTGGTCGCGGCTGACCTGTCCGATACGCTGATTCCAGCATACGTTGATGACGTTGGTGACGCAGAGCCCTTGGGCACGATTGAGGAAGACCGAACCGGCGGTGTGCTCAAGTTCGTGACGGCCCATGCGAGTGCTTTCGTGATCTTCGGTTTCGAAATCTCATTGCCGGACCCGTTGTCCGAGGACATCGACACGGGGTTCCGGCCTGATCCCGATGGTTTCTCCATCTCCAATACCGCTACGTGGACGCCAACGTCTTTCTTCGGGCCGAACGGCAATTGTTGGGGCTTTTCTAACTTCGCGCTGTGGTACTACTACGTTCACGGGCGGCACAGCAGTACTGACCGGCTCTACTACGAGTTCGACGATCTGACAGAGGCACGCATCGCAGCCCGAACTTCGTGGATGGCCGAACGTCTGTGGTGGGTCGCAAACATGAATGTCCACTCCGGTCCCGACTACAGCTCGTTGTTCGAAGCGATCATCCATCGTATGAACCTCAATGTTCCCCCGCGCCCCGTCGCAGTCGATTTGCTGGGACATCGCGACGCAGTCATATTGGGCGCCACGGTGCCAATCCCCGTCGGTCATGCCGTGGTTGCGTACAAGTACGAGGGCGGCCGGATGTTCATCTATGACCCGAACTACCCCGGCGAGGAGCGGGAGCTGAATCGCAGCGGCGACAACGTATACGCGTACGATATCTACGATACCTACTTCACGTCTGCGGTTGCCGATGCGACGTCTGCAGGTGGATCGCATTCCGCCTTCTCGGACATCCTCGCAGATGCCAGGGCGGGGTTGCTCTCTCAGCCACCACTGGATGTGGAAATCGTCTCTCCCACCGACGGCGAGATACACACCGAGCAGACACTGCATTTCAGAGCAGAGTACAGCGCCAACACCGATGGCGCAGAATTCGACTTCCACGATACATGGCCAATGCTCGACATCTATGAATCGCTGGGCGGTGTGTCGACTGTGCTCCTCGATGATGAGGAAGACGCGCTGACGGCAGACATACTGCTGACCAGACCAGGGCCAGTCAACTTGATACTCAAGACAAGGCACGTCGACAATGACATCGCGGAGGGGCTGGACATCACCTACTACCGGCAGTTCACGTTCGATCCTGATCCGGGCACGTTTGATCCATTCGACTCGACACTCTCAGTCTCGTACGCCGCACCGGGTAGTACCGTGACCATCTACGGCACTGGTTTCAGCTCGGTTGAAGGGGCGAATCATGTCTACCTTGCAGGCGTTGAGCAAGCACTGACTGATAGCCGAAGCGACAGGCTATCCTTCGTCGTGCCTGACGATTTGGGTGTGGGTACGGTTGATCTGTATGCTACATCGGCAGGCGAGAGCACCAAGCACTTCGACTTCGTGATTGGGCTGGAAGGCAGCATTAATGGCGAAGTAACGCTGACAGCCAGCCGCAGTCCCTATGTGATTACTGACGACCTAGTTATAGCTGAAAACGCGGAATTGGGATTGAATCCTGGTACAGTT
>CAZSSB010000034.1:30219-31782 GCA_964609245.1 uncultured Planctomycetales bacterium | reverse complement strand
TCGTAGAGGTCGATGGTCGGCTGCTTGAAGGCGGCCTGCTCGTCCGCGCTCATCGGCTCCTTGCCCGCGCGCTCCAGCTGGTCCTGCTTGACCTGGGCAAGCACGCCCGCCGCCTGCTCGCCGCCCATCACGCTGATGCGGCTGTTGGGCCACATCCATAGCTGGCGTGGCTGGTAGGCGCGGCCGCACATGCCGTAGTTGCCCGCGCCGAAGCTGCCTCCGATGATCACCGTCAGCTTGGGCACCTGGGCGTTGGCCACGGCGTGCACCATCTTGGCCCCGTCCTTGGCGATCCCGCCGTGCTCGGCGTCCTTGCCCACCATGTAGCCCGTGATGTTCTGCAGAAAGACCAGCGGCACCCGGCGCTGGCAGCAGAGCTCGATGAAGTGGGTGGCTTTCATGCTGGAAGTCGAGAACAGGATGCCCTGGTTGGCCAGGATGCCCACCGGATAGCCCTCCAGGTGGCCAAAGCCGCAGATCAGGGTGTCGCCGTACTCGCGCTTGAACTCGTGGAAGCGGCTGCCGTCGACGAGCCGCGCGATGACCTCCTTGACGGCGTAGGGCTTGCGCACGTCATTGGGGATGATGCCGTAGAGCTCCTGCGGGTTGTAGCGCGGCGGCTCGGGCGCGACGCGGTCCAGCTCGGTCTTGCGGGGCCGATTAAGATGCTCCACGATGTCGCGCACGATGCGGATCGCGTGCTCGTCGTCGCTGGCCAGCCGGTCGGCGACGCCGCTGATGCGGGTGTGCACCTCCCCGCCGCCGAGGTCCAGCGCGCTGATCACCTCGCCGGTGGCGGCCTGGACCAGCGGCGGCCCGCCCAGAAAGATGGTGCCCTCCTTCATGATCACGGCCTCGTCGCTCATCGCCGGCACATACGCCCCGCCGGCGGTGCAGTTGCCCAGCACGGCGCTGATCTGCGGGATGTTCATCGCGGAAAGCCGCGCCTGGTTGTAGAAGATGCGGCCGAAGTGGTCGCGGTCCGGGAAGATCTCGGCCTGCATCGGCAGGAACACTCCGCCGCTATCCACCAGGTAGATGCAGGGCAGGTGGTTTTCCTCCGCGATCTCCTGGGCCCGCAGGTGCTTGCGGATGGTGACCGGGTGATAGGTGCCGCCCTTGACGGTGGCGTCGTTGGCCACGATCACGCACTCGCGGCCGCTGACCACCCCGATGCCGGTGACCAGCCCGGCCGCGGGCAGCCAGCGCCACGCGCCGTCCTTACCCTCGGGGTACATCTCCCAGGCCGCCAGCGAGGAAAACTCCAGCCACGGCGTGCCGGGGTCGAGCAGCAGCTCCAGGCGCTCGCGGACGAACAGCTTGTTTTGCTGGCGGTGGCGGGCCATGTACTTCTCGCCGCCGCCCTCCTTGACCATCGCAATGCGCTCGTCGAGCTGCGCGGCCAGCGCGCGATTGGCCTCGGCGTTGTGCTTGAACTCGGCGGAGTCGGGCTTGACCTTCGTGGGCAGTACTTCGGACATGGGATGATTATAGACCGGGCTTGGGCTCCTCCGCGTCGGCGTAGGCCCGGCGCAGATGGTGATACAGCACGGTGGCGTTGCG
>CAZSSB010000034.1:0-30119 GCA_964609245.1 uncultured Planctomycetales bacterium | reverse complement strand
GCTGCGCTATACTTAGAGCCTACGGGGTAGCACAGCCGCGGGGTGAAGCACTTGGCCAAGGCGCCGGTCAAAGCCAGCAGGCAGTTCGTCGAGTTCTACGACATCGACTACGAGGCGCTGTACAGCTACACCTTCGCTCCCGAGGTCTACGCGATTCTCAACGAGGTCAACCGCAAGGTGGCGGCGCGCGAGTCGCTGGCCGAGGTGATGGACTTCCTGTTCGACTCCACCATCGGCTTCTGCCCCTGCAGCCGCATCACCCTGTGCTTCTTCGAGGAGGGTGGCCAGCGCACGGTGATCAGGTGGACCCGCGACGACGACAGCCCGTCACAGCGGCAGCTGACCGGGCTGGCGACCGATACGCACTTCACCACCCTGCGCGGCCTGCTGGCCAAGGGCAAGGTGCGGCTGATCCACGACCTGCCGGCCTTCGCCGCGCTCAACCCGGACAGTGAACTGACCCGCGTCTTTGTCGAGGAAGGCTATCACTCATCGATGACCAGCCCGCTGCTGTGCGAGGGGCGCTGCGTCGGCGTCCTGATCCGTCACTCGGTGCAGCCGCATGCCTTCAACGAGCGCCACGTCTACCAGCACCTGGCCACCGCCGAGCGGCTCAGCCAGGCCGTCGAGGCCGCCGCGCGCCTGGAGCAGGTGCAACAGCTCAACGAAAGCTACATGGAGATGCTGGGCTTCGTCAGCCACGAGCTGAAGAGCCCGCTGAGCTCGATCAATATGACGGCCAACCTGCTGCTGGGCGGCTATCTGGGCGAGCTGAGCGACAAGCAGCGCTCCAAGCTGGAGTCGATCATCGGCAAGACCGACTACCTGACCGCCCTGGTGCGCGACTACCTGGAGCTGGCGCGCCTGGAAGGCGGCAGCCTGCACGCCAGCCCGATCAAGGACGTGGACTTCGCCGCCGACGTGGTGGATCAGGCGCTCAGCGTGGTGCAGTCGCAGCTGGACGAGGCCCAGATGAAGCTCAGCTGGCGGCGTCCCGCGCAGCCGCTCAGGGTCGAGCTCGATCCCAACATGCTGCTGATCGTGATGATCAACCTGCTGAGCAACGCGGTCAAGTACGGCAATCGCGGCGGCGCGATCGAGATCAGAACCAGCCTGGCGGACGGGCTGCTAAGGGTCGCGGTGCGCAACGAGGGGCCGGGCTTCCCGCCGGAGCAGAAGACGCACCTGTTCCGCAAGTTCAGCCGCCTCGACACGCCCGAGCTGAAGAAGCGCAAGGGCACCGGCGTGGGGCTCTATACCAGCTGGCGGATCGTGCGCCTCCACGGCGGCCATATCCACGCCGAGTCCGCGCCCGGCGAGTGGGCCGAGTTCAGCTTCCAGATCCCCCAGCCGCTCGTGCTAAGCGCCGCTGTCGAGTAGCTCCGCGCTACAATCAGGACGTGTTTACCGGCCTGATCCGCCAGCTGGGAACGCTTGAGCGCCGCGACGCGCGCGGGTTGACAATCGCCTGCCCGGCGCTGCGCGCTGGGCTGAACGATGGGGACAGCGTGGCGGTCAACGGCGCCTGCCTGACCGTCGCGGAGCTGACCGAGCGCGGCTTCCGCGCCGACCTGCTGGAGGACACCCGCGGCGCGACGACGCTGGGCAAGCTGCCGATCGGGACGCGGCTGAACCTGGAGCCCGCGCTGAAAGCCAGCGACAGCCTCGGCGGGCACTTCGTCCAGGGCCACGTCGACGGTACCGTCCGCCTGCTGGACCGCTCCCAGCCGGGCGGAGCCGACTGGCGGCTGGCATTCGAACTGCCGGAGTGGCTCAGGCCCTACGTGCTCAGCAAGGGCAGCATCGCCCTCGACGGCGTCAGTCTGACCGTTCAGGGGCTGGACGCCCAGGTCTTGCCCCCGAGCTTCGCGGTGGCGATCATCCCCACCACCTGGGCCGAGACGGCGCTGAGCGACATTGCCGTCGGGGCCGAGGTGAACGTGGAGGCCGATCTGCTGGTGCGCACGGTGCGCGGGGCACTTGAGGAACTGCTGGGCGAGGGCGGCCTGAGCGCGGACAAGCTGCGCGAGTGGGGCTATGGCCAGTAGCCGGCGGCCGGCGTGTTGAGCCATTCGGGCGGAACGCAGGATACAATCTAGCGGCGGCGAACGCCGCGGGGAGCCTATGAGCGAATCCAAGCCTGATTACCTGAGGAACATTGAGCGCGCGGCGGAGGCGCTGCGCGCCGGCCGGATGTGCATCATGGTCGACGACCCGGACCGCGAGAACGAGGGCGACGTGATCTGCGCCGCCCAGTACTGCACGCCGGAGATCATCAACTTCATGAAGACCCACGCCCGGGGGCTGATCTGCACGCCGCTCTCTCCGGAGCGCCTGGATGAACTCAAGCTGCCGCTGATGACGGAGATGAACACCGCCGCCCACGGCACGGCGTTCACCGTCAGCGTCGACGCCGCCGAGGGCACCAGCACCGGCATCAGCGCCGCCGACATGGCGCACACCATCCGCGTGCTGGTCGACCAGGCCGCCCAGCCCCAGGACTTAAACCGCCCCGGCCACGTCTTTCCGCTGCGCTACCATCCCGGCGGCGTGCTGCAGCGCCACGGCCAGACCGAGGGCAGTATTGACCTCTGCGAGATCGCCGGGCTGTACCCCGGCGCGGTGGTCTGCGAAATCTGCAACGAGGATGGCACGATGGCGCGGCAGGACGACCTGCGGGCCTACTCCGCGGAGCACGACCTGCCGATCGTGCACGTCAGCGACGTGGTGCGCTACCGGCTGACCCGCGAGAGCCTGGTGCGCCGCGCCGACCGCGCCAAGCTGCCGACGGCCTACGGCGACTTCCTGGTCTACGGCTACGAGGTCCCGCTGACCGGCGAGCACCACCTGGCGCTGGTGATGGGCGACATCCGCCAGCAGGACGAGGTGCTGGTGCGGGTCCACAGCGAGTGTCTGACCGGCGACACCTTCCACAGCACGCGCTGCGACTGCGGCAACCAGCTGGACTGGGCGCTGAGGAGGATCGCCGAGGAGGGCAGCGGCGTCCTGCTCTACCTGCGCCAGGAGGGGCGGGGGATCGGGCTGATCAACAAGATCCGCGCCTACCACCTGCAGGACGAGGGGCTGGACACCGTGGAAGCCAATCTGGCGCTGGGGCTGCCCGCGGATAAGCGTGAATACGGTATCGGCGCCCAGATCCTGCGCGACCTCGGCGCGCGCCGGCTGAGGGTGATGACCAACAACCCGCAGAAGCTGGTCGGCCTGGAGGCCTACGGCATGTCGATCGTCGAGCGCGTGCCGATCCCGGCCCAGGGGGCCGAGTCGCCGCTGGGCCACAAGTACCTGGTCACCAAGGTCGAGAAGATGGGCCACCTGCTGGAGCTGGGCGAGGAGTACACCAGCGACGCGGAGCAGCCCGCCCAGCCGGCGGCCGCCGAGGCCGGTTCGGACTAGCGGCGCGCGATGCTATCCTAGGAGCAGGGAGGCAGGATATGTTCACCTGCGACGGACTGCTTGAGCTGCACAAGCGAGCACATCAGAGTTTCGGGGCGCTGATCAATCACATTGCCGTCATGCCCACGGAGGTGCTGATCAAACCGCTCGAGGGCTTCGGGCACCGGACGCTGCGCGATACGCTGGTGCACCTCGCCGAGAGCGAGGACTGGTGGATCTCGACCGCGCAGGGCAAGGAGTTCGTCGGCTGGAACAAGGAGGCCTTCAGCGACATCGAGGCCCTGCGCGAGGCGCTGCACGGCGTCGAGCAGCGGACCCGCGAGTACCTGGAGAGCCTCAGCGACGAGCAGCTCCTGGAGCCGGTCGAACTGAAGTACCCCGGCGGCAGCTTCACGACGGCGCCGGCCTGGATCATCCTGCACATGGTGACCCACGGCTTTCACCACAAGGGCCAGGCCGCCGCGATGTGCCGGGCCCTGGGCAGCCCGACCCCCGACACTGACCTGAGCGTGGGGCTGTAGCGGGAGCGGTTCCGCTTACTGCGACTTGGCGCCCTCGATCGTGAACGTCATCGCCGTACCGTCCAGCTCCTCGGCATCGTCGCCGCTGTCGAGGCTGAAGCTGATCGACGCGTCGCCGGTGATCTCGGTGGTGCTCACGTCGCAGCGGGCGACCAGTGTTTCCGTATAGGTACTCTCGCTGTGCTCGCCGTCGTCGGAGCCGAGTGCGTAGGCCCGGGTGCCGATCACGGCCAGGCCGGCGACCACGCCCCGCCCGTCGATGCTCATCGCAAAGACGTCCGGCTCGAGCAGCTCCAGGGTCACGTCCGCGTCTTCCACGTCGGACCAGTCCGCCGGCGGATCGGCGTAGGTGAAGGTCATCGCCCACTCGCCCGCCAGGTCGGGGGCGGCGGCCGCGGCCGGTGCCGTCTCGCTGCGTGTCGCGGTCAGCGTGACGTCGTCGCTGGCGCCGTCCAGCTGATCAGTGTCCGGCCCGTCGTTCAGAGTGAAGCCCAGCTGCCCGGCAAGGCTGAAGGCGTCGTCCGTCGCGGCGCCAGTCAGCTGGCCCGCGAACTGATAGGTGCTTGCGCCGAACTCGACCTCGGCGTCGATGGTGACGGTCAGGCTCTCCTCACCGGCGGCGGCGGTGCCCAGCAGGCCCGGATCGGCGTTGAGCACGCGGTACTCGTCGGCCGCGCGCGGCATGAAGACCAGCGGCTGCTCGGTGTTGTCCTCCCCCAGCGACTCCAGCCCGGTGAACGTCACCGTCCACAGGCCGGTGACATCCGGCACCACGGGCTGGCTGGGGCCGGGCATCGGCTCGGTGCCCTCGTTGTCGGCCGTGCAGCCCAGCGGCAGCGCCGCCAGCGCCAGCAGCAGCATCAGTAGCATAGTACGCATGAAACCCTCCGGTGCAGAGTCTGCCCAGACCGGCCGCACCGCGCGCGCAAGCCCGCCTCGCGGATCAGGGGATACGGGCGGCACCGGTTCGTGCCCTGGACGTGGCGCAGATTATAGCACCGCGGCCGCGACGGGGTAGGCGCGGATCCTATCCGCGCATTCATGCCCAGCGCCGCGAATAGGATTCGCGGCTACCAGGAAGGAGGAAGACCGCGATCGGGGTAGCGGCGGCCGCCGTGCCGCCGGATGCAGGCCGGCGACCCACGGGTAGCGCGAGCGCCCCTGCTCGCGGATTTGCAGACCGCAGAGGCCACAGAGATCACAGAGAACACCGAGGGCAGGGAAACCACAGAGAGCACCGGGACAAGGCGGATTCACATGTCGCCGCAGCCATGCCCCCCTGACCGGTAGGGCGGGCGTCCCGCCCGCCATTCGCAGCAGCAGCCATGCTTCACCCGTGACCAGCGCTGCATGCCCCGGCCGACCAATCCGGCGGCAGAGCCGACGCCGCTACGTCCTTTGCACGACCAGAGGGCCGCTAAGATAGTCAAGGACGCTTGCACCAAGTTCAGACGGGAGTCCTAACATGGCGCGCTCTTTCATCGAATGGACGGAGTCCACCTGGAATCCGGTGACGGGCTGCTCAAAGGCCAGCCCGGGGTGTGCGCACTGCTACGCGGAGCGGATGGCGCGCCGCCTGCACGCGATGGAGTTGGCGCGCGGCGAAGTAAGCGGCAAGTACGCCAACGGCTTCCGCGTCACGCTCCACCCGGAGGAGCTGGACCGGCCGCTTAACTGGCGCAAGCCCCAGAGCATCTTCGTCAACTCGATGAGCGATCTCTTCCATGAGGACATCCCGCTGGTCTTTATCCTGCGCATCTTCGGTGTAATGCTCGCGGCGGACTGGCACCGCTACCAGATTCTTACCAAGCGCGCGCGGCGGATGAGAGAACTCGATCCGCATCTGGAATGGGCCGAGCACGTCTGGATGGGTGTCAGTGTGGAGAGCGCCGACTACGTTCATCGCATGGACGACCTGCGCGCCACCAATGCGCACGTCAAGTTCGTCTCCTTCGAACCGCTGCTGGGACCGCTTCCGCGGCTGGACCTCAGCCGCATCGACTGGGCGATCGCCGGTGGCGAGTCCGGCCCCGGCGCGCGCCCGATGCGCGAGGAGTGGGTGCTGAATCTCCGAAACCAATGCGTGGAGCAGGGCGTGCCGTTCTTCTTCAAGCAGTGGGGTGGGGTGAACAAGAAGAAGGCCGGCCGCCTGCTCGAAGGCCGCACCTGGGACGAGATGCCGGTGGCTGCGACCGTCTAGCCCTACCTGAACAAGCTACTAATGCTCATTCCCATGTGGTTGCGGCGGGTCGCTTCTCGGTTCTTCACTCATGCCGAGGCGGTCGTCGGAATCTCCGCCCATCCCTTCGAGATACCTTGGGGCGAGCCTGCCTTGCCCGACTGCCGCGCGCCGGCCGACAATGGCATAGATTATGAAGCTCAGTTTCCAGACCCTGCCTGTATTCGGGTCCAGCTCGGTCTCGAAGATAATCGCGCCGTGCGTCGGCTCCGATCCCGCTGGCTGGACGTGCATCCTGCGGCCAGTATATGGATTGACAGGCATTTCAGCCAGGTATCCCCCTTTGATCAGCTCCTCCGGGGATCCCGGTAGCCAACCGTCATTCTCCGAGGAATAATCCGCGATGGCATCCTCGAAGTCATCGTAAACCTCATCCAGCCTGCACCATCTTGCTTTGTCGAACAAGCCATAGGCAAATGCTATGATGCCGCAGGCGACTGCTGCGATGATCATTGCATAGGCAAACCGTGGCGGGATCTCAGGGTTGACACAGCTCATCGCTGCCAACACCACCTCTTGGGCTCGTTGTGCGACAGTATCGCAGACACACGAATCGTGCTGCTTGTTCCGGATTATTTGCGACCGCGCTTTGTGCAGGCTGCAGCGACACGTCGACTGCTCAGACTCCCTACCTAAACAGACTACTAATACTCATCCCCATGTGGTTTCTACGGATCGCTTCGGCCAGGATCGGGGCGACGCTGATGTGGCGGATCTTCTCGATGTCCATTTCCGGGCGGCGCGGGATGGTGTTGGTCACCGTCACCAGGTCGATCGCGCTTTGCTGGATGCGCTTGATCGCCTCGCCGCTGAAGATGCCGTGGCAGGCGAAGACGCGCACCGCCTTGGCGCCCTCGCTGAGCAGCCGCTCCGCGCCGTTGCAGACGCTGCCGGCGGTGTCGATCATGTCGTCGTACATGATCGCGCGCTTGCCGCTGACGTCGCCGACCAGCTCGATCACCTCGCTCTGGTTGGGCTCGCTGCGGCGCTTGGCGATGATCGCGATCGGCAGGTGCAGCCGGTCCGCCACGTACTTGGCGCGCTCCACGCCGCCGACGTCCGGGCTGACCACCACGCAGTCGTCCTCGGACCAGCCGTCGGAGTAGATGTAGTCGCACAGCAGGTTGGCGCTGGTCAGGTGGTCGACCGGGATGTTGAAGAAGCCCTGGATGCTGTTGGAGTGCAGGTCCATCGCCAGCACGCGGTCGGCGCCGGTGTCCTCCAGCAGGTTGGCCACCAGCCGCGCCGTGATCGGCTCCCGGGGCTTGATCTTCTTGTCCTGGCGCGCGTAGCCGTAGTAGGGCATCACCGCCGCGATGTGGTAGGCGCTGGCGCGGCGCAGGCTGTCGATCAGGATCAAAAGCTCCATCAGGTTCTGGTTCACCGGCGCGCAGGTGGACTGCAGCAGAAAGCAGTGCGCGTCACGGACGCTCTCCTCCACCTGGACGCGGATCTCGCCGTCCGAGAACCGCGTGACCATCGTATTGGTCAGGGGGATGCCGAGGTGGTCGCTGATCTCCTGCCACATCTCGGGGTTGGAGTTGCCGCCGATTAGCATCAACGGGTGGGTGGCGGGGCTGTGCATCACTTGCCTCCTGGGCTGCCGGCGGCCTGCTGGCCGTTCGCCTCCGCAGCCTTCTCCTTGCGCCTGAGCATCCGCTCGCGCAGCTTCTTCGCGTAGTCCAGCTTGTTCTCCTGACGGGCGCGGGCGACGGCCAGCGCCCCCGCGGGCACGTCCTTGGTAATCGCCGAGCCCATCGCCACGTAGGCGCCGGGTCCGATGGTGATCCCGCCCTGCAGCGCGCTGTTGGAGCCGATGAAGACCCCGTCGCCCAGCGTGGTGTGCAGCTTCTGCACGCCGTCGTAGTTGCAGAAGATAGTGCCGGCGCCGATGTTGCAGCCTTCGCCCAGGGTCGCGTCGCCGATGTACTGCAGGTGGGGCAGTTTGCTGCCGGCGCCGATGTCGGCCTTCTTGGTCTCCACGAAGTTGCCGATCTTGACGCCGTCGTGGATCAGGGTGCCGGGCCGCATGTTGACGTAGGGCCCGGCCTGGACGTCGTTCTCGATCACGCTCTCCAGCCCGCGGACGTGCCTGAGCTCGCAGTTCTCGCCGATAATGCAGTGCTCCAGCAGGCAGCCCTGGACCAGCGTGGTGCCGCGGCCGATCCGCGTGGCGCCGGTCAGGACGCAGTGCGGCCCGATCGTGACGTCCTCGCTGAGGCGCACGTCGTGGTGCAGGAAGGTGGTCTCCGGCAGGTGGAACGTCACGCCCGCGGTCATCCAGCGGCGGCGCAGGCGGTCAAGCAGGACGCCCTCGGCGTCGACCAGCTGCAGCCGGTCGTTGACCCCGACCGGCACGGCCAGGTCCGGCGCGGTCACGGGTAGCGTCGGCGCGACGCGCACCACGTCCGGCAGGTAGTACTCGCCCTTGGACTCGCTGGCGCCGAAGCGCCGCCGGGCCTCGTCGAGGTGCTCGAAGACCTCGCGGGCGAAGAGATAGATGCCGCTGTTGATCTCGCTGACCGCCAGCTCCTCGGGATCCGCCTCGTGGGCCTCCACGATGCGCTCGACCAGCTCGCCGTTCGCGGCCCGGCGCAGCACGCGCCCCAGGTCGCCGGGCTCGCCGACCTCGGTGGTCAGCACCCCGTGGGCGACGTCGTCCCGCTCCAGCACCGGCAGCAGCAGCCGCAGCTGCTCGGCGGTGATCAGCGGCGCGTCGCCGGGCAGCACCAGCAGATGCGTGATGTCCTCGGCCAGCTTGTCCCGGCACTGCATCAGCGCGTGGGCGGTGCCCAGCGGCGGGTCCTGCATCACGAAGGTCAGGCCCTGGGCGGCTCCCTCGCGCCGGTAGCTGGGGTCGCCGTGGTTGAAGTGCGCAAGCAGCGCTTCGCTGTGCTCGCCGTAGACGATCAGCACCTGCGCGGGCTCGAGCGGCAGCGCGGCGTCGAGCACCCACTCGATCATCGGCTTGCCGCACAACTCGTGCAGCACCTTGGTTTTCTGCGATTTGAAGCGCGTCGACCTGCCGGCGGCCAGCACCACAACCGCGAGCTTCCCACCCATGGCGGCGTGATTATAACGCGCGCTGCCCGCGGGCGCGGAGTCCGCGCCGGGGCTGCTCAGCACTGCTTGAGCCTGCGCTCGATCTCGCCGACGACCTGGCTGAGCGGCACGCGGTCTTGGGCCAGGCTGTCGCGGTCGCGGATCGTCACGGCGTCGTCCTGCTCGCTGTCGAAGTCGTAGGTGATGCACCACGGCGTGCCGACCTCATCGTGGCGGCGGTAGCGCTTGCCGATGCTGCCCACGTCGTCGTACTCCGCGCTGAGGCCCGCCGCCAGCAGTTCGCGGTACAGGCCGTAGCCCCGGCTGTCCGGCCCGCTGAGCTTCTTGCTCAGCGGGAACACCGCGCACTTGAAGGGCGCCAGCCGCGGGTTGAGCCTGAGCACGATGCGGATGTCGCCTTCCTTGTCCTCGTGCTTGGTCTGCTGCACGTCCTCGTCATAGGCGGCGGTCAGCACCGCAAGGAAGGTGCGATCGAGCCCGACCGAGGTTTCGATGCAGTTCGGCAGGTAGGTCGCCAGCCCCCGCGCCTCGTCCTTGTTCATCCCGCCCTCGACCAGCTGCCGCTGCGCCTCGTCGTCGAAGTACTCGAACTTCTTGCCGCTGTGCTGCTGGTGTTGGCGCAGATCGTAGTCGCCGCGGTGGTGCACGCCCTCGAGCTCGCCCCAGCCGAAGGGGAAGCTGAATTCGATGTCGCAGGCGGCCTGGGCGTAGTGGGCCAGCTTCTCCGGCGGGTGGTCGTGAATGCGGAGCAACTCGTCGCCGATGCCCAGCGCCGTGTAGTAGCTGCGGCGCTCGCCGAGCCAGTAGTCGTACCACTGCATGGTGGTGGCCAGCGCGCCCGGCTGGTCGTGTAGTCCGGGGGCGTCCGGCGCCTGGGCGGCCCGCAGCTGCTCGACCAGCTGGTCGGGGCGCACGAAGAACTCCAGCTCCATCTGGCTGAACTCGCGGGCGCGGTAGAGGAAATTGCGCGGGTTGATCTCGTTGCGGAAGGCCTTGCCGGTCTGGGCGATGCCGAACGGCACGCGCTGGCGGGAACTAACCCGGGTCTGGTCGAAGTCGACGAAGATCGGCTGGCAGGTCTCGGCGCGCAGGTAGCCTGTCTGGCCCCCCTCGCCGGTGGCGCCGATGCCCTGCCTGAACATCAGGTTGAAATGTCGCGGCACGGTGAAGCGGCTCTCCTTGCCCGTGTTGGGGTTGAGCGGGAAGTAGCCCAGCTGCTCCTGCAGGCCGTCCCAGAACACGGCTTCGTCATCGATACCGTCGGCGATCGCCTTGAGCGCGTAGACCTCCGCGGCCTCGGCATCCTCCTCGCTGCGGTACAGCAGCTGGTCGATGCGGAAGCGCTCCTTGCTGTTCTTGTCGTCGACCAGCGCGTCATGGAAGGCCCCGACGTGGCCGGAGGCGACCCAGACCGCCTCGGGCCCGATCAGCGCGCTGTCCAGCCCGACGACGTTGTCGCGGCTCCGGACCATGTAGTCCCACCAGAAGCGCTCGATATTGCGCTTGAGCTCGACGCCCACCGGACCGTAGTCCCAGAATCCGGACAGGCCGGAGTAGACCTCGGCATTGGCGAACACGAAGCCGCGCCGCTTGCACAGCGTCACCAGCTTGTCCATCTGCTGCATGCCGGAGACCTGCTCGCCCAGTGTGGCCATCGATTCCTCCTCGTGAGGCCGGCAGCCAATGGCTGCCTGTCGCTGGAGAGTATAGAGGATAGCCACATCGCGGCAGCGGCAGCCTGAGCGATCATGTTCGGGGAGGGGCGGCCCTAGGTGCCTGCTCTGAGCCTGTGGAGGATGAAGAGCACGATGCTGCCGATTGCGCCCACCACAAAGCCCAGCGGGCAGACGAGGATCGCGATGATGAAGAAGAACGCCTCGTCCCCGCCGTTCACGCCCCAGAAGTCCTCACCGAACCAGAGGATGAACAGCCCGTAGACAACGTTGTGCAGGACTGCTGCGGCGGGAAAACCGGCAGCCGATGCGCCGGTCAGCAGGAAATACACCTTTAGCGCCCCCCGCATCCTGGCTCTGACGGTCAGGACGATCAGCGCGATCCCCAGCACGAACAGCAGGGCGATCCCGGGGAAGAACGTGTAGCGAAACCACATCCCCCCCTCCGGTAACGCTTCGAAGGGCCCGATCACGACGCCGAGCAGCGCGAAAACGACGACCGAGGCCCAGAACACGCTGACCATCGCGGCAGTCAGGGTGCCCGCTTCGCGCTTGCTGTTCTGCTCTTGCATGCCTCTGCTCGGGAACGCCGAACCCCGCCTGCGGGACGGCCTATGGGCCCGGCTGCCAGTCGTAATCCAGCGGTGGCAGCTTGATTAGGTCTGTGAACAAATCCTGGCGCCGGTTGAGGTAGTCTATCACCGCGCAGTGAATGGCCCGGTCGTAGTCGCCGTCCGCGGCCCGCGTCGCCCGGACCTGCTCGTCGAGCAGGAAGGTCTCGTAGTCCGGCACGCGCTCGGAATTGACGGCATCGGTTAGCTCGGGATCACCGAGTGCGCGGCGCAGGTGAGTAACGGACTGCGTGAGGGAGGATGCGCCATCGGCGCCGTCCGGATGGGCGGCCGCACAGGCCCGGGCCAGCAGCAGGTGGGCGGCCTGATGCTCGGACTGCGAGGCGGCCAGCGCCAGTGCCCGCTGGGCGTACGTGATCGCGTCCGGCGCTGACGGCGGCCCCGGACTGCCGGTCGCCGGGTCGGCCGCGGGCCTGATCGCGAGCGCGGCGTCGCCGATCGCCAGCGCCACGGCGAAGTCATCCGGATGCTCCGCGAGCAGTGCCAGCAGCACCTCCCACCAGGTCGTGTCCTCGGTTGCCCGCCACAACATGCCAGCGGCGGCGGCGGCGCTGCCGGCCGCGGTGCGCGGGTAGCGGGTGGACTGCGCCGCCCGCGCCAGCAGCGCGCGTACGTCGGAATCATCCAGTCCGCGCTGGCCGGCGATCGCGGTCGCCAGCAACAGCGCGTCATCGGGATCGATGCGGTCTGGCGGCAGGCTGGGGTCTTCAGCGCCGATCGCCCGGCGCAGCTCCGCCTCCGACTCGGCAAAGCGCCCGCGCTCTCGCAGGTAGTCGCCGTAGGTGTAGCGAAATGCGACCGGCATGGCTGACCGGCCGGCGGCGGCATCCGCGTGTTCGTCGGCTGCTTCAAGATCGCCCAGCGCGGTGTAGCTGGCCAGCGCCAGCATTCCGGTGTCCGGCAGACCGCCGCGCTGCGCCAACTCCTCCTCGACCAGCGCGCGGGCCGCCAGCGGGGCGTCGCTGACGATGCGGCCGTAGACCTGCAGGAACCTCAGCAGCAGTCGCTGATCGGGAGCCACCGTCAGCGCCTCCGCCTGCCAGCGCTCCAGCTTGGCGGGCAGGCAGGCGAACAGGTACATCCGCGTCAGCTCCGGCGCCAGCAGTTCCTCACGGACATGGGGCATCGCGTAGAAGTCCTGGCCGATCGTGATCGCTTGCCGCAGATCCCCGACCGAGCGCTCCGGGTAGTAACTGGCGCGCAGCAGCAGCAGGTGCATCTGCATCAGCAGCAGTTCATCGCCGCCCAGCTGCGCCAGCTTGGCTTCGACTTCCTCGACGAGTCCGTCGATCTCGGCGGCGGGCGGCGGGTAGTGCTCCTCGCTGAAGACCCGGTCGCGCAAATCGGTGACGGCCTGGCTCTGAATGAAGGCCAGCGCAACCTGGTAGCTGAGGTACGCTGCCACGCCCAGCAGTCCGATAACTATAGTGATGTTCAGGATCAGCCGCTGCCGCACGCGTGGATTATAGGTGCCGCGCACAGCCGGCAGGGGAGCCGGCCACGGGCCCGGACGAAGTGGTGGGCTTGTGTCGCGGATGGGTCTGGGATAAAATCGGGCTATGAGCTGGCCCGGGCGCCGTAGGGGGCTGGCCGCCGGCTCAATGCTCACGGCGGGTGCAATATGACGCAACAAGGCTTAGCTGGCAGCACCGAGGACCAACAGCGCATTCTGGTTGTTGACGACGAGGCGACACTGTGTCAGCTGCTGCAGGAGTCGCTCAGCGCGGCGGGCTACGTGGTGGAGACGGCCGGCAGCGTACGAGCGGGTAAAGCGGCGCTGGGGGAGGCGCAGTTCGACCTGATCGTGCTCGACGTGATGATGCCCGAGGAGTCCGGCTTCGAGCTGCTCAGCTGGATGCGACGCGAGGAGCAGATGGTTACGCCGGTGATCCTGCTGACCGGCGTCAGCGCGGAGGAGGACAAGCTGCGCGCCTTCAACCTCGACGCCGACGACTACGTGGTGAAGCCGTTCTCGCTGCCGGAGTTCGTGGCGCGGGTCAAGGCCGTGCTGCGCCGCAGCGAGGCGCGGCTGCCGGAGGTGATCGAATTCGGCGACTGCAAGATCGATCGCGCGGCGCGTCAGGTGTACCGCGAGGGCGAGGAGATCAAGCTGCGGCTCAAGGAGTATCAGATCCTGACGACGCTGGCCGAGAATCCCGGCGTGGCGATCAGCCGTCAGGACCTCTTCCTGCGCATCTGGGGCGATGACAGCCCCAGCGGCGAGAAGACGGTTGACGTCACGATCCACACACTGCGTGACAAGGTCGAGGAGGATCCCGCCACTCCGCACTGGATTCAGACCGTCCGTGGCTTCGGCTATCGTTTCCACCCGCTGGAAGGCGAGGTAGCGACGCCCGAGGAGTGACGTCGGCGGGCGCGTGCCATCTATATATCCGTTAAGTAGCGCCAAAGCACTGGCGGCGCTATGATCTGCGTCGAGGGTTGAGAAATATGGGGCACACTGCGACTACGCTTGAGCGAATTTGGCGCGCCACGGTGCGCGTTTCGCTGTTTTTCCTGGTGTGGGCGGTGGCGGTCTGCGCAGTTACGCAGGCCGTCGCCCAGGGGCTGGAGCACCGGCGGCTGACCACGGAAGTGCAGCAGCTGGAGCAGGAGTACGACGAGCAGCTGGCCGCCTATGCCGGCCAACTGGCGGAGAACGAGCGCATCGCCAACGACCGCGAGCGTCAGATCGAATTGCTGAAGGACCGCTTTGGCTACGCCGAGCCCAACGAGACGCCGATCGTGGTTCTCAGTGAGGAATAGCCGGCGCTCGGTGCTCGCCATCGGACCTGGGACGCAGGTATACTAACCCCATGCGACTGCTTGTCTGCCTCCTGCTAGTACTGCTGATCGGCTGCAACGGCGCGCCGCCGGCCCAGGCCGAAGGACCCGCGGGTGAGAACGAAGCTGCGACCGAGCAGCCGGAAGCCGGCGCCGACCAGGAGGCCACCGGCGGCGAGGACGAACCCACCGGACTGACGTCGAAGCTGACCACCTACTTCGACGCCAACCTTGCCTGGGGACACCTGGTCCACCAGGTCAATCTGGGATTCCGCGTGCCGGGCACCAGCGCGCACCGGACCTGCCGCCGCTGGCTGGAAGCCGAACTGGGCAAGTACTGCGAGGAGGTGTTTCTGCAGGAGTTCGAGCGCGTGCTGCCCCCCGATCACAAGAGCGTCAAGATGTGGAACGTGATCGGCCGTATCGACCCGGAGGCCGAGCGGCGCATCCTGCTGGTGGCGCACTGGGACACGAGGCCCACCGCTGACTACAACCCGCCCGGTCAGCAGGATCAGCCGATCGCCGGCGCCAACGACGGCGCCAGCGGAGTTGCGGTGCTGCTGGAGCTGGCCCGGGTGTTCAGCGAGGTGCCGCCTCCGGTCGGCATCGACTTCCTGCTCACTGACGGGGAGGATTATGGCCCGGGCACGACCACGATGTTCATGGGTGCCGAGCACTTCGCGGATTCGCTGGGAATCAGCCAGGTCCGTTCCTACAACTACGGCATCCTGCTGGACATGATCGGCGACAAGCAGCTGGACATCCACCCCGAGCACCACTCCGAGGGCAACTCCGGGCGGATCTACGCTGTCGCCTTCGAGGTCAGTCGTGCGCTGGGCTATCTGGCCTTCAAGGAGGGTGGTGGCTATCGGATCACGGACGATCACATCGCCCTGCTGGAGCGCGGCATCAAGATCTACGACTTCATCGACTTCAACTACGACTACTGGCATACCACCGAGGACACGGTGGACAAGTGCAGCCGCGACAGCCTGGAGGCGGTGGGGCGGACGGTCGAGAACATGATCTACCTGTTCCCGGAGATCTACAGCCCGGACGACAAGGGCCCGTCGCGCCGCAACCCGCGGTGAGCGGATCGCTGGAGCCGCCACCGGCTTGTGGCGTCAGTGATGTGGCGGAGGCTCGGCCAGATCCAGTCCCAGGCGCTCCGCGGACTGCTCGGCGGCCGACATGTCGCCCCCGTGGTAGATCTGGGCGGCGTACTGCGGCCAGTGCTCGGCGAACGGCGTGCTGTTGATCGCGTCGTGGCACACCACGCACCAGTCGTAGGTGTACTGCGTGACCGGCTCGGGCGGCCTGGTGGCCTCGCCGCTCATCGCGTCCCAGAGGTGCTGCTCGCCGATGTTCGAGTGGCAGACCACGCAGTTGATCGGTTGCAGTTCGTCGAGGTTGGGATCGTAGACCACGTGGCAGGGCATGCAGTCCGGGTTGTACAGCTGGTGCTTGTCGAAGAGCGTCTTGAGTGCCCGGCTGTGCCCCGAGGCGGTGTAGCTTTCATAGGCCTCGGCGTGGCAGGGCTCGCAGGCCTCGGGCGGCATGTACAGCTGCTCCAGGTCGGTCTTCATCGCGCCGAAGAACCGCTCCTTGAGCTGGGGCCGGTAGGTCTGATCGAGATAGTCCAGGATGGCCTGCGACTCCGGCAGTTCGTCCCTGAGCGGCAGCGAGACACCCGTGATCTGGAACCCGTCGGGCAGTGGGTCGACCGAGATAACGCCCAGGTACCGTCCCTGGTCCCAGTTGTTGAGCGACGGTGGCTCGGGGTTGAAGTCCCAGTCGGCGGTGGCCCGGTTGCGGTTGCCCGCCAGGATCAGATCCACCTGCTCGCCATGGGTCCTTGCGATGTTGCGGATCCAGCTGCGCTCACCCTCAAGGCAGAGCACCGCCAGATCGCACTCGCGCTTGAGCTGCGGCAGCACCTCGCCCAGCGCCGCGCGTGGATCGCCGAACTCGACGCCCGGGGGCAGTTCGAAGGATACGGCCGCCGGGTCGCTGACGCCTGTGATGCCGACACGAATGCCGGCGATCTCGACGACGACGGAGTCCCGCACGTCCGCGCTGCCGTCGCTGAGCTGCAGATTCGCGCTGAAGCAGGGGAACTCCGCCAGCGCGCACAGACGCTCGATGCCCGCCGGGCCGTGCTGGGCCTCGCGCACTCCAAGCTGCAGGGCGTCGTAGCCCATGATGTTCAGCAGGTCCACCACCGTCTCGCCCTTGTAGAGGTGGAACTCACCCTCGTCGGCGATGATGTGGGCGCCCTCGATCGCCAGCAGGGGCTGGGCTTCGCGCAGCCGCGCAAGCTGCTCGCCGCGGCGCGCGATTCCGCCGAGTTGGTTGGCGCTGCAGCCGCAGGTCTCCAGGTAGCCGCTGGTGTCGTAGTTCCAGACGATCGTGAAGGGCTCGCGCTGGGCGCCGTGGGACATGCAGGTGCTGGCGGCCAGCGCCGCGCTCGCGAGCGTGATTACAACCGCTGCCACGCAGAAACGCTGCATGTCCGCCTCCCTTAGCGCAGCGAGAAGAGGTAGTCGATCTCGACCGGCACGTTCAGTGGCAGCGAGACGCTGCCCACCACCGCGCGAGTGTGCTTGCCGTCGTCACCGAAGACGTTGACCAGCATGTCCGAGGCGCCGTTGATCACTTTGGGTTGGTCGTAGAAGTCCGGCGCGCTTGCCACGAACCCCCGCACCCGCACCACCTCGATGATCTGATCGAGTTGGCCGTCGAGCGCCTGACTGGCCCAGCCCAGCGCATTGAGCGTACAAATCTGGGCGCAGGCGACACCGTCCTCGACGCTTACCTCGCCGCCGAGTTTGCCCGTGCGATAGGGCTCGCCGTCCTGCAGTGGGATCATGCCGGAAAGGTACAGCAGGCGGTTGACCATTGGGCGCTTGTCCATCATGTCGAGCATCGACTGGGCGCTGCTGACGTTGATGATCTTGTAGGGCAGGTAGTTGGCTACGGGCTGGGCCGGCCTGGGCAGGCTGAGTCCCAGCTGGGCGAGTCTATCGCTGATCGTCATGGCTCGATTGTACCATCGCAGGGACCGCGGCGCGTGCTACTAGTCAGAGCCGGATCGGTCGACGGGGTCCGCGGAATCGCGGGCGTCCTGGATGTCGGCGGCCCCGGCCGTCCTGCTGATCAGGTCAAGCTGGGGCACGTCGATACCGGGTTCTTCGCGGCGGAAGACGAAGACGCCCATGATGACCTTGAGCGCGGCGGCAGCGGGCACGGCGACGAACAGACCCGCGATCCCCCCCAGCGTGCCGCCGATGATCATCGCCATGATGACGGTCAGCGGATGCAGGTCCATTGTGCCACCCATCCAGCGGGGGGCCAGCCAGTAGTTCTCGAACAGCTGGATCGCGAGGTAGAAGACCACCACCACGATGATCTTGTAGGGGTCGGTCGCCAGCACGATCAGCGCCGTCGGGATGAAGGCCATCCAGGGACCGAGGACCGGAATGAACTCGCCGGCGAACGCCAGCAGGCCCAGCAGCAGAGCGTAGTCGATGCCGAAGACCAGCAGCACCAGCGTACTGGTCACGCCGACGAACAGCGCCAGCAGGACGCGGCTGTAAATGTAGCCGCCGAGGCTGCGGTTGACCGCGGTCATCGCGCGTTCGACGTCCGCCTGCCAATGCGGGGCGAAGCAGCTCACCAGCGAGCTGCGCAGGCGCTGGCTGTCCAGCAGCATGTACAGGGAGATGAGCGGGATGATCAGCAGCGCGGTCAAGACCGCCGCCGTGCCGCTCAGGAACGACTGGGTGAAGTCGAAGGCGTTGCCCAGCAACTGCGGGCCCTGTTTCTCGAGCGCGTCGACGGCATCGGTGAAGTAGTCCGAGATTACCAGCTCGCGCCCGGGCATGATCTGCCAGCGCCAGCTGTAGGCGCTCGTCTCCAGCCGCGTCAGCAGGTCCGGCAGCTGGCTGATCAGATCCTGGACCTGGCGGGAGATGACCGGCAGCACGGAGCCCACAAGTGTCAGCAGCAGCAGCAGGAACGCCAGAAACACTGTCCAGACGGCGGCGGGGCGCGGCCAGCGGCGGGCCAGCTTCTCGATCGGCCAGGCCAGGAAGTAGGCCAGCAGCCCGGCCAGCGCCACCGTCAGCGCCACCCAGCGCAGCTTGTAGAGGGCGTAGGCCAGGACCAGTACGGATACGACCGCCAGCGTCGCCACCAGATAGCGGCGGTAGACGTGGGTCATCGGCTCGCGCGCGGCCACGGTGGTATTTTACGCCAAGCCGCGATCGCCCGTCCTTACTCCGGCCACTCCGTCGATTCGGGGCGCTCGCTGGGTACGGTGTAGACCTCCACCGTGCTGCCCATTGGATCGCGCACCGGGAAGCTCCAGTAGCTGTCCTGGCACCACTGGGGCGCAGCCGCGAAGGTGGGCACGCCCGCCTCGGCCAGGCCAGCTACGGTTGCGGCGTAAGTGTCCTCCGGTACTTCGATCGACCAACTCGGCACCTCCAGCGTGCCACCCTCCCAGCCGGGCTGCATGCCCCAGTCGTCAGGTACAGGCAGCTCGTAGTCCGAGGGGAAGATCATGAACTGGAAACCGTCGCAGTTGTAGACCAGCCAGGCATACTCGTCGTCGTTACGATAGGACCACTCATCCATCCCGAGCAGGTCCGTATAGAATCCGCGCATGGCGTCCAGATCGTTGCACGAGATGTAGACGAACTTGATGCTTACTTCTGGAGCGCTGGAAGCCTCAGCCTCTTCCTGCGCCATCGCGGTCCCTCCTGCCAGTGCCAGTATCACCGCTGCCGCCGCAGCACACAGCCTCAAGACCTGCATCGCTTTCTCCCGTCGGTAGTGCTTAATGTGCGTATAGTATATCACATCAAGCGTCGAAGGGGATCCAGCGTGGCGTCTGATATCAGACTGAGCTGCCGCGGGGCCGGGGACTGGTGGCCGGGGTGACGGTGCGCGCGGAGAGCACCAGGAAGTACAGGCCGGCGATGAGTGCCAGCAGGATCCACAGAGAGCCCCAGATCACAGTCGGTACGCCGGTCGCTTCGGCCAGCATGCGTGCATCGCTGGGCAGGTAGCTGCGCATCAGAGTATCGCTGGCGATATCGAGCGGAACGTAGAGGATACTGGTCAGGCCGATCAGCTTGAGGACGAAGTCGCAGACGCCCTCGCTGAGCTTCCAGCCGGCGGCGACCAGCAGCAGCCCGATGATCAGCGCGAAGCCGAAGCCGAAGCTCAGGACCGGCCGCACCCAGATCAGCGCCACGATCAGAAGCAGGGCGCCGAGTGCGATGCAGGTTTCGCGGTCGCGGCGGGTGCGCGCGGCGATCAGCAGGATCGCGCCGCCCCACACCAGGCTGCCCAGGTAGCCTGCCGACAGGATAATGAACCTGATGCCGCCCTGGGTGATGCAGACGCCGCCCTCCTGGGCGACGAGTTGGATCTGCACGATGCGGCCACCGGTGACCACCGCGGCCAGGCCGTGGCTCAGTTCGTGGAAGAAGACCACCAGCACCCGCAGAGGATAGATGAACCAGGTGTGCCATAGCAGGCTGACCAGGACGAGCATCCCGATCAGCGCGGCAAACAGCCGCCCATCGATCCTGCTGCGAGCGCGGCGTGTCATGCCGTCAGCTTAGCACGATGTGATAGCAGGTCAGCATGCCCCTTGTTGTGGAGTTACAATCCTGATGGATGATTCGGCTGCCGGTTAGTCTGCTTCTGGCGTCAGCTGTCCTCCTGGCAGGCTGTGTGAATGGAGTCACGCATGCCACCCGGGCCATACTGTGTGATGACGGAGTTGTTGTCTACTTCGACATCGACCATCATGGCGAGCCGGGTTCTGTCCTGCTTGTGAGGATTGACCTGCAGCAAGAGGGCGACTGCTGGGAACCCATACCGATTGACACGGGTATCAGCGACTTGACGGGTGACGAGATTTCGCTCAGCAATCGCCTGGACGCGTTTCCGCACGCCGTCAATTCGGTTGACCCGTCGGCGGAGGTTGTGGCTCGATGTTCGATGCTAGGCTCAGCTACCGGGTCTGCCACGTCAGCACTGGACTACGAGTGGAATTGTCGCAGGGCCGGCAGGTTCTACATCGTCAACCTGGAGCCGCTTCCAACTGCCCTGGTATCAGGAATCAAGGCTGGCGAGATCTGTGCACTGGGAGTCACCGGAGATGAGCTCCCCATATATGCTGCGTTGGTGCGCATCGAGGAAGACACAGTCTCAAGAAAGGCAGTGGACCTGGTAACGTCATGGTGGTTCTGGCCAGCAGTTGCGCTGGGGATGCTTCTCACAGGATTCGTCTTCCACCTGTGGCCCAGAAGAAGGGTGACCGCGTCCTTGCGCCGGCGCAGTCCACCTACTGCTGGGAACCGGGGCTGACTGACCTGCCTTCCGGCGGCGGGGCTGGCTTGAGGGCCGCCAGTTTGCGGGCGAGTTCACGGTTGAGCGCATGGCCGCTGCGGTCGGCGGTGATTTTGCCCTCAAGCTCCAGCGGCACGGCGTAGAGGTCGCCGAGCAGGTCCAGCACCTTGTGCCGCGCGTACTCGTCGTCGAAGCGCAGCGGGCTGCCGGGCTGGCCGTTGCGGATCAGCAGCGCCGCCGTTTCGTCGGCGTGCTGCAGGATGCCGGCGGCGACCGCCTCCTGGGCCTCCTTCTCGGTAATGAACGTCCGTGCCGGCAGGATGTTCTCCACCGCCCAGTCGCGGGTGATCGTGGCGCTGAAGTGCTGGTCGCCCAGTTCGGCGTGGCTGAAGGTGTAGCTGACTTCCAGGCTCTCGGCGGGCTCGATGGTGATCGAGGGTCCGGGGGGTTCGCCGACCGTCAGCGGTTCTGTGAGCGCCAGTTTGCGCCGCTCGCCCTGCAGCTCCCGGCCGCCGGTGGCGATGACGTCGTAGGGTGGCCGCGCACTGCCGTCGCGGCTGGGCAGCTCCGGCCCGACCAGTTCGATCATGGCGGTATCGATGCCTGCCGCCCACAGCGCCGCCAGCACGTGCTCGGTCTGTGCCACCTGTGCCTCGCCGTGGGCCAGGATGCTGCAGTTGGGGCTCTCCAGGTAGTTGTCCGGGTGGGCGTGGATGGTGACGTCGCCGCGCATGAAGGTGATGCCTGCTCCGGACCGCGCCGGGCGGATCACCGCGCGGCAGCGCTCGCCGCTGAATAGCCCCGTCCCCGAGATAGTCACCGGCCTGATCAGGGTGGCGGAACGCACGGCAATATCATACACGGCGCTGGCAAGCTCAGCGGGTCTTTCAGTCCAGCAATTCGCGCATCAGTTCACGCAGGGTGCGCTGCTGGGGCGCGGCGGCACGTGGCTGGTCAGGATCGGAGATTTCGCCGAAGACGTCGTCGAACAGGTTCTGCTTCTGTTTGAGGATCTTCAGCAGCTTGGTTTCCACCGTGCCGCGGCAGAGCAGGTTCAGCACGATCACCGTCTGCTGCTGGCCCAGACGGTGGGCGCGAGCGATCCGCTGGTTGAGCCTGGCCGGATTGAATGGCAGGTCGTAGTTGACCACCAGCGAGGCGCTCTGCAGATTGAGACCCGTGCCACCGGCGTCCGTCGAGATGAACACGCGGTCCTCGCCATGCTGGAAGCGCTCCACCAGTCGCGCGCGCTCCTCGGCCTTGAGCCCGCCGTGGAGGAAGCTGGGGCTGAAGCCGGCCTCCGTCAGCACGCGCCTGATAATCTCGCCCATCCGCGTCCACTGGGTGAAGATCAGCACCTGGCGGTCCAGCGCGCCGACCTCGTCCTCGACCCGGGCGATCAGCTCGCTGAGCTTCTGGCTCTCGGTGTGCTCCGGGTCGATCAGTTCGGCGGTATCGCAGACCTCGCGCAGTCGCTGCAGCAGCGTCATCGCGTTGTTGGTTTTGACCGCGTCCCACGCGCTGTCGCTGAGCAGCTCCCGGGCCTGGCCCTGCAGCTCGCGGTAGATCTGCAGCTGCGTCGCGGTCAGCTCCACCCAGACGTTCTGCTCGATGCGCGGAGGCAGCTCAGCCAGCGTCTGCCGGCGGGTGCGCCGCAGCGTGTGGCTGGCGATCTTGCGCGTCACCTCCTCCACCAGCCGGTAGCCCTTGATCCCGCCGAAGTTGTCCAGCACCACGTAGCGGTCGCGGAAGGCCAGGGGGTTCTTGCCCAGCGCGCGCTCGTCGATGAAGCGCATCACGGTGTACAGCTCCATCAGCTGATTCTCCAGCGGCGTGCCGGTCAGCACGAAGAGGAAGGGACTGGGCAGTTCGAAGACCGCCTGAGCCGTCTTGGTGCGGAAGTTCTTGACGCGCTGCGCCTCATCGAGCACCAGCAGGTCGGCACCGAGCTGCCTCAGCTGTTCAATGTCGCGGTAGACCAGCTCGTAGTTGACGACATAGAACAGCGGCCGGTCCTCGGGGGCGATGAATCCGCCCTCCACCGCCGCGGCGCTGTAGATCTGGCTTCGCTCCTGTTTGTCGCCGCCGATCACCTCGCAGCGCTCGCTGGTGAAGCGCTCGATCTCCGACTGCCACTGGTATTTCAGCGAGGCCGGGCAGACGATCAGCGCCCGCTTCAGTTTGCCGCGCCGCTTCAGGTACAGCGCCGCGGCGATGGCCTGCACCGTCTTGCCCAGCCCCATGTCGTCGGCCAGCAGCGCGCGCCTGTTGTAGGCCAGAAACGCCACGCCCTCGGTCTGAAACGGGTACAGCGCTGCCTGCAGCTGATCCTTCAACACCACCGCGACCCGTGGATCATCCTCGGCCGCCGCCTCATCGCCGGCCAGCGGCGCGCCGACCTGGGCCAGCCCGTAATAGTGCGCGGCGACCGGCTCCACCGACGGGTGCACCCGTAGCTCGGCTCCCCGCCCGCGCAGGGCATCGGCCAGCTGCCCCAGTTCGGTTGGTGATTTCAGCGTGTGGACCTCGTCGATCGCCGGATCGAGCACCTCGCGCAGCTGAGGCGCCAGGAACTCCGGGGCGTGATAGGCCTGGATCTGGCGAAAGAAGCTGAGGCTCTCCTCCAGGCTGAGCGAGCGTTCTGCAAAGCGCCTGAGCGCCGCGCCGAAGCTGGGATCAAGCTCCAGGCTGGCCCGCGCCCGCCTCAGCAGTTTCTCCACGCGCCAGATATCGAAGTTGTCGCGCAGCACGCCGCCGGCATCGGCATACTCGCCGAGCACGCTCTCCAGCGGCCGCGCCACCTTCTCCTGCTTGCCCTGCGCGACGAAGTGCAGCCGGCCGTCCTCGACGCTGCCGCTGAGCACCAGCGTGTAGCGCTGCATGTGCTGCTCAAAGAGCTGCTGCAGCGCATCGAAGTCGGTGGTCAGGAAGTACTCGTGCGCCCGGGCGTCGCCGAGGTCGGCCAGCAGCTGCGGGTACTGGGCGACGTCACGCAGGCAGTTCCAGCGGTTGAAGTACGTCGTGATGATCCCGCGGATGCGCGCCGGCAGGAACTTCTGGTTGCCACGGAAGACGATGTCGCGGCCGTACTTGCCGCCGACCTCCAGCCTGACCTGTACGCGGCGCCGCTGTTCCACGCGCCCATGTTACCGCGCGGGCACCGGCTTCTCAGAAGCCGATTGCGTACATCAACTCTGAGTTGCTGATGTCAGTGTAGGCAATCGCCGGGAAGCCGTGGACCATTCGCAGGCAGGATGAGTAGCCAGCATCCGGGCCGTCAACCGCAGTTGTGGGTGAGTCCCATACACCACCGCCGGGTGCGCCGGCCGAGACGTACATCAGGTCCTCGCTCGTCTGCCTATGATAGGAAATCGCCGGCACTCCATCGATGATCCACAGACTGGTACCATTGCTCATGTCTTCGCTGTCGTCGAGGATAAGCGGGTCTTGCCACGATGCGCCGACTGCATCACTGGCACGGATAAACCTGAGCTCGTGGTTGCCATCGTCATAGGTGTAACTGATGGCCGGCTGACCGGCGGCAATGTGCAAGCTCACGTTGCT
This sequence comes from uncultured Planctomycetales bacterium, assembly GCA_964609245.1. Classification (GTDB taxonomy): domain Bacteria; phylum 4484-113; class 4484-113; order 4484-113; family JAFGCY01; genus JAFGCY01. The sequence goes on along the minus strand of CAZSSB010000034.1, from coordinate 5,863 downwards.
GCAGGAATTCGCCGGTCCGCCGTCAACCGTGTCCGGGGTGTCCCACCCGGTGCCGGTGGCGTTGGTGGCCCGAACATAGCGCAGCTCGCCGAGCGACGGGCAGCGATAGGCGATGGCAGGCCAGCCATCTACAATGCAGAGGCTGCAGTGATCACCGGTGTCTGTGCTGTCAACGGTGGTCGACGACCCCCAGCTGGTGCCGAGGGAATCCGCAGCCCGGACGTAGTTCAGCCTGTCTGGGGAAAACGTGTTGTAGCAGATGGCCGGGTTTCCGGCAACGACCTCCATGTCTGCGTAGTACGTGGTGTCTCCGCCGTTGTCGACATATTCCGGATCGGCCCAGCTGTCGCCGTTGACATCCTCGGCCCGCGCGAACTTCAGGTTCCAGTCGCCTGAGCTCTCCTGCACGCGGTATGCGATCGCGGGATACCCGTTCACCACTTCAAGATTGCTGTTCCATCCGCTGTCGGTCTGCCAGTCACTGTCAACGAGTACTTCGCTGCCCCAGGTCAGACCCAGGTCATCGTCTGCCCGCACGTAGCGAAGGTCTTCACTGGTGAAGGACTCGAAGTAGAAGGAGATCGCCGGATGACCGCTGACGATCTCCATATCGATGAATCGCCAGACGTCGTCATCGATGACTGTTCGAATCACCCACCCATGTACGACAAACACGAACTCCACCGTGTCCGAAGCACCATCATCATCGGTAACACGAAGCGCAACGGTGTGGAGACCCGGATTGCTGCGCCGAACATGTGCCACGGTGTATCCCCTGGCGTCCTCCTCGTCGTTGCCAGTCTCATTGAAGACGCCGTTGCTGTTCAGGTCCCATTCGTAGTCAACGATCATGCCGTCGGGATCGCTGGAGTCTGACGCAAACAGCGTCAGCTGCTCTCCAGGGTTGACGCCGTCCACGGCCGTGGTCAGCCGCGCCACGGGCGGCAGGTTATCGTCCACGGCAGGCTCGATCAGCACTGTGACGGTATCGACGTCGAAAGCGCCCTGGTCATCGTCGACGCGCAGCTTGACGTTGTACAGGTGCGGCGTTCCGTAGTATTGCACCGGCGGCGTGGTGTCGACCGGGTCGCTCCAGTCGTAGGTGCCATCGCCGGTGAAGTCCCAGCTGTACAGCACGATCTCGCCGTCGGGGTCGCTGGCCTCGCCGGTGAACGTCACGGCCAGCGTCGCCGGGCCATATGACGGGTCGGCATAGGCGCTGGCCACCGGACGTGCGTTACCCGCCACCAGCAGGCTGACCGCCCCCAGCGCCACCGCGCTGCCCCCGTCGTTCATTCCGCGCACCGCCGGGCGGATGATCCCGGTGGCGCTGGTGTCCGCCTCCGCCGTGCCGGTCGTGTCACCTGTTACATCGTAAGTCCCGTCACCGTCAAGGTCCCAGTCGTAGCTTTCGGCACCAGCGGCGCTTAACGAGATGCCCTCGCTGAGCATGCCGCTCGGTGCGCTGGCCGTTAGTGTGACCTCCGGCATCTCGCCTGCCAGCGGCACTGCAATGACGAGCTCGCTGAGCGCTGATTCATTGCCGCTCAGATCGACGGCACTTACCCGCACGAAGGTCTCGCCGACTAGCCCGGACAGCAGGCAGCCGCTGCGCCCTTCCAGGAACGTGCGCTGCCGCACGCCGGTTCCCTGCTGGTCGTGGAACCAGTTGTCCAGGAAGTAGACGCGATAGCCCGCCAGGTCACCGGCGATCACCTCCTGCCAGCCCAGCTGCAGGCCGTCGGCGATCGCAGTTGCCGTAAGCCCCGCGGGAACGGGCGGAGCCTGTGTGTCTGCCCCGTCCAGCGGATTGGCCGCGACGCCCACCACGTCGAACGTTGCCCCGCTGCAGGCGACCACGCAGATAAACAAGTTACCCAGCGGTGACAGGAAGTCGCTGCCCGCGGCCACGTCGGCGGCAGTGCTGAGCCGTACGTGGCTGCCACTGAACGGCCCCCGCCACTGCCACTGACCCGCGGCGTAGTCGCCGAGGCCGAGGTAGTAAGCGCTTAGTCCGCCGTCGCTCATCGGCAGCAGGTTGACGTCGGTGCTGACCACGCCGGGCTGCTGCCCGCCCATGGTCAGCCGCCACCAGGCCCAGCTGACCTCGCCGCTGCCCGTATCGCCGCTGGTCAGCCGGCAGGCTTCACCGTTATCACTTACGCCCGCCACGCTGGAGGCATAGCGCTCGACACCGGCAGCGAACTCGCTGCCGGCGCCTACGGCACTGGCCTGACGTGACAAAGGGACCACGCAGCCTGCCGCATCCAGCACTTCCCATGGCTGTGCGCCGTCGATGGGCAGCGTCGTCGGCCAGCCGGTGTCCGTTGACTGGCTGGGCTGTGCAACTGCGGAGTTGAGGGCACTGTGCGTGCCGCTGCAGCCCGCACAGATGACGGTGATCGCAAACAAGGGAATCGACAAAATCCCGATGACTCGGTGCATGGCAGAACCTCCCGGCGCCACAATCATGTAACTAACCAGCAATTGGTGCGAATCGTGTCGCTGCAAGCAGCAATGAACAGATTATAGCGTCGACAAAGCCCGGGAAACCGACCTCGGGTTTGTCGGCACGCGCGGTCGCCGCCTGCGCTACAATCTGCGCATGTCCCAGGCCAAGGCAGAGCTGCTCGCTGACGTCAACTTGTCCGCTGCCACGCGCGCGGCCCACGGCGCGGTCGTTGCGATGCGCCACGACCTGCACCGCATCCCCGAGATCGGCCTTGAGGAGCACCAGACCGCTGAGTACATCGAGGGCAAGCTCTCGGCGGCGGGTGTCGAGTTCGAGCGGATCACCGCGACCGGCATCAAGGGCCTGATCGACAGCGGCAAGGCCGGCCCGACGGTGATGCTGCGCACCGATATCGACGCGCTGCCCGTGACCGAGGAGGCCGAGCACGACTACGTCTCGACCCGCGAGGGCTTCATGCACGCCTGCGGGCACGATACGCATATCGCGATGCTGCTGGGGGTGGCGAAGCGGCTCCAGGCGGAGGGGTTGAAGCAGGGCCGCATCAAGCTCAACTTCCAGCCCGGCGAAGAGGGCCGCCACGGCGCCGAGCAGATGATCGAAGCCGGCATCATGGAAAGCCCGAAGGTTGACTGCGCCTACGGCCAGCACATCTGGTCCTACGCGCCCACCGGCGAGATCTGGATCCAGGAAGGCCCGATCATGGCCGCCGTCGATACCGTCTACGTGACGATCCACGGCCAGGGCACCCACGCGGCGATGCCCGAGGGCGGCGTCGATCCGATCTACGCCAGCGCGCAGATCATCACCGCGCTGCAGAGCGTGGTCACCCGCAACATCAACCCGCTGGAACCGGGCGTGGTCACCGTGGCCCAGATCAACGGCGGCACGGCGCACAACGTGATTCCGGAGCAGGTGGAGATGGTGATGAGCGTGCGGGTCTTCGACGACGAGACCCACGCCACCATGGAGCGCCGCCTGTGCGAGATCGTCGAGGGGGTGGCGGCGGCGCTGGGCTGCCGCGCCGAGATCCGGTACGTCCACGAGCACCAGCCGACGGTCAACGATGCCGAGATCGCCCAGATAGTGCGCGAAGAGGCGCTGGCGATCGTCGGTGAGAGCCGCGTGCTGGCCACCCAGAAGGTGATGGGCGCCGAGGACTTCGGCGACTACGCGCGGCTGGTGCCGGCCGCCTTCGCCTACGTCGGTGCGCGCAATGAGGCAAAGGACTGCGTCTACCCGCACCATCACCCGAAGTTCAACGTCGACGAGGACGCCTTCGCCATCGGCGCCGAGCTGATGTACCGCGTGGCGCAGCGCCTGCTGGCGCGCTAGGCGACCGGCGCAGGAGCCTGGAGGTGCCTGCCGTGAGCGATAAGGACACCGTCGAGATTCTCAGTGTCAACGCGGACAACGTCGATGACCTCGGCTTCTTCTGCCAGATGAGCAAGCGGGGCACGCCGGGCTACAACCGCAAGCTGGAGTGGCTCAGGGCGCGCTTCGCCGAGGGGCTCAGGATCAGGATGCTGAAGCTGCCCGCGCGCGGCTTCATCGAGTACATTCCCGGGGGCTACGCCTGGCGCGCGATCGAGGCGGAGGGCTTCATGGTCATCCACTGCCTGTGGGTCGTCGGCCGGAGCAAGGGCAAGGGGTATGCCTCGATGCTGCTCAAGGAATGCCTGCGGGACGCCCGACAGGCGGGGATGGAGGGCGTGGCGATTGTGACCAGCAAGCAGCCCTGGCTGGTTGGCAGCAAGCTGCTGCTCAGGCACGGGTTCGAGCAGGTGGACCAGGCCCCGCCGGCCTTCGAGCTGATGGTCAGGCGCTTCGGCGACGCCGCGCCGCCCCGCTTCTGCGGCGGCTGGGAGCGGAAGGCGAAGCAGCACAAGGGCAGGGGCTTCACCATCCTGACGACCGGCCAGTGCCCTTACAACGACGACGCGCTGGGGCTGTTCGAGGAGGCCGCGCGCGAGCTGGACGTGCCGGTCAAGGTGATCGAGCTTAAGAGCAGCCGCGAAGTGCGGGAAAGGGCGCCCTTTGCGCAGGGCGTCTTCAACGTGATCTACGAGGGCCGGCCGTTCGCCTACCACCACCTGCTGAAGAAGGACATCCTCAAGCGGCTGGCGCAGCAGGAGGGCTAGGTTCGGGACCGCCCCGCTGCCCCTATAATCTGGCTGTGCTGGCGTATCCATCACCGCGGCTGGCGGGCCTGGGCCTGCTCCTGCTGGCGGTGGCTGTCTGCGGCTACCTATGGCCCGTCTGCTTCGACATCGCGACGCTGGGCGCTCTTACGCTCTGCTTCGCCGCCGCGCTGGACCTCTGGTTGACGGGCAGCGCGCTCAAGGGCCGGCTGGAGCTGAGGCGCGAGTTCCCCGCGGCGGTGACGGTGGCCCGCGCGCGGCGCGGGGAGCATGTGCTGGTCAATCGCAGCCGGATCGGCCTGCGCTTTCGGGCCTATGAGGACCACTTCCCGCAGATGCTCAAGCTTGAGCCCGAGCGCTGGGGCCGCATCGCGCCCCGCGGCGAGGCGCGCCAGCCCGTGAGCATCACCGTCAGCCAGCGCGGCGAGCAGAACTTGGGCGGCGCCGGCTTGCGAGTGATCGCCGGACTGGGGCTGTGGGTGCTGCAGTATCGCTTCGACTGGGATGACAAGGCGCGCGTCTATCCGCTGATCGAGGAGCTGACGCGCGGCGACCTGTTCGCCCACCGGCGGCGGCTGTGGGGCATCGGCCAGCACCAGAGCCGCAAGTTCGGCCGCGGCACGGAGTTCGACAGCCTGCGCGAGTACACCCCCGACGACGAGTACCGCACTGTCAACTGGAAGGCCACCGCGCGCGCCGGCCGGCCGATCGTCAACCAGTACCAGGTGGAGCAGAGCCGCGACCTGATGCTGCTGATCGACTGCGGGCGGCTGATGCACACCGAGATCGCCGGGCGCCCGCGCCTGGACCGCTACCTCGATGCCGCCGTGCACCTGGCCTATCTGGCGCTGAGCCAGAAAGACCGCGTCGGCCTGCTGGCCTTCGACGCCGACGTCCAGCGCTACGTGGCACCCGGCCGCCGCGCCGGCCAGCTGGACGACCTGATCGACGCAGTGTTCGACCTCAGGCCCCGCTTCATCGAGAGCGACTACGCGCGGGCGGTCAGCGCCCTCAAGGCCCGCAGCCCCAAGCGCGGGCTGGTGGTGCTGTTCACCGACCTGGTGGACTCCATCAGCAGCCGCCGCGCGATCGCGAATCTTTCCCGCCTGGCGCGGACCCACCTGCCGGTGGTGGTGATCCTCGACGACCCGGCGATCGAGCAGCTGGCGCGCCGGCCCGTGCGCGGCCTGGACGACGCCTACGTGATGGGGGCCGCCGAGCAGTTCATCAGCGAGAAGCAGCGCACGCTGAG
>CAZSSB010000033.1:2744-33072 GCA_964609245.1 uncultured Planctomycetales bacterium | reverse complement strand
GCACCTGAACGGTAGGCCGGACTTCAGTCCGGCGATTCAAAGGTCGGCGGGTTGAGACCCGCCGCTACCCCTCATTCGAGGTCAGGGGGCTGAAGCCCCTGCTACCGAACTCCCGGTAGCCGCGAATCCTATTCGCGGCCGGAATGAAGGCGCGAAGAGGCTTCGCGCCTACCAAGGGTGGGCGTATACGCCGCCCCTACTCGTCGTCGTCGGATGGCTCGAGGTAGCCTTCCAGCAGCTCGGGCAGCTTGCCCTCCTGCTTCAGGCTCAGCAGGGTCTCGCGGAAGACCTGCCAGTCCTTGTAGCCGGGGTAGAGGTGCAGCGCTTCCTGGACGAAATGGAAACCCTCTTCGGCCTTCCCGACGTCCAGCAGCGCGAGTCCCAGATTGTAGTTGTTGACCGGCGAGCCGGGACACAGCGCGACCGCCCGCCGCCAGCAGGCGATGACTTCCTCGTCGGTGTTGCGCCGGGCCGCCACTACCGCCAGATGCTCGAGCGCCAGATCGAAGGCTTCGTTGATCCTGAGCGCCTCCTCGGCGCACTGCCTGGACTGATCCAGCTTGCCGATGTGCAGGTAGTACTTGGCCATGTCCAGGTGGACTTTCTCATCACACGGACGCACGATCAGCGCGGCCTTGACCAACTGGAAGACCCTGGTCCAGTTCTTGACCTCGTGCGCGTAGTGGTCCACCAGCTGGTAGTACGCCCAGGCGTTGGCGCGGTCGAGGGCGAAGATCGCCTCGTACTGCTCGATCACCTCGCCGGGTACGTGAATCCCGATGCGGTGGTAGAACTTCAGTTCGGCAACCCGGCGGATCGGGTTGTCGGGCGCGGTGCGCTCATCCAGCTCATGCTCGTGGAAAAAGACGCGCTGGCGCAGCTGGGTGTGCTTGACTACCGCGCGCAGGATGGTGTCACGCGCCTTCTGGCTGACCATGATGCCGCTGTAGAGCGCGCGCTCCTCATGCTGCTGCACGTGATTCACCATATCGATGGCGTGGCCCTCAATGCGCCGCGCCCCGTAGACCCGGTTGATCAGGAAGGCGCGCCCGGCGTGGACGCCGATCGCCAGCCGGTGGGGCTGGAAGTGCGCCCGCACGCGCAGCAGGTTGACATCCTCGATCAGCCACCGGTTCTTGAGCCGGATCGCGGCCTTGAGGGCGTTGATTGACAGATTCTCATTGCTGGCGCGGCAGGCAGCGATCATCTCGTTGCGGGCCCGACCCTTGAGCGGGTCATGGCCGTCCAGCGCGTAGTTGCGCTCCACTTCGGCGGCGTCGTAGAACAGGATGTGCAGGCTGCAACCGTGCAGATGCACCTCACCCACGGCCATCCCCTCGTCGCGGAGCGACTCCACCAGTTCGAGCACCATCCGCTGGAATCTGTTGACCAGTTTGTCGTAGTCTCTGGGGGCGAGGGCGTCGGCGATCTGCGGGGTCTCCGCCAGGTCCGCCACCAGGGTGGCGACATGCACCGAGGTGAAGTCGTATCCGTCCCAGGCACCGTCCGGCAGTTCGGGAATGTGCTTGCTGTCCACGGTGCCCGGTAGTGTAGCACAGCAGCCCGCATCCGTGGGCGCGGGGACGGAACCGGCGTCCGCAAGAGGAAGAGCACCGGATGCTGAGGATCCGGTGCTCTCACAGGCTTCCCGTCAGACGGCGGAGTTACTTGGCGCGATAGCCCTTGTCGCCCAGGCTGAACTCGCCGCTGGTGGCGTACTCGTTAACGGACTTCAGCCAGTACACGTGCTCGTCGTAGTCATCCAGCGTGGTGTCAGCCCACGTATCGACATCACCAACGGTGGCAACCGGCTCATCCTGGCTGTCGCGGTAGATCTCGTAGCCTTCGGCGCCTTCCGCCTTCGTCCAGGTCAGCACGATCTGGTCGGCGTAGTCGCCGTCGCTGGCCGCCAGCTCCGTCGGCGGATAGAACGGGATCGTGATCGGCCCGGCCATCGCCAGCGGCGTCTTGCCGCCGATGTTGATCGACTGGACGTAATAGTAGTATGTGGCACCCGGCACCGCGTGCTTGGATCCGGGCTGGATATCGGTGGGATCGACGAAGACGCTGGTCGGTGCGTCGACCTTGCCCATCAGCATCGGCGTCTTGGTTCCGTCTACTCTGCGCCAGACCTCGTAGCGCATCGCCTCGTTCTTCCAGTCGTCGCTGTCGACGTAGTGCTCCCATTCGAGCGTGACGTACTGCGTGTCCGGATCGAGATCGGACGCGCCCTTGTCCGCGCCGAGGAACAGGTCCGTAACCTGCGGGAACATCGGAATCGTTGACACGTAATCAGTGGACGCTTCCGTCGCCGACGCGACAATCTCGACCGCCGTCAGGCCCTCCGGATTGCCCTTGTCCGGTTCGATGCCGGAGCAGTCGGTCAGTACCATGAAGTTGAGCTCATCGTCGGCGCTGACATACCTGCTGCGGATCAGATCGCTGTTGAGTACGATCGAAGTCGATTGCTCGTAGGGACCGCGCGTGTCCCAGGCATTGCGGCTGTAGTTGTAGACCAGCAGCCAGTAGACCAGCGGGAGGTCGTCATCCCCGCCGGGAGCGATGACCGTCATCGCCTCGATTGAGACGTTGACCGGGCGATCGCTGGAGAGGGCCGCCAGTTTGTACTTGGCCCACGCCAGATCGTCGTCGCCACCGGGTGCGATGATGTGACCGTCCGGGCTGAACTCGCCGGGGCGATTAAAGGTGCCGTGCTGCTTGACGAACCTGTCGCCGGTCTGCGGGATGATCACGCTGCTGGCTCCGCGGTCCGCGCCCGCCAGGTCCGTCTGCGTGGCGCCTGAATCGCCACTGCAGCTGCAGAGACAGGCGACAGCCACTAAGGCAACAACCAGCCCCATCATCGATTTCAGGTGGTGCATGTCCAGCTCCTCCCGGCCCCTCAGAAAACTGACCGCCATAATTGTACCTGAGAATATTGGCTTTCTGTCATTTTGATTAGGATTTAACTATAGGCTCGCGGCGATTTCTGGGTGGCCAAACCGGCTGAAACATGCTGATTCAGGCTGGAGCTATCTGAACATCAGACGGTGCTCAGGGCCCGGGAGACCGCTTCCGCCAGGGTGCGCGTCGTGATCGGCTTCATCAGGAACTCGCAGATGCCCAGCTGGTGCGCCTGCTCGCTGGAGACGGCCCCGCTGAAGCCGGTGCAGAGCACCACCGGCATGCCCGGCCTGATCTGGAGCAGCTGGGCCGCCATCTCGGCACCGGTCAGCCGCGGCATCGTCTGGTCGGTAATCACCAGATCGAAGCGCTGCGGGTCAGCGCGAAAGGCCTCCAGCGCCGCGGGGCTGTCCGTGAAGTGCTCAACCTCGAAGCCCCAGGCCCGGAGCCGGCCCGCCATGAGTTCCGCCAGGGCCGGCTCGTCCTCGACCACCAGCACGCGTCCCGGCCCCCGCGGCTCGACCGCGGGACGATCCTCGCCCTCCGCATCTGCGGCCGCCGCCCGCGGCAGATAGACGCTGAAGGTCGAGCCCACCCCTTCCTCGCTGTCCACCGTGATCACCCCGTTGGTCTCGGCGATGATGCCGTGCACGGTGGCCAGGCCCATGCCGGTGCCGATCTCGGGCTCCTTGGTGGTGAAGAACGGCTCGAAGATCCGATCGCGGATCTCGGCCGGAATGCCGGTACCGGTGTCGCTGACCGTCAGCCGTACGTAGCGGCCCGCATTGAGGCCCAGCAGCTCGGCGGCCAGTTCCTCGTCCACGTCCACCTCGTCGAGCGCCACCGACAGCGACTCGTCGCTGCCCGTCATCGCGTGGGACGCGTTGGTGCAGAGGTTCATGATCACCTGGTGCATCTGGGTCAGGTCGGCCATCACCGAGCCGGCCGCGGGGTCGATGTCCTGCTTGATGGTAATCGTCGCCGGCAGGCTGGCCCGCAGCAGGAACAGGACCTCCTTGATCAGCGGCTGCAGCTTGACCGGCCGCCGCTCGGCCTCGCTGCGGCGGCTGAAGACCAGAATCTGGCGCACCAGCTCGCTGGCCCGCTGCGAGGCCCGCAGCACCTCCTCCAGGAAGTCGCGCTGCTCGCTGTCCCTGGGCGCCTCGGCGACCGCCATCTCCGTGTAGCCGATGATGCCGGTCAGGATGTTGTTGAAGTCGTGGGCGATGCCGCCCGCCAGCGTGCCGATCGCCTCCAGCTTCTGGGAGACGCGCAGCTGGCGCTCCATGCTGCGCCGGGCCGTTACGTCGCGGGCCACCTGCACCACGCCCTGGGGCCGGCCCTCGGCATCCAGCAGCGGCGTCGCGGTGATCTCCAGCTGGCGTTCGGCCCGATCCTCGCCCTTCAGCGTCCGGTCCTCGCGGTGGGCCGCGCCGGTGGCGAACACGCGGCAGGCCGGGCAGGCCGTCTCCGGCCGGCGGCAGTGCTCAGCGTGGTGGAACAGCCGCTCCTCGGTTCCGGTGACACCGGCCGCGTCCTCGGCACCGATCTGCTCCAGATAGGCCGGATTGGCGTTGATCAGCCTGAGGTCGCGGTCGACGGCGAAGACCAGCTCCGGCAGCGAGGTGAACACGCCCTCCAGCAGGTTGTGCTCCTGGCGCAGCTCCTCCTCCGTGCGCTTCAGCTGCGTGACGTCCTCGGAGATCACCAGCACCAAGCGCCGGCCGTCACCGGCGCTCAGCGGCATCTTGCTGGTCTGATACCAGAGGCTGCCCTCGGGCGAGTCGATGCGCTCCAGCGTCGTGATGAACCGCTGCTGCTCGATCACGTCCGTGTCCTCGGTCAGCCACCGCCGCGGATCCGCGGGCTGGCGGCCGACGCTGGCGCACAGCGAACTGAGCGTCTGGCCGACGACCTGCTCGGGCCTGGCCGCGAACAGCGCGGCGAACCGCTGGTTGGCCAGCCGGACCCGCCCCTCGGCGTCGCGCACGTGCATGTAGGCCGGATTGGTGTCGAGCACGGCCCGCAGCAGCGTCTCACGCTCGTGCAGTACCTGCCGGGCCTGGCGCTGCAGCCCGAACGACTCGCGCATCGCGATGTCGGCCCAGACCGACCGCACCATGATGCCGCTCAGCACCAGCGCCGCCAGCACGACGCCCGCCGGCAGCAACTGGTCGTGCTGGAACAGCCACCACGCGCCGCCGACAACCGCGGCGGCGATCACCAGGTCGATCAGCAGGCTGTAGCCCGAGGTCAGGCGGATGATTCCCAGCGTGGACAGGACCAGGCACAGCAGCGTCAGGCCGGTCAGGACCAGTTGCGGCAGCTGATGCACCACGCGGTCGGTGGCCAGCGTGTCCGCGAGGTTGGCCAGCAGCTCGGCGCGGTACATCTCGCCCGCATCCGTCAGCAGCCAATATGGCACGGCGAAGGGACCGTCGGGCAGGCCCCGCCAGCCCAGGAATACGATGCGGCCGTCCCATAGCTCGCGCAGCCGCTCCAGTTCCTGGCTCTCGGCCCGTCGCAGCTTCGAGTACTCCACGACGGGCAGTGCGCCGGTCGGTCCCACGTAGTTGATCAGACCTCCGCCGGCCTCCCCGCGACGGGGCACGGGCAGCGTATCCACCTCGGGAAGCTTGCCCGTCCGCGCGAAGCGGGCGGCCAGCCACGGCAGCGTCGGCGACGTCGCGCCGTCGGACGCAACGTACAGCGCATCGCAGGCGGGCATGGTGGTTCGCGGCGGCTGGGCCACTGTCAGCGGATCCAGCCCCAGCATGATCTCGGGACGCTCGAGCGCTGCCAGCAGCTCACTGGCGGGCCGCGCGGCGGAGCCGGTCTCCCCGCCGGCCAGGAACACCGGGCAGGCCTGCGTGGTGCGCGCCTCTTCAATGGCATCCGCCAGCAGCCGGTAGGCGCTGCGCGTCAGTTCCGCTTCCTGGGTGGACAGCCGCGCGGCACCCTCCGGAACCTGTGCGACCGGCGGCAGCGGGGTGACGATCACGATGCCGGCCGCACCCGTCCCGGCCAGCAGCCGCACGGCTTCCGCGTAGCCGGTGCTGACCGTCGCCGCGCTGATCTGGGCGGGGGCGGCGGCCGCCTCGCCGAGTTCAAGCACCGCGAAATGATCGCTGTCCGGGCGCGTACCTCGCAGTTCGAGCAGGGCACTGGCGGACAGGTCGCGCAACCAGATGCCGGGCACCGACTCACTGGTGCCGAATTGAACCAGGGCAAGCACCAGCACAATCAGCCATGAGACTACCGCACCCAATCTAGCCGATCTTCCCATAACGCTGCCTGTCGTCGAATCGTCCGGATCGTCGCAGCCGCGGCGGTGGGTACAGCCGGGCGCGTAGTACTCTACACCCTACCGCCGGATCAGCGCTGTCAGAAGTCCGCGACCAGCAGGCTGACGTCATCGTCCCAGCCGCTCTTGCCCGTCAGCGCCCGACTGCCTTCCAGCAGCGAGTTGACATAGGAAGCCAGCTGCAGCCCGGCCTTGGGCAACATCACCTCGTCGCGGAAGCGTTCCTCGGTGATCCACTTGTCGTCCGCCAGCTTGAACTCCACCAGACCGTCCGTGTAGGCCACCAGTCGGTTGCGGCCCGGCATGAAGCCGCGGTTGACCTCGTTGATCTCGAACTCCTTGAACATCCCCAGCGCCGGCCCGGTCGCCGGCAGTTCGGTATGGTTCTCACCCTCCGTGTCCAGCCAGTACATCGTCCGATGGCCGCCGCTGGCGTAAGTGATCACCGTCTCCGCGATATCGATGTGCACGCAGACCGCCGTCGCGATGTGATAGTGGTCGCCGAGGTCGAGGATCACGCGGTTCAGCCGCTCCATGAATAGCCGCGGGCGATGAGCACTGCGGGAGTTCTCGTCAAAGAAAGCCTTGAGCCGGTTGGCGAGCAGGGCACTGGCGATGCCGTGTCCGCTGACGTCCGCGAGGAACACCACCAGCCGTTGCGGCGTCAGCAGCGCGTAGTCGAAGTAGTCGCCGGACAGGTCGCCGCCGGCGAACAGCCGCGCCTCGAGGCTGAAGTACTCAGTACGCAGCTGGCTGGGCGGCAGGAACGACAACTGGACCTGCTGACCGAGCTCCAGATCGGCCTGCAGCTGCGCGTGCTGCAGCCGATTGTTCTCCAGCTGTCCCTTGAGTTCAGCAAAGCGGCGGGTCAATCGCAGATGTACGTCCAGGACCGCCAGCAGATGCTTGCCCTTCCAGGGCAGCGGTACCGCCGCGCTGGCGCCCGCCCGCAGGGCTTCGATGGACCTGGCGGACGCCGCCCCCTCGGCGAGAACGATGACCGGCAGCGTTTCCAGGGGGCGGTGCCGGCGGATGAACTCGACGGTCTCGACAAGGTCCGCCTGGCCGCCCTGCGGTCCGATCAGCACGCAGTCATAGCTGGCGTTCTCCACCGCCGGAACGAGGTCGTCCACCGACTCCCGGTAATCGACACGGTATCCCTCTTCGGCCAGCAAGCTGAGCAGGGCCGATTGCTCAGCCTTGTCTTCAGCCACAAGCAGGACGCGCTGGCCCAATCTGCCTACTCCCTTCTCAGCCGCATCCGCCCGCAACAAACCGCGGTCTGATCCAATATCAGCAAGAGTCAGGCCGTGGCCAACAGACGGTTGCAGTTGGAATATTGTACCGCTTCGCGCACGGTTCGGACAAACCGCGACTTCCGTCGGTGAAAACCCAGCAGGATAGCATAGACCGGCGGCACAGGAAACCCCACCGCCCCGGCTGCGTCTACAATGGAGAAGATGCGCATCCTGCCAGTCATCCTGCTGCTCGCCGTCGCGGTGTGCGGCTGTCCACGCGAGGTGACGGACGATCCCGGCCAGCCGCCGACCGGGACGGCGACTCATCCCTGGGAACTGAGCGACTGGGAGCTGCCGTCCGAACTCGCCGAGGTCAGTGACCAATCCTCGGTGGACTATAGCGCCGAGGACGAGGTGGCGCCGCCGACCCTGCGCGGCCCGGCCTTCAGCCCGACCGACAGCCTGGACCCCGAAATGCTGGCGGGCCGCTGGCTGCAGATCTGCCAGGTCAGCGCCGAGAAGATGAACCTGGTGCCGGTCGGCGAAATGGATATGCTGGAGCTGCAGCCTCAGGGCTACGCGGCTTACTACCGCGTGGCCCAGGGTGAAGTACTGCCGCTGGAAGGCGAGTGGCGCAAAGCCGAGCCGGGCGTGCTGGGGCTGAGCTTCGGCTCCGAGGAGGAGGGAAGCTTCTACGGCGAGTTGTTCGCGGCCAGCTTCCTGTACATCTGGAACTACGACCACCAGGTGGGCTACTGGTTCGCCCGCATCCCTCCGGAGGCGACCACGACGATCGAGGCCAACAGCTTCGACACCAGCCGCGGCAGCCTGAAGCTGGCCGACGTGGTGGCCCAGAGCTATCGCGGCACCGTCACCGGCACCGCCGAGGTGACCGTCGCCGGCTACTACGAGAGCGGCATCCTGTCGATGCGCTGGGAGGATGAGGCCGGCAGCGTCGCCGGCTTCGCCGCCTTCATCGTCGCCGCGGACTGGAGCGAGCTGACCGGAGTCTGGTGGCTGGACGACTACGAAGCGGCCCCGTTCGGCGGCGGCTGGGACGGCCAGCGTCGGTAGCTGATGCTACAATCTGCCCATGCTCAAGAATGACGGCTGTGCCTTTGCCCGCTATTGCGGCTGGCACGGCTGGGCCATCGACTATTAGCTGCGCCGCCGCCGCGGGTGTAGATCCACCCCGCGCGGCCACCTGATTCCGTACGGTTGGTTTCTGCACGCACCTGACTGTCAGGAGGTTGTCATGGCTAGAGAGAAAATCATCATCATCGGCGCGGCCGGGCGCGACTTTCACAACTTCAATACCGTCTATCGGGACAACGAGGATTTCGAGGTGGTGGCGTTCACCGCCACCCAGATTCCGGAGATCGCCGGCCGCAAGTATCCGCCGGAGCTGGCCGGCCGGCTGTACCCCGCCGGCATCCCGATCGAGCCGATGGAGAAGCTCGAAGAGCTGATCGAGACGCACGCGATCGAGGCCTGCATCTTCAGCTACAGCGACGTCCACTACGTCGACCTGATGCAGGTCGGCAACCGCGTGCTGAGCGCCGGCGCGGACTTCCGGCTGCTGGCGCCCCGCCGCGGCCACGTCCGCTCCAGCCGCCCGGTGATCAGCGTGCTGGCGGTGCGCACCGGCTCGGGCAAGAGCCAGACCACGCGCCGGCTGGTCACGATCCTGCGCGAGGAACTGGGCGTCAAGCGGATCGTCAGCATCCGCCACCCGATGCCCTACGGCGACCTGGCCAAGCAGGCCGTTCAGCGCTTCGCCGCGATCGAGGATCTGAAGAAGCACGAATGCACCATCGAGGAGATGGAGGAGTACGAGCCGCACATCGCGGCGGGCAACGTGATCTACTCCGGCGTCGACTACGAGGCGATCGTCCGGCAAGCGGAGCAGGAAGCGGACGTGATTCTCTGGGACGGCGGCAACAACGATCCCAGCTTCTATCACAGCGACCTGACAATCACCGTCGCCGACCCGCTGCGGGCCGGCCACGCCCTGACCTACTACGCCGGCGAGACCAACGTGACGATGGCCGACGTGGTGGTGGTCAACAAATGCGACAGCGCCAAAAGCGAGGACATCGAGCAGGTCAAGGCCAACATCCGCTCCCGCAACCCGCGGGCGGCGATCGTCACCGCCGACAGCCCGGTCAACCTCGACGACCCGGCGCTGGTCAAGGGCAAGCGCGTGCTGATCGTGGAGGACGGCCCGACCCTGACCCATGGCGGGATGGACATCGGCGCGGGCTTCGTGGCCGCCCAGCGCGGCGGCGCCGCCGAGATCGTCGATCCGCGGCCGTTCGCCGCCGGTAGTATCGCGGCGGCCTACACCAAGTTCCCGCGCCTGGGACAGGTGGTGCCCGCGCTCGGCTACTACGGCGAGCAACTGGCGGAGCTGGAGCGGACGATCAACAGCGCGCAGTGCGACGCGGTGGTGATCGGTACGCCGATCGACCTGCGGCGCGTGATCGAGATCAAGCATCCGGCGACGCGCGTGCGCTATGACCTGGTGGAGCACGAGCCGGCGGCGCTGCGCGACGCGGTTGCGAAGGTCGTCGGGAAGTAGCGGCCCTACCAGGCGTCGCCCAGCGGCGTACCGAGCACGATTTCGCCGACGGCGTGGATCCGCACCACGACGCTGCTGTCAGCCGCCAGCATGCTGCCCAGCGGCAGTTCGAGCGCCGATTCGCCGACCGGTACGCGCACGCCGCGCCAGTGCTGGCCGTCCCAGGCCTCGACGCGCAGCAGGCTGCTGAAGTCGCCCAGCGGCTGATTCTGGCCGTCCTGGCCCAGCAGTGACAGCTTGAGGCGGCTGTTGCCGTCGATCCGCCCCGCGACCGTGTAGCTGACGTCGATGAAGCCGTCGGCCTGAATCAGATAGGGCTGGCCGGCGGCACCCGCGCGCACGAAGCGCTCGCGGTCGAAGGCTGCGAAGCCCGCCCCGCCGACCAGCCGCGAGCGGACGACCTGGGGCTGGCCATCGCCGGCGATCACGGCAGCAAAGGGCAGATGCACCACCACCATCGTCAGGTCGTGCTCGACATGGGGCCGGCTGAACTCGGCCAGCACCTCGACCTGCTCGGTGAAGCCGACCAGCAGCACCTCGTCGCGGTAGCGGTGCCCGGCCTGCACGGACTGCGCCAGCGCGGCGCGCAGTTCTTCCCGTGAATTCACCAGGTAGTTGTCGGCGCTCATCTCGCCGCCGACGTTGCTCTGACCGCCGTACAGGTTGTAGGTGCCCACGCCGGCGAGGTTGCCCAGCCGCTGGCTGCCGCCGCCCGGCCAGTAGACGCGGCTGTCGTAGAGGTCGAACGGCAGGTCCAGCGAGAAGCTGCCCTCGATCTCCGGCTGGGCCGTCCGGTAGGTGGCCGTCAGGCTGGCCCGCGCCGTGGCCGGCAGGCCGTAGTAGCCGCGATAGAAGTAGTCCTTGGGCTGCCACTTGCCCTGCGTGGTGGTCAGCAGCGGCTGCCCGGTGTTGTCGATCCGCCCGCTGCCCAGCCCCTGCATGCGTCCGCCGCCGCGCCCGAAACCGTACTGGTCGTAGATCACGGGCACGTCCGGGTACATGAACGCCGACTCGTCGGGCACCTCCAGTTCGACCCGCATCCGCTCGGCGGTGAACAGCAGCATGGTGGTCTGATAGGGCGTGTAGTCGGCATCGGGGTAGACATGCAGCTCCTGGAAGTAAGCCGCGACGCTGTCACCCCCGCGGTAGAAGTAGCCGGTCGACAGCCCCAGGTATGAGAAGCCGACGATCAGCAGCGGGATGGTGGTCCAGACCAGGGTGCGGCGCTTCAGCCGCCCGAGGATGATGAAGTTCAGCGGCCCGATCAGCACGATGTAGGCGAGGAGGAACAGCAGCACGAACGACGGCGTCATCGGCGTGGCCTCGCTGAGGCCGAGCAGCACGTTGCTGACGCTGTGGGGATGGACGAACCAGTCCGTGACGTGCACGCTGTCCTCAACCTTCAGCGCGCTGTCGATGAAGATCGGCGCCAGCGCGGCGTCCTGCCTGAACGGCTGGGCGGTGAAGTCGAAGGCCAGCGCCGTCACGCGGCCGCTGCCGCGCAGCTTGCGCACCACCACCGGGTACTCGCCCGCCCAGTTCGCCACCTCCGCGCCGCCGTCCAGCGTGCCGACCGCCAGCGTCGCCGGCGCGCTTTCGGCGCTGATGCCGTAGCGCGCGCCGAAGCTGCCCAGATCGGTGGTCTGGACGGTGCCCGTGGCGTTGAGCGGGCACAGCCCGGCCAGCGGGCTGGCCGCCACCGCGGCACCGTTGAGCCCCAGCGAGAAGATCAGGCAGGCGCCGCCCGCAACCCGAGCCTTGAGCGCCTCGGCCAGCTCCGGCGTGACCTGCTGGTAGTCCACGTCGCCCAGCACGATGGTGTCGGCGCGGGCGAAGAACTTGGGATTGGCGTCCACGTCGGCGATGTCCAGATAGGCCACGTGGGTCTGCGAAGTGCCCAGGTCCGGCGCGCGGGTGTTGTAGAGGTCGCGGTGCATCCTGACGCCCGGCAGCCGGTTCAGCGCGCCGAGCGAGCCGCTCTGCCTGGTCAGCACCAGGATGTTGGCGTCGGCGGGCTGCAGCATCCGGCGGTAGGCATCGAGCTGAAACTCCTCGGTGTAGGCCTTGGTCCGCACGCGCAGCACCAGCACCGGCACGTAGGCGCCGCAGGGGAAGTAGAGGTGGAAGCGTTTGCGCGAGGGCGTCGGCAGTTCGAGGCGCGTCACATACTCCACCCCGTCGTGCTCCAGCACCAGATCGCCCGACAGGTTGAGATCCGCGCTCTGGTTCTCCAGGTCGACGGTCACCGGATTGACGCGGCCCGGCTGAATCCAGCCGTTGTAGCCCAGCTCGACGTCGATCGTGATCCCCTCGGGCGGCCTGGACCATGCCGGCTGGCACCACAGCGCCAGCAGCAGCACGGCAGCGATTGCGCCGCAGGTCCACCTCATGCCACACCTCCGCTCTTCGAGGCGCGGAAGCGCGGGTAGATCAGCGTGGTGACGACCAGCACCAGCGCCGCCAGCGCCGTCTGCGTCCCCGCCGACAGCGCCCAGAGCAGCTTGCTGTTGACCAGATAGGATACGATCAGCGGCTGCGGATTGGCCCAGGCGAAACCGGCGGACAGCGGGCTGAAGACGTCGATCGCCGCCCACAGCGGGTTCAGCAGCAGCCCGACGGTGCCCAGCCAGTAGACGAAGATGTTGGGGGGCTGGCTGCGGAAGCTGACCGCCAGCGCGGTGCCGAACACGCCGGTCACCAGCCCCAGCACGATCAGGGCGAAGAAGCTGCGGCCCAGGGCGGTGCGCACGTCGTCGCTGACCAGCGACAACATCAGCCCGATGCTCGAGATGAACAGCGTCATCCCCGCCACGACGGTGGCCAGCTGCCAGAAGGCCTCGGGGCTGATGCCGCCGAAGGTGAAGGCCAGCGCGTAGATCGGCAGCGCCGTCACCACCAGGATGAACAGGAAACCGGTCGAGCTCAGGTACTTGCCCCAGACGATCTCATAGCTCCGGAACAGCGTCAGGTTCAGCAGGTCGAAGGTCTCCTGGTCCTTCTCGCTGGCGATGGTGCTGGCGTTGAGCGACAGACTGAGCAGCAGCGCCATGATCATCTGGGCGATGAAGACCGCGATCGCCATCGCCAGCCCGACGTCGCCCGCGCTGCGGGTCCGCGCCGCCAGCGCGGCGTAGCTGCCGAAATAGACGAAAAACGCCACGCCGCCGAGGATGATCGTGTAGGTCATGATCAGCCCCAGGGTGGCAACCCCGCGGGCGCGCTGGCGGTATTCCTTATGTACGATCGACCACACTGCCTTAAGTCCCCTCCACCGCGATCCAGTCGTAGGCCAGGATGCGCCGCGCCGGCCCATCAACCGGCGTCATCTCGCCGATAATGATCTTATCGCGCGCCGGCAGCAGCACTCGCGCGGGATAGTCGGGCTCGAAGTAGTCGAGCGGCTCGCCGCTGGCCGGGTCGAGGGCCACCCGCCGCTCAAACATGCCGGTCCGCTGACGCTGCTCGTCGGCGACCCGGTACTGCTCCCAGTCGATGGCAGCCGGGCAGTAGACCCGCAGCCAGCTGATCAGCCCGACGAACTCCGGCGCAAGGTATCGTTCCGAAATCAGCACCGCGTTGGCGAAGCCGATCCCGCCCAGTACCGGGAAGTCAGTCTCGTGGACCCAGCGCCGGTTGCCCTGCTGGTCGAGTGCCAGCGCCGCGCCGTAGACCAGGGTGAGCACCAGGCCGTCGGGGGTCACCATCGCCGCGGTAGCGTGAAGCGGAACCTGTCCCACCGGCGAGTCGGCGTAGAGCGCGTCGCGCGCGGCCTGAGACATCAGGTCGGTCCACCGATGCTCCCACTCAAGCTCGCCGGTCGCCAGCAGGCGGCACTGCACGCGCTCGTCGGGCAGCACGAAGTAGACGAGCCCCCGGGCGTCGTCAATCACCGCCCGCGAAGCCCAGCGATAACCGGCCACGCCCGAGAAATCGCTCCAGCGCAGCTCGCCGGTCGCGGCCCCGACCGCGAAGAACTCGCTGCCGCTCAGCCAGGACACCACCGTCCCGTCCGCGCCCAGCACGACGCCCTTGCCCCCCAGCAGGTCCGGGTAGCTCCAGCGAACGCTGCCGTCCCGAATCGCGAGGCTGCGCGTGCTGCCCTGCCAACCCGCGATGACCGCCTCCTCACCAACCACGAAACCGCTGTCAGTGCGGGACGGCGGCCCCAGCCAGCGGCGCTCCGGCGTGCCGCCGGCAAGGTCCCAGCAGTAATGGCGGCCCAGGTCGTCCATCCCGACCAGCAGGCCCCGCGGATGGAAAAACAGCGACCCGAACGACTCCGGGAGGTCGCGGTCGAGGTGCTCGTAGACATCGACGTTGAACAGCCGCTCGCCGCTCACCACATCGATGCCCAGCAGCTGGGGGCACCGCGCCGTCACCACCAGCAGCCCGTCGTGGTGCACGATCGAATTCGGGTGCGCGTCGCTGAACTCGCTGCCGTATTCACAGACCCAGGCGGGCTCCCGCTCAAGCGGCAGCCTGAGCGCCGCCCGGCAGTAGCCGCTGTCCGCCGCGTCGCCCGCCGCCGTCGGCCACGCCCGCGTGTCGCCACCAAAGAGCGCCTCGCCCGCGGGCAGCGCGCGGGCCTGAGCCTCGCCGGTTGCCGCCGCGGCCCGCACCTCGGCCCCCGACTGGTCGCAGCCGGCGCATAGCATGCCCGTCGCCACCAGCAGCACGGCCAGCGCAGCTTGATCCCAGCGGACCATCACTCGCCGTCCTCGTCGCGCTTGTCCTGCTGGCGCCGCTTGCGTTTCAGCAACCGGCTGGTCATCTCGCGCGTGCTGAGGTCCTCGTGCCGTTTCGGTGGCGGTTTCGACGGCGGGCTCTTGTCGGCGGCGGGGGTGAACTCGCCACCCGGAGCGGCTTTGCCCGGACGGTCATCGCGGCGGTCCAGGCGCCGCCTCAGGTCCCTGAGCGCCGACTGCCCGGCGTCCGCCGCCGATGGCCGCTCCGGCGGCACGATCGCGCCCGGCGTGCTGTCCGCCGGGGCCGCAGTGCCGCCGGCGCGTTCCCGGGCCTCCGCTTCATCGCTCAGCGCCCGGCGCCGCGCGGCCACGTCCGCGCCGGGATCGGGCCGGCGCACCCGGGTCCGGGAGCGCGACTTGACGTCCAGCAGCCCGGCCAGGCTCTCCCGCGCCCGGCGTGCCCGCTGACCGGCCGCGCCCTCCAGCGCCCCGACCGCCGCCACGCGCAGCTCGCGCCAGTCCAGCGCCAGCCGCCGCACGGCCACGTCGAAGAGCCACAGCAGCAGCGCGATCAGGGTGAACAGCTCCCAGGCGTCCTCCAGCCGGCGCTGGGGCTGGCGCTGCTGGGTGAACAACCCCGGCAGGCTGACCCCCTCGGGCGCCAGGCTGCCGGCGCTTAAGTGGCTGAGCAGAAACGCGTTGGGCTCGAGGTTCTTGTACTCCGGCGAATAGGAGACCGACAGCCCCGCCGCCTGGGCCCCGGCCGAGACCGGATTGCCCCTCTCGTCCTCCGTCAGCTGCACGACGTTCATGAAGTAGTTGCCGTTGTCGCGCAGCGGGAAGCGGCCCTCGTACTGCCCGGGACCGGTCTGTGAGAGCGGCAGGGTGCGGGTCTCGAGGTCGGGCCCGGTGATCCGCGCCTCCAGCCGGCCGTAGTTGATGAACTCACCTTCCTCGCCCATCGCGCTGACCTGGATCAGCCCCTCGCTGCCCGTGACGCTGGTGGTCACGTCCACCCCGCTGGAGTCCAGGTCGCTGCGGATCCAGCGCGCCACGCCCGTCCAGAAGCGCTCGTAGCCCGACCAGTCCAGCCAGTAGCGCGCCCAGCGGTTCTTGGCGTCGCTGGTGAAGGCTGCGCTCTTGCCCAGCCCGTAGCGCCAGACGGCCAGCAGCGGATCGTCCTTGTGGGTGATCAGCGGCACCTGGGCGTTGTCCTTGGGCGAGGTGGCGACGTAGCCGTAGAGCGCCGGCGCCGCGCCCCAGGGGATCGCCGCCACCAGCGGATGATCGCTGGTCGCCCGCGCCGCGAACGGCTCCTCCGTCAGCGTCGCCTTGCTGGCCAGGAACACCTCGCGGGTGAAGATCTTGGGCAGGTCGTGCAGGCTGCCCGCCTCGTACATGTTGCCGCCGCCCAGCGCCGCCAGGTCCTGCATGAACGGCACGTCGGCGTCGGTGCCGAAGGCGACCGTCGAGATGGTGTAGTTGTCGCCCTGCATCTGCCCCACGAGGCCCTGGAAGTCGCCGGGCGCCACCATGCCGTCGCTGAAGACCAGCACGTGGCGAATCTGCACCGGAATGCCGCGGGTGGACTCGTAGGCCGCCTGGAGCGCGGGATAGAGGTCCGTCCCGCCGCCGGCCTGCATCGCGCTGATCTTGGCCAGCGTGTCGGCCTTGTTGATGCCCTTGGTCGGCTGCACCACCCACTGCCCGACGGCGTCGAAGCCCATCACCGCCACCCAGTCGCGCTCGGTCTGCAGCGCCACCACCGCCTTGCAGGCTTCCTTGGCCATCGCGACCTTCGTCACGCCGCCGACGGTGGCCCCCATGCTGCCCGACTTGTCGATCAGGCAGATCACCAGCGTGGAGGGCGTGATCCGCTTGCGGCGGAAGTCCATGTCGACGGGCAGCGTCTCCTCGATCGGGGTGTCGAAGTAGCCGCCGGGGCCGAAGCTGTGCTCGCCGCCGATCATCATGAAGCCGTGACCCTGGTCGCGCACGAAGGTCTGGATCATCTTCATCTGGTCGTCGGTCACGTCGTAGGCCGCGACGTCGCTGAGAATCACGGCGTCGTAGTTCAGCAGGTCGCCCATCGCGTAGGGGATGCCCCCCGGCGCGACGACGTCGACCTCGATGTTGTGCGCGCTGAGCGTCTGCGGCAGAAACGCCGCCTCGCCGCGGTCGCCGGTGGCGTAGAGCAGCCGCGGGGTGCCGCTGACGACGCTGAAGGCGTAGGCGCGGTTGTTCTCCGCGATGGTGTCGTACTCCGGCTCGATCGCCAGCTCGTAGGTGAAGAACCCGCTGCGGTCGATGGTGATCGGGAAGTCGTAGACCTCCTTGCCGGGGCGGATGTTGATCGGCACCTTGTCGACGAACTCGCCGTTGCGGATCAGGCTGACCTGGGCCGGCGTCGCCACGGTGCTGTCCAGCACGAAGCGCACGTTGACCGTCTCGCCGAGACTGGCGCGGCCCGGAGCGTCCAGACTGGCCAGCACCACCTCGGCGCCGGTCTGGCTGCCCAGCGGCACGACGTAAAGCTCGACGCCGTTATCGCGCGCCACCCGCGACTCGGCGATCGCGCTGCCGACGTTTTCGTTGCCGTCGGTGATCAGCACCAGCCGCTTCTGGGCGTTGTCCGGAAAGGAGGCCACCGCCAGCTGCAGCGCCTCGCCGATGTCGGTGAAGTTGCCGCGCGGGGTGGTCTGCCACTCGGCGAGCATCCGCTCGTCGACGCCCGGCGCGGGCAGGAACTCCAGGTAGGCGTCGGCGCCGAAGTTGACCTTGCCCAGGCTGTCGTCTTTCCTCATGGCAGTACGCGCCTCTTCCAGCGCGGCCTGCACTGCCGGCAGCTGGGCGCCGTCGATCGAGTCCGAGCTGTCCAGCGCCACCACGACGCTGACGCGGTCGCTGAGCCGCACGAACTGCACGCCCGCCAGCGCGCAGACCAAGAGCGTCCAGACGATGATCCGCACGCCGAGGCTGATCCACTTCTGGTACGGCCCGAGGCTGGCGAAGCTTAAGCGCAGCGCCAGCCAGCCGATCGCCGGCAGCGCCAGCAGCAGCAGCAGCCAGACTGGCCGTGAAAACTCAAGCATCGCTTTCCGTTATTACCATTGCCGCCCGCCCTCAGGCCTGCCGCTCGCCGGCGGCCAGCTCCGCCAGCCGGGCCTCGGCCAGCGCCAGGTGGGCGAAGATCTTGCTGTCAACCAGTTCACCCGCGGTATATTTTGCCATCAGGAAGGGCGCCAGCTCCGCCAGCGGCACCAAAGAGACCTCGATGCGCTCACCGCCCGTACCGCCGCCGGCGCTGACCTGCTGCAGATTAAGACAGAGGTAGGCGCTGAATAGTTCGTCCGTCAGGCCCGGACTGACGGTGCCGGTGAACAGCAGCTGCACGTCGGCAGCACGCCAGCCCGTCTCCTCCTCCAGCTCGCGCCGCGCGGCATCCTCCGGCGCCTCGCCCTTAACGTCGCACAGCCCGGCCGGCAGCTCCCAGACCCAGGTCTCAAGCGGCGCACGCCACTGCCTCAGCAGCGGCACCTCTCCGTCTTGCGTGATGCCCAGCATGTGCACCGTGCGCGGATCGGGCCTATGCGCGCTGTACCAGATGTGCCGCCGCCCGTCGGGCCCGTCGAAGCTGCGCTCCTCGACGCGCCACCACGGGCACTGCCAGACTACGCGCGGGCCTTGATCCGCCATGCACTGAGTATAGCGGCGGGCCGGTGGCAAGCCGGCGGGACCCATCATGCGCAGGGGCGGCGTATACGCCGCCCACATTTCAAGGTGGGCGCCATGAATGGCGCCCCTACCCGAATTCCTCTGTGGCCTCTGCGATCTCTGTGGTTAGTCCCTGCATCGCGGGCGAAGCATGGCGTCGCCCCTACAATTCGGGCGCACAGTCCCGCTGTCAGCGGGACCTGCGATTCCCATTGGCCTCCCCGGCTCAGTAGTAGGCGACGTAATGCAGCCGGCGGCTCATGCCCTCGTTGAGGTAGGTGACTGCCGGGAAGCCGGCGACCTGCGCTACGGAGGAGCTGTCGGCCTTGACCTCCTCGGCCACCAGCGCCGGCAGACCCCAGCTGGCGCCGGCCGGGTCGTTGGCCACGATGCACTCCAGGCCGCCGTCGCGCCGGAACACGATCGCCGGGCGGTCTTCCACGAGGACCATGCCCCGCGGCCTGCCGTCAAGCACCAGCAACCGGGAAGAGCCCCACGCCGTACCTTCGGCATCCAGCGCCCGTACGTAGCGCAGCGCCCCTAGCGTGCCGTCGTAGTAGGCAATCGCCGGGTGGCCGTCAACCACCAGCAGCCGGCTGTCAAAACCGGTGTTGCCCTGGCCATCCACTATTGCGGAAGCGCCCCACTGCTGGCCCTCGGCATCCGTGGCACGGACGTACATCAGGCATCCGTTGGCGTTCTCCTCCCAGTGCCCGCGATATGAGATCGCCGGCCTCCCGCTCACGATGTTCAGCGAAGGGTAGGTCACCCCCGCCTCGATGAGCCCGTACACGTACGTGGCAGCTTCGCCCCATGCCTCGCCCGCCGTATCGAGCGCGATCGTGATTCGATCATCACAGGCCAGAGCGGGCCGGCCGTCAAAGACTGCAAATGAAACGGTGGCCGAGCCATACGGCGTGAAGACCGACGGCACCGGCCACGCCGCGCCCTGACCGTCCTCCGCACGCGCGAACAAGTTGTTGTAGACTACCGCCGGCCGCCCGGCTACTTCCGCCATCGCGATGCATTGTATGGTGTAGATCTCATCAATCGTTACGGGCTCAGCCCAGGCCGTACCCTGCGCATTCAGCGCCCGCATATAGTTCGTCCAGTACTGCGTCGGATCAGTGGTCCGGGAATCATAGGCCACCGCGGGCAATCCCTGCACTTCCGCCAGTGCCGTGTAGTATCGCACCTCGCCCGTGTTCTGCAGCGTGTAGTCCTGCCACTGCGCGCCCGCTTCCACCGTGACGTCCACGCTGGCCGTGGCGGTCAGCCCGTCGTCGTCCGTAACGCGCACTGTGGTGGTGAATGTGCCGGGCTCGTAGTAGTAGCAGACCGTCGCGGACTCAGGGCCCGAGTTGTAGGCGAAGTTGCCGCTGCCGTCGAAGTCCCACTCCCAGCTGACGATCTGCCCGTCGGCATCCCCGCTGGCACCGGCGTCGAAGTCAACCGCCAGCGGCGCAGGGCCGCTCAGCGGAAAGCGGCTGAGCATGGCCGTCGGCCACACCGGCGTCTTGACCTTGATCAGCACCTCATCGGTAGCCGTCATCCCGCCATTGTCCGTGACGCGCATCGTTGCCAGGTAGTCGCCGACGGCACCGTAGGTGTGCTCGGTGACTCCCTGCGAGCCGGTGTCGACCCACTCCTCGCCGCCCACCGGCCCGTTCCAGTCCCACTCGTACTTGACGATCCAGCCGTCGAGATCGCCGCTGCCGAGCCCGCTGAGCGTCACCGTCAGCGTCTCCAGGCCCCTGGTCGGGTCGGCGCCGAGGATGGCGATCGGGGGCAGATTGGCCACCAACGGCTCCACCACGTTGCTCGCCGCGCCGTCGTCCGCGCCGTGATAGGGACGGACCCAATAGTACAGGTCAACGTCCGCCGCGTCGATCGGCTGGCTGAAGATCAGCCGCCCGGCGGTGGAGTCGCCCGCGCTCAGCGCCACCTCGGCCAGCAGGCCGGCGCTCGGGCCGTTGGGCTGATCCGGCTCCATCGGGCAGTCGCTGACCTCCGCGGAGCAGTAGACGTGGTAGCCCTCCACCAGCGCGTCGAAATGCTGGCCGATCGGCGTGATGTCACCGAGGCCGATCAGCCCGTCGCCGCTGCCGTCGATCGCCGCGCCGAGGCTCTCCGGCGGGAAGGGCTCACCGGCGCCCGCCGGGCTCTCCTCGCCGAAGTGCTGGCCCAGCGGCGTCAGATCCGCGACGCCCACCAGCCCGTCCTGGTTGTAGTCGCCGGTGTTCCGGTAGAGCCACTCAAGCGAGGAGTCCGGCTCGCTGAAGCTGAGCTGCGCCGCCCCGGCCTCGCCCGCCGGTGGCGTGCTGACTGCGCGCGGCGGTGTCTCGCGCAGCACGCGCTCAAGCTCGGCCGTCAGGGCGGCCCATAGGTCCGACGCCACGCCGTCAGGCACAGCCAGCGCCTCATACTGAATACTGCCCGCCGCATCCGCTGTTGCCGGCGCCCCCGCCGAGCCGCCGCAGCCCAGCAGCGCCAGCAGCATCACGGCCGTGCATGCAAAGGGGAATGCGCGTCGCGTGAGTACCGATCCCATGTCGTCCTCCCAAGCCGGCATTAAGCCAGCACCAGCCGGCAACCCAAACCGCGTGTCCATTCACGTTATACCAGACTGCGCACCAGCCCGCCACATAAGATCAGGGAAACGGCAGGCCGGTAGGACCCCTCATGCGCAGGGGCGGCTTGTACGCCGCCCACATTTCAAGGTGGGCGCCATATATGGCGCCCCTACCGGGGAGAATGGCAGGCTGGCAGCCTGCCCCACTAGCGGTGGTAATGGGCTCGGTATGGACCGAGCCCGACTGCGCCCGCTGGTACAATCACTGCATAGCTCTTGGGAGGTGTACAGTGCGTCCTGCCTCTTATAGCTGCATTTTTGGGCTGCTGCTGCTGCTGTGCGCAAGTTTGTCGACCGGCTGCCACCCGTCCGGCACGACTGCGCCCGATCCCGCCGATAGCCCGAGCACCGATCCGGCCGCGCTGCTGAGCGAAAGCCTGCCCGCGCCGTCCACGCTGAAGAGGCCGCAGGGCGTGGTGAGCGACGTTTTTCACATGGGCAGCGAGTTCATGGACTCCTGGCCCTGGCAGCGCGTGAAGGCCGCCATTGGTGAGCACGCGATCTTTGATCCGGAATACCCCTCGGAGAGCGTGTTCAACTGGCCAGCCTTCGGGATCTACTACTTCGACGCGACCGGCTTCGACCACGCCAGCACGATCACCGTCAACTGGGCAACCTCGACGGCCAACGGCGATGCCTGGGTGGGGCTGGCGGACTTCGAGGCCGACAGGTGGTGCTGGCATCTGCTTAGCGAGGACGGCATCGCGCACTTCGATCCGGCTGCCTGCCTGGACGGCGGCGTGGCCTATGCAATCGTGCTGCTGACCGGCACGATCCGGCAGACGCTGGAGTCCGTGCACCTCGGCTTCGACCTGCCCCCGATGATCATGGGTGTCAGCCCGATCAGCGGCGAGACGGGCGCGGAGGCAGTGCTCAGCACGGCGCTGAACATCCCGGAGGATCAGGTCGGCAGCTGGCACTGGGACTTCGGCGCCGGAGCCGTGCCGGGTACGTCGGATCTGGCCTCGCCAGCCGTCACGCTGGGGGCCCCCGGCGTGTATCAGTGCCAGGTGCGCGCCGTCAATGCCTGGGGTGAGTCGGAGCTGGATTTCCTGCTGGCGGTCAACCCGGCGGGCTCGGCCTGGCAGATCGAAGGCGTCAACTCCGTCGGTGAGTACAGCGGCGCAACGTCGCTGGCGCTGGAACCGACCGGCGATCAGCTCCCGCACATTGTGTACGCGGACTACGGCGCGGATCATCGAGTCGGCCACTCCTGCTATGGCGGCGCCTGGATTCACGAGGAGGTCCCGGCCACTTCCGACAATGAGATCACCCATGCATCACTGGCAATGGACGGCGCGGGCAATCTCTATCTCGCCAGCTGCGGATTCGTCTTCGCATCGTGCCTCTTCACATGCTACGGGGAGTGGGTCTACGACGGCGGACCCGACGACGACTTCGGCGACACAGACGCCCTCTTTCACGCACCCTACATGGTGCTTGACGTCGCCGATCAGCCGCATATCAGCTACGAACTGGAGGAACACGCGGCGGGCCACACGGAGCAGCTGATCTGCTACAGCGCCCGCAGCGACGAGGGGTGGCCCGAGCGCAGCTGGGTGGCCCAGCAATCCAACTCATCCGACGAGCTGTACTTCGAAGGTCTCAATCCACTGGCCCTGAATGCGGAGGGCCTGCCCCGCATCGCGTACCATGACAACCGGGCGCCCGGCGTGGTCACATTCCTCGAACTGGATGGCGGCGGCGAGTGGCACGACTACGAGGTCGAGACCGGCGTCAATGTGGAGGCGATGGATCTTGTCATCTCCGACATCGATGACACGCCGCTGATCTGCTACATCGTGTATGCGGGGCTGCTCAGCGGCCATATCCACCTGGCCTACCACGACGGCAGCAACTGGCAAGTGGCAACGCTGGATGTGACCGTCGATCCGAGTGGCTGGCTGTCGCTGGCGCAGGACTCCAACGGACTGCCGCATCTCTGCTACTACGATCAGCTCCTGGGTGAGCTGCACTACGGGATGTCGGACGGCGCAGACTGGTACTTCGAACTCGTCGATGGCGAGGGCACCGTGGGCGAGGGCTGCGACATAGCGCTGGACAGCGCCGATCGTCCACACATCAGCTACTACGACAGGACGAACGGCTGCATCAAGTATGCCTACAGGCCCGGCAGCTAGCGCGGCGCTGGTACAATCACGACATAGGGTCCGGGAGGTGTACGATGCGCCCGAGTATTGGCCTGCGCGTCCTCTGCGTTCCGCTGCTGTGCCTGTGCCTGGCCGCCGGCTGCAGCCAGTCCGGTACCGCGATGCCAGCTCCCCCTGACAACGCGGGCACCGACCCCGCCGCGCTGCTGCGCGATGTGCTGCCCCCGCCGTCTGAGCTGAGAGCGACTCAGGACGTCTTCAGTGACGTGTTTCACGAGGCCGGCGACTATGTCGAGCTGTGGCCCAATGACCACGTGGTGCCAACCCTGGAGCGGCAGCTGTGCTTCCGACCCTATTTCACCTCCGCGGAAGACATCTACCAGACCGCCTACGCGATCTACTCCTTCGACGTCACGGGCTACGAACACGAGAGCACCCTCAGGCTCTGGTGGTCAGGCAAATCCGGGAGCGGCCAGGTCTGGGTCGGCATGGCCGACTTTGAGCACAACGCCTGGCGCTGGTACAGGCCCGACAACAGTGACGCCGTGATGTTCGACGAGGCGGCCTGCCTCGAGGCCGGTCAGGCGCACGCGGTCGTGCTGGTGACCGACACCGAGCAGTGGACGCTGGACTACGTCTACATGGGCAGTCGCTGGGCGCCGGTAGTAGAGGGTGTCAGTCCCCGCCACGGCACTGAGGACGAGACGATCACGGTCAGCCCCTTTCTCAAGGCTGTAGCCCAGACCGGCAAGGGGGCATCGGAGCTTCTCAGCTGGCAGTGGGACTTCGGCACCGGCGCCACCCCCAACACCCCCACCGGCTCAGCGCCGGAAATCACCCTCGGCAGTGCCGGCGTCTATGGCTGCACGGTGATCGCCTCGGGCCTGGCCGGCGACTGCGAGCACGAGTTCCTGCTGACGGTCAACGCGCTGGGGACCGTCTGGGACATCGAGGCGGTGGCGCAGACCGGGGCGGCCGGCGGCCAGACCTCGCTGGCGCTGGAAAGCAGCGTGGACGAGAACCCGCACATCGGCTTCCAGAGCCTGGACGACAACAACCTCTACTACACGTACTTCACCGGCTCAGCCTGGATCACCGATCTGATCGGCCACGTCCTGCCGGAAAACGGCTTCAGCGAGACGGGGCTGGCGCTGGACGCCTTCGAAAACCCTCACCTGGCGTATGTGTCCGGCCAGAATGCCCAGGTGTCTCGCCGCTTCAGCAGCCTCTGGTACGTGGATCCGGTGGATGGAGCCTATCTGCCCGGCACCCACTGGTTCGAGGCACCATCGCTGGCGATTGACTCCGCGGGCAACCGGCACGTCGCCTGGCACGAGACACTCTGGGACGGCGACTACGCCGCCGACACTGTGCTCTACTCCTGGGAGGACGGCGAGGACTGGACTGAGCCCGTCGCCGTGGCCGCCTCGGGCGGCGAGATGGATATCGACACCATCCTGGCCTCGCATCCACTCAGACTGGCCAGTGATGCGCCGCACGTGTGCTACTTCGACGGCCAGGCGCCCGGCACGGTTTCCTATGCCAGCTACAGCGGCGGCTGGAACGGCGAGGAGGTGCAAACCGGCGTCGACCCGGTGATCATCTCAATGGTGATCGATCCGGCTACGGGCTATCCCCACGTCGCCTACGTCGACAAGCCCACCGAGCTGTTCCCGGGTGAGCTTGTCTACACCTGTTACGACGGCAGCCAGTGGAACGAAACGATCCTGTCCGGCACCGGCGACGTCGGCAAGTACTGCTCGATCGGCCTCGACCTCGCCGGCGGACCGCGGATCTGTTACTATGCGGCGCTCAGCCACGACCTGGCATACGCCTACCACGACGGCCTGAGCTGGCAGCTCTCGGTCATCGACCAGCACGGCGACGTCGGCCAGTACTGCGCGATGGCGACGGGCCAGGACGGCCGCACCCACGTCAGCTACTTCGACGCCACGCAGGGCTTCGTCAAGTACGCCCGCATGCCGGAGATGTAGGCGGGCTGCAATGCCGGTACGGCGCTGGTACAATCCCGGCAGAGACTGGGAGGTGGATAATGGGATCAGTTGCCCTGGCAAGCCGTCTGCTGATCTTCGCTGCTGCCTTGTGCGCCGCCACGGGATGTGCAACATCCGGCTCCGACCTGCCGGCCGCGCAACCGCCCTCTGAGGCCGGCCCGCCCCAGACCCTGACCGCCGACCTGCCCGCGCCGTCCACGCTGAGACTGCCGCAGGGCGTGCTGAGCCACGTCTACCACACGGGTGGCGACTTCATGGAAAGCTGGCCTCGCGCCCGCGTCTGGGTCGATGACGAGAGCATCGCCGAGTACCGCCCGCTGGAGGACATGGATCCCTTCTGGGAGGTGATGGTCTATCAGCCGGCCTTCGCCATCTACCGTTTCGACGCAACGGGCTTCCCGCATGCCTCCACGCTCACGGTTGACTGGCTCAGGAAGGGTACCAGCGGCGATGCCTGGGTCGGGCTGGCGGATTTCGAAACCAGTGCCTGGCACTGGTACCATCCCAACGAGGAGGGGATGATCCACTTCGACGCCGGCGCCTGCCTGGATGATGGCGTCGCTTATGCGCTGGTGATCGTGAATGGCACCTCCCGCTGGCAGCTGAAGTGCATCCACCTTGGTTTCGAACTGGCGCCGCTGATTTCGGGCATCAGCCCGATCCACGGCGAGGAGGGGGCAGAGGTGGAGTTCGCCGCGCGCCTCAACATCCCGGCCGAGCTGGTTACAACCTGGCTCTGGGATTTCGCCGGCGCCGGATCGACCGCGATCGCCAGCGGCCCGACCCCGACGCTGACCCTGGAGAACACCGGCATCCACGAGTGCAACGTGAAGGCCTGGAATGCCTGGGGCGAGACCGAGTATCCGTTCCTGCTCACCGTGAATGAGACCAGCGGCGACTGGCACTACGCCGCCGTCGGCACGTCGAGCGGCATGAACTCGCCGACCTCGCTGGCGCTGGCGCCGGGCGGCGCGGCCAGCCCGCACATCAGCTACTTCGATTCGGCCTCCCCCTCTGGCCGAGACCTCAAGCGCGCCTGCCGGGACGGCGGTTTCTGGCTGACGGAAACCGTGGCGGTGCGCGCACACACCATCAGCAGTTCGTCGCTGGCGCTGGGCGCCGACGGGGCGATGTACCTGGCCTACACGATCGAGGAAACCCCGGCCTGGGACGACCACCGCAACGTGATGCTGGCCCACACCGCCGCTGGAGCCTGGGAGCATACCCTGCTGGCGCAGTTCGTCAGGCCCTACGACCTGTTCATCATCGATCACGAACTGGTCGAGCCGTCGCTGGCGCTGGGCTCCGGCGGCAGTGCCGGGGTCTGCTACGAGGACCGCCGCTACGAGGAACTCATCGACGAACTGGAACTAGTGTCCGAGTCCGTGAAGTTCAAGGGCCAGGCGGCGACCGAAACCCTGGTTACCGCGGATCCGGAAATGCTGGCCGGGCACGCCGCCGCGATGGATACGTCCGGTAATCCCGGCGTCGTCTACGTGTTGAACGACGTCGGCTACGGGTTGCACTACGCGGTGCGCACCGGCACCGACACCTGGACTGACGAGGTCGTGATACCGTCCCAGTGCGTGGGCCCGGTGGCCCTCGAGTTCGCCAGCGCCGACGGCCAGCCGCGCATCTGCTTCGTGTGCAACGTTGGTCCGGGCGACTGGATCATCCGCGTCGCACGCTTCGACGGCGCCAGCTGGGACATTTCGGTAGTACCCGGCACTGGGGACGTCAGTACTCACATGTCGATGGCGCTGGACTCCGAGGGCCGGGCCCATATCTGCTACAAGGACAAGACGGAGGGGGCACTGTATTACGCGATGCCCCACAACCTGGGCTGGGACGTCGTGTGCGCCGACGATCACGGCAACGTCGGCCAGGGCTGCGACATCGCGGTGGACAGCGATGACCGAGTCCATCTCAGCTACTTCGACTACACCCACAACTGCGTCAAGTACGCCTGGCAGCCGGCGAGCTGACCGCGGCGCTGGTACAATGCACACAGAAGCACGGGGAGGTGCGCGATGTCTGCATCGCTGCTCAGCGAATGCCCTTGGGCTCTCACATTGCTCGGTCCTCTTCTGCTCGCGACACTCATTGCCGGCTGCAGTCCGGCAGACCGACCCGGCACCGAGGTGTTCGCGCCCTTGATGTCGCCGCCGGCCTCGGGCCCGCCCGTTGCGGACGCCGACATCCCCGTACCATCGGAGCTGCGAGCATTCGCCGACGTGACCAGCACTGTCTTCATGACCGGCAACCTGTTTCGAACGACCTGGCATCCGTTGCAGCTGGTGACTGAGTCCGTGCCGGACAGCGCCGTATTCTCACCTGACTACAGCCCCGGCGGCGGCACCGAACTGGCCTATGCGACCTACCAATTCAACATCGGCGGGTACGCCCACGAGAGCACGCTGACCACTGACTGGGCAGCCGCCGGCGATTACGCCGACTGCTGGATCGGGATGGCCGACTTCGTCTACGACACCTGGCGCTGGTACGACTTGACTGCGACGAACGAGATCCAGTTCGATGAGTCGACCTGCATCAGCGGGGGCACCGCCTACGCAATCGTGGTGCTGACGGGCACTGACCCCTGGGAGCTCAGGAGCATCTACCTGGGCTCCAGCCCGCCACCGCATATCATCGGCGTCGACCCGCTAGTGGGCTATGCCGGCGACGCGGCCGCGTTTGAGGCAATCCTCAGCCAGACGCCGGGGGCAGGTACCACCTGGAGCTGGAACTTCGGCAACGGCGCGGCACCCAACCAGACGACTGACGCGCAACCGCTGGTAGCCTTAGCTGGAGAGGGCGTGTACCAGTGCACCGTCGAGGCTTCAAACGCCGCTGGTTCCTCCAATCATGAGTTTATACTCAACGTCTGCGCGGCGGACTCGGAATGGCACATCGAGGCAGTTGCCCCGGCGTCAGCGATCGTCGCCGTTCGCAGTTCTCTGGCGCTAGACCCTGGGACCGGACGGCCGCAGATTGCCTATAAGGAGGCCTGGAGTAACCGCTTGCAGTATGCGCGAAGCGACGGCAACGCTTGGTGGATCGAGACTCTTGATCCCAACGTGATGGGCTTCGGTTTCGGCAGCCGTTCACTCGACCTTGACAGCGCCGGCAATCCCCATGTCGCCTACTACAAAGCACCTCACCTGATCCACATCTGGCACGAAGATCTTGCCTGGCGCTTCGAGAATGTGGTCGACGCACAGGTGGAACCACAGGACTACGATTACTACGCTAATTCGCTGGCACTGAACTCGGCAGATCACCCACTGATCGCGTTTGCTGGTCAGGGCGATACCAGCGATGTGCACTTCAGTCTGATCGGCTTAGCTGCCCAGAACGGGGGCGACTGGGTCACGCAGGAAGCAGCCTTGCGTATGGGTTTTCCATATTGCATCGAATTCCTCTGCCCGATGGGCCTGGATCCGTTTGACATTCCGCACATTGCCTACCACGACCTTGGCCCACCGAACGAGCTGCGCTGCTCGATCATGCAGCCCGGCGGCGAAGACTGGGATGACAAGCCCGTCGGTGACGGCACAGGTCTGCTTGCGGCCGATCTGGGAATCTCCCAAGTAAACGGGACCCCCCACATCTGCTATGCGGTGGAGATTTCTCCCAATGTCGGCGAGCTGCGGTACGGTGTCTTCCTCGAAGGCGTCTGGAGCGTGTACACAGTCGCCGGTACCGGCAATGTCGGACCGTACGTCTCGATGGCGATCAGCTCCACCGGTAAGCCATCCATCTGTTACTACGAGCAGGGCTTAGGTGACCTGTGCTATCTGGAGCGGGACATGATCAGCTGGCCCATGAGAATTGTGGATGCCGAGGGTAACGTGGGGCTACACTGCTGCCTGGCCCTGGACTCATCGAGCCACCCGCACTTCACATACCAGGACCAAACGCAGGGCTATCTCAAATACGCTCGTCTGCGCGTCGGGATCGGCGAGACTTAGAATGCACTCGTGGACGAGTGGCACGGTTTCACGCATCGCTGCACACCAGCAGCGTGGAGCCAGCCATCGTGTGCTGGTCGACGAGCTGCAAAAGCAGTGGATACCAAGCAGGAACTGAACCGGCCGGGCTGAAGCTGCTGTTACAATCCATCCGGTCTTCCTGGAGGAACCCCAATGCGTGGCTTGGTTACCAGACTATCCCTGCCGACAGGCTTACTTGTCCCGCTGATCGGACTGCTGCCCCTGCTGGTGACGGCATGTGGATCAGCCGACAGACATCCCCCCGAGTCGACGAGCGCAGCGCAGGATACGTCCGCCGGGATCGCCGCCGGCCTGCCCGCGCCTTCCGCACTCAGGACTTCCAGCTATGTCGACAGCGGGATCATGCGCACCGGCAGCCAGTACCGCGACGACTGGCCGCATGAGGACGTGTATCCCACCGGGCTGGAAAGCGTGGTGCTGGCGCCCGCGCTGGTAGACGTCGGCCACAACACCGACATCGCCTACGCGATGTACAGCTTCAACACCGGCGGCCAGCCGATTGACAGCGTCGTGAATCTCGAATGGCGGCAGACCGCCAGTTACCAGGACTGCTGGGTCGGACTGGCCGACTTCACCGGTGACAGCTGGCGCTGGTATACCGTTCAGCCTTCGAACAGCATCACCTTCGACGCAGCGACCTGTATTGAAGGAGACTCCGTCTATGCCGTCGTGGTCTGCATCGGCACCGCGGCCTGGGAGCTGGCCAGGATCTACCTCGGCGCCGATCCCGCGCCGCAGATCCAGGCCGTCACACCACTCAGCGGCGTCGCGGGCGCGGAGGTCGACTTCGCGGCCGCCCTGAACATCGCCGCCGAGGATGTCGACACCTGGGCCTGGGACTTCGCGGTCGGAGCGACGCCGGGCACCTCAAGTGAGGCGGCACCGCACGTCACCCTCGGCGCAGCCGGCATCCATCACTGCGAGCTGCGCACCACCAATGCCCTGGGTGAATCCACCCTGAGCTTCCTGCTGACGGTCAGTGAGCCCAGCGCAAGCTGGCACAGAGAAGCTGTCGATTCGATCAGCGGGATGACCAAACCGACTTCGATCGGCATCGGCCCGACCGGCGCGGAGATGGTCCACATCGCCTACATCGACGACGACCCCGGCGACGTGTGCCACGCTTACCGC
>CAZSSB010000033.1:0-2644 GCA_964609245.1 uncultured Planctomycetales bacterium | reverse complement strand
TTACCGCCGCGACGGATGACACGACTCCGGAGATGATAACCACCGCCCATGCCCCCTCGCTGGCGCTGGACTCCGAGGATCAGGCGCAGGTCAGCATGCTGCTCAGGATCACCGGCGAGGACTACTACGAGGAGCGGATCGTCTTCCAGGACCCGCTGATGTGGTGGTGGGACCCGTCGCACCGGGAGGTGGTGGACTCCGGCGGCTACATGGACCTCTCGACGCTGAGCGACTACTGCCCGCTGGACATCGGGCCCTACGACATCCCGAGCATCGTCTATCACGACTATGGCCCCGGTGAGCTGCGGCACACCCGGCTGACCGACGACTGGGAAGAAGAAGACATCGGCAGCGCCGCCAACGTCGACTGCCCGGCGATGAAGGTCTCCCCCGGTGATGGCAAGCCCCGCCTGTGCTATGTGTGGGAGTCGGCACCGGGCACCGGCTCGATCAATTACGTGCGGCCTTCCGGTGAGAACTGGGAGTGCACCACGATCCCCGACACCGGCAACGCCGGCACCCATCTCAGCCTGGCGCTGAGTGACCTCAGCCGCCCGCACATCTGCTACTACGAGCAGGCGTTGGGCGAGCTGCGCTATGCCTACTACACGGGCCTGAGCTGGATCGTGCAGGTGGTCGACGACTCCGGCGACGCCGGCCAGTTCTGCGACATCGCAATCGACAGCGACGACAGTCCGCACTTCAGCTATCTGAGCGCGGACGGCTACCTGATGTACGCCCGGCCGGCGGAGTAGACTGAGCCGCGACGACAGCGCTGGTACAATCTGCGCAGAGACGGGAGGTTGGATATGCAGCCAGTTGCCATTGGAAGCGTCCTGCTGATGTTTGTCACCACGCTGGGGTTTGTCGCGGGATGCGCTTCTCACGCCGATCTGAGTAGTGAACATCCGTCCGCGGGCGCCGGTCCGCCTTCAATACTGACGATGGAACTGCCCTCCCCCTCGACGCTGAAGCTGCCGCAGGGCGTGGTGAGCGACGTGTTTCACACGGGAAGTGACTACGTCGGCGACTGGCCCCGCAGCCGGGTGTGGGGCACCGACGAAGGTCCGGCCGACTACCGCGCGGAGGTCTACGCAGATCCCATCCCCCCGGAGACCACTGCCAGACCGGCCTATGCTACATACCACTTCGATGCGACCGGCTTCGCTCACGGCAGCACCGTCAGCGTCAACTGGCTGGCGACGGGGGGCGACGGCGAGGCCTGGGTTGGGCTGCCAGACTGGGCTGCGGATGCCTGGCGCTGGCACCACCTGGGGCCAGAGAGCATCGCCCATTTCGACAGCGAAGCCTGTCTCGATGATGGCGTCACCTATGCGCTCGTCCTGCTGACCGGAACGACTGCGTGGCGGCTGGAGTCGATCCACCTCGGCTTCGAGCTGCCCCCATTGATCACCAGCGTTAGTCCGCTCAGCGGCGAAGCAGGCGAGGAGGTCACGCTGAGCGCCCTGCTCAACATCGATGAGGAGGCCGTGACTTCCTGGGACTGGCAGCTGGACGGGGCCGGCTCGATTGGTGTTTCGGCCGAAGCATCCCCAACGCTGACACTGGGCAGCAGCGGTGTCTACGAGTGCAG
Organism: uncultured Planctomycetales bacterium; assembly: GCA_964609245.1. GTDB lineage: Bacteria > 4484-113 > 4484-113 > 4484-113 > JAFGCY01 > JAFGCY01. The sequence continues at coordinate 1,050 of CAZSSB010000033.1, read as the reverse complement.
CGTGCGGGCCTCCAATGAGTGGGGCGAAACCGACTTCCCATTCCTGCTCACCGTATTCGATGAGGGGTCTGACTGGGAATTCACCGTGGTTGGCGTGGCCAATTGGATGGGATCATCGACATCGCTGGCGCTGAGGACGGGAAGCCCTGGAAACCCGCATCTGGCCTATCGCCAGGCGGAGTTTGCGGGGATCCCCGGCCGCCTGAAGCTGGCCTATCTCGACTCCGGCTTCTGGCACACCGAGACGGTGGCAACTTTCACCGACAGCATGACGAGTGCGTCGCTGGCCATCGACTCCGAGGGCGCTGCGCACCTGGCATACACTCATTCCGTCAGCCCGGACGCAGATGACCACTGGTACGTGATCCACGCTCATGCGCCGTTAGGTCCCTGGCTGTATGAGACGGTCGCGGAAAGCATCCGGCCCATGGACTGGTATTACGACCGCACTACGCTTGGCGGACCAGCGTTGGCTCTGGACGACGAAGATCGGGCGGGGGTCTGCTACCTGGCCACCTACCAGGTCGATGATCCGCCCTGGGGGTGGCTCCACCAGTCAGACAGCCTGGTCTATTCAGGTCATCCTGATCCGGCTACGCTGGCGACTACCGACGAGAGCAGAATCGGCGGACATGCCATCGACTTCGGCTCCAGCGGCAACCCGTGCGCCGCCTACGTGGCGGATGCCGAAGGAATCAGGCTGCACTACACCGCCCGGAGTGGCGATGAAACCTGGAGTGATGAGATCGTGGAGGATGCCAGCGAGTGGGCCGCTGTCACGCTGGAGATCTCACCGGTCGACGGTCAGCCCCGAATCTGCTATGTCCGCCCGGGCGAGGGCATCCGCTTCGCCTCCTTCGACGGCAGTGAATGGGCGATGACAACGGTGCCCGGCACGCTGAGCGCGGGAACCGACCTCTCAATGTCGCTGGACTCCCTCGGGCTTGCTCACATCTGCTACTACGATGGAACAGCGGAAGACCTGCGCTACGCCTGCCGCAGCGGACTCAGCTGGGAGGTGAGCATCGTCGACGACGGTGGGGACGTCGG
>CAZSSB010000032.1:2320-33231 GCA_964609245.1 uncultured Planctomycetales bacterium | reverse complement strand
CCGCGTTTGAACAGGACGTACAGGATCACGGTGTTCAGCAGCTGGGACACCACCCAGGCCCAGACGATGAACGTCGGGTCCTCCAGCTTCAGCCACAGCGCGCCTAGAAGCACGATCGGCAGCTGCACGCCGTAGGTGGTGACCACCGTGGCCCACATCGGCGGCTTGGTGTCGCCCGAGCCCCAGAACGCGGCGCCGAAGACGAAGCCCAGCCCCATGAACAGCATCATCAGCAGCGCGACGCGCAGGAAGCGCACCCCCCAGAGCAGCGTGTTGAGCGACACCTCGTCCGTACCGGGCACGAACAGCCGCACCAGGCCCGGCGTCCACAGCGCGGCGGCGCCGAGGACCACCACCAGCAGGCCCAGCGTCATCCCGGCCGCCGTCCAGACGCTTCGTTCCGCGCGCTGAGGCTTGCCGGCGCCCAGGTTCTGGCCCACCAGCGTCATCACCGCCTGCCAGATGCCGCCGACGGGCACGAAGACCAGGCCGAAGGCCATCCCCATCACCCCGCTGGCGGCGAACACCGCCGTGCCGTAGGTGTTCATCACCCGGCCCACGGCGATCTGGGCGATGCTGGTCAGGTTCTCGCCGACCGCCGGCGGCGTGCCGATCCGGAGCACCTGCCAGACCGTCCGCCAGTCCCAGCTGAAGAAATGCCTGGGCGTCACCTTGAGGAACGTCCGGCCCGTCATGAAGTAGTACTGGCCGAGCAGGAACAGCACCAGGATCGCGCCGAAGCTGGCCCAGGCCGCGCCGGCGACCCCCATGCCCAGTCCCGGCAGCGTCAGCAGCGGATCGGGCAGGCCCAGCGCCGGAAACGGCCCGATGAAGACCCGCTCGAAGATGAAGAACGGATCGAGCACCAGGTTCAGGCCGGTGCTGACCGCGCTGATCCTCAGCAGCGTCTGCATGTCGCCGATCGAGGCGAACGCCGTGCGCAGGGTAAACGCCGAGAAGTAGATCGGGATCACGCTGAACATGATGGTGGTGTAGGGCAGCCCCTGGGCGATCACATCGGGCTCGCTGCCGAAGGCCGTCCACATCCAGCGCTGCAGCACCAGGCCCAGCGCCATCACCACCAGCGAGATCACCAGCTTGAAGCTGAAGGTCTGTCCGATGTAGCGGCGGCAGCCTTCCAGGTCGCCGGCGCCGTAGGTCCGCGCGATCAGCGTGATGCTGCCCAGGCCCACGATCTGGTTGAAGAACACGAAGACCATGAAGAAGAAGTGGTAGGCGGCGACGACGGCGATCGCGCTGGGGCCGATCCGGCCCAGCCACATCATGTCGACGAAGTGATAGCTGAACTGCAGCAGGCTGGCGGCCGCGCTGGGCAGCGCCAGCGTGATGATGTGCCGCGCGATGCTGCCGCGGGTCAGATCCTGCCTGGGCTGCCCGGCGGGCGGCGTAAGCGGCGGCGCATCCGGGCCCACCTCGGGAGGCTGGCCCGCCGGCGGGCTGCTCTCGGCCACGTCCGGTTCACGGCGGTCCCCGACTGTCCCCTCACCCACCACCGCCCGGATTGTAGCATCGCGTATCATCCTTGCATGTCGGAAGCCGATGCAGTGGCCCTGAGCACGCGCGGACCGGTCACGCGCCAGTGGCTGAGGCACGATCTTGAGGCGCTGGGCGTGCGGCCCGGGATGCTGCTGATGGTGCACGCCAGCCTCAGCGGGCTGGGCTGGGTGATCGGCGGCCCGGTCACCGTGGTGGATGCACTCCGCGACGCCGTCGGCGAGAGCGGCACGCTGGTGATGCCAGCCTTCTGCGGCAGCAATTCGGAGCCAGGCAACTGGCAGGCTCCAGCGGTGCCAGAGAGCTGGTGGCCGACCATCAGAGCGGAGATGCCCGCCTTCGACCCGCGCACATCTCCGTCGCGCATCATGGGCGCGGTGGCTGAGTACTTCCGCACGCTGCCGGGCGTGCTGCGCAGCGCGCATCCGGCGCAGTCCTGGGCGGCCCTGGGCCCGCTGGCGGAGCAGCTGACCAGCAATCACAGCCTGGACTGCAGGGACGGCGACGACACACCGCTGGGGCGCAGCTATCAGCTGGACGGCCACGTGCTGTGTCTGGCCACCCGGCGCACCACGGTGCTGCACCTTGCCGACTTCCGCTGCGAGTGGCCGGGCAAGCACACCAAGCGCGCGGGCTCGGCGGCACTGATCGACGGCGAGCGCCGCTGGGTCGAGTATCAGGACGACTGGAGCGACGGGGAGGACTTCGAGCAGATCCGCCTGGACTTCATGGCCTCGCGCCCACCCGCAGACGACAGCTGGCGGGAGGGGCCGGTGGCCTACTCCACGTCGCGGCTGCTGGCAATCCGCCCGCTGGTGGACTTCGCGGTGGGCTGGATGAAGCGGCACCGCACCGCGGGCACCGACGCCTGAGACCAATGCTATCATCCGCCCATGGACGAGGCGTTCATCACCATCTGGGTGCTGCTGTGCATTCCGCTGCTGGGCGTCGCGCTCTACCCGCTGAACGTGGTGATCGGCAACGTCTTCCGCGAGCGGCGCCACCGGATGGTCCGCGACGTCCTCAATGAGCGACTGGACGTGGTCAGGACCGCGATCGCGATGGGCTACAACGAGGACCAGCTGGCGGAACTCGACGCGCGCCTGGAGCGACTGGTCGGCCGTCCGCAGCTGGAAGCGCTGCTGACGCAGGACAAGCCCGTGGCGGGTGTCACCCAGTTCGGTGCAGCCCGCCACGGCAGGCTGCCCAGCACCGATCTCGAGGATGCGCAGGCTGCGCCGGAGGCGCAATCAGAGCCCCAGACCGAAACAGAGCCGTAGCGCAGTCCACTAGTGCGTACCGCCCGCCAGCTCCTCGTCCACCACCACCACCGCCTGGCCGTTGAAGCGGCCCGCGCGCAGGTCATCGAGCGCCTCATTCGCCCGCTCCAGCGGATAGGGGTGCACCTCGGTCTTCACCGGCACCTGGGGCGCCAGGGCCAGGAACTCCTCGCCGTCGCGGCGCGTCAGGTTGGCGACAGAGCGGATCACGCGCTCCTCCCAGAGGATCGAGTACGGGAAGCTGGGGATGTCGCTCATGTGGATCCCGGCGCAGACCACGATCCCGCCCTTGCGCACCGCGCGGAGCGCCGCCGGCACCAGCTCGCCCGCGGGCGCGAAGATGATCGCGCTGTCCAGGTGCTCCGGCGGCGGCTCATCTGATCCGCCGGCCCAGACCGCACCGAGGCTGCGCGCGAACTCCTGGGCCGCCAGATCGCCGGGCCGGCTGAAGGCGTAGACCTCGCGGCCCTGGTGGCGCGCCAGCTGAATCAGGATGTGGGCCGCGGCGCCGAAGCCGTAGAAGCCCATCCGCCGGCCCTCACCCGCCATTGTGTAGCTGCGATAGCCGATCAGCCCGGCGCAGAGCAGCGGCGCCGCCTGCAGATCGGGATAGCCCCTGGGGATCGGGAAGCAGAAGCGCTGGTCCGCCGCGCAGTACTCGGCGAAGCCGCCGTCCAGCTGGTAGCCGGTATAGCGCGCCGAATCGCAGAGGTTCTCCTGGCCGCGCCGGCAGTAGTCGCAATGGCCGCAGCTGCCGCCCAGCCAGGGCACCCCGATGCTGTCGCCCACCGCCAGGCCGCTGACGCCCTCCCCCAGCCCCTCGATCCGCCCCACGATCTGGTGGCCCGGCACCAGCGGCAGCTTGGGCTCCGTCAGGTCGCCGTCCACGACGTGCAGGTCGGTGCGGCAGACCCCGCAGCAGCTGACGCGGATCAACACCTGTCCGGGCCCCGGCTCGGGCCTGGGCAGCTGCTCCAGCCGCAGCGGGCGGCCTTGCTCGTGTAGCACCATCGCGCGCATGTCAGCCTCCTCGGCGAGGATTATAGGCCAGCGGTGCACCCCGCGCGTGGTGCGGCGATCCTCCGTGTCTGCTATATTCTGTGGCAACAGAGGAGGCAATCCCGATGCGCACCATCATCCTGGCGACTCTCATCGCGCTGATCGCCCTGCCGGCCTGGGCCTACGCGCCCACCGTGGGCGGCCGCGCCGCCGACATCTCCGGCCGCGACGTGATCAGCGACTCAGTCGTGCACCTCGACGATCACTACGGCCAGTGGGTCTTCATCGACTTCTGGGCCAGCTGGTGCGGGCCCTGCATCGGCGAGCTGCCCAACATGCTGGCCGAGACCCGGCCGTACCGCGACAGCGGGCAGCTGGCGCTGTTTTCCGTCAGCCTCGACTCCTGGAATACGGTGGACCGCATGCACGATACGATCCGCGAGCACGGCATCGACTATCCGGTGACCTTCGACGGCGGCGGCTGGGAAACGGTGCAGTCCCGGGAGTGGGGCATCCGCTCGATACCGTCGACGTGGCTGATCAACCCCCGGGGCGTGATCGTGGCCAGTAACCTGCGCGGCGAGGCGCTGGGCCCGGCGCTGGACTTCTACCTCAACCATGAGAGCGAGTTCAATCCGGCCGGCGTGGGCGCCAGCCAGGTGCTAAACGACGATGGCAGCGTCGACGTCCGGCTGGACCTCTACAGCCCGACCCATGAGCCGCTGGAAGTGGAAGTGGACTGGTACTACACGCGCTACACCTGGGCCGAGGACGACCCGGAGCACGAGCAGAGGCCCGTCGATCGCGAGTACATCGACGAGATGGGCGAGGAGCCGGACCTGACCGCCACCGTCGAGTTCGAGGAGTTCGGCGACGCGATCCACGAGTTCACCATCCCCGCGTACGAGAACACGCACTATCTGGCCTACTACGTCACCGTCACGCAGCCGGGCACGGAGCATCTGATGGACGGCGAGGGCATCAAGATCAGCGCGCGCGGCAGGCTAAGCCTGATGGAGGACTGACCCTCCGCGTGCGCGGGAGGAAGGGATGCGATACACAGCCGCAATGGCAGCCGCCGCGCTGCTGCTCGTCCTGACACTGGCCGGGCCGGCCGGAGCCTACTACCCCCACGCCGGCGACCGCGCCGCGGACTTCTATGGCCGCGATATCGTCAGCGACAGCGTCGTGCACCTCGAGGACTATCTGGGGAAGTGGGTGTGGGTCGAGTTCTGGGCGCCCAATTGCGGTCCATGCTGGCGGCACTTGCCCGAGTTCATCGAGCGAACCGCCCCGTTCCGTGCTGACGGAGCACTGGAAGCCGTTTTCGTCTGCAACTCGACAGACTACGAGACCATCAAGAAACGTGTTGAGCAGTTCGACATCGATTGGCCGATGCTGGTGTTCAACCGCGACGAGATGGTGCCCAAGGCTGAGTGGCACAACCGGGGGAATCCGATGGCCTACCTGGTCGATCCACAAGGCGTGATCGTGGGCAGTGGACCCGGCGCGCAACGCATCGGTGACCTGCTGACGCTGCTGGAGTTCTACACTGCGCAGCCGGAGCCCGATCCGCCGCTGGGACTGCGGTGCTCCTGGAATCTCGACAGCGTGCCCGATGTTGAGTTGATCCTGGAACTCAGCAGCCCGCGGCGCGAGCCGCTCGACATCGAGATCGACTACCGCTACGTCGACATCGTGTGGGATGAGAGCGGCAAGGTGACTGAGGTCAACCGCATCCACCCGGTGGAGGACGGCCCGGAGCTGTCATTCACCGTCGGTTTTGACCACAGCTGCGAACTGAGCTGGCCAGTGACCATCGACGCGCAGGACTACGAGGCGATCGAGTTTGCCGCGGCTGTCCGCATTCCCGGCAGCGAGCACTGGCGGCAGGGCGGCATCTGGGTCTTGCAGGGCGGCGAGCTGGTCTTTGAGTATCCCGAGTACTGCCGCGAGCGCGCCTGGCCGTCGCTGGGACCAGAGTGAAGTGCCGGACTACAGATGCAGACCAGTTGATGTGGTCTGGCGCGCCCAGGCGATGGCGGTTATAATCGGGCTGTCGGGCAGTGGCGCAGTCAGGTTAGCGCACTAGTCTGGGGGACTAGGGGTCGCGAGTTCGAATCTCGCCTGCCCGACCATCACCGTTCGCCGCGAAGAGCCGTCCGGGCGCACAGCCATTCGCCTGTCCTGCCGGAAGGCGCGCCGGTCGGCACGTGTATAATGCCGCGTAGTCCCAGGGCTGAAGGCAGGCTAAGTCTTACCTGGAGGGAAAGCCATGCATCGTTTCAGATGGTGCTTCACACTGCTGCTGACACTCACGATATGCGGCCTTGCTGCCTGCAAGGGCGGCGGGGGGCTTGCGGCTCCCGCGGTCGGCGCAACCGGCGCCTGGGATGTGGAGATCGGAACCGACATACCCACCTTTGGCGGCGGCACGATGGACTTTGTGAAAACGGGATCCAACACCTTCGAGGCTCCCTGGGATGACACCTGGGATGAATTCACCGCAGTGCTGACGGTGACCGGCTCCAGCTTCACGCTTGAATGGGTATCGGAGTGGGTGCAGGGCGCGGACAGCCACTGTCGCGCGACGACCGAGATCACGGGTACGATTGACGAGACGACAATGACCGGCAGCGGAACTGAGGTGAAGGAAGTCGTCTCCGGACCGGACCCCGGCTTTGACGGCGACGTGACAAACCTCACGTTCACCGCGCAGCGGCAGGCCGGCTGAGCCCACCGCGCTGAGAAACCGGCTGCGCAGGGAAAAGGGCGGACTCGTGTCCGCCCAGCGTACCTCCTTGGGACATCCCGTCCCGGTCCTATTCCCAGCCGTACAGCTCCGGTGGCTCGGCCACGAGCTGGTTGATCGGCTGGAGTGTTAGGCCTGCGCCGTTCGATCAGCAGTACAAACATGATGACGCTCAGGCTGCCGAGGGGTTACGCCGGGGCTGCATATCTGAGCCGCAACGCCGGTGCGCTGGGTCTGCGGGCTATTCCCCTACTACAGCTCCGCTTTGATCCGCGCGGCCATCTCGGCCAGCTGCTCGGGGGTCTGCTCCTCCCCCACCTCGTACATGCTGACCGCGTCGCCGGGATGGCGCGGGATGACGTGGAAGTGCAGGTGCTCGACCATTTGGCCGGCCTCACGACCCATATTGGTCACCACCGTCACACCGGGTGCACCCGTGGCCGCCTTGATCGCCGGTATCAGCTTGCGCACCGCCCTAAGGCAGGTGAAGACGTCGCTCTCCACCGCCTCGGCCACGTTGCGGCTGTAGTCACGAGGGATCACCAGCGTGTGACCCGGGTTCTGGGGATAGAGATCGAGGAAGCAATAGACATGATTGTCACTGTAGACTTCCGTGCTGGGGATATCACCCCTAAGGATTTTGCCAAAGATATTGTCAGGTGGTGCCTCGCGCATTTTTTCCTCCCGCAGTCATATTCTAACCGACCCCCTTGACAACCGCCGCCGGAGCGGTATGATTCAGCAGCGCGGCGCTCAACCGCGACATGACAAAGGAGTACTTCCGATGCGTCTGTTGGCGATTCTGTTGGCAGGCCTGCTCTGCTGCGTCCTCGTATCCTGCCCCGGTGGCGAACCCACCGATGACACCACCGGTGACAGCACGAGCGATGAGGGCATCTGGGACGAGTGACCGCGGGTGGCCCGTCTGACCCCGGGTAGCGGGCCGCTATACTGACCGGGTGACCTACGCGCCCCAGCCGGCCCTGACGCCGGGCGTTTCCGCCCAGACGCTGGCGGTGGCATTCCGGCAGGTGGCGACGCTGCTGCGGGCCGGCATGACCATCGATCAGACGCTCAGCACCTCGGTGCGCGCCGGGCCGCCCCACTTCCAGCGCGTGCTCGAGGCCCTCGGCCGTAGTGTCGGCGGCGGCACCCCGCTGTCACAGGCCCTGCGCGCCTATCCGGGGGTCTTTCATCCCGTGGTGCCCGCGATCGTCTCGGCCGGCGAATCGACGGGCAATCTGGACGACAGCTTCGAGCTGCTGGCGGAGTGGTTCGAGGCCGAAGCCGAACTGAGGCGCACCGTGCAGGGCGCGCTGATCTATCCGGCGATCGTGGTTGTCACCGCCATCCTGGCGGTGGGGGTGCTGTCCTTCATCGGCTTTATGCCGGGCACCTGGGCGGTGCGGCTTCTGTGGCTGCTGGCCGCCGTCGCCGGAGCGTGGCTGCTGCTGCGCTTCCGGCTGGTCCAGCGCGCGGCGCGCTATCTGGCGATGCTGCTGCCGTTCTTCGGCGCGCTGATGCAGCAGCTGGCCGTGGCGCGCTTCTGCCACACCTTCGGCCTGCTGGCCCGCGCCGGCGTGCCGTATCTGGAGGGGCTCAAGACCACCCAGCCGGCGGTGCAGCACCCGCGCGTCGAGCGCGCCGTGGGCTTCGTCTACGCCGGGGTGCGCAACGGCGTGACCGTCGAGGAGAGCATCCGCGCGCAGCCCGTGTTCCCAGCGGTGGTGCGCAACCTGGTCGGGGCCGGCGAGCAGGCGGGCAGCCTGGACAGCGCGCTGCTTAAGGCCGGCGAGTTCCTGCGCCGCGACGCGGAGTACAAGATCAAGGCCGCCAGCAAGTTCGCGGGACCGGTGGCGATCATCGTGCTGGGTATAATCGTGGCGTTGATCCTGGTCTCGTTCTGGAGCAACTACTTCCAGAACATCATGAGCCTGCTGGAAGAGTGATGACCGAGCAGCAAGCGATGTCCGACACTGAGGGCCTGCCCGCCCAGCCGCCGAGCTTGCGGCCGATGGCGCCGCTGACGCAGCTGGAGCGCACCGCCGGCCTGCAACTCGCCAACCGCTTCCTGTGGCTCGCCTGCGCGCTGGCTCTGTATCTGATCGGCCAGCTGAGCTGGGTGCAGTGGCGCACGGCCACCCAGCTGGGCATGCCGCGCTTCGACACCCTGGAGCTGATGTCGATCCTGATGGTCATCATCGAGGCTGCGCTGGTGCTCTGCGCGCTGCTGCTGGCGCTGGCGACCCCCCGCACGCGCGAGGCCTGGTACAAGCGCTATCCGCACCACGGCTTCAGCTACATCGCCGGCGGCGTGGGCGGCCTGCTGATCCTTCTGCTGATGCTGGTGATCCTGCTGGCCCCCGTGCTGTACCTCCATCGCTATCCGCAGCTGGTGGAGGAGGCCCAGGTGCGCGTGCCGCTGATGATGTTGCAGCGCGGGCTGCTGGTCGGCTGCGCCGTGCTGATCAGCTACAACCTGATGCTGCTCCTGCGCCACGTACTGCGCTTTCCCTGGTGGCTGGCGGGCATCTGCGGCGTCGGCGCGCACGTCGCGATCGGCTGGTACGTCACGTGGCTGAGCTTCCACTACACCACCTACGAGCGGCTGAACTACGTGTTCTACTACAACCAGCTGTGGCGCAGCCTGAACTGGTTCCCGAAGCTGCAGCGCAGCTGGGAATTCCACAACATTCAGATGCCGTACTTCGCTTACTTCCTCGGTGCGGCCTCGATCGCCGTGCTGGTCACGCTGCTGTTGTGGCTGCCGCGCGCCAGCACGCTGTCGGCCGGCGAGCAGCCCCCCGGCAACTAGCGGCTAGCCATCATCTGCAGGAGCATCGGGTTCAGGTGCGGCCGCGGGCAGCGCGGCAGACAGGCCACTGCTCTCATGCCAGACGCGATCGAAGAAACTCTGATACTGCTTAAAGATACCGTCCTTTTCGTTGCTCTTCGGGCTCTTCAGCAACATCGTCATAGTGTTATAGCCCATCGTGGCCAGGTAGGGATTCACCAGCATGTGCTCGCCAACCCGCATCAAGAATACGGGAGGTGAGAACTCAAACTCCCGCACCTCGAGGGTGCGGAACGCGTTCTGCTGCCAATCCCGCATCAGGCACGCCCAGTCCTCCCTGAGTCTTTGCACTCCCCCATGTACAGTCTTCTTCTTCTCCATGAGGGCTCTCGTCGTCACCCCAACACTGCCAGCCTTCAGGATCAGGATCCGCAGGCTAACCTGCCTGCCCTCTAGCAGGCCGACTGTGTCCTTGAGGATGCTAATCGCCTTTAACACCGTTTCCAGCTTGACGCCCATCGCGTCGATTTCAATGGCCCCTGACTTCTTCAGCTTCTCCTCAAGCTTCTCCTCCAGCCATTCCTCACCATTTGGCCGGTCAAGCTCTATCGCACGGATGTCGCTGGGCAGCGCGGGTGGGTACTTTATCTTGGTCAACAAGTACCAGGTTCCGAAGCAAAGAACTAGCAGCAGCGCGGCGGCGACGACTTTTTCCACCCAGCCGAAGCTGTGGTAGATCAGCCAGAGTTCAATCGCCACCGCAGCCGCCAGCCACAGCAGCCCGGCCATCGCCAGTCGCCATTGCTCCTCGTTACGTGGCGGCCGGATCGCAATCGCCAAGGCCAGCAGGGCGAGGATCAGGGTGATGATTGTGTGCGCCAGAGTCCACTGCTGTGCAATCATGGTCGGGTAAACCTCCCATTCCCTTCCTCGGTTCTCTGCAGGTATTGTACTCGAAGCCATACGGCCTCCGGTCGTTGCCCGCCTCCACCGGCGTCAGCGGCGATCCTCGTGCCAGATGCCCACCGTATAATCTGCTCAGGCGGCAGGAGGCCTGATGCGGCATCTCGAACTGAAACTGGACGCACCGTCGCTGCTGGCCAGACGGCTGGCCGATGGCTTGAGCCTCGAGGCGGCGCTAGATGCACTGGACGCCGAGCGGCCCGATCTGATCGGGCGGCTGCTTGAGCACCGCGCCGACTGGCCGCTGGGCTGGCTCGAGCTGCCGGCGGGTGGCGACTGGGCTGAGGACTGCGTGCTGCTGGCCCGCGAGCTGGCCGGTAGCTGCGAGGAGCTGATCGTCTGCGGCATCGGCGGCAGCGCGATGGGCACCCAGGCGATCTACGCCGCCCTGGACTGGCCGGTCGCCTCGCTCAGGCCGCTGTGGGTGCTGGACAACGTCGATCCCTCCCAGGTCGCCTGGCTGGTGGAGTCGGCCGACCTGCCGCGCGCGGCGCTCAGCGCAGTCAGCAAGTCCGGCGGCACACTGGCGACGCTGGCCGGCTTCTTCTATCTGCTGGGTCTGCTCGAGCAGCAGGCGGACGAGGGCGCCCCCGCAGCGGAGCGCGTGGTGGCCACCACGGACGCCCGCCGCGGGCCGCTGCGCGACCTGGCGGCACGGCGCGGGTGGATGACGCTGGACATCCCGGCCGATGTCGGGGGGCGGTTCATCGTGCTCAGCCCGGTCGGGCTGTTTCCGCTGGCATTCTGCGGCGTGGACGTGCTGGAGCTGCTGCGCGGCGCCCAGGAGATGCAGGAGCAGTGCCTGGCGGGACCGCAGCGCCACAGCCCGGCCTGGCAGCTGGCCGCCCTGCACTACCTGCTGCACACCCAGGGCGGCGTACGCGAGACGGTCCACTACATCTACGGCGATCCACTGGTGCAGCTGGGGGGCTGGCTCAGGCAGCTGTGGGCCGAGTCGCTGGCCAAGGCCACGACGCTGGACGGCGGGCCCGGCCCGGGTTGCCTGACGCCCGTGGTGGCGCGGGGCGCCACGGATGAGCATAGCCAGAATCAGCTGTACCTCGACGGCCCCGACAACAAGCTGTACGGTTTCCTGAGCTGCGAGCAGTGGGCCGCCGATCCCCAGATCGTGCTGCCCGCCGATGCGCGGGCCGCCGAGCTGGCACTTCTCAACGAGCGAACCTTCGGCGAGCTGCTCTCGGCCAGCCGTCGCGGCACCCGCGACGCGCTGATCGAGGAGGGCCGTCCGGTATATGAGATCAGTCTGCCCAGCCTCAATGCCGCCTCGGTCGGAGCGTATCTGCAGCTCTGGATGCTAGCGACCGCCCAGGCGGGCCTGCTTTACAGTGTCAACGCCTTCGACCAGCCCGCCGTGGATCGCAGCAAGCGGCTCACGCGCCAGTACCTGGAGCGCGGCTAGCATGCCCGGGCGGGACGTCCAGCCGCTGAGCAGCGTCAGGCCGGTGCGCCTGAGTAACGACCGGCTGTACGTGATCGACCAGACTGAGCTGCCTTGGCGGCTGGTGGAGTTGGAACTCACATCGGCGCAGGATGCCGCGGACGCGATCAAAACGCTCAAGGTCCGCGGGGCGCCGCTGATCGGCATCGTCGCCGCCTATGCGATCGCCGTCGAGGCGCTGCGGGGGGAATCGCCGCCGCGGCTCAAAGCCGCCGTCGACCTGCTGGCCAGTACGCGGCCGACCGCCCGCGACCTGTTCGCGGCATTGGAGCGCATGACCGCCGTGCTCGACGCGCGGGCACCTGACCCGGCCGCCGCATTGCTGGCCGAGGCCCGGGCCATCCACGCCGAGGACCTGGCGGCCAGCGAGCGGATCGCGTCGCACGCAGATACCGTGCTCCCGCGAGGCGGCTGGGCGCTGACCATCTGCAATACCGGGGCGCTGGCCACCGGCGGCGGCGGAACCGCCCTGGCCCTGCTGGTCGAGGGCTACCGCCGCGGGCTGCTCGACGGTATCTTCGTATTGGAGACCCGGCCGCTGCTGCAGGGGGCGCGGCTGACCTGCTGGGAGCTCGAGCGGCTGGGCGTACAATTCGAATTGCTGATCGACAGCGCCGCCGCCCCGCTGCTGGCCGCCGGACGGGTGAGCGTAGTGGCCACCGGCGCCGACCGCATCGCGCGCAATGGCGATTTCGCCAACAAGGTCGGCACCCGCATGCTGGCGCTGCTGACCCGCGACGCCGGTGTTCCGTTCTACGTGGTCGCGCCGCGCTCCACCTTTGACTGCGGCACGCCAAGTGGCGCGGAGATCGTCATCGAGCAGCGCTGCGCCGAGGAGGTGCACGTCTGCGGAACGGCGCAGCTGGTACCCGAGTCGTATCCGGTGTACAATCCGAGCTTTGACGTTACTGAATCGGGGCTGGTCACCAGCTTCGTGACGGACTCCGGCGCAATCGCGCCGGCAGGCCTAGAGGAGGCAGGTTTATGCAGCTGATCGTCAGTCTTCCCCGCAACGACATCGAACTCGCCCGCGCCGCGGCCGGTGCCGGCGCCGACGCGCTCAAGGTGCACATGAATGTCAGCCACCACGCCAGCGGCACGCAGTTCGGCGACTACGCTCGCGAGGCGCCCGCGATCCGCGAGATCATCGGCGCGATGGAGATCCCGGTCGGGCTGATGCCGGGCGCCGACCCGGCTGCGCTGCCCACCCGTGAAGAGCTTACGGTGCTGGCCGGCGACGGACTGGACTTCATCGACATCTACGTCCAGCACATGCCGCTGTGGTTCATCGATCTGCCGCTGAATCTGATCGTCGCGCTCTCGGAGTTCGACGGCTTCGTCGAGCCGGCCTTCTACATGACCCACCTCTACACCTCGCCGGAGCAAAGCGTCAACCGCATCCACATGTGCGAGGCCAGTATCTTCCCCGCCGAGGACTACGGCCAGCCGTTCACCTACTACGACTACCGCCGCCTGCGCATCCTGCAGGAGTACGTGGACGCCCCGCTGCTGGTGCCCACTCAGAAGGCGATCACGCCCGAGGACGCGCGCTGGCTGATGCGGACCGGCACCGGCGGCCTGATGATCGGCGCCGTCGTCACCGGTAACACCGCCGACTCGATCGCCACGGCGACGGCGGCCTATCGCGCGGCGATCGACGCTGAAGCTGGAGGATAAGGCAGTGGAGCTGATCAACTGGCTGCTGTCCCTGCCCGCGGTCGTGTGGGTGATCGCCGCCGCCGTGCTGCTGGCGGCCTGGCTGCCGCGGATCATCCAGGCTTTCATGGGGCGGCGCAAGCCGCCGGTCCACGACCCCTGGGAGACCATCGACACCGACCGCCGCGACTGGGGCAAGGACCAGTGGGAGGAGTAGCGGCGCCCACGAGTTGCCCCGGCGTTACAATAGGACCGCGAGAGGAGGCCGTCATGCTGCGAGAGGTCTGCGTATCACTGCTGATCGCCGTGCTCACCCTTGGCCTGGCCGCCGGTGCCCTGGCCCAGGACGAAGCGCCCGCCGAGGAGCCCGCGGCCCCACCGGAGGCTGTTCAGGAAGCCCCGGAGCTGGCAGTGGCCCAGCCGACGAGTGCGGCCGAGCTGCTCGATCCGGATCTGCTGGCAGTGCTGACCGCGCAGTGGGGACCGGTCGGCCGCGATGATCCGGCGGTGACCGATGGCGGCAACGTCTCCATCCTGTCCGTGCCCGAGGGCTACGCGCTCTATCTGGCGGCGGTCGGCGAGATCCAGGGCGCCGAGGAAGGCGGCGCGGAGGTCACCGTCGAGGACGTCGTCTTCACGGAGTCGCACTATCTGGGGACCACGCCGCTGACGGTCGCGCTGCCCCGCGGGGACTACGTGCTTGCGGTGCGGGCGACGCAGCGCCAGGGCGGCTTTGACGGCGGCTGCGTGATGAAGACCACCTTCGACGTCATCACCGGCGGCCGGCGCCACGCCTATCACCTCTATCCGCTGCGCAAGCAGGCGGGCCAGTATCAGTGCTTCGTCGCCAACTTCGCCCCTGCCGAGCTGAGGGTGGAGGACGTTGGCGAGGCGCTGGCGGTCCGCGGCACCTTCGCCGTGCCCGAGGGCGACCTGATCGGCCGGCTGGGCCGCGACACCCACGCCCCCGCCGATGAGCTGGAGCGCCTCGCGCGCCGGCTGAACCAGCTGGGGGTGGCGTTCTATCGCGCGGGCGGCAGCGAGTTTCTGGTCAAGCTGGGCCTGGTCGGCGACGACTACGAGATCAAGGAGTGGCCCGTCGAGTAGCTGGGAGCTCTGGCATCCTGCCGGCATCCGGAGCGCGGACGTCCCGTCCGCATGCCCGGTAGGCCCGCCTCCGGCGGGGCTTCAGCCCCCTGACCCTCGAATCGCGGGGTTGAAACCCCGCCTACCATCACACCGGTAGCGGCGGGTTTCAACCCGCCGACCTTTGAACCGCCGGACTGAAGTCCGGCCTGCCGGGTAGGGGCGATGCCGATAATCGCAGGCAAGGCTGCCTGCGCCACTGGTCGAGGTTCTTCGGTCCTTGTTGGCAACTGCAGTGGATGCGGCGGCGAGTAGGTCTCCGCTTGTGCCTCATCCAGACTGCACCCACAGCCACGGCCAGTGGGGCAGGCTGCCAGCCTGCAATTTGTTTCGGTGGCGCGGGCGTCTCGCCCACGATCCGTAGCGGCCAGACCCCCCGCGGGCTTAGCTGCCTCCGGCGGCTCCGGCTCCCTCAGCCGGCTCCGCTTCCTCCGCCACCACCGGCAGCTCCAGCAGCCTGAGCTTGGTGGTGAACCAGCTGAGCTGCTGCTTGGTGAACGGACGGCTGCTCTCGACCTGCACGTTGACGAAGCCGTCGCCGTGTACCACCGAGTACATCAGCGCGTGCTTGGTCTGGGTGCCGACCGTGCGGCTCCAGACGAAGTAGGGCACGCGGATGCTGGAGCCGCCCTCCACGCCGATCACCGCCTCACCCGCGGGCTCGCGGTCGTAGGCCGACATCGCGCCCTTGACCAGGTCGCTGAAGCGGGTGTTGTTGTGCACGTCGTCGACCGTCAGCACCGTCTCCTCCGGCGGATCCAGCCTGGCGGCCGCGGCCTGCTCGGCAGACAGCACGTAGAGGTAGCCGCCGAAGACCAGCATCCCGTAGTCCGGCGTGGTCCCGGGTCCGCCCCCCGCCGGATTGTGGATGCACTTGAAGCCGTTGCCGTCCGCGGGGTAGGCCACGAAGGACCCGCCCTCGACGGTGTAGGCAAAGTGGAACTCGTCGTTGACCACCTCCGTCGGCTCGTCCACCTGGGCCCGGGCCTGGGCGGCCAGGCTCAGCAGTACTGCGGCACAGATCAGCGCGGCTGCTCTTCGCATTACGCTCTCTCCTCCGGGGCTATCAGGAGATTGTACAACTCGCGGATATCGCTTACGACGTGCTCCGCTCCATCCAGTTCACCCGGGCCGGCGTAGCCGTAGGCACAGCCGATGAAGCCGATGCCCACCTGCTCCGCCGCAGTGCGGTCCGAGGCACGATCGCCGACCATCACGGCGGGGCGGCCCCAGTCGGCCACGGCACGCATAAGCCGCTCGGCCTTGGAGGCGTAGTCCGGCGGGCCGAAGGGATAGACGGCATCGAAGAACCGCCCATAGCCGCAGGTGTCCCAGATGTGCTGCACGTAGGTCGGCCCGCCGTTGGTGACCATCACCAGCCACCGGCCGGCGTGCTTGAGGGCGCTGAGCACCCCTTCCGCCCCCTCGTACATGTGCGGATGCTCCCGCACCGCCCGCCGCTCGTAGTCCAGGCAGAACTCCTCGAACTCGCGGCGCACGCTCTCGGGCTGGTCGGGCATCATCGCGCCGTAGAACTCCCTGGCGTCCGCGCCGATCATGTGGCTCAGCCACTGAAGGTCGGGGGTCGGGATCGCCAGGCCGTGCTCCGCCACGTAGCGGCGGTGCGCCTCCAGCACGGCGCGACCGACCGCCGGACCCGACGGATAAAGCGTGCCGTCGTTGTCGAAGACCACCGTTGAAGCCTGCCAGAGGTTCACGGCGGGGCATGGTAGCATATCCTCATGGGCAACACATACCGGCCGCGCACGATCGCCGAGGACCTGACGGTCGGCATCGTGGTCAGCCGCTTCAATGAACTGATCACCGAGCAGCTGCTCAGCGGCGCCATCGACCTGCTGGAGCGCCACAGCACGGGCGACGGTGAGTGCGACTACGACGTCTACTACGTGCCGGGCTCGTTTGAGCTGCCCGCGATGGCCCGCCGGCTGGCCGCCACCGGGCGCTATCACGGCGTGCTGGCCCTGGGTGCCCTGCTGCGCGGCGACACCGATCACTATGAGCTGCTGGCGGCCGAGGTCACCAAGGGGCTGGCCAGCGTGGCGATGCAGACGGATGTGCCGATCGCCTTCGGGGTGGTCACCTGTGACACGTTGGAGCAGGCGCTCCATCGGGCGGGAACCAAGGCCGGCAACAAGGGCGCCGACGCGATGCTGGGCTTGATCGAGATGATCAACCTGCAGCCCGTGATCGACAACCCACCGGCCGAGGACGATGGGAAGAAGTAGGCTCTAGAGCGCTTCCAGCACTCGGCCCGCCGCCGCCGTCAGTTCACGGGCGGCTACCTCCAGTTCGGGATTGCCCGTCGCCACCGGCAGCATCAGCGGGTTCTTGACCGCCACCGCCACCGTGCCGTCGGCCATCTCGCGGATCACGAAGTTGCAGGGCATCATCGCGCCGATCCAGCCTTCATCCACGTAAACGGCGTGCGCCAGCGGCGGGTGGCAGGCCCCCAGGATCAGATACGGCGGTATCTCGGTCCTGAGCTTCTCCGCCAGCTTGGCCGTTAGGTCGATTTCCGTCAGCACCCCAAAGCCCTCGCCCTCGAGCGCGGCCCGGGTGTTCTCGACCGTTGTAGCGAAGTCGGTCTCGACCGTGACGCTCAGGTAGTAGCCGCCGTTCTCGATCGAGTCCGGCAGCGCCACCTTCGCCGGAGCGTCCGTGGACACCGGCAGGTCCTCGGCCAGCACCACGCCCGCGCCGATCAGCAGCGCGCAGCTGAGCAGCAACACCGCCAGACTGAGTCTGCTATCCGTAAAGTTCATCGCTTCCTCCCGCCCTGGCATCTGCGCCGGACACAGCATCTACCTGAAGTATTGAGACTATGTCTCATTGGCTTCATCCTGCGCGAAGCGGCTAATGCATCAGACCGCCCGGCGGCCAACTTGTTGCGCTGGTGGCGCAGTTTGATGAAAACTGCACTGAAACCAGGCCGGCAGGCTTCGATCGTCGGCCGCTGTGAGGCGACCGGCGGTTTCGCGGGCTACCAGCCGCGCGTCGCCATCCGCTCTTCTTCCGGCATGGTGGCGATATCGAGCCCGCTCATCGCCTCGCCGAGGCCTTCGCTGATCGCGGCCAGCGCCTTGGGATCGTCATAGTTCAGTACGGACTCCACGATCGCCTTGGCCCGCACCGCCGGATCGCTGCTCTTGAAGATCCCGCTGCCGACAAACACCGACTCGGCGCCCAGCTGCATCATCAGCGAGGCGTCGGCCGGGGTCGCCACGCCGCCGGCGGCGAAGTTCGGCACCGGCAGGCTGCCATGGTCGTGGACCCACTTCACCCACTCATAAGGCGCCGCCAGTTCCTTGGCCGCCGCCATCAGCGCGTCGTCACCCAGCGTGGTTAGCCGCTTGATCTCACCCGTCACCAGCCGCATGTGGCGCACGGCCTCCACAATGTTGCCGGTGCCCGGCTCGCCCTTGGTGCGGATCATCGCCGCGCCCTCGCCGATGCGCCGCAGGGCTTCACCCAGATTGCGGCAGCCGCAGACGAAGGGGACCTTGAAGTCGTGCTTGTAGACGTGGTGGGCTTCATCCGCCGGCGTCAGCACCTCGCTCTCGTCCACGAAGTCGACGCCCAGCGCCTCCAGAATCTGAGCCTCGGCGAAGTGGCCGATCCGGCACTTGGCCATCACCGGAATGCTGACCGCCTTGATGATCTCCTTGATCTTGGTCGGATCGCTCATGCGGGCGATCCCGCCGTGCGCCCGAATGTCGGCCGGCACGCGCTCCAGCGCCATCACCGCCACCGCGCCCGCCTTCTCGGCGATGCTGGCCTGGGCCGCATCGGTCACGTCCATGATCACGCCGCCCTTGAGCATCTCGGCCAACCCAACCTTGGTGGCATAGGTGCCGGTTAGTTTCCCGTTGTTCTGCATATGCGGATACCTCCACGTAACCCCACACTAGAGTATATCGCGAAGCGGACTGCTATGGTGTGCTAACCCACAAGCTATCTGCCAATCGCAGCAGATAGCAGCGGACGGTTTCCGCGCTCAGCCTGGCCAGCTGCTCGGTATCGGTGGCGGTCAGGCGCCTGATGCGATCCAGCGCCACGTGGCAGCTGGTGCCTTCCAGGTAGCGGACTTCCTCGTCACTGGTCAGCCGCGCCCGCTCGGCCTGCTCGGCCACGCGCTGGCCCAGTTGGGCCTTGGACAGCCTGCCGCGCTCCACCTCATGCGCCAGCAGCGACAGCTGGGCCCGCTGGTCGCGGAGATACTCCACCCACCGGGTCGCTTCCTCGCCGCCCAGCACCGCCTCCAGCTCAGCGCGCCGCAATTCCAGCGCGTGCAACCGGGCGTCGGTCGCCGCCGCATAGGCCAGGAAGGTCTGCTCGTAGCCGGGGCTGCCGTCGATGGTGCCCGGGCCGATCAGGTCGTCAATGGCCAGCAGCAGCTCGCTGAGCAACCCCGAGGTTGGCTGCGCATCAACGTCCGGCGGAGGGACGGTCAGCTTCTCGGCCACCGCCGCCAGGGTCGAGAGCTTGCGGCCGATCGCGGAGCGCGTCGCCTCCGGCCACTGGTTCACCAGCCGGTAGACCTCGTCGGCCAACTCCTGGAGATCCGCTTCCTCTACCGGTCCTGCCGCGGCGTCAATCCACAGCCTGCTGGCGGCTCGCATCAACGCCCCCAGCTTCAGCAGCTGCGGGACGGCGATACCCGCCCCATCCCGGCACTCGTGACGCGGGCAGTCCATTCCGCCGATCAGGGGCGCGCAGAAGTACGTGTCGCTGGCGGACGGGTAGTTGCCGTAGAGGCGCATCCCGCGCAGTGAAACCGCCAGGCCGTCCCGGGCCCGCCGCTGCATAGCCGTCGCGTCCAGCAGCTCAGTCACCAGCTCCCGCGCTTCGGCGCTGAGCAGCTCGGGCGCCACTGCCGCTGCCGGCGCGGTGCGGAAATACAGCAGCGAGGACCAGACATTCACCGTCTGGCCCGCGCCGCCTTCAATGGTCGCCACCACCTGCCAGCCGTAGAGCTTGCCCTCCACGATCGCCGGGGCGGTCAACGGGAACCGGCCGTCGGCGTCCGGCGCGATGACCAGCACCGGGCTGGGCAGTTCCACGTTCGCCGAGTCCTCCTCGTCGAAACGGTACAGCCAGACCGCGAACCGCGCCGCGGACAGACAGGCGCGCGAGTGCAGGTAGGACGCGATATCGTCGGTGGCGAACTGCGCGTCAAGGCAGGCGTCGAATGCGGCATCCGGCACCTCCCCCGCCACCAGCAGCGGGGCATCGGCCAGTCCGCCGCCCGGGCTCTGCGGGATCAGCGTCAGGCGCACCGCCAGTTCCCGGGCCGAGGGCGCAGCCCAGGCCGGGACCGCCAGCAGCAGGCAGATGGCTGTCACAGCGACGAGTCGCACGATGCTACGATTATAGGCGTGACAGCCATGGGGCCCCAGTCTGGCACCGGAAGGGCGCGCGCCGTCGAATGGGAGCAGCTGCGCCGGTTGCTGGGCCTGGTCGAGCGCGGGGGGCTGAGTGAACTGACGGACCAGGAGCTCTGGGAACTGCCGGGACTCTACCGGCGCACGCTGTCGGACCTCTCATTGCTCCGCAGCAGCGGCGGTGCGCCCCAGCTGACCCAGGAGCTGAGCCAGCTGTGCGGCAAGGCCCACGCCGTGATCTACCGCGGCGTGGTGCGTCGTCGCGGTCCCGGACTGCTGTTTCTGATCCTGCATGAACTGCCGCGGACGGCCCGGCGCTGCGCCGGACTGATCCTCAGCGCCGCCGCCCTGATGACGCTGTTCAGCCTGATCGCCTACTTCACCTGCGTACGGAGTCCGGCGATCGCCGAGGATGTTCTGGGCGCCTTCCGGCCCAACATGCTGCGGGAGTGGGAAACGGCGTTGCAGACGGCCAGCAAGCAGCAGGATCTGCGCCTCGCCGCGCAGATCGAGCCCGGCGAGCGCAGCTTCGCGGCCGTGGCGATCACCTACAACAACATCCAGGTCGGCGTCAACGCCTTTGTGCTCGGCATTGCCGGCGGCGTGCCGTCGCTGATCATGCTGGCCTTCAACGGCTATCTGCTCGGCGCCGTGGCCTTCCTCTACTTCCAGACCCCGCCCGGCTTCGACGTCAATCTGCCACTGTACTTCATCGCGGGCATCGCGCCCCACGGCTCCATTGAGCTGCCCGCCATCTGTCTGGCCGCCGCCGCGGGCATGCTGCTGGGCTTCTCCTGGTTGTTTCCCGGCCAGCGGCCCCGTGGCGAAGCGCTGCGACTGGCCGCCCGCGAGGCGGGCCGGCTGCTGGCGATCTGCGCCTTGACACTGATTGTGGCCGGCCTGATCGAGGGATTCCTGACGCCCCTGAATCCCCCGGCCGCCGTCTCGCTCGAGCTCTGGCAATGGGCCAAGATCGCGTTCGGCGCGCTGGTCTTCGCGCTGTGGCTGGCCTGGCTGCTCACCGGCGGGCGCGGCGCGGAAGGTGCAATCCACGGGGATCGACAGCCGAGCAGGCTGTCGTACGTCCAGGATCGCACGTAGCGCGGGCGGCTCGCCTGCGCACAGCTGAAGTAGGGGCGACGCCTGCGTCGCCCGTCGCATCTGACCGGCAAGGAGCACTGAGCGGTACGTGGCTGGCAACGCGCCGCACGCACTCCGAGGGGTGCGGGCTCTGCAAGCACAGAGGGTAATTGGCATGGAGTACAAGGACATCAAGCACAAGCGTCTGCTGTTCAAGCACCTTGAAGGCCCCCGATACGTAACAAGCTTCCAAGGACACGAAATCGGGATCCACCTTGGAGACTTCCCGCCCGATCACCTGTACAACGTGTTCATCGATCAGCAACAGGTCCACAGCTCCGACTCACTGCCCAGCAACTGGAAGCTTGAACATCCTGAGTAGGCGCAACGCAATTTGTAGCCCACGGGAGGTATTGCGGGCGACGTCCCGCCAATAGCGGGATCGCCCCTACTTGTACCGGTAGGTGATGCGGCCCTTGTTCAGGTCGTAGGGCGAGAGCTCCACCAGCACGCGGTCACCCATCAGCACGCGGATGCGGTACTTGCGGATCTTGCCCGACAGGTAGCCCAAGATCACGTTGCCGTTTTCCAGTTCGACGCGGAACATGCCGTTGGGCAGGGCCTCAACGACCTTTCCTTCCACTTCTATCGCTTCTTCTTTCGGCAAACGCTCATCGGCTCCGTACAGCTTGTCGTGACTCCCCCGGCCACCACGCTCGTGGCAATGCTACCATGCAGCCCAGCACCAGCGTGACTGGCCCCATATTCTAGCACCGAATGCCCCTCGCTGCCGCCTCGGCCCGCTGGACGCCGCCTGTAGGCGGCAATCCGGCTGGCCCAGCCCTTGACCGCGCTGCGATAGCCTGATACCATACAGGGTATGGTATGGCATATGAAAAATCGAAGTGACCCCCGTTCCACCCGTCCGCTGCGCGCCGCCCTGGTCACCGTGCTGCTGCTGGCCACGCTGGTCCTGGCGCCGGCTTCGATGGCCGGGCAGGAGTGCGCCGGCACCTGGTGGGTCAAGCCGGGCGATCTGGCGCTGGGCGATCCGCTGCCGGAGTTCGGCTTCGCCACCTGCGAGGGCGACGAACTGACCACGGGCGCGCTGGCCGGCCGGCCGCTGCTGATCAACTTCTGGGCCACCTGGTGCCCGCCCTGCGTCAGGGAGCTGCCGAACCTGGCCCAGGTCCATGAGGATGGCGAAGGCGAGGTGACGGTGGTCGGCGTTTCGGTCGATACCAGCCCCGAGGCCGTGCGCGCGTTCCTGGAGCACAACGAGCTGCCCTACGCGCTGGCCTGGGACAGCGAGGGCATCGCCGCCGATCTGGGCTTCAGTTCAATACCTGCGACGGTCGCGGTGGCTGCCGATGGGACGGTTGTTGACATCCACCGGGGCTACGCCAGCGTCGAGGACCTGGAGGCCCTGCTTGACGCGGCCGGCGACACGGACACCGGCCTGCGGGACGGCTTGGACGTCGGCGGCAATGAGGACTAGGACCAAGCCATGAGTCTACTGGACTTCCTGCTCAGCAAACCGCTGCGGACCGCCGCGGACGACGCACGTCCCGCGCAGCCGCCGGGCCGCAACCAGCCCTGCTGGTGCGGCAGCGGTCGCAAGTACAAGCAGTGCCATCTGGCCGCGGACCAGGAACTCAGCGCCCGCCGCCGGGCCCTGGAGCAGAGCTGCAACCAGTTCACCTGAGGCTAGCGGCGCACGCGTGCCGTGCCGGCTGCGGACGGGCAGCCCGCCCGCCCGGGCGTGACCCGCGACAGCTTTATCACCAACGGTCCCCGGCCCTCCCCCCGCACCTTGGGTTACAATCAACATCCGCAGAGCAACTTGCCGCGGAGGAGTGTATCGATGCCCAAGGTTGGAGTAGTACTGGCCGGCTGTGGTGTGATGGACGGCTCCGAGATCCACGAGGCGGTCTGCACGCTGCTGGCGCTCAGCCAGGCCGGCGCGGAATACAAGTGCATGGCCCCCAACACCAATCAGATGCACGTGGTGGACCACGTCAAGGGCCAGCCGGTACCCGGCCAGACGCGCAACGTGCTGGTCGAATCGGCGCGCATCGCCCGCGGGGACATCGTGGCCCTGCAGGACGTCAATGTGGCCGACTACGACGCCTTCATCTTCCCCGGCGGCTTCGGCGCAGCCAAGAACCTGTGCACCTTCGCCTTCGAGGGCGAGGACTGTTCGGTGCAGCGCGACGTCGACCGGCTGGTCCGCGAGGCGCATGCCGCCGGCAAGCCGCTGGCCTTCGTCTGCATCGCGCCGGTGATCGCGGCCAAGATTCTGGGCCAGGAGACCGCGGCAAAGCTCACCATCGGTGATGACGCCGACACCGCCGGGGCGATCAATACCATGGGCGGCAGTCACGTCGAGTGCCCGGTGACCGAGGTGGTGATCGACGACGCGCACAAGATCGTATCCACGCCGGCCTACATGAAGGCCCAGTCGGTGGCCGAGGTCTACGCGGGTGTCAAGCGCACCGTCGACGAAATCCTGCGGATGATCGGCTGAGTGTGGCCGCGATCCGGCTGCTCGCGGGTGCTACACTCGTGGGGCCATGCCGGACCCGTTGATACTAGTAGTCAATCTTGGCGGCACCAGCTCCAAGTTCGCGCTGTTCTCCGGCGACAAGTGCACCTGTGAGCACTCGGTAGAGCTTCCCGACAGCCTCGTCAAGGCCCCGCTCGGCGAGCAGCGACCGCGGCGGCTCGAGCACCTGCGCGAGTTCCTCGCGGCCCAGCAGACGGAGTTCGGGGCGCTGGCGGCGATCGCGGCGCGCGGCGGCCTGATGAAGCCCCTGCCCCAGCGCGGCGTCTATCGCGTCGACCGGCAGATGCTCGATGACCTGGCCGCCGAGCGCTTCGGCTCCCATCCGGCGAACCTGTCCTCGCTGATCGCCTACGACCTGCTGGAGCAGGAGGGGCTCAGGCTGCCGGTGTTCGTGGTCGACCCGATCACGATCGACACGCTCTGGGACGAGGCGCGCGTATCGGGCGTACCCGAGGTCAGGCGCGCCGGCCGGCTGCACGCGCTCAACGTCTTCCGCGCGGTGCGCCAGGCCGCGGAGCAGCTCGATCGTCCCGTGCATCAGTGCAGTCTGGTGGTCGGCCACTTCGGCAGCGGAGTCAGTATCTGCACGATCGTGGAGGGGCGCTGCGTCGACGTCAACGACGCCCAGCTCGGCGAAGGACCGTTCAGTGTCTCCCGCGCCGGCACGCTGCCCATTCGCGGCGTGCTCGACCTGGTGGAGGGCGAGCCGGATCGCAAGCTGCTGGAGCGGCGGCTGAGCCGCGAGGCGGGACTGGCGGCCTACACCGGCACCGCCGACTTCCGCGAGATCGAGCGGCGACTGGACCAGGGCGACCCCCACGCGCGCCGCGCCTACCGCGCGATGGTCTATCAGAGCACCAAGTACATCGCGGCCTATACCGGCGTGCTGGGTCACGCGCCCGACGCCCTGGTGCTGACCGGCGGGATGCTCAACAGCGAGCGCTTCGCCCGCGACCTCGCCGAGTCGCTGGACTGGATCGCACCCGTGATCCTGCTGCCCGGCGAGGACGAGATGGCGGCGCTGGCCGAGGGCGTCCACCTGGCGCTGCGCGGCCTGGTGCCGGTCGAGGACTACGCGGCCGCCGAGGACCCGCTGGCGGCGCCGCCGCGCACCATGAGCGAGGTCGTCGGCCGCTCGGCGGCCGGGGCCGACTGCCGCTTCGTGATCGCCGGCGGCCACCACCCGGAGATGGCTGAGACCATTGAGCACTGCCACGCCAACGGCATCTCGGGCTTCACCCTGGTCGGCCCGCGGGCAGAAATGGCAGCGCAGCTCGAACGCGGCGGCGTGGCGCTGGACACGGTGGAGCTGATCGACAGCGATGACGTGGTCGCCGATGCGCTGGACTGCGTCGATGCGATTCCCCAGGCGGTGCTGGTCAAGGGCAAGTGCGACACTTCGAAGCTGTTCAAGGCGGTGCTCAAGGCGCTGCCGGACGAGGGCCGGCCGTTCCTCAGCCACGTGGCCTTCATCGAGAACCCCCGGGCTGGCAAGATCGTGGGGGTCAGCGACGGCGGGATCAACGCCGAGCTGGATCTGCCCAGGAAGATCGCGGTGATGGAAAACGCGATCCTGACCCTGCAGGCCTTCGGCGTCGCCCGTCCGCGGGTGGCGCTGGTGGCCGGGATGGAGGACAAGGGCCAGGACTTCCCGGCGATCGCCGACGCCCGCGAGATAGTCAGGCGCCACCACGCCGGCGAGTGGCCCGACGCGATCATCGACGGCCCGTTCGGCGTGGACGTGGCGCTCAGCACCGAGGCCACGGCCCTCAAGGGCATCCAGACGCCGATCGCCGGCCAGGCGGACATCATCGTCACCCCCAATCTGGAGAGCTGCAACATCGGCGTCAAACTGATGATCGCCGCCACGGGCGCGGCCTGGGCCGGGCTGGTGGTCGGCGGCTCGGTGCCGATGGTGGTCGGCAGCCGCGCCGACGACGCCGAGGCCCGGCTGTGCAGCATCGCGATGGCCCAGCTGGTCGCCGCCGGTTACGCGGCGCGCTTCGCGCCCAGGGAGGGTACGGCCCATGGCTGAGCCTCTGCCGCTGGCGATGCTGGCCGCCAGTCCCCTTTGGGAAGGACTGGAGGGCGGTACGATCGGGGTGGCTTGCTCCGGCGGTCGCGACAGCGTGGCCCTAGCCCGCGCGGTGCATGAGCTGCTCGGCGACGAGTTGTTTCGGGGGCGGTTCGAGCACCCCCCCCGCCTGCACCTCTGGCACCTCGACCACGGGCTTCGTCCGGACAGCGCCGCCGACGCCGAGTTTGTTGCCGCGCTGGCCGGTCAGCTCGGCTGCCAGTGCACGGGTGAGCGGGCTGAGCTGGACGAGCAGCTGGCTCGCAACGGCGGCAACGCGGAACAGCTGGCCCGCCAGGAGCGCTATCGGTCGCTGCTGGCCTGGCTAATCGACCTGCGCGGGGACGGGCCGGCGGCCGCCGTGACCGCGCATCACCTGGGCGACCAGGCTGAGACGGTGCTCTTCAACCTCGTGCGCGGCACGCACCTGGCCGGTTTGCGCGGGATCGCCCCGGTCCGCGACGACCTGATTCACAGGCCTTGGCTGGAGCTTGACCCGGCCGAGATCGAGACGTATCTGGAGCGGCTCGGCCAGGCCTGGCGCGATGACCCGACCAATGCCGACACCCAGCTGGCCCGCAACCGCATCCGCCACGAGATCCTGCCCGCGCTGACCGAGATCAACGCCCGCGCCCGCGAGCATATCGCGCGCCTCAGCGACACCGCGCGCGCGGCGCTGGCCTATGTCGAGGGTCAGCTGGCGGACCTGCAGGTCGAGGAATACGGCACCGCCGCCGTCAGTTCCTGGCTGCCGCTGATCGGCTGGCCGACCGGCGACTACGCGGTCCATCGGCTGGTGGGCGGCTGGGGTAACGCCGAGCTGCTGGCGCTCTACGCCGCCAGCCAGCTCAGGGAGCAGCTGGGCTCACTGTCCCGCGAGGAACACGATACGGTCGCCCGCTGGTCGACCACGCCGCACCAGCAGGTGGCGATTCGCGACGCGGAACTCATTCTGCCCGGCGCGGCGGTTCTGGCGATTTCCCGACAGCGCCGCAAGCCCCATCCGACGCCCGAGGTGCTGCTGGAGACCGGCGCAGCCGCCACCGCCGGCGGGCTGCGCGTAGGACTGCAGGCTACCACCGCCGAGGCCTGGCGCCGCCACAGCCTCGGCCACCCGCAGCCCTGGCAGCGGATCCGCAGCTGGCCCGAAGCCCTGCCGGTGCTGACCGAAACGCCGCCGCAGCATCCGACCTGGCGCTGCTATCTGCCCGCGGGGGTCAGGCTGCCACTGATGCTGCGGGCCTGGCAGGAGGGCGACAGGATTACGCTGCCCGACGGGGCGGGCAAGAAGGTCGGCGACGTCTTCACCGACGCCAAGATCCCGCAGTGCTTCCGCGCCGTCTGGGCCCTGCTGACCGATGCCGCCGGTGAGGTGCTCTGGGTGCCGGCGCTGGCCGACAGCCACTGGATGCGGATCGAAGGGCACAGTCACCCGGCCTACGCCGTTTCACTACACGCGGAGCCGGTCAAGCCGTCCGGCGGGTAGACTGGCCCATGGGCGGATACGAGACCGGCGACACCATCGTGGCTCCCGCCACGGCCCTGCTACCGAGTGCTCTCGGAGTGGTGCGCCTGTCCGGACCCGATGCCTGGGACCTGGCCCGCGGGCTGCTGGCCGCGCCGCCGCGCAGCATCAGGGCCCAGCACAGCTTCACCGCCGAACTGATCATCGATCTCGATCCCGGCGATCCCGCCACGGCGCAGCTGCGCGAGACGGCGGTACTGACCTGCTGGCGCGGCCCCCACAGCTACACCGGCGAGGATCTGGTGGATGTTTCGCTGCACGGCAGCCCCCTGCTGGTCCGCCAGCTGCTGGCACTCTGCACGGCCCGCGGCGCACGGCCGGCCGAGGCCGGGGAGTTCACATACCGCGCCTACCTGAACGGCAAGCTGGATCTGGCCCAGGCCGAGGCGGTGCAGGAGTTGATCGCCGCCGGCAGCGGCCGTGCGCTGCTGCTGGCCGGGGCATCGCTGGCGGGCGTGCCATCCGCGCTGGTCCGCGAGTGGGTGGAGTGGCTGACGGCGACGCTGGCGGGCATCGAGGTGACCCACGACTACGCCGCCGACGGCCTCGACGCCACGCTGGACGCCGAGGAGCTCGCCGCCCCTCACCGGCTGGCGGCCGAACTGGGTGAGCTGCTGCGCCAGGTGGATCAGGCGCTTCAGGACTCCCGCCGCACGGCGCCGCTGCGCGAGGGCATCACGGTGGCGCTGGTGGGACCGCCGAACGTCGGCAAGAGCACGTTGTTCAACGCCCTGCTCGGCCACGAGCGGGCGCTGACCGATCCGGCGCCGGGCACCACCCGCGACTACATCACCGAGACGATCGACAGCGGCGGCATCCGCCTGACGCTGGTCGATACGGCGGGCTATCGCGACGTCGCCGACGCCGTCGAGGCCGCCGGCGTGCGCCGGGCCGGCGACTGGGCGCGGGCCGCCGACCGCGTGCTGTGGGTGACGGCCGCCGACGGCGAGCGCGTGCCGCTACCCGGAGCGCTGGAATCGGACGAGCCGATCAGCGTGGTCACCAGGTGCGACCGGCTGGAACAGTGGCCGGATGTCGAGGCGCCGGGCTCCGCGCCGGGCGGACCGGTCTGCTACGTTTCGGGCAAGACGGGCCGGGGCGTGGCGGAGCTGTGGGCCGTGCTGTGGGGCGCCGCGGGGCAGGTGCAGATGCCGGTGCTGGCCGCCTTCGGGCAGCGCCAAGCCGGCTGCATCGCTGAAGCGGCGGGCCACCTGCGCCGCGCGCTGACGGCGCTGGAGGGCAGGCTGCCGACCGATGCCGTGGCCCAGGACCTCTACGCCGCGCGGCGCGCGCTGCAGGGCGTCTATCAGCACCCCGGCCGGCAGGAAGTCATCGACCAGATTTTCAGCCGCTTCTGCGTTGGCAAGTAAGCACGGCAGGCGGGGCGATAAGCGCCGACATCTTCTGGTAGTCTCATCAGGTGAACCTGTCCCCACGCACAAGCGGCATCGTGTTTGCGCAGCTGAACGCCGTCTGCGCCGGCACCATGATGGCGATCGGCAAGGAAGTCACCGTGCAGATCCCGCCGCAGATGTTCGTGGCGCTGATGTACACCATCCTCGTCCCGATCAACACCGGCTGGTGGCTGCTGACACACTACGGGGTGCTGCCCGGTCTGCACGCACCGGAGGACGCCCACGACCACCCGCCGCTCAAGACGAAAGCCCTGCTGTGGCTGCTGCTGCACGCCGGGGCATCCGTGATCGGCATCATCGGCCTCTGGGAGGGGCTGACACTGGCCTCGGCGGCGGTCGGCTCCCTGCTCAGCCGGCTGGAGGTGGTCGTGGCGATCGTGCTGGGGCTCTGGCTGCTGCGCGAGCACTTCACCCGCTGGCACTGGCTGGGCTTCGCCCTGACGGCGGCCGGCATGGTGATCGTGCGCTGGGCGGAGCTGTCCGCCGAGCCGCTGGCCTTCCTCTGGCTGCTGCAGAGTGCGCTGGGCTTCGGGCTCGCCGAGTTCAGCGGCAAGGTCGCGGTCCGCTACTGGCCCGTACCGCGCCTCGTCGTATTCCGCGGCTGGCTGATGTGGGCGGCACTGACGGCGCTGTGGTGGATTCGCGTACCGGGCTGGCCCTGGGAGTCCGTCGCCGGCTGGCCGGGGCTCACCGCCGCGGGCTGGGGCTGGCTGGTCGCCAGCGCGATCCTCGGTCCGGTGCTGGCGCGCAACAACTACATGCTGGCGCTCAGCTACCTGCCGGTCAGCCAGGTGGTGCTGCTCAACCAGGCCCAGCCACTCTACGCCGCGCTGGTCGGCTTCTGGCTGCGCACCGAGATCCCGGCGCCGTTCTTCTATGTGGGAGCCGTCGCGATCATCGCGGGCAACATCGTACTGATCGCCTCGCGCGAAGCGGTATCGCGCCGACTGGCCGTCGGCGACGGCCCGCAGCCGATTCCTCCCGGGGGCGCGCGCTAGATCTGCTGACCACCCGGGGTGCCGGGCGCCGGCGGAATCACGTCGAAGGGTACCGCGTTGGACAGCAGCTTCTTGGCCACGATGATGTTGCCGTCGTTGGCGCCCGCCGGTATGGTCACCTGGATCTCCACGTCGCTCCACAGATCGACGGCGAGCGGATTGCCACCCAGCGTCACCTGGTCACCCGGCATCTGCTGCGCCCCGAAGTCGGTGCCCAGGATGCGCACGGTCGCGCCATTCACGGCGAAGTCCGGATCCAGGTCGTCGATATGCGGCCGGGGCAGGAACGCTACATTGAGCGGATTGCTCGCCAGACTGCCGTTGATCACCACCGCCCAGCCGTCGACCGGATTGTCAGGATCGCCGATGTTGATCTGCGTGTCGTTCCAGGCCGCCAGGTTCATCAGCTGCCCGTCGCAGGCGACCAGGCCGCCATAGCCGGTGCCGAAGCCCGTGCCCTGCAGCGCCATCAGCGCGCCGACGCCCATTTCCTGGACCGGCGGGGTGGCCGCATCCAGCGTCGGATAGGCGGCACCCTCGCTGGCCACGATCTCAAGGTCGTAGGTGGCGATCGCCGCCACGGCGGAGGACAGCCTCAGTTGCTGGCTGCCCAGCTGGGTGCCCGCCGCCAGCACGGCGCAGATCCAGCCGTCGTGCCAGGCCTCGACGGTGGCGTCAAACTGGCCGACCGCGACGGTTTCGGCCTGGTTGCCGAAGCCGTGGCCGATGATCAGCACGCGCTCACCGGGTGATGGCGTCGGCGGCAGCACGTTCTGCACCGACCGCTGCACCGAGACGGGATTCATGTTCAGCTGCACCGCGTTGCTGTCGTCGGAGTCGGGGTCGACAATCATCAGGTCGCCCATGTCACCGTTGAAGCCGGCCGGGTAGGTGACCATGATGCTCGTGTCGCCCCACTGGGTCACCGCCAGCGTGGTTTCGTCCAGCCGGACGCTGCGCGCTCCCTGGTTGTCGCCGAAGAAGTAGCCCTTGATCTCGAAAGGCGCGCCGGGACCGGGCACGATCGGCTGGGTGAACTGGATGACGGGCAGCCCGCCCTGGATCACGATGATCTCCAGGCTGTTGCTCTGGATTTCGTAGTCCGTGCCGTCCAGCTCCGTGGTGCCGGTCGCCTGCGGGGCGAACGTCCCGATCACGTAATTGTGCGTGAGCTGATAAACCTCCTGGTTCGCGGCGATCGTCACATCGCCGATGACGCCGTCGCCGAACGTCAGCATGATCATGTCACCGACGGCGAAGCCCAGGGCGGTGATATCGAAGGTGACT
>CAZSSB010000032.1:0-2220 GCA_964609245.1 uncultured Planctomycetales bacterium | reverse complement strand
GCCACCAGCCCGTCCCCGTCCGTGACCGTCACGTCCACCGTGTATTCGCCGTTGGCCAGATAGGCGTGAGTGGCCTGATCGCCGGCCTGCTGCGCGCCATCGCCAAAGTCCCAGGTGAACGCGTAGGGCGCCATGCCGTTCTGCGCCACCGCCCAGAAGTTGATCTCCTCGCTGACGAACGCCTCGGCCAGGTCCGCGAAGGCGTGCACGGTAAAGACGCCGTCGACGGCCGGCACGCTGTTGTTTCTCGCGATAACGAAGTAGCCCAGCATGTTGACGGTGAATCGCACCCAGCCTGCCTGGCTGCGGGAGCTGTCCACGAACTGCGCTCCGCCGGCCGGGCTGACGTAGTAGAGGAACAGCAGCGAGCCATCGGCGACCTGGGAGGCGCTATGCCCCTCGCCGACGCTCATGCTCAGCTCGCCCTCGAATCCCTCGCCGGGCGCTGTTTCGGGTGTGAAGTGCGCGCCCTGGACCGCACTGAAGCCCTGCGGCAGCTCCGCGCCGCCGTAGGCGTCCAGCGCCTCGTCGGGCATCACGCCCTCGCCGCTGACCCCGCTGGCGTCAACGAAGCTGGCGGGATCGGCGGACAGCTCGTAGGTGAGCTGCGGCTGCGGATCGGGCCCGCCGATGGGCGCCGTCGAGCCGGCGCAGCCAGCAGCGAGCAACGCTACGAAGATCAACCCCAGATGCCAGTTTCTCGGCATATCCTTCCCCAAGCAGCTAGATGCTGACAGGTACGCTGCCGAAGCTGGCGCCATACATCGCCGCGCCAGCCAGCAGCCCGAGTAAGACGATCGCCAGAACCCACGGCACGGTCAGCCGCGTCAGGTCGGTGACGGGCACCTTGCAGAAGTTGGCGATCCAGACGTTGTGCGTATTCGTCGGATCGCAGACGCCCTGCAACATGCCCACCGCGAAAAAGGCGACCATGATCAGGCCAGCGGCCATTACGCCACTTCCGGAGATTATACCCACGATGCCGCTTCCCATGCCATAGAGGTTCAGCGGTCCGCGATAAAGCGCCAGCGGCGACAGCACGAAGAACACCAGCACGAAGCCCGCGGGAGTGCCCACCGGCAGGCGGCTGAGCCACGGCGCGAAGCTGCTGGCGACGTACGGCAGGGTCGTCGCCTTGAGCAGCAGGCCGATGCCGATCAGCAGCACAACCGCCGGGCCGCCGCTGGTGACGCCCTCAAACAGCGCGCGCATCACGCGGTTGGCGGCCGCGCCGTCGCGGGTCAGGCTGCCAAGCGCGCAGAAGACGATTCCGGTCGCCAGCGCCGTCAAAATCCCGATGGAGATGACCGCGTGGTCGCGGCCCACGATGCTGGCGTGCAGGCTGCTCCACAGCAGCATCAGCAGCGGCACCAGCACGGAAGCACCGGCCAGCCAGTTGTCGGACTGGCTGAGCCAGCCGGTCTGCCGGTCGCGCGGCAGCAGCAGCACCAACACAATGCGCCACACAAGGAGCAGCGCCAGGATCGCCAGCGCGATCAGCAGCAGCCCGGCGGCGAGATGCTTGAGCACCACCCAGACCGCGGGCAGACGAGTCGCCACCATCCCGAGCACCGCGGCCAGCAGCACCAGGCTGGCCATCGGCCACAGCTGCCCGCGCCAGCCCTGCCTGCCAGCCACGTAGACCAGCAAATAGGCGCATGCCACCAGGAAGAAGATCGCCGCCAGGACGACCGCGTAAGGCACGATCTGGGTGACGTCCAGGAGCAGCACGTCCTTGTACAGCGCCCAGTTCATCGGGTTGAGGCAGCCGCCGAGGCTGAGGCCCAGCA
This sequence comes from uncultured Planctomycetales bacterium, assembly GCA_964609245.1. Taxonomy (GTDB): domain Bacteria; phylum 4484-113; class 4484-113; order 4484-113; family JAFGCY01; genus JAFGCY01. The sequence goes on along the minus strand of CAZSSB010000032.1, from coordinate 430 downwards.
GGAACAGCCCGCCGGCGATGCGCGGCTCGAAGCCGAGACTCAGCATCAGCGGCAGGGTGATGGTGGCCACCAGAATCACGGCGCCCAGCCCGCCCAGGGTGGTGAACAGCACGGCGATCACGGTGAGCAGCAGCAGGCCGAGGCGGAAGCGGTCCTCGCCGCTGTACTCGGCGGCGTAGCGCACGATCCGCTCGGCGGCGCCCGTGACGTTCATCAGCGCCGCCAGCACCGCGCCCAGGATCACCGCCATGATGGCCGTCGACAGGCGCGTCACGCCGGCCTCCACCACGTCGTTCATCAGGGTGGACAGCGCCGCCAGCACTCCCAGGTCCAGCGCGGCAGGGATCAGGGCGACGACGGCGATGCTCAGGGCGGCCAGCGGCAGGGCCAGCGTGGCGGTCAGCCGCCGGCTGATCATCAGCCAGCCGAA
>CAZSSB010000031.1:24923-33377 GCA_964609245.1 uncultured Planctomycetales bacterium | reverse complement strand
GTTGCGTGGAAGGCGCAAGGTGGTTTTGGCAACCAATGCGACGACGAAGACGGCCTTGGCAGGCGAAACGCAAGCCGCGAGCGTTTTTGGTTCTCGCCTCACTGCCTGCGGCCCGAACAGCGACAGCGTTCGTTATTCGATATGCTGGAGGTAGCCGATGGGCAATGATCTCGTCGCGCTGCATCTGCCCTTTCCTCCGTCCGTCAACGGGCTGTTCGCTGGCAAGGCGAGGCGCTACCCCAGCCCGGCCTACAAGCGCTGGCGTGGGCTGGCTGGCTGGGAGCTTGAGGCGCAGCGGCCGCCACGGCTACGGCACCGCGTCGACATCGCCATCGCCTTGACGCCACCGGACAAGCGGCGGCGGGATGCGGACAATCACTGCAAGGCGCTGCTCGATCTTCTCGTCGCGCATCGCGTCATCGATGACGACGCGGACGACTGCGTGCGCACAGTCACCATTGGCTGGGCCGCGGCGGGCAGCGAGCCGGGTGCACGGATCACGATCACACCGGCCGGCGGGTAACCGGCTACTGGCATCAGGGGGCACCGATGCGGTTCTCATACTTTGTCGGCGGAATGTATGCAGTCATCGCCTGCATCTTCCTGGTGGCCAACTCCCTGATTCTAGGGGCCTACGGCTATAAATGGGGCCATACAGAGTGGTCCAAATGGGTGTTCGCGATCGTGGCGGGCGCGGTGCCTTGGGCTCTCTGGCCACACTTGCACGTGATCCAGGCCAAGAGGCGCATGCATGGCCACAGCTGGTTCCAAGGCACGCTGAGCCTGATCCCCTTGCTGCTGATCTATTTGATTTTTGTCGGCTACAACGTCCTGGGCGGCACTGGCGCCACCGCGTTCTCGCGTGCACACGAGGCCGATGAGCGGGCGGCCGTGATCGATGAGACGGGCCGGCTAAGGCAGCAGCGCGCCGCCCTGCAGGCGCAATACGCCGGCATCCCGGCTCACCGCCCCGCCTCGGGGGTCGAGCCGCTGCTAGACGCGACCAAGCTGCATTTTTTCTGGAGCCGCACCAACGAGTGCACGGACAGTGTATCTAATCGGCAGCGGCGCAATTTTTGCGGCGAGGTGGGGCAGCTGAAAGCTGAACTGGCAAACGCACGGCAGGCTGACAAGCTGCTGGCAGAGATCAGGGCCATCGATGCGCGGCTGTCGGAAGGCAAGCGGCACGTGAGCAGCGAGGACCCGCACACGGCGTTCTTAGGGAGCCTGACAGGGCTCAGCCGCGACCAGATCTTGATCATCATATTGCTGTCGACGCCGCTCATTTTGGAGATCGGCGCACTGTACTGGGGCAAGCAGGCTCTCGAGTTGTTCGGCATACACGTCATCATTCGCGACGTGCACTTTGAGCAGCCACCGCCGCGGCTGTTGGCGGCCCCCAGCAGCGTCATCCCGCTCAGTGCTACCGAGGAGCCGGCGGACGAGATGGCGGGCGGCGTGGATTACGCGCTGCCGCAGGAGGACGTGGACCTGCAACACGCGGCCTTCGATGCGTTTTGGCCGGAGTGCACGCGGTCTGTCCCCGGCGCAAAGACGGCGGCGACGGCTGTTTATTCGGCTTACAGGCACTACTGCGGGCGCCGTGATGTCAACGTGCTGCCGCTGGCCTATGCCGAGTTCAAAAGGCTGTCAGCCGAGCGTGTGCAGCACGTGACGCGCACATCCGATGTCGAGTGGTGGTCTGGCTTTGTGCTCGTCGAGCCGATGGGGAGGGTGGCGTGATGCTTACCCATCAACAACGGCAGCTGCTCGACTACATCGCTGCCTATCAGCGCGACACAGGCGGCGTGTCGCCCACCTACGACGAGATGGCGCTGGCGCTGGGCAAGCGGGCTGTCACGGGGCGATCAACGATCCATAAGATGCTCAATTGCATGCAGCAGCGCGGCGTGATCCGGCGGCTGCCGTTTCGGTCGCGGGCGATCGAGATCATCAGGCCGGTGCGCCCGCTCAATCAAATCTGTCTGATCTGGGATTCTGGCCTGCAGCAGCTCGTGCTGTGGTCCATAACGACGATGGGCCGGGAAGTGCGCACACTGCCCGGCCCATCAAAGCATTTCCCGACCAAGGAAGCCACCCGAACGAAGAAAGGAGGTGCCTGACCAAACGATCTGCCAAGCATCAAATCCAACGTGGAGCAACCAATGGAAGAGCTATCCGAAGCACGACCCAGCGTCAAGGCAGGCGGCATGAGATATGTCCGGTTCTACCCCTCAGACTGGCGCTCTGACGCCATCGGACTGTCTGTCGAGCAGGAAGGCATGCTCATTCGCGTCTGCGCCTACCTCTTTGAAACCGGCCGCATGGTGCCCGCTGACGACCGCATGGCGGCCAGGCACTTGGGAATGCACACGAATGCGTACCGTAAGCTCATACGACAGCTCAAGCGGCTTGGACACGTCATCCAAACCCCGGGCGGATGGATCTCCAGGCGTGCCCAGGAGCGGTTCCTCGAAGCCGCCCACCGAGAGTTCGAAGCCGGCTTTGAAGAGGCACCCGCGCGGCAAGCTGCACCGGCACCGGGATGGAACACCCGGGAGGATTCCATAGGGGTATCTGGGGGGGTATCTGGGGGGGTCTTGAACAACACCCCCCAGGACACCCCCATAGAAACCCCCCATGTTTTAGGGGGGGTATGTTCCGAAAAACACAACGATTTCAATGGGCCAAAAAACCAACCAAAAGCCAAGAGTCAAGAAAGAGAGTCTGACAGACAGACGGACTCTCTCTTGGTTGCGCGAGAAAGCGGGGTTCCAGACGAAGCTGCGGAGCGGATGGTTGCCGACGTTTTGAAGGCGATGCCGGGCTGCGATCGAAGTCATGCCGAGACGTGGTTGTCGGGCCTGCTGGTCACCAACGGCCAAGAGGCGGTGCAACAAGCTTGGATGATGCTCCAGAACCATCGAGCAGAAGGACGCCCGGTGGTCCGGGTTCTGCCTTGGTGGTCGAAGACGGCCGCGACGTTGAAGGAGAGGAACCTCGGTCGGAAACCCGCCGCAGGCGGTAGCGGAGAACCGCGACCGTTGTCGGTTTACGAGGTTTGGAAATCGCAGCAACCGGCACTGGCCGCCGCGAACCGTGGGGGGCTGGGATGAGCACGCGAGAGCACGAGCTTTTCGTCGGTCGCCTGCTCAACGCCCTGGGCGAGCCCCGCGTCACCGATCCAGCGGCCTACCTCGAGGAGGTGCGCCGCGCGATCAGCGACCACCCTGCAGAGGTGATGGATGCGGCTGCCACGCGGCTCATTCGCGAGCAGCGCTGGTTCCCAAGGATCTCGGAGATGATCGAGGCGCTGCGGCGCGAGGAGGGGCTGCTGCGGGCGGCACAGCGCGCCGAGGAGCCGGCCCCGCCACCACCGCCTGTCTCCACCGTCAGCGACGACGAGCGGGCGCGGGTGCAGCGCCGGATGCAGCAGCTGCTGCACGAGCTGACGGTGCGGTCGGTGGTCAACCGGCCGGTGCCCAAGAAGGTGCCGTTGCCGCCGTCAGACAGGCCAGCGATGGAGGAGCGCCAGCGCCGCAGTCAGCTGCCGTGGCTACACCGACCAAGGGAGCCGTTTTGATATGCACACAGATGACATCATGCGCGGCGAGCGCTGGACTGATTGCGAGGATGCGTACCTGATCGATGCCATCGTGGCGGGCCATAGCCGGGCGGACGCGGCCTTCGCGCTGAGGCGCACGGAGCGCGGCATCCAGCAGCGCTGGCGACGACTGCGCTGCGCGACAGGCGCGCTGCCGGGGGCACCGCACTGCTGGTGGACGCAGGATGAGGACGCGCTGCTGCGGCAGTGCGTGCAGGAGCAGGTTCCAGCAAGGCTGATGCGGAAGGTGCTGCCTGGCCGCACGACCAGAGCGATCCTGCATCGCATGCAGCGACTGCGGATTAGATGGCAGCGCCAGAACGAGTGGACGGCTGCGGAGGTGGACATTCTGCGCCAGCAGGCGCGGCACCTGACGGCGGAGGCGATTGCCAAGCAGCTGGGGCGGACAAGGTCCGCCGTGTGCGGAAAGGCGAAGCGCATAGGCGTGACGTTGATGAAGGGCGCGCGGCGATGAGACGGAGACATCCAGGCGATCCAACCATGCATCGGGCCAAGTACACCCCGTGTGAGGACGAGGTGATTCGGCAGATGCGCGCTGCTGGTCGCGCCTTCGATGAGATTGGGGCAGCGCTGCATCGCACGTCGGAAGGCATCAGCGCCAGGTCGCACAAGCTCGGCCTGGGCTGTGGCCACGGCAGGGAGAGCAGCCGCTGGTGGACAGCGGAGCAGGACGACCTGCTGCGGCGGCAGCACGGCAGGCGGTCGGCGGCATGGCTGGCTGCCCGCCTCAAAAGGTCGATGTCAGCCGTCGAAAACCGCATCTCACGGCTCGGACTGCGAGGCGGGCGGAAAGGGCCACCTTGGACGCAGGCGGAAGACGAGGTTCTCAGAAAGGGGGTGTGCGTTGGACTGACGTCAGGGGCGGTTGCGGCTCGGCTGGGCAGGAGCAGAAACGCAGTCATCAGCCGCAGCCACGCGATCGGCTGTCGGTTTCGGGGCAAGCGGAGCAAAGGGGCACATCATGGCGGACGACACGATCACACCGACGCTCGAGCGGCTGGCGCGCGCACCGGCCTACGAGGGGCCGCAAGTTGATCAACGCACGACACGGCGGGCCTATAGGCTGCTGTCGCTGGTCGAGACGCTGGAGCGCGATGGCAAGCTGCCGCGCGACAGCGTCACGGCGCATGCCCGCTTCGCGCGCGATCACGCCATCGCCTCGCGCATGCCGCGCTGCATCGCAGGCTATGGTGACGTCGCTGGCGATGGGACGCCGATCAGCCAGCGCATCGAAGAAGAAGGGGGCGACCTGCTGGAGTCCCGGCGCTTTGATGCCCGCATGCGCATGGATCGCGCCTTGGCAGCGCTGTCCTCGCAGACCATGCGCACGGCCCTGATGCTGTCGGTGACCGATGATGTAGGCCTGGAAGGCATCGGCAGGGCCTGCACGGCCTACACCAGCCGCGTGCCGGCAATCGCGGCAGGTCTCGTGATCCTGCAGGAGTGCTGTTGGCAACTGCATTTGCACTACGACCCCGGTTGACACCGTTGCAACGCACATGGCAGACATCTGTTAGATGGCGAGAAATGGGCGGCCCGAAGTGATTCGGGCCGCTTTTCTTTTGGGGCGGGCAATGATTTTACACTTGGGGGTATTCGACCTCATGATGCTGACCGTAATGGGCTGCGGCGTTGGGGTCCTGATCATCATGGCTGTCACCGGGTCGCTGATGTGGTGGAGGTGACTGCCGTCACGCCGGAGGCTGTCACTGTTGATGTCGACAAGCGAGCTAGTCAAGGACGCGGAGGTTGGCAGCAAGGCATGGCCACGCCTGCGTCCTCTGCCACCACTACTAAGGGCGGGGGCTGCGTCGGATGGAGCCGGCTCAAATCGCTGCGGAGCTCGCCAGGCTGCAAGAGCGAACGGCACACCTGCAACAGACGGACGAGCGGACGATCTCGCGGCTGCACACGCTGGAGCAGCGAGTCGACAACAATACGCGAGCGGTGGCGGACAGCCACCACCAGTTAGGCCTGATCAACCAAAGCTTGTCGTCGCTCGGTCAGCGGCTCGAGTGGGCAGTGGGCCTCGCGACAACTGCGCAGGAGCAGCTGGGCAGTCAGCAGCAAGCGATCCGGGCGGCCAAGGTGGCGCTGGGGCTGCTGCTGATTGGGGCCGCGGTGTTCGGGCAGGTGGCCGGCGCCGATCGCATTGGCCGCGCCTTGGTTGGGCTACCTTGATCGGTGCCCGCACAGCCAGGGGCGCGCTGCGACTGTGGTGGCCCGATCTGGTGCTGATTGCTGGCGTGGCGGCCATGTCGTTTCACGTCGTGGCGGCTAATTACTGATCAATCTCAAGGGGTTAAACATGAAGAGCATCGCAGCAATCGCGGCGGTGACGCTGGGCCTGTATGCCTGCGCCGCGCCTGTCGCACATGCGGACGAGAAGGTTAAGGCGGGCGCGCCCGGTGTCAGCGTGCACCAGGGTGTCTACGTCGGCGCCACGGGCGGCTATGCGACGGCTGCACTGTCGTCGGCCGATACCGACCTAGCAGCCGAGGGGCTGTTCGGCGGCATCGTCGCTGGTGGCGGCGTCATCACGCCAGAAGGTATGTATTTAGGCCTCGAGGTCGATGGCGTGCTGCGCAACATCCGCGGCTCCACAAACGGGCAGGGCGTGCAGATCAAGGCCACCAACGACTGGCTCGCTTCGGTGCGCGGCCGCGCCGGTGTAACGGCCGGGCCTGCACTGCTCTACGCTACGGCTGGACCGGCGATTACGCAGAGCAAGCTAGCAACCGAGGGCCTGGGCTCCGATAGCGAGTATCTGTTGGGTATTGCTGGCGGCGCCGGTGCTGAGCTTTACGTCGCGCCGAACCTCGCGCTGGGTGTAGAGGTGATTCACTATCGGTTTGAGCCTGAAATTCTCAGCGTCGGCGGCATTCCGGCTGAGGTGGACCAGTCCGAGACGGTTGGCCGCGCACGGCTCACGTTCAAGCTCAACTGATCCCAACCTGTGCCGTCCACCTCCTCGACGGGCCTCCCTGCATGCGCGGGCGGCACAGTAGGGGAGCCGGTGCCCCCCAGACACTTCGCACCGGCTCCCCGCCTATCTCAACAGCAGCACAAGCAGATGGCCAAGCAGGCACCTCGCGTGACAACAGTTACGACAACAGGTCGCCGCATCAGGGGCCGGCCGATCGAGCAGCTGTCACGTGAAGTCCTGATACGCGAGCTGGCAAAGGCATTGGCGACTATCGACAACCTCACAGACACCGTGCGGCTTCACGGCGAGCGCTGGAGCCGGCACCTGCGAGATCGTGATGAGCAGCAATAGATCGTGGCTGTTGCCGGCGGCGCTGGCCGCGCTCGGGGGGATGATCGGAGCCTACAGGGCAGCCCAGATCATCTGGGCGCCTGAGCCGGCGCAGCCGCACTACGACGTCATAACCTACAGCTTCATCCGTTGTCAGCTTGAGGGCGGCGTGTCTCACTTCAACAGGCACGGCGAGTTCGTCGCGTGTAGGCCGCGCGCAGGGACCGCGAACGCCAGTCTGTGGGGGCTACAGCCATAGCCATGACGGCACAACAAGTCATCAGCTGCGGGGGGGGGGGGCTGGATCACATCGCCCTCGCCTACATCGCTGGCGCCTACTGGCTGACAAAGTGATGCGCAGGGCAGCAAGCGCGATGCAAAGTGCGATCCTGATTGCCGCCGTGTTCTTCCTGGCTATGTTGGCTGCCGGGTGGGCCTACTCGCTGGTGGTGACGTGACCGATTACCCGCAGGACATTATCGACGCGGCAGCCTTGGACGGCATTGTCTTTGCCCTCGATCACGATGGGCGCCTGTTGATCTCGGGCTCAGATAAGGCCAAGCGGGCGTGGCTGCCTGTGGTGCAAGTGATTGCGGACGACATCGCTGAATACATTGGCGGTGCCATGAAGCCCGTCACGCTGGAGCGATGCCGCCAGGCGTTTGAGGATGAAATTGATGAGCTACAGCAGATCAAGGCGCTGGCTCCTCCGGGATGCGAGGCCTGGCTTGAGTTCTCGCCAGGGACCGACTTGCTGATGCGCTGGTACAAGCGCAGGCAGCAAAAGCGCGAAGCGTGAGGCTATGAAAAACGACGAGAGAGCAGGCGGGGAAGGCAGGCCTATGGGCCGCCCGACGCGATACCGCCCAGAGTATTGCGAGACGGTGATCGAACTTGGCAGGCAGGGCTACAGCCGCGCCCGCATGGCCGCGCATATCGGCGTCAGCAAGCAGTCGCTCAAAGATTGGGAGGGGAATTACCCAGAGTTTTCAGACGCTCTTTCACGGGCCACAACGCTAAGCCAGGCTTGGCACGAGGAATTGGCGGCTGAGAGCTACAAGACGCGCGAATTCAACACGCCGCTGTGGTCGCAGATGGTCAAGTCCATGTTTCGCGATGATCACGGCGACAGGATCGCCCAGGAGCAGAGCGGCCCTGACGGCGGCCCGATCAGGCAAGAGCAGCGCATCGAGTGGGTGATCGTGCGGCCGAAGGAGGATGGCAAGTGAGCGAGAACGGACAGGGTGGCCCGGCCGTGATCAGTGTCGATGAGTGGGAGAGGCGCTACGGGCGTAATTCGCCGCCTTTGGCAAGTGAGCATGGCGACATTGAGCTGCGTCAGTGGGCTTTAGAGACGGCGGCAGAACATTGCCGAGAAACCGGCGAAAGCAATGTCGTCAAGGTTGCGCTGGAGTTCTACAATTTTGCCTTAGGCCGAATTTCTGAAGAGCATGTTCGCGACTTGGCGGCCGACGACTAACACCCATGCAGGTTGCCGTCCCTGAGAAGCTGGCCCCACTGCTGCAGCCGGCTCGCTACAAGGGTGCGCACGGTGGCCGCGGCTCCGGCAAGA
>CAZSSB010000031.1:6210-24823 GCA_964609245.1 uncultured Planctomycetales bacterium | reverse complement strand
CTGCTGCAGCCGGCTCGCTACAAGGGTGCGCACGGTGGCCGCGGCTCCGGCAAGAGCCACTTTTTCGCGCAGCTGGCGGTGCTCACGAACTACTCCCGCCCGGCGCGTGGCGTGGCCATTCGTGAGGTGCAAAACAGCATCAAGGACTCGGTCAAGCAGCTGATCGAGGACAAGATCCAAGCATTGGGCCTGGGCGACTTTTTTGACGTGCTTCGCGATGAGATCAGGGGCCGCAATGGCAGCCACATGATCTTCAGGGGCATGCAGAGCTACAACGCCGAGAACATCAAAAGCCTCGAGGACTTCGATTGGGCCTGGGTTGAGGAGGCGCAGTCACTGAGCGCCGTGTCGCTGCGGCTGCTGCGGCCGACGATCCGCAAGGACAACAGCGAATTGTGGTTTGCCTGGAACCCGCGGCACGACAACGACGCGGTCGATGAGCTGCTGCGCGGCCCGCACAAGCCGGCCAATGCCATTGTCGTGGAGTGCAACCACTCCGATAACCCGTGGTTTCCGGCAGTGCTGCGCGAGGAGATGCAGCGCGACTATGCGACTGATCCAGAACTCGCCGAGCATGTCTGGGGCGGTGGCTACGAGATCATCAGTGAGGGGGCGTACTATGCCCGCCTTCTGGCTCATGCAGAGCGCGAGGGCCGCATTGGCTTCTTCCCGCACGAACCCAAGCGCAAGGTCAAGACGAGCTGGGACATTGGCGTGGACGACCACACGGCTGTGTGGTTCTGGCAGGATGACGGGCGCACCGCGACCGTGATCGACTACTACGAGGCGACAGGTGAGGGGGCCGAGGACGTGATGGCCACGGCACTGCCCGAGCTGTTTCGGCCACCCGAGCGCGAGGAGCGCTTTGCGGAGTGGACGCAGGTGCAGGCACTGGCTGATCTGGGTCGGCTGACGCCCTACAACTACGATCGCCACTACCTGCCGCACGACGTCAAGTTGCGTGAATGGGGATCAGGCGCGCGCAGCCGCATCGAGACGCTGCAGCGGCTGGGCATGGTGGGCATCCACCGTGGTGCAGCCGCCAACCCGTCAGACCGCATCCAGGCCGTGCGCCAGCTGCTGCCGGTGACGCGGTTCAACGATACGCCGCGTGTGCAGATGGGCCTTAAGCGGCTCAAGCGCTACCGCCGCAAATGGAATGACGCATTGCAGAGCTACACCGTGCCGCTGCACGACGAGAACAGCCACGGCGCCGACGCCTTTGGCGAGTTCGCGATCAACAGTGGCCTGTTCCCGCCGATCGAGAAGCCAGCGCCCAAGCCGGTTGAGACGCGGATGCCGACGTTGGACGAGTTGGTGGCAGAGCATGACAAGAGGCACGCACGTATGAGCCGCAGGGGGGTCGCGTGAGCGAGGCAGCCACCGACCAAGAAACACGCGCACAGGCCGACGAAAAGCCATTGGAAGCCAAGTTCTGGCTCGGCGAGCTGACGGCGGCTGCCAAGCGCGACGAGGCCTGGCACACAGCGGCCGATAAGGTGCTGTCGCGCTACAAGGACGAGCGCGGCCTCGATAGCGTCGCCACGCAGCGCGTCAACATTCTGTGGAGCAACACGGAGCTGCTGAAGGCGGCCCTGTTCTCGGGCATCGGTAAGCCCGATGTGCGCCGCCGTTTTGCTAACCGCGGCCAGGAGGACAAGGCAGCGCGGACCACGGCAATGCTGCTTGAGCGGGCGCTAAGTTATTGCAACGACAGCTACGACGCCGATCTGGCCGTCGAGGCTGCGATCGAGGACGAGCTGCTGCCGGGGCGCGGCGTGTGCTGGACGGTCTATGAGGCAGACATCGAGGACGACCAGCCCTCGCCCGAGGACGAGCCCACCGCCATCATGGGCGAGACGATCACGGACCAGCGGGTGCGCTGGGACTACGTGTTTTTCAAGGACTTCAGGTGCAGCTATGGCCGTGTATGGGCTGACGTGTGGTGGGTTGCGCGGCGGCACCACTACACGCGCGACGACCTCAAGCGCTACTTTCCACAGCATGCCGACAAGGTGCCGCTGAATGCCCGCATCGAGGGTGCGCCAGACACGGACAAGGACGCTGACGACGACACGTTCAAGCGGGCCTGCGTGTGGGAGATCTGGGACAAGACCAAGCGCCAGCGCTGCTATGTGGCCGAGGGCTACCAGTACCTGCTGCAGCCGCCCGACGACGATCCTTACAAGCTCGAGCGGTTCTTTCCGTGCCAGGAGCCGCTTTATGCCATCAAGACCACGAGCAGCCTGACGCCCAGCCCGGAGTTCCTGCAGTACAAGGATCAGGCTAACGAGCTGGATGAGATCGCCAGCCGGCTCTACAACCTGGTCGAGGCCTGCAAGCGGCGCGGCGTCTATGCGGCTGATATCGACGGGCAGGACAGCCAGTTGCAGAACCTGATGCTGGCCGGTGATAACGAGTTCATCCCCGTCAGGAACTTTGCGGCATTGATGGATAAGGGTGGCCTTTCCGCGGTTTTCCAGACCGAGGATTTGCAGCCGATCGTGGCGGCCATCAATGTGCTGTATGAAAAGGCCGCGGTCACGATCCAGCGCATCTATGAGGTGACGGGCATCTCGGACGTGATCCGGGGCGCCACCAATCCCAATGAGACAGCCACGGCGCAGCGCATCAAGGGCCAGTTTGGCTCCATGCGCCTCAGCAAGCGCCAGGATCGCGTTCAGCGGTTCTTGCGCGATGGCTACAGGATCAAGGCCGAGCTGATTGCCGAGCACTTTACCAGAGAGAAGCTGGCAGCCATGACCGGCATGCAGCTGCCGACGATGGCCGAGATCGAGCAGGCCAAGCAGCAGCTGCAGATGCTCACGCAGCCGCCGCAGATGGGCCACAACGGCGGCCCGCCGCCGCAGATGGGCCACAACGGCGGCCCGCCGATGCCGGGGGCCATGCAGGCCGGGCCGGGCATGCAGCCGCAGCAGCCCACGCCGCAGAAGCCGCCGGATATCGAGCAGATCAAGGCGCTGAAGGCCATCGCGTCGTCGCCCCCATGGGAGGAAATCGAGGCCATTCTGCGCTCTGACCAGCGCCGCGGCTATGTGATCGACGTGGAGACAGACGTCACGGCCGAGGTCGATGCTGCCGAGGAGCGCAAGCAGCGCATCGAGTTCGTGCAGGCCATCATGCAGATGATGGATGTAGCTATGCCGGCCGCCCTGCAGCAGCCCAAGCTGGTGCCGTTCTCGCGCGAATTGACCGCGTTCGCCATGCGCGCCTTTAAGGTCGGCCGCAGCCTTGAGGAGACACTTGAGGACGTGTTCGACCAAATGGAAGAGGCGGCCATGGCTGCCGCCGCGCAGGGGCCACAGCAGCAGACGGACCCGGAGGCCGAGGCCAAGGCGGAAAAGATCAAGGCCGAGACCGAGGCCATCAAGGCCAAGGCCCAGGCAGCGATGCAGGGTGCGCAGGCCAACACGCAGGCCAAAGTCATCGACATGGGTCTGAAACAGCGCGACGCCCAGGCCAAGCAGCAGCTGCATGAGCTGGATGCGGCAGGCAAGGTAGCTCAGATGCAGCGTGACCAGCAGGCCGATGGGGTGGATCTGCAGCTGAGGCTAGCCGAGGCCTTCCGACCGGAGCTGCCACAGGGGGGCAGCAGTGCCTGACCAGCCCTCGCTCGCACAAGTGCTTAAGTCTGGCAGGGGCGCGCAGCCAATCCTGTCCCAGCGTGAGGCAGCGCAGCGCATGCGCAGCATGCTGCCAAGCGATGATGACAAGGTGCGGAACCTCCAGACACTCGGGCAGGTGCTGCTTGAGATGACAGGCGTGCCGAGTGTGCAGCGGTTCCTGCAGGGTGGCTATGTGCCGGGCAGGCTGTCGGCAAATGATGCGGCGGCCATTGAGGAGGCGTTTAATGCGGCCGGCGCCGCTACTGTCGGCGGTCTTGCGGCGCCCAAGCCGCGGGGCAGCATCGGCGCAAGCGGGGGTAGGCGAGCGCTCGACATGAGCCCAAAAGCAAGAATGGAGCGAGCGGATGAATTGATGCGGCCGGAAACCGTTTTTCACGGCACTCATTCGCCAGAAGATTTTATGGCTTTCGACCTACAATATGGGGGCGGTCGGTCAGGTTCTCGGGCTGGAGCTCAAGGAGTTTCAGTTGCGGTCGATCCCGCAGTAGCCGACGAGTTTGCTCGCGGCGCTCAAGGGGCGACATTGGAGCATTCCAGAGTTCTTCCACTTCGCTATCGCTCAGACAAGCAAGCTCGGCTGACGTTAGACGGGACAGAGCAGAATAACGAGGTTGCTGCGACATTGGCTCATGCCTGGGATCTGGGTTATGACAGTGTGCGGCTTATGAATTACACAACACCGGGCGGCTCTGGTGGCCATCAGGTGATTATCGTCCGCAACCCAAATCAGCTGCGGTCAACCTCGGCAGCGTTTGATCCGGCCGAGGTTGATAGCGCGAATCTCCTGGCAGCGAACAGGGTGCCGGTTGTGTTGCCAAAGGATGACGAGTGATTGCCCATCGGGGCCGCCCGCGTTCGCTGGCGGCCCCGATGGTGCCAGCCTTAATCGGCCGCGTACTCCCGGCTGAGAACCCAGCCGTGCCATGTCATGGTGACGAGGAACCCGCGCTTAACGTGCGTCTCGTCCAGCGACCGAACCTCAGCAACGTGCTCGCGCAGCGTCACTGTGGATTCGGGGAGCAGCGCTCCGATCGCCTCCATAGCCTCAAACTGCTCGTCGGAGCAGGTCGCAGCATCATTTGAGGAAAATTCAACATACTGTTCGTCGAAGTTGGAGGCCTTCATCCGCTCATACCGCGGCAAGTGGTCGAGCGGGGCGAACACATGATCGCGGACAAGTCTGAGGATCTCATCGTCCGTCATGAGGTTCGCAGCACGCCGCTTCTGCTGGGTTGGCGTGCCATGGTCTGCGAGGAAAGTCGAAAGAGCCAAGTGCTTAGCTTTTTCAGCTTTTGCCTTGGCAGAAGCTTCGATTTGCTCCCTGGCTTTGTGGGCATCGTTCAGGCGTGTGGCCTCGGCGTTGGCCTCAGCGACGGCGGCGTCGAACGCCTCTCGCAGGGACGGATCGAGCACGGTCCCGATTTTCGGTGCCTTGCTCTCGTAGACCTTCGGCCGGCGGCCGCTCCATACGACTCGATCCTTCAGGGGGGTCTCGACAAAGGCAACAGCCGACGCCGTGGCCTTCTCCCGCAACGTTACCTCGTAAGCCGCTTGCGCGGCCGCCAAGGCGGCCTCGGCATCAAGACGACGTGCGCGATGTTGATCAAGCGCCGTCTGGATGGCTTCGACGGTCGGGTCCACGATTGGCGTCGTGTAGCCGACATAGTGCGAGTTGATCTTGGGCCCGTCGCCTAGGTAGTCATACAAAGCTTTCTCAATTCCAGCGGCGCTCTTGAGGCGAATTGCGTCCCCGATGAAGCGGCTGAGGTAAGCGAGTTCATCGCGCTGGTCTGCGGTGAGAAGGCCCGTGTCAATCTCGACAGTGGTCAAGCCGTACTTGCTCTTGCCAGCAAGAATGGCTGAGGCGCGGTCGATTTCGATCTCAACGGTAACAGTCTTCATGTGTGCTCTCCATGAGAGTGCCCCGACCCAAGATCGAGGCGGCTGCTGACGACTATATATATACGCACCAACGCGCACCCTGTCAAGGTGAAATAGAAACTGAATAGCTGATCCTTTGCTTGACAAGCTACGCGCCCAAGCGTACATTGGTGTCATCAGCAAGGGAGCACGCGAATGGCAGGCATTCTTGAAACTCCGACGTCGTTTGGCGTCCTGAAGTGGGCTATCGAGTCGGGTGGGTTTGTGCCGTTTGATGCAGAAGCAGATCGCGATCGCGGCGTGGACGCTATCCGTGACTATCTGCTTGGCATGGGCGAGGCGGAGGTGGCGGCCAACCATCACATTGCGTGGGATTGGGTTGCGAACGAATGCTCTGGCGATCAGCCGGAATTTTTGAGCACCCTAGAGAGCATAGGGCACGCAGCGGCGACTGAAGGCTGGCACAGGCCAGAAGCGGCTTATTTTAGCGTTTCGGCGGTGCTCTGACGTGGACGCATTGGCAAACGATCTGAAAGCATGGCGCCGCCGCTTGAAAATAACCCAGGCGGCGGCCGCACGACTGCTTGATGTGCCGCTCAGAACATATCAAGGCTGGGAAATCGGCAGAGCCGTAGATCGACCGCATGTGCTGCGGCTGGCAATGGCGGCGTTGGAGGCAGGCGAGGAGCAGCAATGACCACAATCGACCTCGAGCTGCGCAAGGCCAGCGACACGCCCAAGTGCAAGAATTGCCAGCACTGGTTTTGCCCGCCTGTGGGCCTGCAGAACCTGGGCCGGTGCCAAACGGCTGGCAATGATGCCGTGGTCATGACGCAGGATCTGTCCGTGTGCTCGGCATGGGAGCAGGCGGCAGACCCGGTGCTGCAGGTCAAGACAGAGGCGCAGTCGGGATGACCTGGAAACCAATTGAAAGTGCACCGAGCGCGCTGGAGCTGGCGGATCTTTTTGGGCCGCGGGCCGAAAAGCCGGACGGGGATATTATGCTGCCGCGGCTGCCGCGGCGCTGGGCCGACTGCCGGCGCGGACCCATAACAAGGCAGTCGCCAGGTGGGGTTATATTGACGTGCCGTGCGTGGGTCCACACTGACACGGGCACAGAAATAGCCCCCACACATTGGATGCCGATCCCAGACCCGCCTTCGCTGAAGGCGGCCACCGTCGTTTTCGATGCAGGCGATCAGGAATGACCATCACCGAGGTCCAGCAGGCGCTTGAGATCAGGCTGGCCAGGGCGGGTTTTGCCCCGGCTGGCATTGTCGATGATCCGACCATGGACGCGGTCGGCTTCCGGTTCAGGCCGGCCCAGGCTGATGCGCTGACCATGCGCCTGCCGCCGCTGACGATCATGGTATCGGGCATCGAGGCTGTGACGGGCGAGCTGTCCGCGCATGACGTCGAGGCCAAGGTGGTTGAGGCCCTGGAGAACTATTACTCGTGAGCAACCATTCCCGCATGCAGGCTGCCGTTCGTGCCCTGACCGGCAAGGAGCTGACATGGGAAGGCGACTGGCATGCGCTGTTCGATGACCAGGGCATCGACGCCGGCCCGTTCAATGGCCGCATGCTGGACTTTATCAACCAGGTAATGAGCGCCAGCTACACCAGCCTGCCCGAGGCACAGCAGGCCTATGCCGAGGCACTCGGCTACAACAACTGGTCAGCATTGGATACGGTAAATCTGACGCCATGAAACGCACATATCGTCTGGACCCGACCACTCGCAAGCTGGTCGAGGTCACAAGAGACAGGCCCGCACAATCTGGCGGGCCTTTTTTTATGCCAGACCTCGATAGCTTCTACGGCGGCGGTTTCACCAGCCCGATCGATGGCGAGCACATCACCAGCCGCAGCCAGCTTCGCGCGCATGAGCGCAAGCACGGCGTGCGGCAGGCCGGCGACTTCAAGCGCGGCGAGTTGATCGCCCAGGAGAAGGCGCGAACGGCACCCAGCAGGGAGCCACAACCCGGAGTCACATTCAAATGGATCTGAAGACTGACGGCGACAGCGGTCCCATTGTGGACAATGCGGCCAAGTCCGAAGACGAGTCGCTCGATTCTGCCATTGCCAAGGCGCTGCAGGCTGGCGGGACCGACGATACGGCAACATCTGACAGCAGCGCAGACACCAAGCCCGAGACGGACACAGAGGAACAAGCCGACATTGCGACTGGCGGCGATGACGACGGACCCGAAGCCACGGCATCCGATGCTGACGACAAACCCAGCGACGGACAAGCCGAGGACGAGGCGCCGAAGCATTGGCCCGAGGAGCACAGAAAGGCATTCCAGAAGCTGCCGGAGGAAGGGCGCGGCATCGTCCGCAAACTCGCGAAGGATCTGCAGGGCGGATACACCAGGAAGATGCAGGAGGTCGGCGGCTACGTGAACTTTGCGGAGTCGGTGATCGACCTGTTTGACGATGATCTGCGGTCGCAAATTCAGCGCGCGGGCACGAACGAGGTTGGCTTCATCAACCATCTCGTGACGCTGCACCGCGCGGCAGAGCGCGACCCCAAGGCGTTTGTTGACTGGTTTGTGTCCCAGAACCCGGCAGCCTTTGCACAGCAGCAGCCGACAGCCGGCGAGACGCAGCAGTGGGGGCCAAACGATGATTTGGCTGATCTGCTTGTTGATCCGGAGGTCAAGCAACTGCGGCAACAAGTTGGCGAGCTATCTGCTTGGCGTGACCAGCAACTGCGGGAACGTCAGCAGTGGGCGCAGAGCCAGCATTACCAGCACATTACGTCGCTGCATCAGGCCATTGACCAATTCCGCGGCGCACAGACGGAGGATGGAACGCTCATGTTCCCTCACTTCGAGCAGGTGCAGCGGGCCATGGGCGCCCTGATGGAGACACACCCACGCCTGGCCGGCCTGCCGGACAGCTTCCAGAAGATGCAGGCAGCCTACGAGATGGCTGTCCGTGCCGACCCGGAGCTGTCGCGACCGCTGATTGATTCGGAAGTCACACGACGGATGGACGATCGGCGGCGTAAGGACGAGGCGGCCAAGGCGAGGCGGGCATCGGGACCGCGGCCATCGAATGGCGCAGTCTCTGCTCGGCCGGCTGTGGGTGGACTGGATGATGCTATCTCGCTCGCAATGCGCCAGCATGGAGCCGCCTAGTCCAGCAAGGGCAAGGTAAATGGCTATCCCCAACACCTCCTACACGGAGATCATCTCCACCACCCTCGATAACTACCGCTCCAAGCTGTCCGACAACGTGCTGAATCACAACGCGTTGTTGGCCAAGCTGAAGGCGAACGGCAACACCGACACGGCTGGCGGCGGCGCCAAGCTGCTCGAAAACCTGATGTACGACGAGAACGGCACGTTCAAGTGGTACTCGGGCTATGAGACGCTGGATGTCTCCGGCAGCGACGTGCTCACGTCTGCTTCGTTCGATTGGAAGCAGGCCAACTGCAACGTCACCATGTCGGGCCTCGAGGATCTGCAGAACGACGGCAGCCAGGCGGTGCACAACCTAGTCAAGGCGCGCATCACCGTTGCCGAAAAGACCATGCAGAACCAGATCGGCGCCTCGCTGTTCTATGCGAACACGGAGCACAGCGGGAAGGCCATCGGCGGCCTGCAGCACCTCGTGGCGGACCTCCCGACGAGTGGCACTGTCGGCGGTATCGATCGGTCGACGAACGCTTGGTATCGCAACCAGTTCTACGACTTCTCGACGGAGAGCGTGACGGCCAGCGCATCGACTATCCAGCACGCGATGAACCGGACGTATCTGCGCTGCACGCGCGGCAAGGACACGCCGGACCTGATCGTGGCGGGTGAGACGTACTTCACGTACTACGAGGAGTCGCTGCAGGCGCAGCAGCGGTTCATGAGCGAGACCGAAGCTGCTGGCGGCTTCAAGGGGTACAAGTACAAGGGCGCCGTCGTCGTTTATGACGAGAACTGCGCTGCGACTCGGATGTACCTGCTCAACACCGACTACATCCACTTCCGTCCGCATGCGCGACGCAACTTCGTGACGCTCGATCGTAAGTCCAGCGTCAACCAGGACGCCACCGTGGTGCCGTTGTATTGGGCCGGCAACATGACCATCAGCAACGCCTCGCTGCAGGGCGTCATCGTCGCGTAAGGAGACCACAACATGGCACTAACGGCAGGAACCTGGCGCATCATGGATGCGTCGATGGTCGGTGCACAGCCGATCAATGAGGTGTCTACGACCCAGAACCACCCTCTTGGAACGATCGTGAGGGCCATGGACTCTGGCACGACGGCCTACGGGGCGGGTGAGTTCATGTATGTGAAGGGCGTAACTTCTGGCGCAACGGGCGCCTGGGTCACGGTTAACATGGATGATGGCTCGTGCTCACTTCTGGCGGCCGACGCGATCGGCCCGGTTGGCGTCATGATGGCGACCCTGGATGCAGCCACCGACTTCGGTTGGGTGCAGATCTCCGGCAAGGCCATCGGCAACTGCCTGACTGGGTTTGCCGACAACGGCAAGGTCTATGCCACGGCCACGGCTGGCAGCATCGATGATGCCTCGGTGGCGGGTGACTTGGTCGTCAATGCCAAGGGTGCGTCGGCTATCGACACGCTGCAGGCCGAGTTCGAGATCGCGCGGCCGTTCGTGGGTGACGTCTTCCCGTGATGACGCGCTACGACTTCCAGCCGGGGCAGTGGCCTCGGCTGGAGCTCACCCCGGCAGTCCCAGCAGTGGACCAATTGGGCCACGCTCGCCTCGCACTCGAGCTGGGGCTGCCGGAGCTTCGCCCGTGCAAGCCGCATGGGCACCGCCTCGAGGTGGCAGCTGGCGGGCCGTCTCTGGCCGATACAATGGGCGCGTTCCAGGGCTATGTGGCTGCGGTCAATGGCTCTCTGGGCTATCTGCTTGAGCAGGGCATCCTACCAAACGCATGCGGCGTCCTCGATCCTGGCCAGCACATGGCTGATGTGGTCGTGGCTGACCGGCGCGTGCGCTACTACGTGGCCTCCACGTGCCATCCCGACGTGTTCGAAAAGCTCAAGGACTGCCACGTCACGCTGTGGCATCCCTCTGGCTTGCTAGGCCTAGAGAAGCTGCTGCAGGAGCACCAGCCCGAGACGTGGTTCATGCTCGGCGGCGGCTCCACGATGGGCACGCGCTGGCTCAATCTGGGTTATGCGCTGGGCTTCCGCGACTTTGTGTTTCACGGCCTCGACAGCAGCTTTCGGGCCGGCGCAACGCACGCCTACCCAGATCGGGCCGATGCCAAGGTGCACATTGACGTCAATGGCCGACGCACCCGCATGAATTTCGTGGCGCAGGTGTCGGACTTCCTGGCCATGCGCCACCGCTTCCAGCAGCCCGATATCGACCCGGTAACGATCGAGGTGGTGGGCGATGGCCTACTGCAGGATACGCTGCGCGCGATCGACGGAACCGACGCGGACGAGACGGGCGCGGAGCGCTTGAAGTACCAGGCCATGTGGCGGCATGCGCCATACCGCAGCAACTCGCCAGGCGAGCGCCGCTGCGAGGCGATCGTAACGCGGCTCGCGCCATCTGCCGGCGCATCGTTGCTCGACTTCGGCGTCGGCACCGGCCGTCTGGCGCATGCGCTGCAGCAGCGCGGGCTCGATGTGCGTGGCATCGACATTGCCGCCAACTGCCTTGATGGCGAGGTTGCTGTGCCGCTTTACGTCGCGCCGCTGTGGGATCTGGCTGGCGTGCAGGCGGCGGACTATGGCGTGTGCTGTGACGTGATGGAGCACATCCCGCCCGGCCGCGTCGAGGCTGTTCTTTCTGAGGTTTCACAGCATGTTCGGCGGGCCTGCTACTGGCATATATCGAGTGACCCGGACGCATTTGGCACGACGATTGGCAAGCCGCTGCACTTGACCGTACAGCCGCCGGAGTGGTGGCGGGAGCGGCTAGGGCAGCACTTCGCGCGCGTCACCTATCTGGGTGGCGGCGACTTTTTGACGGAGCACTGACAATGCAAGAGAACTGGTTCCCGGCCTCGGCCAGTAACGCCCAGGTGATGGGCCGCTTTGTTGATGTGGAGACGGTCGACCCAAAGGCCAGCGAAAAGGCCGGACGCTCGGTCTACAAGCTTATCCCTGCGCTGCAAAGCAAGGTGGTGGGCTCGCACGATGTGTCGGTGCAGGTGGTCAAGCCGTTTAATGCGTCCGAGCTGAAAAGCCGCTTCCCAGGCGCGTGGGAGGCCTATGAGGCGATGAAGAACGCCGCGGCTCAGGCATCGGCGGTGGCTGCAGCGCCAGAGCCGGAAGTGATTGCACGCACGGTCAAAGGAACGCCGCTCAGCAAAGCCGATTTCTTGCCGCGCAACAGCATGGAGTGGCTGGAGCGCCAGGGCGTGCAGACTATCGAACAGATCGCCGGGCTGTCGGATCAGGCCGTGCAGAATATGGGCCGCGAGGTCGGGAAGTGGCGCAAGCAGGCCAAGGCGTGGCTCGAACGGACGTGAGGTAAGCGATGGCGGTCAATGTTTCGGTCTACAAGCACGGCATTCTACTTGGCACGGGTAGTGCCACAGGCGGCTCGGCGGCTCTGAGTTCCTACAGTGGCACGGAGTTGCCGATTGGCAAGAACGTGCAGATCAGTGTGACCAGCGGCGACAAGGCGGGCCTGACGTGGGCTGGCCGCGTGCTGACCAACGACGGCGGCGGCAACGTCACCGTCAACAACGCCTGCCCAGTCGTGGAGTAGTCCATGGACGATGAGGCCGATCGGCTTACCCTGGCGCGCTACCTGATGACGGCGCGGCCGGAGCAACTGGCTGCGCCGGCACAAGCGCCAGGCATGAGCCATGCTGCGGACACGTCGCACTACGACCAGATGAGCGACGCTGGACGCGAGGGCCTTAACCACATGATGCTGGGCTACCCGGCCTCACATCAGCGGGGCGAGACGGTGGGGCAGTATCTCATGGACTCGGGGCGCGGCGCGATCGGTGGCGCGCTTCTCCCGTTCTCGGACTTTATGCCTGCGAGCAGCGCTGTCGAGGTCGAGGATATGGCGGCTGCGAACCCCTACATGGCTTTGCCGGCGTCTTTCTTGGGCTTAAGTCCAGTCTTGAAGGGCATGCAGGCAGTGGGGCGGCTGGGCAAGGCAAGCAAAATTGGCCTCGGAGCAGGCGGGATAATGCTGACGGACGCCCAGCATATGGCGCATGGAGGTGAGTGATGGCCGATCCGGTCGACTATTCGGTCTATGATCCGAATAGGTTTTTCAACATCGAGAAGGCAACACCGGACGAGATCAAGCGGTTTCAGGCCGACAAGGGTCTGAGCGTTGACGGCGTGGCCGGGGGGAAGACGACGCTGCATTTGAAGAGACACAATGCCAGCTATCCCAAACCTCCGCCAGCGCCGCCTAAATCGCCAGACGAGCTTGCTGCGGAGCGAATAAACAACTTTCTCAGAACGAAGGAAAAGTTGGACGAGAGGGCTAAGATGAGCCCTTTCGTGTCGTGGGGCGTGCCTGCGCTGGGGCTCCTGGGCGGCGGAGCCGCCGCGCGGCACATGGCTAACAAGGCAACGGAGGCTGCAAAAAAGAAAGGGCAGGAAGTTACCAAGATCGGTCGCGATATCATCGACTCCGGTGTCGTAGGCACAGAGGTGCAGGTCGGCAATGCTGGAGGTCGTGCCGGCAGGGTGACGGGCGCCTACGACAAGATGGGCAAGCCCGACCCATTCAAGGCGTACGATGGCGTTGGCAAGGCTAGCCGTGGCGCGCTAACGAACGAGACGGCTGCTCAATTCTTTGATCGTTCGATTAGCCCGACCGCCCTCAAGATTGGCGCGGCTGGCGGCACTATAACCGTAACAGAGGCTATGAGGCGCAAAAACGCAGACGAAGCGCAAGCAGCATTCGACGCCTATCTTGCGGCCGAGACAGACGAGGAAAAGCTGCTGTACTACGAGCGCTACAAGCGAGCTGAGGAGGCTGCAAAGGTTTACGAGACGATACAGAAGGCGGAACTAGCGGCCGCCAGCGGTTTTATGTTCGGTCGGGCTGCATTCCCGCGGGGCAAGCCGGGCGACTTTATTGGAGGGCCAGAGCTGTCCGCTATTCGGTCGGAGCAGCGGGCGGTGCAGGACTTCTACGACAGGCACCGCGGGCGTTACGGCGGTCAGCAGGCAGGCACGCCGCAGCAATCACCCGGCGGCGGTGCTCAGCCGCAGCAACAGATCGCTCCGCCCATAGCTCAGGCTCAAGGCCCGTTACCGGGGGCACAAGCACCAAGTCCACCACCTGCTTCGCCATTGCCACCTCCTGCGCGGTCCTATACAGCCTCTGACTCTCGTATTGTTAGAGATATGCTAGGGGGGGTGGCCGATCAAGGGGGCGATCCGCGGAACATCACCTCCGGGCAAATCTCTGACCAGCTGCGCTTCCAGCGCGGCAAGGCACCCCCATCTACAGCCGAGATTGACGCGCGCCGGGCGGCCACGTCCGACTACCTGACCGACAACCCCGGCACTACCGGCGATGACATCAGGGGCTGGTCTGACAACAAACAATACAAGGGGCAGAAGATGCTCGGCCTCACTGGCGCCGCAGCCGGTGGAGCAACTGCCGCCGCAGCCCTGACACCTTCGCAGTCCGAGGCGCTGGAAAGCCGTGTGAGCGGCCTGATGGTGTCGGGTAAGCGCATCGAGGACATCACGGCCCGCGACGTGAAGGGCTTCGTCAGCGATGCCGAGCCGGCCGCGATCGAGGCAGCTTTGATGGACATGCGCGGGCGGGCTGGCGAGCGCACGAATGGCCGCACGCAGGCCGACCAGCTGCGGGCCATCAAGGACCGATCGAGCCCGACTGGCTTCCGTAGTCCTGACGGCCGGTTTGCGAGCCCGCAATGACCATCGCCAGCATCTGCACGGCAGCCATGGAGGAGGTGGGGTCGTTCGAGATCCCATCGAACTTTGTTGGCAACGCCAACCTGACGGCACGCCAGGCCGTGGCGCTGGTGCAGCGCACCGGCAACACGCTCGAGCGGCAGCACAGGTTCACGGCGCTGCTCAACACGGCGACGATCACGACGGTAGCCGACCAGGCCAACTACGATTTGCCGTCAGACTTCCGGGCGCATGCGCCAATGTCGCATTGGGACCAGACCAACCAGCGCCAGCTGCTCGGCCCAACATCGTCGGCGCAATGGTCGTGGCTAAAATCGGATATCACGGCCGGGGCCACGATCGACCGCTGGTGGCGTGAGCAGGCTGGCCAGATCTACATCCACCCCACGCCCACGGTTGATGGCGAGACGCTGTACTACGAGTACTACAGCCGCAACTGGATCACACGGCAGTCCGACAGCACGGCTGTGCGCGAGTGGTCAGCCGATGCCGACACGTCGCTGATTGACGAGGATCTGCTGACGCTCGCCCTGAAGTGGCGGCTGCTGCAGGCCAAGGGCATGCCATATGAGCCGGAATACCGCGAATATGAGGCGCTGCTCGAGCAGGTGCTGGCGGACGGCGGCAGCAAGGGCAAGATCAACCTCGGCCCGCCAAGGATCGTTGTCGACAACATACCAGACAGAGGATTTGGAGCCTGATGAACGAGATGTTTATGGACCCATCCATGGCCCAGCCGCCGAGCCCACAGCCGCAGCCGGCCGAGGCTGGCGTCGGCACCGATCCCATCAGCATGGTCTTGGCCATGCCTGGAGGCGCGCAGGCGCTGAGCATGGCGGCCCTCAGCATCCTGCAAGGTAGTGCCGGGCAGATGCCGGCAGGCCCGCAGCCGGGACCGTCGATGGGTGGACCGTCGATGGGTGGACCGTCGATGGCACAGATGCTGCAGCAGGGCGGCCGATAAGTGGCACTGCTGCTGCGGCGCAACCCCGGCATATTCCGGCACAAGCCCACGCAGTTCCAGCAGGGCCTGATGCGCACGTTGCCGGCTCCCTACGCTGGCCTCAACTTGCGCGACGATATCACGGCACTGCAGCCCAACGAGGCACGTGTTCTCAACAATTGGACCGCGCGCGAGGGCAACCTGGGGCTGCGTGATGGCTACGCAGAACATGCGACAGGCGTTGGCAGTGGCGAGGTGCAGACCCTGGCGGCGTTTGTCGGATTGACAGCACAGAAGATGCTGGCAGCCGGCGGCGGCGCGATCTACGACGTGACCACGGCAGGAACAGCCACATCGTTGGCATCTGGCTTCACGGCCAACCGCTGGCAGACGGCGCTCTATAACAACCGCCTGCTGATGGTCAACGGCACGGACGCGCCGCAGGACTTCGACGGATCATCGATCAGTGCGACGGCATGGTCCGGCAGCGGCTTG
Organism: uncultured Planctomycetales bacterium; assembly: GCA_964609245.1. Lineage (GTDB taxonomy): Bacteria > 4484-113 > 4484-113 > 4484-113 > JAFGCY01 > JAFGCY01. The sequence goes on along the minus strand of CAZSSB010000031.1, from coordinate 8,997 downwards.
ACCATTGCGAACCTGGTCAACGTGGGTGTCGTGCGCAACCGCGTGTGGTTCTGCGAGAACGGCAGCGCAGACGTCTGGTATGGATCGGCGGGCGGCATCACGGGCGCCCTGACCAAGTTCCAGCTCAGCCAGATCGCTGAGGGCGGCATCTGCATGGCCATTGGCTCATGGTCGCGCGATGCCGGCGATGGCGCGGATGACATGACAGTCTTTGTCATGTCCACAGGGCAGCTGCTGATCTATCAGGGCGACGTCTCGAGCACGTTTACGCTAATTGGCAAGTTCGACGGCGCGGTTCCGATCGGGCGGCAGTGTTTGTTCAAGGTCGGCGGCGAGCTGCTGGTGTTGACGCGGCTGGGCATCCTGCCTGTCTCGGTAGCCATTGGCGGCGTTGCGCTTGATTTGGCGAGGATTAATCCGTGGGGCAAGATCGCGCCGGGTGTCGTCACGGAGGCCGCGCGGCACGGCGGCACCGCAGGCTGGCACGGTGCTCTGCACCTGGGCACGGTCTATGTGACGGTGCCGCAAGTGTCTGGCGCGCTTTGGGCGCAGTACGTCCTCAACACGCGATCCAACACGTGGAGCACCTTCACCGGCTGGCCCGGCGCGCGGCTGTGTTCGTTCAACGATCGCCTCTTTCTCGGCACCGGCAACGGCCGGGTGATGCTGACGGGTGCCGAAGATGACGAGGGCTCGGCCATCACGGCGCGCAGCAGCGGTGCTTTCGTGGTGCCGCAGGGCGCTGGGCTGACCAATCTGTTCACGGCAATTCGACCGACCGTGCGCACGGCTGGCGGCGTCTCAGGGCAGGTCGGCGTTGACACCAACTACATCCTGCGCTCGCGGATTGGCGAATCTGTTGCCATCTCGACGGACGAGACAGACACGCCCTGGGGCAGCGCATGGGGGAGCCCATGGGGTGCGCAGGCGCGGGCTGACCGGCGCTGGTTCACGATTGACGGCGAGGGCCAATCAGTCAGTGTACGGTTTCAAGTCACGGCGCAGTCGCGTGATCTCGAGTGGTTTGCCACCGACGTCCTCATGAAGCCGGGCTCTATCCGATGATGCACCTCGTCACCAAGCCGGACCACAAGGCGGTTGTCACCGACTGGCTGGCGGCCCGGTTAGGTATGAGAGCCACGGAGATGGTCCACACCTACGACTACGAGATCATGGCATGCGTCCGGCACAAGGAGCTGATCGGCGCGGTGCTGTTCATCCACCACCAGGGCCGCAACATCGAGGCGCATTGGGCAGGTGATACCGGCTGGCTCAGCAGGCGGCACATCAAGCAGATCTTTGCATACCCGTTCGAGCAGTTGGGCTGCAACCGCGTGACGACGTTGGTGCCGGAGGACAATGAGCCGGCGCGCAGCGTTGTCGAGCGGTTGGGCTTCGTACGCGAGGGCACGCTGCGGGAGGCAGGCGGCGAGGGCGACGATCTTGATATCTATGGGATGCTGCGCAGCGAATGCCGCTGGCTGGCTCCGTCTGCACGGGTGAGACAGGGAGGGCGAGTTGGGCAAGAAGAAAGCGCCAGAGCGTGACGCAACGAAGCTAATCGGCGCGCAAACAAGCGCAAATCAGGCATCGCAAAAGGCCAATGCGCTGGCTGGTCAGCAGACAAACACGTTTGGCTCGGTCACCGCGAACCTCGACGACAAGGGCAACGTCGTTGGTCAGACGCAGGATCTGAATCCGCTCCTGGGTGGAGCCGCAAACGACGTCCTTGGGACCACGGCGGGCTACACTGGTTTCCTGCCACAGCAACAGTTCACGACGGCCGGTGCCATCCAGAACCAGGGCGGCGGCGTCCCTGTTGGGCAAGCGTTGTTTGACCGGGGCATGACGTACATGCGCCCGCAGTTCGAGCAGCAGTCGCGCGACATGCAGACGAACCTGCTGAACCGGGGCCTGCCGATCGGCTCCGAGGCCTGGAGCGATGCAACCAGCAACCTGGCAGACAGCCAGAACCGGGCGCTAGTCGATTTGTCCTCGCGCGCCACCTTGGCAACGCCGGGCGAGGAGCAGCGCCTGATCGGCAACGAGCTGATGCAGCGCAACCAGGGCGCGGCCGATATCCGCCAGAACCTCGGGTTGCTCGGCAGCATGCAGTCGCTCGCGCCGCAGTTCGGCGGCACGGCCACGCAGGCGCCGGTCGATGCGATGGGTGCCTACGACCGGGAGTTCCAGGCTAAGCAGAAGGCAGTGGAGCAGCACAACGCCGGCATCGGAAACGCGATCAAGATGGGTGTCGGCCTGCTTACTGCGCCCGTTACTGGCGGCCTGAGCGCAGGCCTTCTCGGAGCACTTGGCGGGTCTACAGCCCTTGCGGCACCGACCCTGCTCGGGACCGGCATAAACGTGGCGGCCAATATGTTCAATCAGCCGCCTGCTGGCTACGGCTCGTCGTGGGAGGCTCACACTTTGTACAAGCCTGGAGGCTGATGTGGCATCGCGTTGGATTCCGCAAAACAACATCAACCAAAGCCGCCAGCAGTCGCGCGACTATTGGAACGCACCCATTAGTGGTGGCAAGTTCTCGGGCCTCGAGGGTGCGCTCTCTGGCCTTGGCTATGGCCTCTTTGCCGGCGATGCCAACTCTGCTGAGAACCGCAACCGGGACTACCGCACGAACACGATGGCGCAGGCTCTTGAGGCCCCAGACACGCCCAGCATGGCGCGCATCCTGATGGGCTCGGGCGTGCCGGGTATGGACGAGCAGGGCATGGGCCTGGTCGTGCAGGATCGGCAGACGAAGGACAATCGCAAGTGGCAGACCAGCCG
>CAZSSB010000031.1:0-6110 GCA_964609245.1 uncultured Planctomycetales bacterium | reverse complement strand
GCAGCGCCAGCGCGATCTCGTGCCGCTGGAGGTGGATAAGGCACGGCAGGTGGCTGAGCTTGAGTTCGAGCTGCAGAAGAAGCAGCAGCAGCAACTGCTTGAGAGCCTCGGCCTGGTGCCGCCGCAACAGCCAACGGGGCCTGCAGCAGTAGCAGCGCCCCCGGCTCCGCCCGATCCATTTGACCCGACGCCAGATCCAATTGCTGGCGCACCGATGCCGGAGGCGCCGACACCTGAAGCGGCGCCGGCAGCCGCACCAGCGCAAGCGCTGACACCGCAGCAGCAGCGCGCCCGGCAGCTGATTGCAGCCGGCGACATGAAGGGCGGCGTGGCGGCGTTGACGGCCGATCCCAACAAAAAGGCTAATGAGGCCTACGACACGGAGGCCGGCAAGAGCCTGGCCAAGGCGGAAACGGAAATCAGGGACAGGGCCATCGCGGCGCGGTCGACGCTGTCAACTCTCGACATGCTGCAGACGCTGGTAACGGGCGGCGCGCTGGCGCAAGGCCCCGGAACACAGACCGGCCTGGCGCTGCGTCGTGTCGGTGCCGCGCTCGGCATCCAGTCTGATACGCTGAGCAACGCGCAGCTGTTCGAGGCGATCACGGGCAAGCTCGCCTTGGCCAACCGCGCAGACATGCCGGGGGCTATGTCCGATGCAGACAGGCAGTTCTTGGTCGACATGGTGCCAAACCTGTCGAACACAGAGGAGGGCAACCTCATGCTGATCGAGTACCAGCGCAGGCTGGCTCGCCGCAATGTCGAGGTCGCGCAGTTAGCGGAGCGGTACAAGGCGAACAACGGCGGGCGACTGGACAGCCGGTTTTATGTAGCCCTGCAGCAGTGGTCAGACCGCAATCCACTATTCTCGGAGCAGGACCGCATCCAGGCCGGCAGTCGTAAGCCCGGCAGTATGCCGACGGGCTGGGGTGTTGAAGTAGAATCTTTGCCGACGGGGACGCGCTGATGCCGGTCTTTCGGTTTTCGTCGCCATCCGGCCAGACATACCGCGTGACCGGCCCCGAGGGCAGCACGCCAGAGCAGGCGTGGGACATCCTCAAGGATCACGTTGCCAGCGGCATCGACACGTCAAAGTCGGTGCCGGAAGTGCGCCAGCAGATCGACGGCCTCGAGGAGCCCTTTCGCGAACGCGCGCTGAAGCGCTGGGCCGACGACTACGTGGCCAAGGAGCGGCAGGCCGGCGGCGTCGAGGGCGCTGTGAACGCCCTCAGCAACACTGTGCGCACTCCCACACGCGGTGTATTCGTCGGGCCGTTCCTCGATGAGCTGAACGCGGCGACAAGCGCGGCCCAATACTACCTTACGGGCGGTGCGATTGGAGCACCCTACGATGAGAGCCTAGCCTATCAGCGCGCTCATGATCGCGCGATCGATGAGGCCTATCCGGTGTTAAGCACGGCCGCCAAGGTGGCGGGTGGCCTTGTTGGCGGCCTGGCTCCGCTGAAGGCGGGCTCAACAGCCCTTCAGCAGGGTGCAGGGCTACTCGCAGGCGGCCCCATTGGCGCTTTCTCGCCCAGCCTGTCGGTCGGTGGCACTGCCCGCAACTTCGCGGCTGGCGCAGGCTATGCCGGCACGGCAATCTTTGGCAATGCGGAGGGCCGCGAGGGGCAGGACGTGTTCGAGGCCGGCCAGGAGCGGCTGCAGGAGGCCGCGCAGGGCGCACCAATTGGTGGCGTCTTCGGCGCGTTCGCACCCGTTGCGATTTCCGGCATAGGGACTGGCGTGCAAAAGGCCGGCGAGGTGCTGAGCCCCCAGCTGGCCCGCCTGAGCGCCACCGTGAAGCCCGCCCTGCAGCGCGCTGGCGTGGTCGCTACGGAGCAGCCGCCGCGGTCCATGGGCGCCGCAGCAGCGCCGCGGCCTGTCGCGCCTACTCCGGCAGAGGCGGCGGCGGATCAGGTGATCGCCAACCATCTGATGCGCGCAGGCGTCACGACGACCGACCTCCGGCAGCGGCTTGCCCAGGCTGGCGACAATGCCACGATGGGCGAGAACAGTCGGGCGCAGCAGATGCTGGCGCCGGTCGACCTTGACGAGAGCCTGCAGCGCCTTGCGGCCGCTGCCGGGCGACAACATACCGCGGCAGCCAATCCCGGCAAGGAGTTCCTCCAAGCGCGCCAGACTGGCCTGACACCGCCTGGTAGCGCCGCGCCGGATCTGGCCGCGCGCACGGGCCTCCCAACGCGCGCCGAGCTTGGGGCGCCTGTCACCGGCAAGCAGGCCGCCGCGACCCTAGGCTCACGCTTTGGCACGCGCCCGGATGAAGCGGTGCCGATGGGCCAGGCCGAGCGTGTGCTGGACGCCCTGAAGCGGGCGCTACGGATCGTGGACAGCAAGTTGCACGGCCACGGCAAGACCGGCTACCAGACCGGCAAGCAGTTGCTCGCGCAAGCGATGGCGGAGGCCAAGGAAAGCTATGACGCTGTGCGCAAGGCGGCCGAGGGCGTCGATATCGCGCCGGCGATCCAGCCAATTCTTGACGACGTAATGGCTCAAATTGCATCGGGGGAGACAGGGCGGACGACAGCAACGCTGCTGCGTAAGCTGGTTCGCGAGTTTACGGACGAAACCGGCAAGGCAAGAACAAGCTGGACGGCCTTCCAAGAGGCCAAGGAAGCAATTGACGCGCTGATCCAGGTTGCCCTGCAGTCTGGGAACCGCAACGTTGCTCGCGTTCTGCGCGGCCAGGGTGACGATCAAATTGGCCCCTTGCGTCGGTTGATTGATGCGGTGGACGGCATCACTGTCAACGACCTCGGCAAGAAGTATGCCGCGGCTCGTGAGCAGTTCGCTGGCAACGCGGCCATGCGTGACGCGCTGGAGCTCGGGGCCAAGTCGCTCAAGGACGACTCCGAGGTCGTGGCTGATATGTTCGCGGAGCTGGCCACCGAAGGCGAGCGCAAGCTGGCGCGGCTGGGCTTTTACACGGCCGCCCAAAACATGATCAGGCGCAAGGAGCGCACGGCCGATATCACGCGCATCTTCAACAATCCCCGCGTGCAGGAGATTTTGCGCGTCATTATTCCCCGATCAAAGGATGACGGCGCTGAGTTTGCCAACCGGCCCGAGCGGTTTGGCGGCCTACTGGGTGCCGAGCGCAGCATGATCGCGACGCGAGATATCATGCGCGGCGGCTCACCGACTGCGCGCAACCTCGCTGATGATGAGGCCTATGAGGGTATCTCGCAGATCTCGAGCACGGTCGAGGAGTTCGCCCGCTCGCCGGGCTTCATGGCCATGGGCATGCGCTATGCAGAGATGCTGCTCGATCGCTTGACTGGCATGCGCCCGGATACGGCCGAGGCCATTGCGCGGCGGCTGTTCACGGCTGACCCGGCGGCGCGACAGCAGCTGCTGCTGGCGCTCGAGGAGCGCATGGGGCCGTCACGCTCGGCGCAGTTCGCGCGGCTGATGGTCGAGTACCGGCGCTCGCTGACGGCGGGCCCGACTATGGCCACGGGCGCGACACCACAGGAATAGGTGGCGCGGGTGGAAGAACCCCGCCGCACATGATCCTGCTTCCGACCAGAACAATTACGGACGGCCCCGCGCCGCCGGCATAACAACACATGCTAGACGTGGAGTGCAAGCCGCATGCCTTGGACTGGTAGCGCACCTAATCAAACCTTTCAGCGGTCGGATGGCACGCGCAACGGCACGCAGGTGTGGCAGGAGGCCGAGGCCGATGGCGTGGACATTGTGTCTACCGACCACGACACGCACGACCAGGATATCGGCTCTGCGATCAATGCGACGCTGAAGAAGGACGGCGGCAATCAGCCATCAGACAATCTGCCCATGGGTTCGTTCCGGCACCTGAACGTGGGCGACGCCACGGCGATCAACCAGTACCTGACCGTCAATGGCGCGATCAACGGCACGCACCGTTATGTCAGCATTGTCGGCGGCACCGGGGACGCGATTACGCTGACAACTGGTTGGGCCATGACGGCCTACTCCGCCGGGCAACAGTTTTCGTTCATCGTTGGCACAATCAACAGCGGCGCGACCACGGTCAACGTCAATGGCCTCGGTGCCAAGGCGGTGGTGCGGCTGGATGGAACGGCTCTACAGGCGGGCGATCTCTACCTTGGCGCTCTGGCCCTGATCGAATACGACGGCACGAGCTTTCAGCTGCTCAACCGGCGCGTGGTTGAGGGTAGTGGCGAGGGCGGCGCCATGACCGGCGCCGAGATCGAGGCGGCCTTGAACATCCACCTCGGCAGCGAGGACTGGCAGGACGTCGCCACGACGCAGATCCTGCCAGCCGCAGACACAGACGGACGGGTGACAATCAAGCCCACCGTAAACGGGCAAGGCGGCCTTAAATTTGGCGCCTGTGGCACGGCAGACGGCCGCATCCTCGTGTGGGGCGATACTGCCAGCTTTGCCTTCAACCCGGTCGGTGACACGGAGGGCGCGTATGAACTTCCGCTCCCTTGGGACACCTCGACCGTTTCGCCCGAGGCGATTTATCTCGGCAGCGATTATATCATTGTCCAGACGGATGAAGCCACTGGCAATCTGTACTCGATGGGCAAGTCGGACGATGGCCAAGCCGGCCACGGCGGCACGACAGCCATCACATCTTTAACAAAGATCTCCGCTCTCTCTGCGGTACACATCGAGCAGGTATGGACCGAGCGCGCGGTGGGCGAGGGCGGGCGTTTTTGGTTTGCCATTACGTCCGGAGGCAACCTCTATGGTTGCGGCGAGGGCTCGAACTACACGATGGGCAATGGCGCGACGACAGACCTGTCGACGCCGGCAATTGTAGCCGACAGTGGCGCAACCGCATTGCCAAATATCGCCGGATTGGCTTGCTGCACCGAGACGGACCCGGTTTTTGCGTGGACAACGGATAACAAGCTATGGCGTTGGGGGTCTGGTTCAAGTGGCGCCCACGGCAATAACAACACGACCGACCTGCAGTATCCAGAATTGCTAGAAACGTCTCCTGGGTCTGGCACATACCGCACAGATATCTCAATGGCTGCCGTAAGCGGTTCCGACATTGTCAGTAACTTCTCTGCCGCCTGGATTGTGACGACTGCCGGCCTTGTGCAGGCATCTGGTAGTGAGGCATATGGCATCGGCACGGGAGTTACGACGGGGTCTGTCAATGTATTCACGACGGTGGCGGGCACCCTGGCAACCAAGACGGTAACAAGCATTACCGCCGGTGGCGGAGAGCGCCCGGTTGTCGTTGCTATCACGGATGAGGGCGTTGGTTATGTAGCCGGACGAATGACAACGGCGCTCCTGGGCGATGGCGCCACGACCGACCTCGGCACGTTTACGGAATTTGTCGACCTGCCGGCGAATTTTGACGGGAACCTGACCCGCGCCGAGGTTGGCGGTCACTACAACAGCGCACAGTTTATTGTCCTAGAAGCAACTATCAGCGGCTCAAAGTCCTTGGCCAGTATCGGATACGATACTTATTATAACACCGCTAAGAACGCCGCTGGCACGGCTGCGGCTAACCAGGCCTGGGGCCTTGTGCAAGGCGTTTGGGGTGAGATCTCAACTTGGTCGATTATGGGCGACAAGGGTGAGACGACCCTGTTCGTTCTCAACAATGACGGTGAACTGCGGGCAGCTGGCCGCAACGACCAAGGACAAACAGGAACGGGCTTTAACCAGTCCGTCATGGCGTCCGTCCCAACATTGCAAATAGTCGACACCAGGCTGCCGCGTGTTCTCAAACCGCCCACCTCACGCGGTGCATACTCGGCCGTGGTCGAGTATTCCAAGCAGGACGTGGTCACGCAGTCCGGCTCGAGCTGGGTCTACGTCAATGAGACGGCTGGCACCGGCAATGCGCCGCCGACACTGCCGACTACGTCGAACAGCTACTGGCAGTTGCTGGCGGCCAAGGGCGATACGGGCATCACGACCGACCTTGCCAACGACGTAAACGGCAATGCGTACTCGATCTTTGGCGTCACGAACACGTACAATGATCAGACCGGGACCACGTACACGCTGCAGGCCACCGACACAGGCAATGTTCTGACCTTCGACAACGCGGCCGATGTGACGGTGACCGTGCCCGCCACGCTGCCGGTTGGATTCAGCTGCACGGTGAT
>CAZSSB010000030.1:0-36449 GCA_964609245.1 uncultured Planctomycetales bacterium | reverse complement strand
CGGGCGGGGACGCCCGCGCCACCGGTCGCGCGAGGACTGGACCGGGGCGGCCTGGCAGAGCCGCTACGACATCAGCCAGGAGTATGACCGGGGAAGGTGACAGGTTCAAGGTTACAGGTTACAGGGATGGTCCGAAGTCCGCAGTCCGGAGTCCGCGGTGCGGTAACGTAGCGGCGGCCGCGGTTCCGCCGACTGAATCCGGCGACAGAGCCGTCGCCGCTACCGGGGATGCGGGCGAGACGCCCGTACTCCCGGTGAATCACAAGCGAGACGCTTGCGCCACCGTCAACCAGCCTTGGCACCCCGCTCACCCCACCACCACCACCAGCCTGCCCCGCCCCCCCCTCTCTTTCGGGAGCTTCTCCTGTTGGAGTTGACAGCGCTGAGACTGGGTCCTAGTCGCAGCTAATCTGCGCCGAGGCGGGCGAAGCATGGCTTCGCCCCTACCGGCGTTTGGAGCGCGGACGCCCCGTCCGCATCCCCGGTAACAGGGGGCTTCAGCCGCCTGACATTTGAATCGCGGGGTTGAAACCCCGCCTACCGGGTGTTGGGGCAAACCGCACGTTGCGCTGGCCCGCGGCGTCAGGGGCGGTCTGAGACCGGCCCGTACGGATCACAAGCGAGACGCTTGCGCCACCGTCAACCAGCCTTGGCACCCCGCTCACCCCACCACCACCACCAGCCTGCCCCGCCCCCCCCTCTCTTTCGGGAGCTTCTCCTGTTGGAGTTGACAGCGCTGAGACTGGGTCCTAGTCGCAGCTAATCTGCGCCGAGGCGGGCGAAGCATGGCTTCGCCCCTACCGGCGTTTGGAGCGCGGACGCCCCGTCCGCATCCCCGGTAACAGGGGGCTTCAGCCGCCTGACATTTGAATCGCGGGGTTGAAACCCCGCCTACCGGGTGTTGGGGCAAACCGCACGTTGCGCTGGCCCGCGGCGTCAGGGGCGGTCTGAGACCGGCCCGTACGGATCGCGGGCGAGACGCTTGCGCCACCGGGGCAGATGGCAGGCGGGACGCCCGCCCTACTGGAACATCCTGAATCCTGACGCCTGAATCCCGAGTCCTCTGTGGTCTCTGCGATCTCTGTGGTTAGTCCGGGCGTTGCGGGCGAAGCGTGGCTTCGCCCCTAGCGAGGATGCCGGCAGCATGCCGGCGCTCCCAGCGAATCGCGAGCAGGGGCGCTCGCGCTACTGACAGCTGACAGCTGACGGCTGATCTGGCACCCGTGGCATAATCTGCGCATGCCGACTGTGATCTATCCGCCGCGGCTGGCCCCGCTCTACGGCCTGATCATCGCGCTGCTGCCGGTGGTCGCGGCGCTGCAGGAGTTCTGGCGGCGGATGCACCCGCTGCTGGGCCTGGCGCTGATCTACCTCATGTGCGCGATGGTCTACTACGCCCTGCGCGAGTACTACATGGAGCTCAGCACGGGTGGGCACGAGGGTGGCCACGGCCTGCCGCGCGCCGCGCATCTGCTGATGGTCAGCGTCTTCGCGCTGGCCTGCTTCGGCGCCTGGCCGCTGCTCTACGGCTTCGCGACGGGCCTTCCGCGCTGGAGTCTGCCGGCGCTGATTCCGCCCGAGGCCAAGGAACTGCGCGACCTGCTGCTCTACGCCCTGGGCTTCCTGCTTTTGGCCGGCGTCTACTACGTGGCGCTGCGGATGCCGGCGGTCCGTTTCGACTTCTACCTGCGCTGGCGCTTCAAGTGGCAGGATCTGCTGGTCGTGCTGCTGCTGGCGGTACTGACCGTCCTGGGGCTGGCGGGCTACATGTACTACTGCGCGGGCAGCCACGAGCCGCTGCAGATGTTTGGCACGCGGGCGGGCGAGAGTCCGCTGTGGAAGTACTGGACACTGGGCGTGGTCTTCGCGCTGGCCAACGCGCTCATCGAGGAGCTGTGGTTCCGCGGGGTGCTGCTCGGCTCGCTGAAGCCCCTGATGTCACCGACGCGCGCGATCGTGGTGCACGCGGTGGTCTTCGGGCTTTTCCACTGGTTCGGCACGCCCCACGGCATCGTCGGCGTGCTGCTGGCCGGCGTCTGGGGCGCACTGCTGGGCTGGTGGGTGGTCAGGCGCGGCAGCCTCTGGCCGGCCGTGATGGTGCACTTCATCGCTGATCTGGCGATCTTCACGTACGGCAACTAGCGCGGCGCTTACCTAGCGGGCGAAGGCCGTCACGTAGCGGCCGTCCTGCTCCATCGGCAGCAAGACGCGGATCACGCTGGCGCCATCCTCCACCGCGCCGAGCACGGCGTCATGGACGGGCTGCCGCGTGGTGCCGCGGTACACCAGCAGGTCCGGCACCGGAGCCCGGTTAGCCCCGCCCTGACCACCGCCGCCACGGCCACCGCCGCTGCCGCCTGAGCTTCCGCCACCCGTGCCGCCACCGCCACCACCACCGTAGTTGCCCCCGCTGCCGCCGTAGATATACCAGCCACTGTCCGTGCCCGGCAGCATGTTGAACTCATCGAGCAGCTCGGTCATCAGGTAGGGGTCGGCGTAGTGCATCTGGTGGAGGTCGATGGTGTTCTGACCCAGCAGCTCCTGCTCCAGCCGCTCGCGGCTGGTGATCAGCACCACGGGCCGGGAATAGGGGTCGCCGCTGGTCGGATGCCCATAGCGCCCGCCGCCACCGGCGGAGCCGCCGCCGCCGTCGTAGACCACGTACTTCAGCCCGTGAACGCCCAGGATCAGCTCCAGCGCGGTGTCGAACGGCACGTTGTCGAAGTTACCGATCACCGTGCCCCCGCTGCGCGGCGTCTGCGGATCGAAGATGCCGGCCGAGCGGAAGCCGGGCCCGCCGTCTTCGCCTTCGCTGCCCTCCGGGACCAGCGGCGGGCGCGTGCCGCCGAACGGCTCGTCGAAGGTGTAGGGGTCGATGATCAGGCTGATACCGCTGATCAGGCTCAGGTAGTTGAGGACGTCCAGCAGGTTGAGCCCGCTCATCGCCGGCAGGCTGACCCGCACGTCGGACAGCCGGCCGCCGCCGGGCACGGTGTCGGCGTAGTACAGCCCGGCAAAGGGATCGTCCTTCACGCGCCGGCGGGTATCGACGGAAGTGCCCCCGCCCAGGGTCGGTGAATGCCGGCGCTCGGGCTGGTTGGCCAGCCAGTACTGCTCGAAGGTCGGCTGGCGGCTGAGCTGCTCGCCGGTTGCCATCGTCAGGAAGGTGGAAAGCTGCTCGGCGTTGCCCGTCAGGTACAGCTCGCCGGGCGGGCTCTGGCCGACCCAGCTCACGATGCTCTGGCCGGCGGGCTTGACGGTCAGCTCGCCCCAGTGCTCGGTCGCCACGCGGGCGGTGCCCTCCGGATCGAGCAGGCCGGTCGCCGCCGCCAGACCCAGCACGCGCTGTGCGTCGGCCTCGCGCAGATCGACGGTCGCGATGCCCAATGCGTCCGGGTCGAACTCAGCTGCCGCCGCCTGTGGCTCGGGGTCGGGCGCCGCGGGGATTTCCACGGCCGGCGGCTCCGGCGGGATCAGGCGCTCGACGTCGGTCAGCAGCCCCGAGGTGGCCTTCAGGCCGGCGGCGGGGAAGATCTCCAGCAGCGCGATGCCGCGGCTCGGATGGCTGAAGCGGAAGCAGTCCGGCGCGAGCAGCTCATCGCTGGCGAGCTTCACCACCACCGTGGTGCCGCTGACGTCGCTGTCGTCGAACGCCACGCCCCGGATCAGCGGCGTGCTGCCCGCCGGCGCGCCGATCTGGTCGTGGCCCACGCGGCTGAGCAGGAAGCTCAGCGACAGCGCCGCCTCATCGCGCTGGTAGGTGTTGATCGTCGGCATCGCGTCGTTGGTCCTCAGCACCAGCACGTCGCGATCCGCCAGCTCGACCAGGCGCGCGTCCGTCAGCTGCCTGGGGTAGCTCGCGACCGAAGCCAGCGGAAGCATTACGGCCAGCAAGGCCAGCGCAATCGCCATCCGTTTACCGTTCATCTGGTCCTCCCGTCCAATGACCACCGCCCGCGTCGATGGTTCTTAGACCGCGTCATGCCCGTGTGGTTCCCGGTGCGCGATGCGGCCCACGGGTGCCGCACGCCGGCCTCCGGATGGCAAGACGCCGCCCGATGGGCGGCGCCTTTCACTTCCAAATCCAGTTGGCTAGTAGTTGATCGTCACACCGGGTGTGATGTCAACCTTATTGGTGACGGTGTTGTAGGTGACCGGCAGCATGAACATCTTGAAGTACGGGTCGGTGTAGACCGTGACTTCCAGATCGCGCCCGTCGCCGTTGCTGAAGACCAAGTAGTCGCAGCCCCAGGGGATGACCTTGCGGTCGATCGACTGCACCGGATAGCCGCCGGTCTCCGGGAACACCGAGGTGCGGACGCCGGGGAGCACGATCGTGCCGGTCGCGAGGTTGACCGTCCCGCGCAGGTCGATGGTGTTGTAGTGGAAGCGCGGGTCGAACAGATCGATATCGTTGTCCTTGTAGATGCCGTCGATGAAGTTGGCGATCACGAACTTCGTGTAGATCTGCTCGAAGGAGTCGTTGTAGTCCACTTCCTTGTCATCGGCGGTGCCCTCAATGCGGTCCGGTCCCGCGGTGTCGGTCCACTGCGCGCCGGCCTCGATCAAGGTGATGTAGTCGGTCTCACCCTTCTCGCCCAGTGCGTAGATCCGCTTGGCCACTCCGGGATTGTAGTGCTCGTGCATGTAGAGGAAGAACAGGAACCCGTTACCGTACTGCGTCTGCTGAGCATAGGGGAACTGCGTGTTGCCGTCCATGCAGACCGCGGACAGGTTGACGCTGCTGAGGTAGTCGGTCAGCTGCCCGTCGATCGCCCAGGGGACGATCCGGCCGCTGTTGACGGTGTAGCCGCAGAGGTGGATGTCCAGCTGGGACAGCCCCTCATTCAGCCAGTTGTAGTTTCCGCCGCCGCCGGTGATCGGCCGCATCGGCATGCCGTGGTCGGAGTACAGCTTGTGCTGGAACTCGTGCGCCATGATCGAGAACGACGCGTCCCAGGAGTCGTCGTTGGGCGGGAAGTTGTCGGAGCCGATGTAGATAGTCGAACCCACTGAGTGCGGCTCGCCGTAGGTGTCTTCATCCTGCAGCGGAGCGCCGATGTAGAAGCCACCGTCCGGACCGTCGTAGATGAAGATGTTGATCTTCTCCTCGTTCTCGAGCGCCGCATCCAGGTCACCGGGCAGGTCGCGGAGGAACTCGCCGTTGTTGTCGAAGTCCGCCCCGGTGATCGGTGGCTCCAGATAGCGGTCGATGTCCCGCATCACGTTGGTCTCGCCATAGCTCACCACCTCACCATAGGAGGTCGTGGCGATCGGGAAGATCACTGTATCGAACTCGCGAGCCAACCGGTAGAGGCGGTCCTCGGTGAACTGGATCTTGTCCGGGTGGCCGTCGTTGATCGCGGTGGTCAGGAACACCAGGCAGTGGGCACCGATGGTCGTCAGGCGACCGATCTGGCAGTTGTAGCCCGGCGGCCACTGGAATTCACTGGTGTCCTGATCCGGTTGCTCGGGATCCGGCGGAATCGGCCGCGGCGGCCAGGATGGCCGCGGCGCCACCTGGATGAACCAGCGCAGCTCGCCCTTCTGAATCGCGCTCGTCGACTTGCTCGGTGGCTGCGGGGCGAACGGCTCGACGCCCTGGGCCAGGGCGTCCCGCTCGTGCAGGACGAACGGATGCTGGGTCTCGGCGGCGAAGTCGATGCCGCTGTAGCCGCTCAGCGGGCCCAGGCTGTCGGCGGTAGCAGCCGCCAGTTCGTCGGCGGAGACCATCGCGCTGCCCTTGGTGACCAGGTTGGCCGTGATGGTGAACCGCGAATCCGGCAGCGGCGGGAACACGCCCGTCGGCAGCGCGTGAGCATCACGCCAGGCGGGATTCAGGTTGACCATGATGAATGCCACTCGCTGACCCGGTGAGAAGCTGCTGGCCACGATCCGGCCCGCGCCGTTGGTGTCCAGCGGAACGGCGAAGATGTTGTCGCCGAACTCGAAGGGAGCTTCCTGGGGCACGTCCGGTGGCACGACCGGATCGATTTCAACCGGGTCCTCTTCCGGCTGCTGACCGGAGTACTGCGACGGGCCCTCGATGTCCAGATCAGGCACGTAGTTGCCGCCCGTATCGATCTGGTAGGGGGTGGCCGGAACCGTCGTGTCATCGCCGCCGCCGCAGGCCGCGAGCGCGCACACCAAGGCACTCAGCAGCAGTACCGCGAGGATGCGCGTCGGATTGCTAGAGCTCATAGTTACACCTCTCCACCCGGTTACGAATGGCTGATTCCCATCACACATTTTATACCCATTATCTTTATACCCAGGCCGCCCGATGCCTTATTCCACTGGTTCGACCGTGGGCAGCGCGGGCTCCGGCGCTGGCTCTTCCGGCTCCTGAATGTCCTGCAGGTTCTGCTCGACCTGGTCGCTGATCTCCGACTGCAGGAACTCCCGTCCCTTCTGGATCGAAGCGATCGTCTGGCTGAATTGCTGCTCCATGTCCTCCAGCAGCTCGGTGGTGTAGACCAGGGCCTCTCGCTTGAGCGTCTCGGCCTCCTGCCGGGCCTGTTCGATGATCTGGTCGGCTTGCTGCTGAGCGATGACCACGACCTGCTCCTCGCTGGTCAGGTCTTCCAGCCGCCGCTCGGCGCTGCCGATGATGCGGCGGTGCTCCTCCTGGGCGTTCTTGAGGATCAGGTCGCGTTTGGTCAGCATCGAGCGCGCCTCGGCCAGTTCCGAGGGCAGCAACTCCCGGATCCGCTGCGTGATCCTGAAGAAGTCCTCCTCGTGGATCGCGATCTTATTGCCCAGCCACCAGGGGGACTTCTCGGCGAAGCCCTCCAACTCGTCCAGTAGTTGCTCGATCTCGCTGACCGGGTCCTTCGTTTCAGGCATGCTCTCAACCCAGTTCCGGCGGCACGCACTACGGGCCGGTGCCAGGCCGGCTCAATTTGGACATTATAGCATTTTGTACAGCCGGCGGGACGAATGAACTGATGTCCCCGCCCTTGCGCGCGATCTCGCGCACCAGCTTGCTGGACACAAACATATATTGCGGACGAGTAACAAAGAACACGGTCTCGATCTCGGGGGCCAACTCGCGGTTCATCAGGCCCATCTCGAACTCGTAGTCGAAATCGGCAGCCGCCCGGAGCCCGCGTACCAGCACCTTGGCGCCGATCTGGCGGGCGAAGTCCACCAGCAGCCCGTTGAACGGGGTGATCTCGATCCGCGGTGTGCCATCCAGCACGGTATGCAACTGCTCAATCCGTTCCTCAAGGCTGAAGAGGGGTGTCTTGTTCAGATTGTTGGTGGTGGTGACCACCAGGTGGTCGAATACCTCGGCGGCGCGATTGACGATATCGATGTGCCCGAAGGTCACCGGATCGAAGGTGCCGGCGTAGACCGCTTTGCCCATGGGCGCATCTTAGCACCAGCCGGACGCGGTCTGGCTGGCTCCGCCGCCTGTCGGAGTGGGCTTTCGGCGGCGGCAGTGGTAAACTTGGGCATCACGGGGGTAAGGAACCATCATGTGGATATTTTTCGTAGTTCTGGCGATCATCGTCGTGATCGTAATCTGGTTCATCAGCATCTACAACCGGCTGGTGAAACTGCGAAACACTGTTGAGGCCAGCTGGCAGCAGATCGACGTGCAGCTGCAGAAGCGCTATGACCTGGTGCCCAACCTGGTGGAGACGGTCAAGGGCTATGCCGCGCACGAGAAGGAGGTCTTCGAGCGGGTGACGGAGGCGCGGGCCAACTGCCTGAGCGCCCAGGGCGCCGAAGCCCAGGGCGAGGCCGAGAACATGCTGACCGGCGCGCTCAAGAGCCTGTTCGCGGTCGCCGAGGCCTATCCGGACCTCAAGGCCAACCAGAACTTCCTGATGCTCCAGCAGGAGCTGGCCAACATCGAGAACAAGGTGGCCTACAGCCGCCAGCACTACAACGACGTGGTGCGGGCCTACAACACGCTGCAGCAGCAGTTCCCGGCCAACATGGTGGCGGGGATGGCGGGCAGCCGGCCGGCGGACTACTTCGAGATCGAGGAGCCCGCGGCGCGCGAGGCCCCCAAGGTCAGCTTCGAGTAGCAGTCGGGCTGTTGCCGTGACTGAATGCCGTGGATCCCGACGGGGATGTCGGTGCTATTCCTCGCTGACGGGATCGTCGATCGCGGGGGGCGCAGGTTCCGCCTCGGTAACGGCCGGTTCGCCGTTCTCCTCGGCGTTGTTCTCCTCCCAGGCGGCGCGCGCCAGGTCGGCCTTGGCCAGGTAGAGAATCACGCCGGTGGCGACGCTGATGTTGAGGCTCTCGACGCCGGAGTCCATCGGGATGCGCACCAGGTAGTCGCAGCTCTCGCGGGTCAGGCGGCGCATGCCCTCGGCTTCGTTGCCCATCACTATCACGCGTTTCTCGGGGAACTCGAAGGTGGTGGCGTCCTCGCCCTCGGAGCTCTCGCAGCCGATCGCCCAGTAGCCGTGCTCCTTGAGGAAGCTGATCGCCTGCGCCAGGTTCTCGTCCTCGACGACCCGCACCATCAGGCTCAGGCCGGCGCTGGCCTTGTGCACCGCCGGGGTGATACCGCAGCCGCCGGCCTTGGGCAGCACCACCGCGTCGACGCCGGTCGCCGCCGCCGAGCGCAGCACCGCTCCCAGGTTCTGCGGGTCCTGCACGCGGTCCAGCACCAGGATGCAGCTGTTGTCGCCGGCCTCGACTACCACTTCTTCCAGATAGGCCCGGGGCTGGTCGGCGAGCATGCCGGCGATGCCCTGGTGCAGTTCGCTGGACAGGATCCTGGACCAGCCCTGGCGCTGCAGGGGCCTGATCTCGACGTGGTCGTCCTGGGCCTGGGCGTGGATGTGCTGCAGGCGCTCGGACTGGCGGCCCTTATCGTAGAACAGCGTCTTGAGCTGACCCAGCTCCAGCGCCACGGCGACCGGATTGATGCCGTAGACCAGGTTGGGTGGCAGCTGGCCCTTGGGCACCGCCCGCGGTGTACCGCCGTTGCCGCCGCCGCCGCCGCCGCCGCGGCCCCCTCCGCGACCGTTGGTGGGCTTGCGCGTCGGTCTGGTCGCGGCGCCCGGTTGCCGCTGGGCGTCCTGCTGCGTCTTGCGCCTGCGGCGGGGCCGCCGGCGCCGTCTCTTAGGGTTCGGATCTTCCATATGCACTCTCGGTCCTGCGAACCGTCGGGCTCGCTGGCTCATTCAACCGGCCGGACTTTATCTCCCTACTTGCCGCGCGGCTTGCGGGTTCGCGAGCGCTTGGCCGCCGCGGGCTTCCTGACCTTCTCGACAGCCTTGCGGGCGCGCTCCCGCGCCTTGGACGGGGCCCGGCGCCGCTCCCGTGCGGGAAACACGTGGGGCAGCACATCGTCAAGGTGATCGACATAGATCGCGGT
Organism: uncultured Planctomycetales bacterium; assembly: GCA_964609245.1. Lineage (GTDB taxonomy): Bacteria > 4484-113 > 4484-113 > 4484-113 > JAFGCY01 > JAFGCY01. The sequence goes on along the minus strand of CAZSSB010000030.1, from coordinate 27,103 downwards.
CATGCCGCGCTTGATATCGTCCGGTATATCGTCGATCTCCTTGCTGTTCGCCGCCGGTACGATGACCTTGCGGATCCCCGCCCGCTTGGCCCCCAGCAGCTTCTCCTTGAGTCCGCCCACCGGGAGCACGCGTCCCTTGAGCGTAATCTCGCCGGTCATCGCAACCTTGCTCGAGACCTTCTGGCCGGTAAACAGCGAGATGATCGCCGTCGCTATTGTAATACCCGCCGACGGCCCATCCTTGGGTATCGCCCCGGCCGGGAAATGCAGATGGATGTCGCGTTGCTGGAACAGCTCGTGGTTGATGTTCAGCATTCCGGCACTGGACCGGCAGTAAGTCAGGGCCGCGCGGCAGCTCTCCTGCATCACGTCGCCCAGCTGGCCGGTCAGGATCAGGTTGCCCTTGCCGGGCATGAAGGCCGCCTCGATGGTCTGGATGTCGCCGCCGACGCTGGTCCAGACCATGCCGGTCACCACGCCGATGGCGTCCGGGCGCTTGGCCTCATCGAAGTCGAAGCGCGGCGTGCCCAGGTAGTCCTTGAGCTGCTCGACGGTGGTGATGTTGACGCTCTCCAGCTCACCCTCGGCGATCTTGAGCGCCACCTTGCGGCAGATCTTGGCGATCTCGCGCTCGCAGTTGCGCATCCCCGCCTCGCGGGTGTAGCGCAGCGTCAGCTCCTTGATCATCGAGGGGCTGATCTTGACCGCCTTCTTGTCCAGGCCGTGGTTTTCCAGCTGGCGCGGCAGGATGAAACGCTGGACGATCTTGACCTTCTCCAGCTCGGTGTAGCCCGCCAGCCGGATGACCTCCATCCGGTCGCGCAGCGCCGGCGGGATGGTGTCCAGCATGTTGGCGGTGGCGATGAACAGCACCTTGCTTAAGTCGAACGACACTTCCAGGTAGTGGTCGCTGAAGCTGAAGTTCTGCTCGGGATCGAGCGCCTCCAGCAGGGCGCTGCTGGGATCGCCGCGGAAGGTGTCGTGGCTCAGCTTGTCGATCTCGTCCAGCATGAACACCGGATTGCGCGTGTTGGCGGTACGGATGCCCTGGATGATGCGGCCGGGCATCGCGCCGACGTAGGTGCGGCGGTGGCCGCGGATCTCGGCTTCGTCGCGCACGCCGCCGAGGCTCATCCGCACGAACTTGCGGCCCATCGCGCGCGCCACGCTGCGGCCCAGGCTGGTCTTGCCCACGCCGGGCGGGCCCACCAGGCAGAGGATCGGCCCCTTGACGCTGCCGCGGATCTTGTGGACGCCGAGGAACTCCAGCAGCCGTTGCTTGATCTCCTCGAGGCCGTAGTGGTCCTCGTCCAGAATCTTGCGGGCGCGCTCGATGCTGACCTCGTCGGCGCTGTCGATCGCCCAGGGCAGGGTGCAGAGCGTGTCCAGGTAGGTGCGGATCACGCCCGCCTCGGCGCTCTCGGGGTGCATCCGCTCCAGGCGCTGCAGCTCTTCGCGGGCCTTGGCCTCCACTTCCTCGGGCATCTGGGCGTCGAGAATCTTCTTGTCGTATTCCTGTTGCTCGGCTTCCTTGGGATCTGACTCGCCCAACTCGCGCTGGATCGCCTTCATCTGCTCGCGCAGGAAGTACTCGCGCTGGCTCTTGGAGACCTCTTCCTGCACCTGGTGCTGGATCTTGCTGCTCATGCTGAGAAGCTGGATCTCGCGGGCCATCAGCTCCGTGACCTTCTCCAGCCGCTTGAGCGGCTCGACGGTTTCCAGCACCTCCTGGCGCTGGGCGTCGCTGATCTGGATGTTGGCGGCGATCAGGTCGGCCAGCTTGCCGGCTTCGCGGATGTTGTTGGCCGCCACCAGGATCTCGGTGGGCTGGTTCTTGCCGATCTGGACGTACTGCTTGAACTGCTCGTTGACGGAGCGCATCATCGCCTGCGCTTCCATCGTGTCATCGAGCTGCTCGGGCAGCGCCTCCACGGCGGCCTTGAAGTACGGGTCGTGGGCCTGCCAGCTGGTGACGCGGTAGCGGCTGAGCCCCTGGATCAGGATCCGCGCGCCGCCCTCGGGCAGCTTCAGCACGCGCAGGATCAGGCCGATCGTGCCGACGTCGTAGAGGTCGCTGGTGGTCGGATCGTCGGTGTCCTTGTCGCGCTGGGTCAGCAGGCCGATCAGACGCTGGCCGGACAGCACCGCCTCGATCGCGGCGATCGACTTGTCGCGGCTGACGTGGATCGGCAGCACCACGCTGGGGAACACCACCACGTTGCGCAGGGCCAGGATCGGAAGTTCACTTGGAAGCTCCCCGGTCTCTGGTGGCATACCCCCGCCGACGCCGCCCGGATTCTGCTCGTCTGGAACCATAGGTTGTTCCGCTCAGGAATTCGGATTATACCATCGCAGCCGGCGGCCAGCTGTCCGCCGCGGCGCCCCCAGTCTACTTGATGACGCGCCCCTCGCCGTCGATCACTTCCAGGTCAGGCCCCTTGCGCCGCGCCCGCCGCCGCGATTTGCCTGCGTCGCTCTGGCCGGACTGCCGCCGGATGGAGCTGGGCGTGAACAGCGGCGCCAGGATGTACCAGGCAACCACCAGCGCGATTCCGATCAGCAGCCACTTCAGCATGGTCTCTCCGCACCGCGGCCCCGCTACATAGTACCGTGGAATGGCGGGTGTAGTCGTTTGAGTGCTGAGAGGAAACGTACAACCAAGCTCAGCTCAGGGGCATGGGAACGACACATACTTCAACGATAGCGGCTCGCCTGGGCCGTCATGGTACTCACCAGCGGGGAGAAGCTGCTTGTGTGGACGTGAGTCGATGGCTGCTACGTGTACATAGCCGTCCGCGCCGACCGCCAGGCTGCACTGCGTTGTCCCCAACAGCTCGATCACGGTACTGATCCACTGGCTGTTCTTACGCACACAATGGACGAGCTCCCAATGTCCGTCCATGTGAGTTGTATACAGGAAATGCGGGCGCTGTTCGCCGTCCAGTGCTATACCGCTTGCGGCGGCGCTGTACGAATCCGGCAGAGGATAGCTCTCCAGTTCAATCCCATCCCAAATGCCGTATCCTGCCTCACCTCCATTGGCCTTGTATAGCCAGTGCAATCGCTCCGTATTGTCTACAGCGCACGACCCACCTTCCAGCCCTTGGATTACTTTGAAGCCCCAATCGCCGTTTGCAGGCGTGAAATGCAGCATGATCGCTTCTGATTCGTGACCGTACAGATCAGCGCTAACCAGTACATGAGGAAGGGTGCCCGCTTCGCTGTTTGCCTTCAGCTCAGGCTGGATGGAAGAGCCGTAGACGATCTTGGAGCCCCTTAGCTCTTCTGGCATGGCGATCCGTGATGATCGCCACTTGGCGCTGCTGTTTGCGGCAAACCCAAGCTGAGTCCGATCGTCACCAATGTGGTAGACCGTGTAAAGGGTGGCCTTGCCCCCAGCGTATGCGAAGCGGATGAATGAGGATCTAGCGCCTGGATCGATCGTAGTGGTGTCCCATGCCTCTCCATCCCAAGTCAGACACTGTGGAGCATACCCCTGCGAGCTTGGACCTGTGCATGGCAAGCATGGGTTGTCATGTTGGTCCAGCGTCAGAATATTCGTCCAGCGTTCAACCGGGCACGGGGCGCTGGTTTGCCATACAGAACCATCCCAATACGCAACGCTTCGACGAGTGTAGCTTACGTTTGTGCGCTTGGTGGCCCGATCAGCAACCATGTCGCGATAGGCAATCACTGGTCGACCCATCGAATCAAGTTGCATGCTGCAGCCGTGGGAGGTGTCCTGGGCAATCGTCTCATAACGCCAGCCGGCGGGGATGTTGAGGATGTTCAGTGGAAACTCGCTTATCCACTTCTGACGGTCGCCCTCCTGCAGGACGCACGTGACGGTTACGGACGTGTCATAGTCAACTTCATTGGTGTGCAACTGGACCTTCATCGCGGGCAAGTGGCTGGGGACCTGGTCGGAGCGCTCTATCCAGGCAGCTTCGCTCGGCTCGACGCTCCATATCAGCTTTCCTTCGCGCCACTCGCCAGTCCGCTTGGGCAAGTCCAGGATCTCGAATCTCGCCTCATCGCCTTCGACGATCTGAGTGGGACCGATTATGAGCCAAGTCTGGCGCGGTCCCGAACGACAGCCGAAGAGAACAGCGAGCGCCGCGATGAAAGCGAAAGCCGCAGCGGACGAGAACAGGAGTGACACCGCGGGATGTCTCCTATGTCTAGTCGAGGTCACAACCGTTACCCCTTCAGCGCCAAGGTGCTCTACCTTGGGCTTGGCACATCCGTAGTGGTGTTACAGACTAGCCGCTCTGGACCGGGTTCGGCTGCTACTCCTTCCGGCGCTCCTGGTCCAGTTCGAACTCGGCGACGCTGAGCGTCTTGGTGGCGTCTTCCACGTTGCCCTGCTCCAGCTTGCCCAGCGCCGTCGCCACCAGGGTGGCGTCGTCCACCTTGCCGGCCGCCGCCAGCTGCGCCTGGGCCTGCTGGATGATCATCGTCGCGGTGCCGAGGTCGCTTCTCATCATCGCCGCCGCGCGCTGCAGGCTGGTCACCACGTCCTTCTCGCGCATCACCTGTTCGACGACCGGGTCCAGCCCGCCCATGATGGTGTCCTTGTCGCCGGTGAACTCCAGCACCATGTCGCCGTGCACCGTGCGCCGCTCGTCCTGGCCGAAGTACTTGAAGGAAAGCTCACTCTCGGCGACGCGGAAGCGCGCCCGCGGGTGCGGCTTCAGGCTCAGCTGAACCAGCACGGGCAGAGTCTCACCGGCCGCCAGATCAGGCAGGTCGACGCTGACGGTGCGCCCGCCTTTGGCCGCCTCGTAGCCGTAGACCCGGCCCAGCTCGACGCCCTCGGCCAGCTTGAGGCGCAGCGTCACGCTGGTCGCCACCGTGCCGAAGATGCCCTTCAGCTCGCGCTCGAAGACCTCGGGGATCTGGTCGATGGCGTCGATGTAGTAGTAGTTGCCGCGCGTGTTCTTGGCGATCCCCTTCATCAGCTCCTCGTTGTACTCGATCCCGAGGCCGATGGAGGTGATCGTCATCCCGCGCGCGCGCAGATTGCGCGCCTCGGCGATGATGTCGTGGTACTCGACGATGCCCTCGTTGGCCTCGCCGTCCGTCAGCAGCAGCACGCGGCTCAGGTGCTCCGGCGCCTTGGCGGTCAGCAGCTGCTCGGCGGCGGTCGCCATGCCGGCGAACAGGTTGGTGGTGCCCTTGGGGCGGATCTTGTCGACGTGCTGCTTGATCAGCTCGCGGTTGAGCACGCGGCTGGCGGGCATCAGCGTCTCGACGTGCTCGCCGAAGGTCACGATGCTGAGCATGTCGGCCTCGGTCAGCTGGTCGACGATCAGGCCGACGGCGGTCTTGACGCTCTCGATCGGCTTGCCCTCCATGCTGCCCGAGCGGTCGATCGCCAGCGCCAGCGCCACCGGAGCGCGCGCGCCGGTCAGCCCGCCGCCGAAGAACGCCTTGATGTCGGCCAGCAGGTAGTTCTGCACTACCTGGCCCGTCAGCGCATAGGTGTTGTGCGCCCGGAGCTGGTACTCCACCTGGGGCTTGAGCTGGCCGAGGTCCACCGTGGCCAGCTGGCCCGCGGCCACAGTCATGTCGCCGCCCGGCTGGCTGACGACCACCGTCGCGTCGCCCGCCGCCTGGGATACCACCGTTGCGTCGCCCTGGCCCACGCCGGGGGCGATCATCGTCGCGTCGCCTGCATCAGTGCCTGTCATGAATGCCCACCTCGCAATCTGTGACCATTATAGGCCGCCTCGGGTTCGCGCTCTGTCTGACGGACTCTGACTCGCTGAGAGCATCTACCTCGCCCCCGCACAGCGTTACGCAGCCGTCACGGGATGCTGTAGGCGTTGATTGCAGTCCCATCCGGGCTGATCAGATACACCAGGTTCCGGCTGCCGCCACTGACGCAGTAAGGGTAGACCCCGGCGAGCGGCATCGTGTCGATCAGCTCGAGTGTCTGGACGTCGAATGTCCACAGGTGGCCGTCGACCCAGATGTGCTCACTCGTCCAGCCTCCCCCGATCTCTGGCACAAGCTCCCATTCCTCTCGGCCAACGTCGACCACGCAGCATGCGTTGGGCCAGGGTGCGGGGACCACGCGTGTCGGGTCTGAACCACCGAAATACACAGTGTGCCGCAGCCCCGTGACTGGATCGAGTGTTTCCACTGCACCACGGCAAGCTCCGACCCTTGTTGGCACATCAATTCCCACGAGCACGAGCTGCCCATCGTAGTAGCCAATGTCTGCCAGCCGGGTTAACCCCACGTACGTGGACACGTGACTGAGCGTAGTACGGTCGTACGTCCAGACTGCAGCGTCCCCCGTGCAGGCTACAGCGACCAGACCGCATTCCACAAGCTCGCAGCCGAACGGCCGCGGGCCGCAGGCGGCGCTCGTGGTGCTGCGGGTGAGCCGGGGTCCGGACCAGTCGAACGTGTACTTCACGATCTCGTCCGGCTCACGCGTCACGATGAACAGCGTGCCCGCTGAATCGTCGAAGGCGGCGCAGCACACCCCGCCGGCCGGCCGGTCAAGCCAGTGGACGGTCCGGAGTTCCTGGGCGTCGTGTACGCACATGTCGCTTGACGTGACGGTGACGACAACCTCGTGCCCATACATCGTCACCGGGAAGACTTCCTGCGGCCAGCCCCGAAGCTTCGCCGACTGGATCACCTGACCGGTATTCGCATCCAGTTCAATGAGCCGGTCAGATGTTGTGATGTAGAGCTTGCTCCCATCCAGCGCAAGAGCTCCGATGGACGGCAGGACTATCACTTCGATTCCTTCGCATTTCGTGGACCCGAGCAGCTCCCCCAGGTCGAGGGTCCACCGACGCTGATGAGTCGCCGTATCGTAGCAGTGCAGACCACCCTCGCTGTGTCTGGCACCAACCAGGAGCAGGTCGCCGGCTAACCGGAGGTGCCTGACTTCCTCGGCGCCCGTCGGTGGCTGGAGTGTCTCCACCAGCGTCGCGCAGTGCGATCGGCCCGGCATCCCAAGCGCAGCCAGCGCGCTGGCGACAAGGATCAACCACGGAATCCACCGATGCGACCACATGGCGTTCATCCCGATATCCTCCGCAGGACTCAGCTCTTGCCCCTGAGACCCGCAGGCGCCGCATCCGGTTCGCGCCGTCAGTACTTCCGCCAGATCAGCTGGTAGGTGCAGTCGACGCGCGTGCCCTTGTGCTCGCCGAGCACTTCACCGGCTAGGGCCTTGCCCAGTTCGTTGACGATCACCAGCTCCAGGTCCTCGCGGCTTGCGAAGCTGAGTTCGCTCTCGACGCTTCTCACCGTGAAGCCGTGCGCGATCCAGAAGCGCGCCAGCTGCGCGTCGCCGTGGCGGTGGGGGACGATCCTGCTCAGCCACCGGCCGTAGGTGCCCTGCTCGAAGTCGAGATCGATGATGAACGCCGCGCCGCCGGGCCTGACCACGCGCTCAAGCTCGGCCATGCCCGCTTCGCTGCCCGGTCCCCAGAAGTAGGCGAAGCGCGCGTGGGCCACGTCGATGCTGGAGTCGCTGAGCAGCAGCTTCTCGGCGGAGCCAGTCAGCACCGAGACGTTGCGCCCCTTGTTGTAGGCGACGCGCTTCATCGCCTTGAGCCGCAGCAGGTCGTCGGGCTCGACGCCGAAGACGTGCTGCGCCGACTCGGCGAAGCGCAGCAGGTGGAAGCCGCTGGCGCAGCCGATGTCCAGCACGATGCGCCCCTCCCAGGGCAGCACGGCCTGCATCGCACGCTCCAGGCGCTGCTCGGGGTCCGTCGCGCTGCATTCCAGCTCGTAGGCGGTCAGGTTGCGGGCGATGCTGTCAGCGGGCTGCACCCCGGGCAGCCACTCGGGCTGTGGTTGACTCATGGCAGGGCTCCTGGAGAAGAAGTGAGTATGGGTGGAAGCGAAGGCCGCGGACGTCCCCAAAGCGAATGTTCGGCCGGCCGGGTCCGCGGCGGTTGTTTAAGCTCACCGGGAGTTGCCGGGTAAATGATTGACTTCGCTCGGGCTCCACGGCCAGATACATCTAGTGTAACAGAGCGCCGCCCGGCCTGCCGCGTGCGGATTGCCACATTGCGTCCCGCCAGCCTCTCACCGCGAACCTGCGGGCGTGATTGGAGTCCTATATCTATAATGCAGGCAAGGTCGATGGGAGGAAGTGAGATGCTGAGTCAACTGATGCGAGCATTCGCAGTGGGTTTTCTGGGCTGCGTGGCAGTCCTCGGCGCAGGATTGCGGCCACTTGCAGCCCAGTCTGAGCCGGTGCCGGATTTGGAGGTTGTTTCGTTGCTAGTGGCCCACGACTTCAGCGCCGACATTGAACAACAGGTGTACATCGATTTGGCAGGGGCCTCCCCCGAAGTGGACGCGCTAATTGGGATCAAGGCGGCGAGTGCCGTTCCACAGTGGCCGGGTGATGACAAAGTGCTCGGGCTCAAGCACATCGTCGGTGGGCACTGCTGGACCACGCAGTCCACGCTGTTACTGATCAGCAAGTACTTCGCGATCCATAACGAATTGCCAAGAACGGGCTTGGACCTGTTCCCCGAACTGGTGACGCGCGAAGGCTATGACGAATTCAGGGCGATGACGCCGACAGAGAGAATCGTCCGCTACCACGCGGGCATCAACCCCTACACGGCACGCTTCTATGAGTCGTTCACTGATCCCGCCTGGCGTCCCGGCGGGCTGTTCATCGACTGTCTGCGCGTCGACGACAACGGAGACATACTCGGCGCGGGTGGCCTGCCCGTGAGCTTCGTCGAGGACAACGAGGACACGCCCGCGGAAGTGGATGGAGCATTCCATTACGAGGTGTACTCCGCCAAGGAAGGCGTCACGCTTTTCGACGACTACTGCACCTTTACCTACGAGATGCCCGTGCTTGAGTAGCGCGAAGCTACTCAAGTCCGTGCGACTGGATCCAACTCCTGTTGCTTCCAGAGTCAGGCTGAATCCCGGTGGGTGGCTCAGATGGTGCCGTCGAAGGCCATGCCGGTCGCCGGGCCGCCGCCGTAGGTGCCGCCGAACAGCGCGATGCTGTAGCGCGCGCGGTAGATCTCGCCGATGATGCGGTCGCGCAGGCCGGGCGGCAGCCGCTCGGGGGCTTGGCTCAGATGCTTCTCCGCACGCTTGAGAGCGATCAGCAGCTCCTTCTGGCGGCGTTCGATGCGCTGGATCTCGTTTTCGCGCAGGATGCTCCGGACGCTCAGCTCACGCTCCTCGCGTCGCTCCGCCGCGGCGTCCGCCCGCGCCTCCAGCCTGACCTCGGTATCACGCCACTGGCCCAGCCGTTCGTCACTGTCGAGCGGGTCGGGCTGCTGCAGCACACCCTTGAAGGCCGGCGACTGGGTTACCGGCTGGCCCAGCAGGCGGCTCATGGTGCTGATTTCGCCCCGCAGGCTGCGCAGTTCGCCCAGCACGTCTCGAAGCTCCTGGCGTACCTGCCCGTCGGGGTCGTCGGCGGCCGGGGCGCGCCGGTCGGTGGGTACGCGCTGGTGGGGAAACAGGTCGGTGACCTCGAACGGCCGGCTCTGCCGCTGGGCCGCCAGCCGCGCGCGCGGATCCGCGGCCGGCTGCCTGCTGCCAGCCTGCTGCCGCGCGGCGCCAGGCACGCGAGCCTCGCGGGCGGCCGCCTCCTGCAGCGTGGTTCGGGCCTGCTGGGCGGCGATCGCGCGCTCCATGCGCTGAAGGTTCGCCTGCCGCGCCAGCGACCCGAGCTCCCCAACCAGGACCGGTTCCGGCACCGGCGCGTACGCGCTCGCCGATGCGGTGTCCATCGCCTAGATTATATCCGCTCAGACGCGGCTTTGCCGGCGCGGACCGGCCTAGTAGCGCAGGTTTATCTGGGTCTTTACCCGTTTCTTGCGCTTGCGCGCCCCGCCTTTGCTGATCTCATCGGCCCGCAGCGCCCGCTTGAAGATGATCTCGGTGCGCACCTCGCCGTCGGCGTAGACCTCGTCGGTTTCCACCACGTGGGCCTCCAGCACGTCGCCCTCCTTGATCAGCCCGTAGGCGTGCAGCTCCGCCACCTTGGTGTCGATGTGGCGCTCGACGGCCCGCACCAGAGGCCGCACCCCCAGCTCCTGGTCGATGCCGCGGTCGACCAGCCAGTCCCGGGCCTCGTCGCTGAGCGTCAGGTGGAAGCCGAGGCTGGCGAAGCGCTCGGCGCTGATGTTGAGCAGCTTCTGCAGGATCTTGTAGAGGCTGCCGCGGCCGAGGGCGCGGAAGACGATGAACTCCGTCAGGCGGTTGCGGAACTCGGGGTTGAACATCTTCTTGGCCGCTTCCTTGGCCGCTTCGTAGATCTGCTGGTCGGTCTGAACGTGATCGATCACGGGCTCGTTGCGGAAGCCGATGCGGTGGGCGTGCAGGATCGCGTCGATGTCGTGGGCCCCGACGTTGCTGGTCAGGATGATGATGCAGTCCTCGAAGCTGACGATGCCGTCGTCGTCCTTGGTGCGGCGCGCCAGGGTGATCCGCCCCTCGTCCATGATCTGCAGCAGGATGTTGTGCAGCCGCGGATGCGCCTTCTCGATCTCGTCGAACAGGATCAGCCGGTTCTTGATGCCCTCCACGTTCTCGCGGGCGAAGACCGCCGGCAGGTCGCTGCCGATGTAGCCGGGCGGCGCGCCGATCAGCCGCGCGATTGCGTGGGGCTCGGCGTATTCGCTGCAGTCGATCTTGAGGATCGCGCGCCAGTCGTTGTGCATCGCGCGGGCCAGGGCGCGGACGGTCTCGGTCTTGCCCACGCCGGTCGGCCCGGCGAAGAACATCACGCTGATCGGCTGGCCCGGGGTGCGAAAGCCCTCCTGGCTCCTCAGCAGCGCGCGGGCGATGGCCTTGATCGCACGCTCCTGGCCGATCACCTCGCGGCGCAGCACCTCGGTAATGTCGTCGACCGGCGAGCGGGCGTGGGGCGGGATGATGATGTCGATAGTGGCTTCGAAGTCGGTCACCAACGTGGCAGCGCCCTTGGTGCTGCTCAGATCCGCCGGATGCTCGGCACCGGTCGCGGCCGCCGCGCGCTTGGCCTTACTGCTGGCGGACCGCGCCGGCGTGGCCTTCTTGGTGGTGCTGCGGCGCTTCTGAGTGGTCTTGCGCTTGCGAGCGGGCTTCTTGGCCGGGGGCTTGGCGTCCTCGTCCTTCTTGCGTGGCATAGATTTAGTTTACCCCCCCGCGATCCATGCATTAATAGGTGTGTAACCAAACTGGTCCACTGGCGTCAGGGTATTATGTGATAGCAATGGCGCTCACGCGGAGTGAAGCAGTGGCGGTTCGTAACGCGCAGTTCGTGGCGCATTACGAAGAGGTCCACCTGCAGGCGTGGCGCCTGGCCCTCTACCTCTGCGGCCGCCGCGAGGACGCCGAGGATCTGCTGGCGGAGTCCGTCGCCCAGGCGATCCGCCACTACGACAAGCTGCGCGACATCACGCGCTTCCGCCCCTGGTTCATGCGGCTGATGCGCAACCTGCACATCGACCACCTCCGGCGGCGCAAGCGGCAGCTCGACGTCGCGGACTTCGGCGGTGATCAGATTGTCTGGGAGCGCCTGGGACGCTATCCGACGATCAGCGGGCCGCAGCGGCAGGCCGAGGTGCGGGCGGTGTTCCGCGCGCTGGACCGGCTGCCGGAGAACCTGCGGCTGCCGCTGGCGCTGTCGGCGCTGGAGGGCTACAGCATCAAGGAGATCGCAGAGGTGATGAGTATCACGCAGGGCACGGTCAAGGTCCGCATCCACCGCGCCCGCAAGAAACTGGCTGAACTGCTGGGGGATGATTTCGAGGTGAATCTGTAATGGTGTCGCCGACGAACAGCAAGGACCCGCTGGAGCTGGCCCGCCGCCAACTGGATTTCTCGGCGGTGGCGACCGGCGCTCCCAGCGTCAAGGAGGTCCTGTTCAAGGCGCAGACGATGGCGCCGATCAGCCCGGCCCGGCCCTGGCAGCGCATCACCGCCACGGCGACCGCGGCGGGGCTGCTGTGCCTGCTGGTGCTGGCGCCCTGGCTGCCCCAGCGCTCATGTCTGGCGCTGCTCAAGGTCGACTTCGAGCGGCAGTTCGACCGCCCGGCCGCGCAGGAGCTGCTGTCGCTGTTTGTGCGCGAGATGCCGGACGCCGCGCTGCTGGGCGCCGATTACGGGGCGAGCGGCGCCGCCGCCAGCTCCCAGGGCCCGCTGACGATGCGGGTCAGCAGCCTGAGCCTGGGCACCGCCGAGCTGGAACGCGCGGTGCGCCGGGTGATCGACGAGCAGGCCCCGGATGCCCAGCCCTGCCAGGTGCATAGCGGGCAGATCCGCCACACCGCGTGGCACAGTCCGCTCACGAGGGCGCTGAGCCTGATCGATGGTCAGGCAGGCCGCCGGGGGACGTCGACCGCCGATGAGCAGTCGCGGCAGGTGCTGGCTAACGGCGAGGTGCTGGCCGAGGGGCTGCGGGGACAGTTGGCCCAGTCGGGGCGCAGGCTGGAGGACTTCGGCTTCATCGGCTTCGGGGCGGGCGAGGCCGCCGGTTATGACTTCGTGCTTGACTGCTGGCCCGCCGGCGTCGGTATCAGTGTCGAGAACTACCAGGGGCTGCTCGACTCCGAGCAGTCCGAGGTGCAGCAGCGAGCGCTCGACTTCTTCACCGCGGCCAATCTCTGCGATTCAAGACTGGTTCTCACCAGCAATCCCCAGCCCTGGCTGCCGCTGGTGGTCGAGGTCCGCGACAGTCTGGGCCGCTACGACCCGCGGCTGACCAGCCGCCTGCAGGCCTGGATCGAGCAGCCGAGCGCCGCCGAGCGCAGCAGCATCGACTTCGATCCGCAGGAGCTCATCGGAGCGGCGCTGAGGCAGGCGATCCCCGACTACGAGTGCCTGATCGAGTTCGACAGCGGGCCCAGCATTCACGCGGCCGGTGGCTATCTGCCCAAGGCGATCGTGACCGTCACCGGCGTCAAGCTGCACCAGTACCCGCCGCTCGTGCCCTCCAAGTTCACGGACCACGAGAACGTCGAGTACTGACGGCTAACGGACGCTGGCGGGTGCCCGATGGCGCCGTACCTGATCAATGTGGTATAATCCCGCGCGAGAAGGCCAGGCGTCCGGAAAGTGCCGTGGGGTCTTTTCAAGATAGGGGAATTACCCTATAATAGTGCATTATTACCAGTTGTGGAGGACGGAATGCGCATAGTTCACAACATCCTGATGGGTGTGGCTCTGTTGAGCTTGCTCTTCTCGATCGGTTGCTGCTGCACGGGTGGTCTGGACGACGATGACATCGATCAGGGTCTGCCAGAGCAGCACAACGAGGGTGTCGGCGGCGACGTCTAGCCGATCGTACAGCCAACATCTGGAGTAACACCCGCCTGGCGCTGACTGGCGTCAGGCGGTGCCACTTGAAAAGCGGGACATCCGTCCCTCTTTTTTTGCGCCTCGCTGCCCGGCGACGGCAGTCTCCGCCGGCTTCTGCTGCGCGCGCGCTAGAATCATTCCATGGGCACCAATGGCAATCCGATGGAAGGCGCGCGCGTCGTGCACCCGCCGACCGGCACCACGCTGAGTTGCCGCGGCTGGGTGCAGGAAGCGGCCTTCCGCATGATCCAGCACAACCTTGACCCCGACGTCGCGGAGAAGCCGGGCGAGCTGATCGTCTACGGCGGCACCGGTCGCGCGGCCCGCAACTGGGCCAGCTTCGACGGCATCCTCGGCGCGCTGAAGAACCTCGGCAGCGACGAGACGCTGCTCGTGCAGAGCGGCAAGGCGGTCGGCATCTTCCGCACCCACGAGTGGGCGCCGCGCGTGCTGATCGCCAACTCGCTGATCGTGCCGCACTGGGCGGACTGGGAGCACTTCCGCGAGTACGAGCGGCTGGGGCTGACGATGTACGGCCAGATGACGGCGGGCAGCTGGATCTACATCGGCACCCAGGGCATCCTCCAGGGCACCTACGAGACGCTGGCCGCCTGCGGCGAGCGCCACTTCGGCGGCAGCCTGAAGGGGACGCTGACGCTGACAGCCGGCCTCGGCGGGATGGGCGGCGCCCAGCCGCTGGCGATCACCTTCAACGAGGGGGTGGGGCTGATCGTCGAGATCGACCCGCACCGCATTGAGCGGCGCATGGAGACTGCCTACCTGGACAAGCACACCGCGGACCTCGACGAGGCGCTGAAGTGGTGCGAGGCCGCGCGAGCCGCCGGAGAGCCGCTGAGCGTCGGCCTGCTGGGCAACGCCGCCGACGTCTTCCCCGAGATCGTGCGCCGCGGCGTGAAGGTCGACATCGTCACGGACCAGACCAGCGCGCACGACGAACTGAACGGCTACTATCCGGCCGGCCTGAGCTTCGAGGAGGCCAACGAGCTGCGCGAGCGCGATCCCGCTAGCTACAAGCGGCGCGCCTTCGAGAGCATGGTGGTGCACTGCCGGGCGATCGTCGATCTGCAGAAGTCCGGCGCCCAGGCTTTCGACTATGGCAACAACCTGCGCGGCCAGGCGCTCAGCGGTGGCCTGGACGAACAAACCGCGTTCAGCTATCCGGGCTTCGTGCCGGCCTACATCCGCCCGCTGTTCTGCAGCGGCACCGGCCCATTCCGCTGGGTGGCGCTCAGCGGCGACCCGCAGGATATCTACGTAACGGACGCAGCGCTGAAGGAGCTGTTTCCGGAGAAGGCGGCGCTGCACCGCTGGCTGGACATGGCAGGCAGGAAGGTCAGGTTCCAGGGGCTGCCGAGCCGGATCTGCTGGCTGGGCTACGGCGAGCGCGACCTGGCGGGCATCCTGTTCAACAACCTGGTGCGCGACGGCAAGGTCAAGGCGCCGATCGTGATCGGCCGCGACCATCTGGACGGCGGCTCGGTCGCCAGCCCCAACCGCGAAACGGAGGGCATGCGCGACGGCAGTGACGCGATCGCCGACTGGCCGTTCCTCAACGCGCTCATAAACACCTGCAGCGGGGCCAGCTGGGTCAGCGTCCACCACGGCGGCGGGGTGGGCATCGGCTACAGCCTGCACGCCGGGATGGTGGTGGTCGCCGACGGCACGGACGGCCAGGCCGAGAAGCTGATCCGCGTGCTGACCACCGACCCCGGCACGGGCGTGATGCGCCACAGCGACGCGGGCTATGAGGACGCCCTGGACTGCGCCCGCGAGCACGGCGTCAAGTGCAGCGGGAATATGTAGGCTGCGGGTGCCCTGGCGCCCCGTGCCATTTAGTCGCCCCGGCCAGTCTTACGGGAAACCAGGTAGATCAGGGCGACTGCGCCGATGATGATCCAGCTGTACTCGAGAAGGTCGAGCAGGCCCATCTCGTTGTCTTTCCTCTTCGCGCCGACTGGCGGGGCGTGCTAAGCGCGTCGGCTGAACTTCTGGATGAGCAGGACCACACCCGCGATCAGGCCCGCCACGACGATGGCCGTGCGTATCCAGGCAAGAACTGCCAGCACAACCCCTCCCGCATCCGGAGTGCCGCTTTGATGATCCACGCCACCGGAATTATACGCTGCTCGCGCCCGGTCGTCAGCAAGAGGTCAGGTACCATGTCACCGGATGCGCGGCGTGCTCACCTCTCCGCTCGCAACGCCCTTCGGCGAAGTCGTTTGCTCGCTCGATGAGGCCGGCGCAGTCACGGAGCTGAAGCTCGCGTCGGTGGGTGACGCTGCGCAGACATCAGCAGGCAGGCTGCCTGCGGTCGCAGAGCGGGTGCTTGGAGCACTGCGCACGCAGCTGGCGGAGTACTTCGCCGGCGAGCGGCGCGAGTTCGGCCTGCCGCTGAGACCTGAGGGCACGGCGTTCCAGAGGCGCGTCTGGGCCGAGCTTCAGCGCATCCCCTATGGCACCACGATCAGCTACCTGGAGCTGGCAACGAGACTGGGCGATCCGAAGGCGGTGCGGGCGGTCGGCCGCGCCAACGGGGCCAACCCGATCTGGATCGTCATCCCCTGCCATCGCGTGGTGGGCGCGGACGGCTCGCTGACCGGCTACGGCGGCGGGATCGAGATCAAGCGCAAGCTGCTGGAGCTGGAAGGGGCAATCGCGTCCCGGCTGTTCGGGTGAGAAGCGTGTGACGCGAACGAAGGTCGGCTGGTCCTTTGGGTGCACTTCGCATCCAATCGGATGCAAATCGCATCCAACATGCAAGTGAACGAGTGCCGACGGTCCCTCAGAACTCCCATGTCGCCTGCACGCCGGTCGCGCCGGTATCCGGATCGATGAACGGCGCCAGCAGGAGGCCGCGGGGCTGATTCAGCTCCAGCTGAGCGAGGCCATAGCCCAGGGCGGCGCCGGCCAGCACGTCTTCCAGCCGGTGGCGGTCCTTGCGCACTCTGGACCAGCCGATCAGCGCGGCGGCGCCGTACCAGTATGGAGCCTGGTCGGGGTGGCGGTCGGCGGCCATCGTCGCGGCGGCGAAGGCGACGCTGGCATGGGCACTGGGAAAGCTGTCGTCGCCGCTGCCGTCGGGGCGCGGCTGGCCCGTCAGTTCCTTCAGCCCCAGCGTTACTGCGTAGGTGCAGACCAGCGCATCCCCGGTTCGCAGCGAGTGGTCCAGCCCATCCTCATCGCCGGCCAGCAGCGGCAGCGCGACCGCTCCCGCCAGCAGCGCCGCAATGCCCGGGCCGGACATCTCGCTGGCCAACCTGACCTCCGTCGAGTCGCCGGCCATCACGGGCCGTACAAAGCCAAGCTGGCCCAGCGCCAGCGCGATGCAGATTGCGAGCGGGATCGCGCGCACGGGGCGATTCTAGCAGCCTTACAGCGCTAGCCGCCGCCCCGGGGATGGCTGACCGGGCCGCGCCGCTCGCGGATGGCGATCTCCTCGGCCGAGGGCTCCTCGCGCAGGAACACGTCGTGGCCGATCAGCGTCGAGTGCCAGTCCGCCGGATCGGCGGTCACCTGGGTCAGCAGCCAGCTGGTGATGATCTCCTCGCGGCCGTTGACCTTCTGATACTGGCCGCTCCAGCTGGTGACGCACTGGCGGTCGGTGTAGACGTTGTGCCAGACCACCACGAAGCCGACGGCGATGCCCCCGGTCGCCGGGTTGTTGTTCAGGCGGCCTGCCACCTTAAACTCGCCGGCGGTGCCCAGCCCCTTGATGGTATAGGTGCCGTAGATCATGTCACCGTCGGTGTTGATGCTGAGCTCGCTGCCCATGCCGTTGTACCAAACGCCCTGCAATGCCATAGCTGTCCTCACGGTGGGATAGGGTGAAGTGCGGCGCTTTCCGCCGCCGTGGATACGCCATATTATCCCATCGGACGGGCCTCAGCGCAAGACGACGATGGTCGCCGGCGCGTCCTCGCTCCACTCCGACTTGTCGAAGCCGCCGTACCAGGCGCGATCGGCGGCGCGCGGCAGGCAGTAGCGCAGCCGCTCCCAGGTCAGGATCAGCAGTGGCGTGTAGGCCTCCCGTCGCTCCTCGCCGACGGAAAGGCAGGTGCGGAAGATCAGCTTGTCCGGGGCGTGCGAGACGTCGGAAACGTCGCCCATCCGCCGCATCAGGTACTGGCGCTCCAGTCGCAGCTCCGTGCCGTCGGGGCGCGTCGCAGTGAGATCCGGCAGGTCGTAGACGAAGCCGGGCCGCGGCCGGCGGCCGCTGACCCGCTGCTCGCCGGGCGTCGGGGCCCGGCGGCCGCCCTTCAGCGCGCGCTCGAAGTTGCCGAGCTGGAGTATTACCGTACCGTCGGGGCGTGTCAGGCCCCAGAGCGCCTCGATGGTGCTGGCCACCTCGGCCTCGCTGCTGAGGTGCGCCAGGCTGTTGCCGATGCAGGCCGCCAGCCTGAACGGCCCCCTGAGCAGCTTGTCGGCCTGGACCATGTCGCCGCGGATCAGGTGCGGGTCGGCTTTCTTCGCCAGCCGCGGGTGCCGCCGCTCGGCCTGGGCGTGCATCACTGCGTCCAGCTCCAGCCCGTAGGCGTCGTAGCCGCGTGCGCTCAGCGCCGCCACGTACTCGCCGCTGCCGCTGGCCGCGTCCAGCACCCGCGCCGGCGGCGCCCCCGCCAGTTCGGTCAGCAGACTCAGTTGCTCATCGCGCGCCGGGAACAGCAGGTGATAGTCCGCCGCCAGCTGATCGTAGAGCCCGCCCACCCGCCGATTATACGCAAGGGGGCGCAGTCGACTCAGTGGAACCCACCCGCATCGCGCCGGGTCTAACCAACCAGCCGTAGTGAACGATTGCTGGTGATCACGGAAAGGAGGTGGTTGCCGGCGACATACAAGCCTCGCCCGCGATGAATCGACGCGGGAGCAGGCGCGCTCCACAGACCGGAAGCTGGTGCGGGACTACCGGCGCACTGATTATCGTTATTCACTATTCGCGCAAGCAGTAGCTCACCGGCCTGAAAGGCGTCTCCCGCAAGCCGAACATCCCGTGCCCTGCGCACGGCGACATGAGCGCGCCACGGCGCGCAGGCAAAGGAGCAGCATATGCTTGCCATGCTTAAGAGGCGGCGCGGCTTCACGCTGATCGAGCTGCTGGTGGTGATCGTAATCATCGGCATCCTCGCGGCGATCGCGCTGCCCAACTACATCAAGGTCAAGGAGAAGGCCAAGGAGGCCGAGGTCAAGGCCAACCTGCACAACATCCAGCTCAGCACGGAGCGCTTCGCCGTCGATACGGGCGGCACCTATCCGGCCTACCTGATCGGCGGGGAGCCGAAGTACGCCGCCGACGTCTATTCGGGCAGCGCGGCCAACGCCTTCACCCGCATCACCGAGTGCGACCCGATCGAGGGCGTCAGCGACCCGCTGCTGCGCAAGGGCTATATCGATGCCTACCCGCGCAACCCGTTCGTCCGCTCAGGCATCGCGATCCACCAGGTGCAGGCGAACCTGCCCAGCACCACCCAGGGCGAGGACCCGCTGCGCAACGACTACCCCGACAGCGAGCAGCTGGGCACCCGCTTCGGCGCCTACTGCACGGCGATGGGCAGCGTGCTGGCCGACCCGCGCTACACCGAGTGGTACTTCATCGATCCAGACAGCGGCCTCGGCTCGCCGGCCTTCACCTGGGCCAACATCGAGTACGAATTCTGGGATATGTGGATCGGCAACAAGCCGCTGCCCTACCTGCCCGGGCAGTTCTTCTACAAGGGCGTCGGCCCGATCATGTCCAACGGGCAGGACAGCCGCGGCGTCGCGGCCAACACCACCGTGTTCGGAATCGGGCAGACGATCCCCGGCGGCAGCAGCGGGCAGCCCGTGCAGCCGATCGAGGTCGATCAGTACGCGCTGGGCGGCTACGGCGGCATCCGCACCAAAGGGCACGACGTGCTGGGCGCCGAGCGGCCGATCGTCTACATGATGCGCGGCCGCGGCGGTGGTGGCGGTCCGGGACCTGAGCCGCAGCCTGGCGATGGCCCAACGCCATACCAAGGCAACGGACAGGACCTCGCGGAGATCTACATCTGGCCGTGGACGCGCAGCGAGGTCAGCAGCAGCGGCAACGACCTCAACGGCAGCCCGTTCCTGCCGGCGGCCCCGGGCGACGGCAACGAGCAGCTGCAGTACGGCAATCGCAACGGCTTCCGTGACGGGATCATCCTGGTGCTGACCAGCGGCGCCGACAACCGCAACGATCTGTAATCCCACCGGGGGCTAGGTTCTGCGCCCATGCCGGCTGAAACGCGGGGGCGGTGCGTGCCTGGTCAGCGCCGCCCCCGTGACTCACTGGTCGGCACCGCCGTGCGCAGCTGTATTTGTCAGGTCGCGGTAGTGGATGATCTTGCCCGACGGCGCCCGGGGCAGATCCTCCGTCCTGACGAATCTCACTTCCGCACCATCCATCCTGCGGCTGGCCTCCTGCGCCGCGGCTTCAACCTCGCTTGGATGCACTTCAGTGCCGCCGTAGTGAACCTCGAACCTGAGCGGCCCGGTTCTCAGCACCGAGAAGCGTTGAATCCAGGGCTGCCGTCGCAGGTGGCGATAGAAAAAATGCGTGCTGATCCGGCGTCCGCTCGGCAGCACAATGACCACGGCCTTCCTGCCGCTGATCCTGGTCAGGCAGGGTCCGTGGCATCCGCACCTGCAATCC
The DNA here is from genome assembly GCA_964609245.1 of uncultured Planctomycetales bacterium. Lineage (GTDB taxonomy): Bacteria > 4484-113 > 4484-113 > 4484-113 > JAFGCY01 > JAFGCY01. Next base: position 7,131 of record CAZSSB010000030.1, on the reverse strand, counting down.
CGCCATTCAACGGCGGCCAGATCGCCGATCTCGTAGCGGATGAACGGCGTGGCATCATTGAACAGGTCGGTAATCAACAGCGAGCCAACCTGTCCTTCGGGGGTCGGTGAAAGGTCCTCGGAGTCGACGACCTCCACCACGTATCGCGGGTTGATATGCCGCTCGCCATGCGCGCACTCCACGGCGATCGTCGAGCACTCCCGGCTCCCGTAGTGCTCACGGAGCCTCACTCCCAGCGCGCGCTCGATCAGTTGTCGCTGGTTCTCGTCGAGCTGCTCCGCCATGCTCCAGGCTGTCGCCAGATGGCCGGCCGGCAGCGTCAACTGCTCCGCGATCATCACCCGCGCGCAATCCTCGAGTAGCGAAGTGTACCCGTAGACCGCGCAGCCGGGGGTGGCCCGCGCGATCGCGGCGAACCGGCGATAGTCATCGTCGCTGGGGAAGATCGAGACCAGCGTCCGCGAGTGCTCCAGCCAGCCGCGCAGTGCTCCCCGCCAGCCACGCCTGGCCCGCCGGCCCGCGGCCACATCAGGATCGCTGGCCCACAACCTCAGCCGCGGCATCCCCGGCCGCCAACCCAGCATCAGGTACAACTCGAAGGCGCAGCCGCTGGCGCGCCGGTGATGCAGCCGGCTGTGCATGAAGCGTATCGGTTCCGCCGTGGCACCACCTGTCACGTAGGAGTAGACGTCGCTACGGTCCGCGTACAGCCGCTCAAACACCGGCAGCAGGGCTCGCAGCCTGTCGCGTCGCAGGATGGGCAGGGCTATCAGGTCTGTGAGACTGGCCAGATCAGCGGGCCTGCCGAATTCCGGCTCAGGGCACAGACCGCTGTGCTGAAACCCGGCCAGGCGCTGCCGGAGCAGGGGCAGCTGCAGCTTCTCAAGCTCCGGCCGGGTTGCGCGCAGGCAGCGGGCCCGCCAGCGCGCCGCCCTCGCGTACTCCGCGTCCGTCGCGAACTGCAGCCGTGCGCGTGCTCGCTGCAGCGCACGCTTCAGTCGGGACATCCTGGCTGCCTCCCGTCATACTACTCGTTCTGCAGGCAGGGAATCTAAAGCTGAATTCTAGCAGCGCGGCGCTACCGGTGGTTATCAGGTGGTCTCAGGGGCGAACCTGGCATCTCTTCACGGTAGGGGATCAGTTTTCCCGTCGGACTCAGCCCCAGCTCCTCGACCGGCACGGCGCGCACCTGCGCCCCCTCCAGCAGCCGGCTGGTCATCGTCTCCAATTCACGCGCGGTTTCCGGTGCCAGGGGCCCGCCCGTGTATCGCATCTCGAACCTGGTTGCGCCTGTGCGAACCGCCTGGCACTGGTGAATCTGCGGGAAGTAGTCGAGCACGCCGACGACAAACAACGCGGTGACCTGGGTACCGGACTCCAGTGTAAACAACCCGGCCGTGCGGCCGGTCAGCTCCGCCAGGCAGAAGCCGCGGAGACCACAGGCGCAGTCGCGCCATTCCACGGCCCCGAAGTCGCCAAGTTCGTAACGGATGAACGGTGTGGCGTCATTGAACAGGTCGGTCACCAGCAGGCTGCCGGTCTGGCCGGCCGGCAGCGGAGCGCGCGTCTCGAGGTCGATGGCCTGCACGATGTAGCGGGGGCTGATGTGCAGGCTGCCCGCGGCGCAGTCGACCGCGAGCGTCGTACACTCCCGGCTGCCGTAGTGGCGCCGCAGCTGCACCCCGAAGGCCTCTTCGATACGCTCCTTTTGGTGCCGGTGCAGCATCTCGCTGCAGGCCCAGGCGGTACTCAGGAAGCCCGGCGGCAGTGTCCGATCGCGTTCCAGCATCAGCAGCGCGCAGCGCTCCAGCAGCGACGTAAAGCCCAGCACCGCACAGCCGGGCTGGGCGCGGACCGCGTCGAGAAAGCGCCAGTATTCGTCTTCCAGCGGCGCATAGCCGCCAAATACCTGAGTATGCTTCAGCCAGCTCCCCATTCGGCCCCGCACCCCGCGCGGTGGTCTGATCGTGGAACGTCCAGGTTCCCGGCCCCAGAGGCTGAAGCGCGGCATGCCCGGGCGCCAGCCCAGGATCGAGTACATCCCCAGCGCGCAGCCTCCGGCCAGCCGCCGCTGCCGACGGCTGTAGTAGAACTGCACGGGTTCGCCGGTGGCGCCGCCCGAGACGTGATGATCCGCGGCGGGATCGGTTCCATAGAGCCTCGCCAGCGCGGGATAGAGCTCGCGCAGCCCTTCCCTGGTCAGGACCGGCATCTCCGCCAGCGCCGAGAAGCGGTCGGCGCCGCCGAGCTGCCGCCAGACGGGCTCGCGCAGCAGCCCACGGCTCTCAAACGAGCGGGTCAGGCCGGACAGCCGAGACATCAGCAGCTGCTCATGCTGCTCCTGGTGCAGCGAGGTTCCCAGCCGGAACCAGCGCCGCCCCGCGGCGTAGAGCGGGTCGCAGGCCGTCAGCAGCGGGACCTGCAGGCGCTGCAGCAGCTGTTTTGGTCCGGACATGGTCAGTTTCAGAGGATAGCAGCACGCTGTGGCGGCTAGGGTCCCACGGCGCCCGCCCCCTCGTGGTAGGAGATCAGCTTGCCGGTCGGACTGAGCAGCAGCTGCTCGACCGGCCTGATCCGCACTGTCGCACCCTCCAGCAGGTCGCTGGTCAGTTCCTCCATGCGCCGGCGCGCGGCGGTATCCAGCTCGGTCCCCATGTAGCGCAGCTCGAACTCCGTCGGTCCCAGGCGCAGAGTCTGGTACTGGCGGACGGCGGGAAACAGGTACATGATCGCGGCGAAGCAGTGCGCGCTGACCCTGGTGCCGGAAGGCAGCGTGATCAGGCCGGCGGTGCGGCCCGCGAGTTCGGTCAGGCAAGGCCCGCGCAGGCCGCAGTCGCAGTCCCGCCATTCGACGGCGCCGAGGTCGCCGATCTCGTAGCGGATGAAGGGCGTGACGTCGTTGTGGAGGTCCGTGACCAGCAGGCTGCCGGTCTGGCCGGCCGGCAGCGGGGCGTAGCTGTCCGGGTCGACGGCCTCGATGATGTAGCGCGGACTGATGTGCAGGTTGCCATGCGCGCAGTCGGCCGCCATCATCGTGCATTCGCGGCTGCCGTACTGCCGCCGCGGCCGGCAGCCGAAGGCATCCTCGATCAGCCTGCTCTGCCGCTCAAACATCATCTCGGAACACGTCCACAGCGCGCCCAGGAACCCTCGCGGCAGCTGTTGATCGTGCTCCCGCATCATCAAGGCGCAGTTCTCGATCAGCGACGTGAGGCCGAAGATCGCGCAGCCTGGTTGCGCCTGCACCTCCGCGATGAAGCGCCGGTACTCCCGCTCCGACGGCGAGTAGCCGCCGTAGACCGTCGTGTGCTGCAGCCGGCGGCGCAGGTATGCCCTGAATCCACGTGGCTTGGCCGGCCGGACGCCCGGCTCGCGGCCCCACAGGCAGAAGCGCGGCATGCCCGGGTGCCAGCCCAGGATCGAGTACATCCCCAGCACGCACCCGCCGGCCAGCCGCCGCTGCCGGCGGCTGAACACAAACTGCACCGGCTCGCCCGTAGCGCCGCCCGTGCAGTACACGGAGATACCGCGTCGCCTCCGGTACCGGTCGACCAGCCGGGGGAACAGGGCGCGCAGCCCGTCCCTGGTCAGGACCGGCATCTCCGCCAGCGTCGCGAAGCGGTCGGCGCCGGTGAGTTTTCGCCCGACCGGTTCGCGCAGCAGGCCGCGACCCTCAAACGAGCGGACCAGGCGTGACAGGCGCGACATCAGCAGCTGCTCGTGCTGCTCCTGGGGCAGCGAAGTGCCCAGCCGGAACCAGCGCCGCCCCGCGGCATAGAGCGGGTCGCAGGCCGTCAGCAGTGGGATCTGCAGGCGCTGCAGCAGCTGTTTCGGGGTGGGCATCCTGCGTCCCAGAGAATAGCAGAATCCCTCGGGTGCCGGGTTGCGAGAAACTGCGGGGCTCACCTCGGATGGGGATCGCCGGTCGGTGGTTCAGGGCGCAGGGAAAAAAAGACCACCCGGTTTCCCGGGTGGTTATGGGAGGTAGGGGTTTCGTAATTGTAGTATCGCACGTGAGTCTGGGTTATTTTGTTTTTAACAAGGAAATTCCACCTAATTCGGGGTATAGCATGGTGCCCGCCGGCCGGGTTGCACCCGCCGGAGCGCTGTGTATAATAGACGGCTAACTTCCAGGGAGAAGGTGTATGGCCAAGAGCACTTCAAGCAAGAGCTCAAGATCGAAGAAGTCGGTCACCCCGATGACCGAAGACGGCAAGCATCCGTTGTATGACCCCTCAGCTCCGCGCGACGCCTACAAGAAAGGCGACGTGATCTACTTCCCCAAGGTACGCAACTGGCTGGACAAGGGCGCGCTGGTCGAGGCGTTCGGCCGCGTGGTTAACGTCGAACTGCTCGACGGCGACGTGCCTTACATGGAGATCAGCTTCGACGACACCAGCGTCAAGAAGCTGAACAAGACCGACCTGGGCAAGGACATCCGGCGGTTCCTACTGGAAGTCAAGTAGAGCGGCCGGCGGGCCGAAGGGCGCCCGTCTAGGGTGCCGAGATGGGGGACTCACCATGGTCCGTCGCGCCCGATAGCGTGAACACCTCAAGGCGCTGAGCGCGCGCCATGTCCCAGACGTCCACCTGATCGTTGCGCTGGCGGAAGCTGGCCGCGCTGGCGATGTCGCTCCGGCCGCTCAGCGCCACCTTCATCGCCATGTTGACCGCCTGATGGGCGACGACCAGCACGTCGCCGTCGATCGCCGGCGGTTTGAGTGCCAGCAGCCGCTCGCGGACCCGCTCGGCGCCGCTGATGATGTTCTCGCCGCCGCCGGGCGAGGTCAACGTATACTCACTGGCGCGCCAGCGGTCGTACTCCTCGCCGTACTGGGCGCGCAGCTCGCTTTCCAGTTGCCCCTCGAAGGTGCCGAACTCCAGTTCGATGAACGCCGGCTCGATAACCGCCTGCAGCCCGCTGCCCTCCAGGATGATCCGCGCGGTCTCCACGGCGCGGCCCAGTGGCGAACAACGGGCCGCGATGAAACCGGCGCCACGTCGGCGCAGCTCGTCCCGCATCATCCGCGCCTGGGCCAGACCGGTCTCGTTGAGCGGCACGTCCGTCCGCGACTGGAAGCGTTTCTCGCGGTTCCAGTCCGTTTCGCCATGTCTGACCAGGTAGAGTGCCATGCTGCCGCCACCACGCCCGCGGGCGGCGTGAATTATAAGGGCTGCCGCCGCGTCCGTCCGCCGTGGGGCATCCATGAGACTGGCTGGCTCTACAATAGGCGCGGTGCTGATCCGACTGCTTTGCGCGGTGTGTGCGGCCATGCTGCTGGCGGCGTCGTTTCCGCTGACGCTGCCCGATTTTCCGCTGCCGGAGCCCTGGGGACCGCTGCCGATCGAGACGCCGGGCTGGATCGCGGCCGCGGGCTATGGCCAGGTGCCGTGGCTGGCGCTGCTGGCGCTGATCCCGCTGCTGGAAGTGGCCCGCGCAAGCATGAGCGATCTGGAGGCCTGCCTGTGGGGCTATCTGGCCGGCGTGCTGTGGCTGGTACCGCACTGGCTGTGGCTGCTCACTTTCGGCTGGCCGCCCGTGCTGCTGATGGCCCTGTTCTACGCGCTGCCGGTCGGGCTGTATGCCCTGCTGGCGCGCCGGGTGATCGCTACCGGCAGACTGGGGCTGATCGCCTGGGGACTGCCCGCGCTGTGGGTGGCGCTCGAGTATCTGCGCAGCTTCGGTTTCTGGGCCTATCCCTGGAGCCTGCTGGGCTATACACAGGCGCGCAGCCTGGGGCTGATCCAGATTGCTGATCTGGGCGGGGTCTTCGCCGTCAGCTTCGTGCTCGTGCTGGTCAACGTCGCGTTGTGGCTGGTGCTGACGCCGCTGGCCGGCTTCCGTCCGCGGCTGGGCCACGCCTTGCTGGCCGCCGGCCTGCTGCTGCTGACGCTGGCCTACGGTGAGCTGCGGCAGTCGATGAGCTACGCGCGTCCGTACGCGCAGCCGCTGAGGCTGGCGCTGGTCCAGGGGGGAATCGGCACCTTCGAACGCTGGAGCGAGGACCGCATGACGGACACGCTGGCGGCCTATGTGGCGCCGTCGGACCGCGCGCTGGTGGAGTGGGAGGGGGAGCTTGAGAGCCGCCGGGCCGGTGCCGCGGAGTTCGTCGGTCCCCGTCGCGACGGCGAGCTGCTGGTGGTCTGGCCCGAGTCCGTGCTGCCGCGCAGCATGGACCCGCGCCGCGAGGAGCGGGTGCCCTACCAGCTGCCCAACCTGCTCGGTGGCCACGACGATGCCGCGCTGCTGCTGGGGGCGATCGGCCGGCCGCTGGACGACGACCACGCCCAGAACGGCTGCCTGCTGGTTCAGCCCGACGGCGAGGTCAGCTGGCCCTACGGCAAGGTGCGGATCGTGCCCTACGGCGAGGCGGTGCCGCTCAGGGAGGTGGCGCGGTTCCTCGACTACCCCTGGGGCAGCTACGACCTCAGCGCCGGCCGCAGCGCCGCGCCGCTCCGGTGGCGGGGCCACAGCCTGGGCTTAGGCGTCTGTTTCGACAACGTCTTCAGCTTCTTAAGCCGCCGGCAGGTCCGCGACGGCGCCGAGGGCTTCATCCTGATGACCAACAACAGCTGGTACGAACTGACCAGCGGCGTGCGCCAGCACTGCGACATTGACGTGCTGCGCGCCGTCGAGTACAAGCGGCCGCTGGCGCGGGTCAGCACCACCGGCTGGAGCCATCTGATCGCCCCGACCGGACGCGTCGTCGCCGAGACGGGCGTGCGCTGCGCCGGGCTGATTACGCCCGCGATGGTGCCCGCCGGCGGGAGCACGGTCTACGCGGTCGTCGGCGACCTCTTTGCCCAGCTCTGCGTGCTGGCGGCGCTGATCATGTCCGCCGGGGTGCTGATCGCCGGTCGCAGCGAAGGGCTGCTCTGAGCGCTTGCCCTCGCCGCTGCGCCGTGGCACAATCGGCCCATGTCGGATGGGCGCAATGATGGTGAGCAGGTCGGATTGGCGCTCTCCGGCGGCGGCTTCCGCGCCGCCCTGTTTCACCTCGGCAGCCTGACGCGCCTGAACGAACTGGGCTGGCTTAGGCGGCTCAGCCTGATCAGCGCCTGCAGCGGCGGCGCCATCACGGCGGCCTGGCTGGGGCTGCGCTGGGGTGAGCTGCGCTTCGATGAGCGCGG
>CAZSSB010000029.1:14277-37642 GCA_964609245.1 uncultured Planctomycetales bacterium | reverse complement strand
GCCCATGTCGCCCGGCCGCGCGATGCCCAGTAGGGCGTTGAGGTTGGCGCCGTCATAATACAGCTGGGCGCCGACCTCGTGCAGTCGCTCGGCCACCGGCAGGATGTGCTGCTCGAAGATGCCCAGCGTCGACGGGTTGGTCAGCATGATGCCGGCGATGCGGTCCGCGCCGTGCTTGTCGATCACGCCCTCCAGCAGCTCGGGCGTCATCACCCCGCCGTGGTTGACGCAGTCGACCTCCTCCAGCGTGAAGCCCGCCAGGTGCGCGCTGGCCGGGTTGGTGCCGTGGGCACTGTCGGGCACGATCATCACGCGCCGCTCACGCTCGCCTCGCTGGTCGAAGTACTTGCGGAAGACCAGCATCCCGGCGAACTCGCCCTGAGCGCCCGCCGCGGGCTGCAGGCTGGTGGCATCCATCCCGCAGATCTCGCTGAGCCAGTCCTGCAGCTCATGCATCAGGCGCAAGAGCCCCGGCACGCTGGTCGGTGGCTGCGTGGGGTGCACCTGGGCGAAGCCCGGCGCCGCCGCGACCGCCTCGGTCGCCTTGGGGTTGTACTTCATCGTGCAGCTGCCCAGCGGGTAGAAGCCGCAATCGACGCCGTAGTTGGCCTGGCTGAGCTTCACGTAGTGCCGCACCAGGGTGGTCTCGTCGACCTCGGGCAGCGGCAGCGGCTCCGCCCGGACTAGCTGATCGGGCAGATCCTGGGGGCTTGACGCGCAGTCTCTGGTGGTGCGTACCTTGGTGCCCGTGCGTCCCGGCTGGCTGCGTTCGAAGATCAGAACCGGCTCCGTCATCACAGCACCTCCTTGATGCAGCTGACCAACTCCAGGATTTCTTCCTTGTGGTGGACCTCGGTGAAGGCGAAAGTCAGGCAGTCGGCCAGGCCGTCGTCGTCCCCGCCATCCGGCTTGATGCCCGCCAGCATGTTGCGCTCCAGCGCTGCCTCGTAGACCGCGTCGCGCTTGCCCGGCGGGAAGCGCAGCGTGAATTCGTTGAAGAACCGGCTTTGCGGCCGGTAGTCCTCTACGCCCGGCAGCTCAAGCAGGTAGTCGTGGGCGCACTGCGCGTTCTCGTGGCAGAGCCCGGCCAGCTGTGTGAAGCCCTGGCGGCCGATGGCGCTCATGTAGATACAGGTTCTAAGCGCCAGCAGCGCCTCATTGGAGCAGATGTTGCTGTTGGCGCGACCACGACGGATGTGCTGCTCGCGAGCCTGGAGCGTCATGACGAAACCCTCGCCCTCCCCACCGTCGCGCTCGCAGACGGTGCGGCCGATCAGCCGCCCCGGCAGCATGCGCACCAGTTTTTCGCGGCAGGCCAGCAGCCCCAGCAGCGGTCCGCCGAAACCCATCGGGTTGCCCAGACACTGGGCCTCGCCGCAGACGATGTCCGCCCCCAGCTCGCCGGGAGTCCTGACCAGTCCGGCGGCGAACGGATAGAACAGCACCACCGCCAGCGCCCCGTGCTCGTGCACCGCGGCGATGCGCTGCTCGAGGTCCGCATCCAGATAGCCGAGACAGTCCGGGTACTGGAACACCACGCAGGCGGTGTTTTCGTCCAGCATCGCCGTCAGCGCGCCGTCTTCCCCGTCCCCGGACGGCACGGCTGCCAGTTCGGCTTCCATCCCCAGGTTGTAGGTGGCCACCACCTCGCGCGCCTGGGGATCGACGCGCGGGGCGAACACCACCCGCTGGCGCCGGCCCTTGGCCTGGTTCACGGCCATCAGCACGGCGTCGGCCAGCGCCGTGCCGCCGTCATAGCTGCTGGCGTTGCTGACGTCCATGCCGGTCAGCAGGCAGATGTAGCTCTGATACTCGTAGATGCACTGCAGCATCCCCTGGCTGATCTCCGGCTGGTAGGGTGTGTAGGCCGTGTAGAACTCGCCGCGGTGGCTGAGTTCGTCCACGACCGCCGGCACGTGATGCGGATAGACACCGCCGCCGGCGAAGACTCGGCTGAGCGGGATGCGTCGATTGCCGCCGAGCACCGCTTCCGCCGCCTGGGCCAGCTCCACTTCGCCGACCGCCGGCGGCACCGCCAGATCGTGGCCCAGCCTGAGCTCGGCCGGCACCACATCCAACAGGTCCTCGATGCTGCTCGCGCCGATTGCGGCCAGCATCTGCGCGCGTTGCTCCGACGTGTGCGGAACGAAAGTCATGGACAGTTCTCCTTGCAGACTGTGTGCTACTTCTCCATCGCGTCGTAGGCCGCCTGGTCCATCAGCTCCGCCAGCGCACCAGCGTCCACCAGCTCGACCTTCAGCAGCCAACCGTCGCCCTGGGCCGCCTCATTGACCAGTTCCGGCCGGTCCTCGAGCGCCTCGTTGACCGCTACGGCCTTGAGCGCGACCGGGGCATAGACCTCGGCTACCGCCTTGACCGACTCCACGGTGCAGCAGACGTCGCCCCCGGCGAACTCTGCCCCGACGGCCGGCAACTCAACGTAGGTGATGTCACCGAGTTCCTTCTGGGCAAACTCGCTGATGCCCAGCACGTAGGTGCCATCCTCCTCGCGGATGTACTCATGGTTCTTCGAGTAATATGTCGTCGCCACGGATCACCCCTGTCATGAAGTGCCGCTCTATTCTACTTCGCGCCTCGCCTGGACGCTAGATGCACAGGCCCGCGTTCGGACAGCTGTGCCGCCTACCTGCGGCCGCCGCCGCGGCCCGCTTCAGGCTTGCGCGTGAAGCTGCCGAAGACCTCCAGCACGTGGTAGCTCTCCTCGAAGCCGTTCTCCCGGCAGATCCGCTTCAGCATCCGGTGTAGTTCCTTGTCCCCGGTGAACTCCACCACGCGGCCGCTGCCGACGTCCACCAGGTGGTGGTGATGGCCCTCTGCATCGGCCAGTTCGTAGCGATAGCTGTTCTCGTGCACGCGGGTCTTGGCCAGGATCCCCGACCCGACCATTAACTCCAGTGTCCGATAAACCGTCGCGCGGCTAACCACCCCGGGGGTCTTCTCGTTGAGCTGCTGCAGCACGTCCTCGGCCTGGAAGTGCCAACCGCGCCGCCTGAGCAGCAGGTCGATCATCGCCTTGCGCGGCTTGGTCAGCTTGAGATTCTGCTCCAGCAGGATGCGGTAGAAGCGCTCACGCATCCGTTCCTGATAGTGATTGGTCAGCCCGCTCTTGCGTTTCGAATCCGGCATGTCTCAATTATACAGCAGACTGGTTAATTGCGTCTCAGTCTCAGCGAAGGAAAATCCGTTCCAGTTCGGCCCGGCCCAGCCGCACCACCGTCGGCCGCCCGTGGGGGCAGCTCAGGCTCGCCTGGCGCGCCAGCAACTGCTGGACGAGGGCGTAGCGCTCGTCGGGCGCCAGTCGCTGGCCGGCCTTGACCGCCGCGCGGCAGGCCAGCGCCGCGGCCAGTTCCTTGGCCTGCTGCGCCAGCGTCGAACTGTCTCCCTGCTCCAGGACTTCGCTGACCGCCCCCTCCAGCAGTTCCGCACTGAGACTGCCCGCCAGCTCCAGCGGCACCTCGGTGACCTCCAGGCCCGACCCGGCCTCGAGCCGGCAGCCGAAGCCGAGCACCGCCAGTGCCTGCTGCCAGTCCGCGACCCGCTCGAGTTCGGCCGGACTCAACCGCAGCACCAGGGGAAACAGCAGCGTTTGCCGCGCCTGGCGCGCCGGATCCACCGCGGCGCGTGCGTTGAGTTGCTCGAACAGAATCCGCTCGTGCGCCGCGTGCTGGTCGATGAGGTAGATGTCCTCATCCGTCGCCGCCACCAGGAAGCAGCCGGCTACCTGCGCGATCAAGCCCAGACCCAGGTCGAGGTCTGGCTGTTGAGACTGAGACTCGCCGGTTATCTCTGTTGGTCCAATTGAGACGAGCGGTTCAGTCGGCGCAGCCCGCCGGTCGCGGGCGGGGAAGTCCAGCGTTGGTTGGTTCGGGGGGTCGAGCGGCTGGGCGGCCGCGGGAATCGGATCGCCCTCGAAGTGCAGGGGCACGGCCCGAAAGCCGGGCGGTGCGTCGCGCTCGACGGTGGGCCGACGGGCAGGTTCAACTGCGGCGGCCAGGCCGCTGGTCAGGCTGCGCTGGCGCTCGGCGGCGACCGCGCCCAGGGCGCGGCGCACCGCGGTGCTTAGTAGGCTGTAGACCGCCTGCGGCTGGGCGAAGCTCACCTCGCGCTTCATCGGATGCACGTTGACGTCGATCTCCTCGGGCGGCAGCTCCAGCAGGAAGGCGCCCAGCGGGAACTTGCCCGCACTGAGGAACTCGCGCACCGCGTCGTCGACCGCCTTGTAGAGCAGCTTGTTGGCCACCGGCCGGCGGTTGACGAAGTACCACTGCCGCTGACGGTTGTGGCGATGATACTGGGGATCGCTGATGTAGCCGCTGACGCCGCTGGGTGGAAACTCGAAGCTGACGGGCGTCAGGTGACCACCCGCCTCCGCTCCCAGCAGGCCCGCCAGTGCGGCGCGCAGGTCGCCGTCGCCATCGGTGCTGAGCAGCGTGCGCCCCTGGCTTGCGAGCCGCCAGCGGACTTCGGGAAACGCCAGCGCGTAGGCGCTGAGCAGCGCGCTGACCTGGCTGGTCTCGGACTGGCGGCTCTTCAGGAACTTGAGCCGCGCCGGTGTGTTGAAGAACAGCTCGCGGACTTGCACCTCGGTGCCCGGCTGCAGATTGGCACGGGCGTGGCTGAGCAGTCGGCCACCGTGGACCTCGATCCGCCCGCCCAGTTCGGCGCCGGACGGGCGGCTGGTCAGCTGGAGCTTGGCGACCGCCGCGATGCTGCTGAGAGCCTCACCGCGAAAGCCCAGCGTGGTCAGCGCGAAGACATCATCCAGGCAGCGGATCTTGCTGGTATGGTGCGGCCGGACCGCCAGCGGCAGCTGGTCGTAGGCCATGCCCTGCCCGTTGTCGGTCACGCGCACCAGCTGCTTGCCGCCGTCCTCCAACTCGATGGTGACCTGGGTCGCGCCGGCGTCGAGCGCATTCTCGATCAGCTCCTTGACCACGCTGAGCGGCCGCTCGACGACCTCGCCCGCACAGATCTTCTCCACCTCGTCGGGCGGCAGGGGCGCGATGTCTGGGAGGATGTCGCCGGTCACGGAGCTAGTTTACCGCTGAGACCGGGCGCCGCACTAGAACTGGTAGCCGAAGACCAGGCCGTAGCCGCTGTCCTCATGGTCGAAGCTGCCGCCGTAGTAGGCGCCGAGCTTGATCCCACCGTAGATCGGGACCTTGAACACACCGCCGATGCCGTAGGTGTGGAAGCTCTCGAGGTCGTCGAACGTCTCGCCAACGGCGGCGTGGTCGCAGAAGACGAACAGCTCGCTTTCGCCGCTCCGGTCGATGTTGAAGCGGTACTCGGCGCGGCCGGCCACCAGCTTGGTGCCCACGTACTGGTCCCAGGGCAGCCCCCGAGCAACGTCCGAGCGGCCGATCCGGACCTCCTCGGAGTAAGGCACGTCGCCGTCGGCCATGCGCGCCTGCAGCTGGAAGGCCAGGGAGGCGGTCGGGAACTGATGGCGGATGTTCATCCGCTCACCGTCGCAGACCGGCGGTGGCACGTAGCCGAGGATATTCGGCGCCGGCACGTAGCGCCGCAGATCGATTGTCAGCCGCGAGAAGTCGAAGGCCCCGCCGTGGCCGTCGGCCTTCAGCTGGTAGAAGTGGCCGTCCCGCGGGGTGAAACTCATGTCGGACTCGCTGCTGGAAAACGCCAGGCTCAGGTAGCCCGCCGTGCCGGCCTGGTCGAAATCCGTGCGCGGCAGCCCTTCCTCCAGCTCCTCGCTGACGGCGATCACGAAGTGGTCCTGGTCATAGACGCCGGCCCCGAGCGTCAGCGAGCCGTCGAGTTCCCCCAGCCGCTGGCCGAACCACGAGTAGCCCGTATCCAGCCGCGCCACCCGCTGGCGCAGGTTGACCTGGTTGGTGGTGAACTTCATCCGCCGCCGCCAGTCGCTGCGCAGCGAGGCCGCCACGCTGTAGCCGCTGTGCCCTCCATTCAGCGTGTTGTCCGCCCACGAGGCGCGGACATTGACCTCATCGGTGTACTCCTCGTTGAACATCACGGCGGCTTTCAGCTGCTTGTTCTCACCGCCGTAGTACAGGTCCTCGTAGCGCACGCCGGCCAGCCAGCCGGCCAGCGCGTCGTAGCTGCCGTCCGGTGCCCAGAAGCTGCTCCTGCGCGAGCTGTACCACAAGTGGATGTCGACCGAGCCGTCCTGATTCGGGTAGGCCGCCCACTCCAGGCTGCTGAAGATGCCGCGGCCGTAAGCCTGCTTGGCCAGCCGCACGAAGCGGCTCTCCACGTAGGGCGCTCCGCGGGGGACCTGGAGCAGCAGGATCGCCAGTTCGGGTTTCAGCGGCCCGCTGGCGGCCTCGACCTGCACGTCGGCGACGAACCGCAGCCGCCCCTCCTCATAGGCATCGGCGAATTCGCGCAAGTCGTCGACGGTCAGCGCCGCCAGCGCCGCCGGGTCGACGAGCCGCAGGACCATCTCCGGCAGCCGCCGCCGGACATCATCCGGGATTTCGTCGTAGGTAATCGCCCAGACGCTCTGCGCGCTAAGCACCAGCGCCAGGACGATGCCGGCTATTGCGCGCCACACCGCCTTCACTTCCTCGGTGCCGATTCTACCATGCCAGGCCTGTTCGCGCACGAGGCACAGCCGTCAAACGACAAAGGGAGCCCCGGCCGGGCCGGGACTCCCCATGTCACGGCTAGCCGTAGTCGGCTGACTAACCGAGCAGCTGCAACACGACCTGCGGCAGCTGGTTGGCCTGCGACAAGGCCGCCAGGCCGGACTGCATCAGGATCTGGTTGCGGGTCATGGTGACCGTCTCGACGGCGATGTCCGCGTCGCGAATGCGGCTTTCCGAGGCCGTCAGGTTCTCGGCTGCCACATCCAGGTTGCGGATGGTGCTTTCGAGGCGGTTCTGGATGGCGCCCAGGCGGGACCGCTGGTTGCTGACCGCGGCGATCGCCTGGTCGACGATGCTGATCGACTCCTGGGCCAGCTCGCTGGTCACAACCAGCAGGCCCTCGACGCCCAGCGCCTCGGCACTCATGTCGCCGATCACGCTGGAGAGGGTCTGGCCCTCGTTGGCGCCGATCTGCAGCACGAACTCGCGGGGGGCGACGTGGATGAAGAACTCATCCACCGTGCCCGTCAGCGAGATGACCGGCGCCTCGAAGGCGGCGGTGTAGCCGAAGCTGGTCATGTTGTTCGTTCCGCCCGCGGCGTCAAGCGGCGGCTGCGGATCGAGCTTCATGCCCAGGGTGTTGTCGAAGAACACCTTGAGGCCGGGCAGCAGGCCGATGATCTCGTTGCTGTCGGTCTCGACGGAGCCGACCGTGACGCCGGTCTCCGCGTTGACCGCGCTGACCGAGTAGACCGGCGAGATGCCCTCGCGGATCTCGATCAGGCTCAGCGCGTTGAGGATCGACTCATCGCCCGCGAACACAATCTCGGCGCCCGGTACCGGCGTGGTGATCGAGATGGTGCCCTTCGCCATCCCGATGGTGTTGACGTGCACCAGGTCGGGGGCGAAGTTCGGGTTGATGATCCCGCTGTTGATCACACCGGTGCCGTCCGGGTTCCAGATCGCGAGGCTGATCTTGCCCGCCATGTCCTCGAACGTGTCGTTCTTGGACAGATTGACCGTCACCTCCGCGTCGGTGCCGCGCTGGTAGACCGTCAGCTCGACGGTGTTGCGCCCGTTGAAGACACCGAACTCCTGGAAGCGGTTGAGGCTGATCAGCGTGTTGAGCTGGTCGGCGGTCAGCACGTTGTTGGTGCTGACGTTGAAGGTCGCCGTCTCACCGGCCTGCATGATGCCATCGACCGTGAAGTGCACGTTCTCAAGCACGCTGCCGACCGCGCCCTCAAAGGCCGCTGAGACGCTGAACACCGTGTTGCCGGCGGTGTCGCTGATCAGGTTGCCACGCGAGGCCTGGATCGCGATGTTCTGGTCCATGCCACCCGCCACCAGTGAGCTGTAGGCGGAGTTGTCGAACTCGAACACCGAGTAGGTGCGGGCCGTAATCGCCGAGACGAAGAACGTCCCGTTGGCGCTGGCCGGACCGGTCTGCCACAGCATCCCGTAGTCCTGGATGCTGTTGCCGCCACCGTAGCGGCTCCAGGCGAAGGTGTCCGTCGCGCGCGTGGTGGTGAGCGCCTCGATCGAATCCCAGTCGTAGCGCACGTCGAAGCGGATGTTGACCGTACCAGTGTTGGCATCGCCGATGCTGAAGTGCGTGCCGGTACCCGCGGCCTGGGCCAGGGTTCCGGTCATCGCCGCGCCGTTGTTGACGAAGGAGTAGGACGCGGCGGAGTACAGGTTGTTGCTGTAGCCGGCACTGCTGAAGCTGATGTACAGGTCGCTGCCGCTGCCGTCAACGTCGATGAACTGCGTGTTGAGCACGGTCACACCGGCGGTCGAGATGCCGAGGCTGATCGCACCGGTCGTCGCCGTAGCAGTGCTGACGTAGCCCGTCAGCGCAACTGAGAACAGTGCGGCCAAGCTGACCATCGTGGTTCCCACCGAGATCGCCACCGAGACGGTGGTCACGCCGGTCGGCGTGTTGATCGTCAGCATGAACTTGTCGCCGTCGGTGATCTCCTCACCCTGCAGCAGACGGCCCAGCGAGATCGCGCCGGTGCCGGTGCTGATCGCGTTGCTGACGACGAATGTCCCGTCGATGGTACTCTGCACGGCTACCGAGCCGTTGGCATCGTTGACCACCTCAATCATGTAGACGCCGGTGTTACCGATCCCGTCACCACCGGCGGTGGCGACCGTCGCGTCGGCGCGCAGCGTGTTGAGGTAGTTGACCTGGCCGACGGCGTCGGCCGTCAGCGTGGTGGCGAAGACGTCGGTCTTCTGTACCTGCAGCTGGCCGGTGGTGGTGGCTGCGGCCTTCATAATGAAGTTGCCACCCTTGCCGACCTCGCCGACCACGGCGGCCCGCACCTTGGTGTAGTCGTCGGTGCTGACCAGCGCGCCGAGCGTGCCGTCCAGCAGGGTCTTGGTGTTGAACTCCGTGGTCTGGGAAATCCGGTCGATTTCGTCGACCAGCTGGCCGACTTCCAGCTGGATCGCCTGGCGGTCATCGGCGGTGTAGATCCCGTTGGCCGCCTGCACGCTCAGCTCGCGCATCCGCTGCAGGATCGAGTGCACCTCGTTCAGCGCACCCTCGGCCGTCTGGATCAGGCTGATGCCGTCCAGGGCGTTGGCACTGGCGCGGTTCAGTCCGCGGATCTGCGCACGCAGTTTCTCGCTGATCGAGAGGCCGGCCGCGTCGTCGGCGGCACGGTTGATGCGCAGTCCGCTGGACAGCCGCTCCAGCGATTTGGATATTGCCATGCCGGTGATCGACAGATTCCGGTTGGCATTAATCGCCAGCGGGTTGTTGTAGATCCTAAAAACGCTCATCTACACATTCCTCCTTGAACGTGTGTGTCGAATACAACTGTGGCTAAGGCAGATGGGAGCGAAACAGTGAGCTAACCTCCGTGTTCACCTCCTTCCCTGGATTGCTCCCGCAGACTAAGACTACCAGAGTTGGGCCCGACTGGCACCGCCGGACGGTTAAGCTTGGGTTAAATCAAGATAAGACAGCTAAAGAATAAGGAAGTGCTGCCGACTGCTCCCGGTCCCTCTCGGGTGCGCAGTGGCTAGGCGGTACCCTTCTCGCGCTCCACCTTCTTGAGCAACACGGGGACTTCCGCGATCCAGATGTTGACGATCGGCAGGATCTCATGCTCGATCAAATCGGCCAACAACAACGTATCGTTGTCGCGCTGGGCCTGCTCAACACTCATCAGCTTCTGGCGGAGATTCTCGATGCTGGCGAAGGTCTTCAGCTCCGGTGCTTCCTCCGCGCCGAGGTCGCCAAGGTCGGACTCCGGCGAGCCATCGTCGGTGGCGCCTTCCGGTGCCAGCCTGAACGATGGATCGCGGCGGCTGAAGATGATGTCCACCGGATCGATCAGCCCCACGTACCAGGTGATGATGTCGACGCAGACGCTGAACTCCACCAGGCCATCCTTGACGTTTCCCGCCCGCAGGTTGCCGGCCGCCGACATCAGGTCCTCGGCGAGGCTGGGCAGTAGCTGGGTGGCGTCCGTCAGCCCCTCGGCCGCGAGGTCCACCGGACGTGCGGAGTAGAACTCGATGAGTTCGATCTGGCCGAGCGACTCGCTCAGCAGCCGGCGCTCGCCCTCCTCGTCCAGTTCCTCGCCGTCGATCACGATGCGCTTGATCACGTGGCCGGCGGGCAGGCCCTGGGTCTCCACGAACTGAAGCAGATCAGCGAGCGTGTGCACGTCCTCGGGCGTCGGTAGTGGCTTGAGGTTGAGGCTGACCTTCATGGTGCTTCATAGTATGTCATACGGGGCGGGCCGGCAACTCGGGGCACGGCGGACGGGCGCGCGGACCTATAATATTCGGGTGGCGGTGGATTTCGACCAACTGCGGCTGCATCGGATGCGGCTTGAGGACCTCGATCAGCTGATGGAAATCGAGGACTACAGCTTCCCGACCCCCTGGAAGCGATCGATGTACGAGCACGACCTGACGCAGAACGCCCACAGTCGCTTCTTCGTCGTCCGGCACGCCGGCACGGAGGAACTGGTGGCCTACGCGGGCAGCTGGTTCATCGTGGACGAGGCCCACATTGGTACGATCGCCACGAAGCGCGAGTATCGTGGCGCCCGCCTGGCCGAGCAGCTGGTGGCCTACACCGCGCTCCAGGGACTGAACGAAGGGATGACCTATATCATCCTGGAAGTGCGGGTCAACAACGAGCCGGCGATCAGGCTCTACGAGCGTCTGGGCTTCGAGCGCGTCGGCCTGCGCCGCGCCTACTACACCGATACGGGTGAGGACGCGATCCTGATGACCTCTACGGAACTGGAATCACTGGCGGCAAGACTGCTGATCGAGGAGGGCGAATGACGCTGAAGGGCGACGCGATGCTGAGGACGTTGTTGCTGACGGGCCTGGTGCTGGGAGCGCTGGCGCTGCCCGCCGCCGCGCAGACCGACTGGGAGGAGGTCGCCGACGAGTACGCCGAGCAGCAGCAAGCGGATAACCCGGCCTGGGAGGAGTACGCCTTCGACCTGGAGTACGTCGACGGCGTCGGGGAGCTCAGCTTTGAGGAGATCGCCCGCGGGCAGCAGCCGTTCGTGGTGTTCTTCTGGCTGACGGACTGCCCGCTCTGCCACTTGCAGCTGCCCTATGTCCAGCAGCTGCACAACGTGGTCACCGATAACGAACTGGGCCTGCGCGTGGTCTCCATCAACGTGGACCACGACCCCCGGGAATGCCGCCAGTACATCGAGGACAAACAGCCGACCTTCGAACTGCTGATCGATCCGCGGGCGCGCGCCACCAACGATGCCTATCACGTGGGCGATCTGGGTTGCCCCCTGACCTACGTCTTCGATGAGCGCGGCGAACTGGTGGACTACCTGACGGGTTTCCGCAGCCGGCTGCCAACGGGCGTGCTCGAGATGCTGGACATCGAACTGCCGCCCGAGCTGCGCGCCGACTGACGGGCCGGATCAGAGCTCGATGTAGCCTTCGTCGAGCAGCCTGTTCAGCGCTTCGACAACCCACACGGGCACCCACTCACCGGTTGCCTCCCACTTCACGCAGGTCAGCGGCTCGCCGAAGCTGGTGAAGTAGACCCGCGTGTCGCCGTCCGGGATGTAGCCGATCCACCAGTAGACGTGGGGCGCATCGGGATCGCCACTGTTGGTGGCGCTCGACAGACTGTAGTCGTCGGCGACGAAGTCCGGATGCGCGCGGACTTCTTCAACGGTCAGGCCATCGAAGGGGCTGGCCAGCGCAGTAGTACCCCACAACAGCACCAGCACCAGGGCTCCGGCTAGTACTCGCAGCAACATCACCCTTCCTCCTTAGCGTACAGAGGGATTATAGCAAACCGTAACTGGGTCAGCCCGCCACGCGGCTATAATCCCTGGCGATGGGGCGCGAGGTTAAACGACCGCAGGTGGCGCTGATCGGCCGGCCGAACGTGGGCAAGTCCACGCTGTTCAACCGGCTGACCGGCTCGCGCCAGGCGATCACCGACGAGCTGCCGGGCGTCACCCGCGACCGTCTCTACGGCGTCTGCGAGTGGGACGGCTATGAGCTGACGGTGATCGACTGCGGCGGGATCGGCCCCGAGAGCGAGGACCCCCTCTGGGAGCCGGTGGCGGACAACGCCCGCCAGGCGATGAAAGCCGCCGACCTGGTGCTGCTGATCACGGACCAGCGCACCGGCATGACCCTCAGCGACGACGCCGTGGTCCGGGAGCTGCGCAGACTCGATACACCCGTGATCGTGGCGGTCAACAAGGTGGACGACGAGGTTCACGAGGCCGACGCCTGGCAGTTCTTCGGCCTGGGCTTCAAAGACGTTGTATTCATCAGCGCGCTCAGCGGCCGGATGATCGGCGACCTGCTGGATCTGATCGTCAGCAGGCTGGACTGGGAGAAGTGGCCCGAGGCCACGCCCGCCTGGGCCGCCCAGCGCTATGGCGACGCGCCGGATGAGAGCGAGGCAGCCGCGGCCGCCACCGGCGCTGACGCTCCACTGCCCGAGGGCATTGACGAGGACTATCCCTTTGCCTGGGCCCGGGAGAGCCGGCCGCGTTTCATCCCGGATGAGAGCTGGAAGGAAGAAGCCATCCAGTTGGTTTTTGTCGGCAGGCAGAACGTGGGCAAGAGCAGCCTGACGAATGCCCTCCTCAGAGAGAGCCGCGCCCTGGTCAGCGAGCTGGCGGGCACCACCCGCGATCCGATCTGGGCGGCGTTCGAACATCAGGGCCAGCGCTACGAGGTGCTGGACACCGCGGGCATCAAGCGCATCAGCCGCCTCAAGGAGGACGTGGACTACTACAGCCTGATCCGCGCCGAGAAGGGTCTCCGAACCAGCGAGGTGGCGCTGCTGACGCTGGACGCCGGCGAGGGCATCATGGAGCAGGACAAGCGGGTGGCGGCCAAGATCGCCGAGTTCGCCCGCGCCGTCGTGATCGCAGTCAACAAGGCCGACCTGCTGCTCGAGGGGGAGGCGGCCCGGCGGGCCTATGAGGACTACGTGCGCGGCGAGCTCAGGCGGCTCAGCTGGGCGGAAGTGGTGCTGACCAGCGCGACGGAGGCCCGGGGGCTGCCGGCCCTGCTCAGGGCAGTGAACGCCGCCCGCGAGAGCTTCCACCGTCGGATCGACAACGAGGCGCTGCAGCTGGTGCTGGAGGAGGCGATTGCTTTGAGCCCGCCGCCCGTGGTCAAGAACCGCGAGCTGCGCTTCTTCGACTTCCGCCAGATCGGCAACTGCCCGCCGACGTTCCTGATTGAAGTAAACGAGAAGAAGATCATGCGCCAGGCCTACAAGCGCTACCTCTACAACACCATCCGCAAGCACTTCGAGCTCGCCGGCACGCACATCGAGGTGGTGTACTACACGCGGATGAAGAAGCGCGGGCGGCAGTAGCCTGCTGGGAGACGCTAGTCCTCCTCACCCAGTAGCGCAGGCGGCGAACTGCGAAGTGCGCGTAGGGGCCGGTCTAAGACCGGCCCTCACGGTGGGTCCGTCGCTACCGGCTACCAACTTCGATTGCGCCCGTCGCGCCCATGATCCGCGCTTGAGGGCGGGTCTTAGACCCGCCCCTACGAATCGAATGGCAGGCGGGACGCCTGGGGCCCGGTCACATCCTCGGCGGCTTCGCGCGCTTCCGTGGCGTCCATACTGACGTCGAGGACTTTCTTGTCCAGCCCGCTGCCGAGCTGCATGATGTAGAAGTCGGGCACGCTGTCGGAGTAGGGACGCTCGTCGAAGTCCGTGATGCTGCCCCCGTAGTCACCCTCCGGTGCGTTAGGCCCGACCCAGGGATTGCGCTCCTGACCCAGCGTCAGATAGCCGCTGCGGAACAGATGCGGGGTGCCTTTCACGCTCACCGAGTTATCGAGCGGCAGCCCTTTGGTCCGCACGGAGCCGAAGGCCAGCAGATCGTAACCGCCCACTTCGGTGTTGACCGCATCGGCAGAATCATCCAGCATGGCGACGAATTCAGGACCAACGTCGGCGGGAATCCAGGAACCGGGACTGCCGACCTTGGCAGCTCGCAGATGCCCGGCGTTGGTGATCCCATCCTTCCAGCGCGGGTGATAGTAGAAGCTGCCCGGGAAGTCCAGCCGCAAGTCCGGCGAGCCGTCGGCGTCCAGCATCAGCTGCGGCAGCTCGCCGAAGGGGCCGAGGTTGAACATCAGCTTGCCTTCGTACCCGCCGTAGCAGGCGTAGGCACAGGCGCCGGGATCGCCTAGCGCATCCACGCTGAAACGCCGCCGCGCACCCTTGCTGGCGAAGGGATTACTCGGGTAGTTGACCAGGTAGCCACCTGTCTGCAGCGGATCGCCGAGCGTCCCCACAAGATTCCCGACTCCAGAGGTGATACTGGCCTCTGCAGCTAGCTCCTCCCAACTGAAGCTGTGGTAGTCCCGGCCGGCACCGTCGATGTAGAACCGATCGTAGGGCAAATGCAGTGGCCTTTCCCAGCAGGCGGCACCTTCGCGGAATGAGCCCGGATTGTGGAAGTTGACGGTGCCGATGTTGAGCAGGGAGTCGCCGCCATAGAGGTGCGAAGGATAGGCACCCCCATGGTCGACGGCATAGCGTTCCAGCGCCAGCTGGATGGCATGCACGCTCTGCTTCACTTCAGCCTCTTTGGCCTTACCGGGTATGCCGCGAGGAGGCAGCAGCTGGACGACAACGAACAGGAGCACCAGTATTGCGATAGTCGTCCCCAGGGCGCCCCTCTCGCATCCCGAGAGCCCGCCACCCGGCCCAGGCTTGGCGGGATCTGCGCGCTGTGGCTCTGGCGCGGGTGTCGTACTGGCGCCTGCGTCAGGCCCCTGATCCCCCCGGTGTGTATCCATGCTCGGGCCCCCTTAGCCCGGGAAATCGCCACTACCGTAAGAGACGCCGCTGGCAGGTTCGATGTTACGGACTGCCGATGACCTCGGGGGGGCACGAAACCGGCAGAGGTCCGGAGTTCCTGGTCGACGTAGGGGCCGGTCTAGGACCGGCCCTCACGGTGGGTCCGTCTCGACCTGTTACCAACCTCGATTGCGCCCATCGCGCCGATGATCCGGTGCCTGAGGGCGGGGCTGAGCCCCGCCCCTACGAATCGGATGGCCGGCGGGACGCCTGCCCTACTGCCGCGCCTCCTCGATCAGCTTCAGGTGGCACAGGGCCGGGCCGTGCTCCATGTCGTCCCAGAGGTGCAGGCTGTTGCCCATGCAGTCCTGCCAGTGGGGGCAGTTGGCGCAGTCGCCCTGGCGGGTCCAGCGCCGGTCGCGGAATTCCCTGAACTCACTCTCCCAGATCTCGCTGAAGCGCCGCTCACGGATGTTGCCCTGGGTGAAGCTGCGATGGACGGACGGGCAGGGCCCCACGCTGCCGTCGGCGAGGATGCTGGCGGCGTGGATGCCGGCGAAGCAGAAGAACTGCAGCTCGCGGACCTCGCGCTCGAAGGGCTCGCCCAGGAAGCCTTCCTCGTCCAGCGTGACGGTCAGCGGCGCGTGCCCGTCTCTGCGTTTGGCGCGAATCCACTCAAGCAGCTTCAGCCAGCTCCGGGAGTCCAGCAGCAGCTCGGGATGATGCTTGCAGCGGCCGATCGGCGCCAGCGGTAGAATCCGCCACTGGTCGAGGTTCAGCGTCAGCATGAAGTCGTAGACGCGGTCGATGTCGCTGAGCATCTCGCGCGTCGGGCAGCTGATGACCTCCACGATCTCGAAGTGGCCGGAGTCCTTGAGCCGGCGCACGGCGTCCACCGTCGGCTCGAAAGTGCGCCTGCCGCGCAGGAACACGTGATGCTGCTTGAGCCCGTCCAGTGACACCGAGACGCTGCCCATGCCGGCTTTCCAGGCCAGGTCGATGGCCTTGTCCGTCATCAGCAGGCCGTTGGTCACCATCCCCCAGCGCATCTTGTGCTGGGCGAAGTGCGCGCAGACCTCGAAGACATCGGGCCTGAGCAGCGGCTCGCCGCCCGTGACGGCCACCGTGATCTTGCGGGGGTCGAAGTCCTCGATGATGGTGTCGAATGCGGCCTTGATCTCGGCGGTTGTGAGCTCGTTCGGCAGCGCGGTGCTGGGCCCGCAGCTGGTGCCGCAGTGGCGGCAGCTCAGGTTACAGGCGGTGGTGGTCTCCCAGAACAGGTACGTCAGCTCGTGCAGCCCCGCCGCCCCGCGGGTGTAAGCGCGCCAGCAGTGGCGCTGGAAGGACTTCAGCAGCGGATGCGTCACGACGAAGCGTCCTCCGCCGCCAGCACCGTCAGCGGCGCGGCGTGCACTGCTTCCGTCACGTAGTTGTCCGTCCAGTACAGATGCGCCGCCACCGGCAGGTTCTGCTGCGGCCCATAGTCCTCAAGCCACTCCCGCTCACCAGTCCAGACACCATCAGCCGCGACCTCGTCAGCTTCGACGCCGTAGTCATTGAGCCAGACGCCGAGCGTCGGCGTTTCACATCCGATCAGCGGCGCGCTTTGCTCATCGCCGATGATCGCGTAGACGTCCGCGCCGTAGCCGTCGAACGATTTGCTGGTCGTCGCAATGAACCGCAGCGTATCGCCCACCCTGATCGGACTGGCCGGCTGGTAGGTGAAATCTGCGATCTGGACCGCAGGATCGTGCTCGACCGGGGGCGGCCCGTACAGCGGCGTAATCACCGGCGGGCTGCAGCCGGTGAGCGCCGCCAGCAGGCCAAGCGCCAGCAGGCCGAGATGTTTCAACGCTGCCAGTATCGCTGCTCCTCCCCCGCCGGTAGGAGTCTGACGAGCACACCGAGCAGCCGCTGGGTGTTCCAACACAAGACCCTACCGCCGGGCCAGCCGGGTCCCCGTCGATTCAGCGCGAAGAGACGAGGTGTCCCACACCTGTATCCTACACCTGGACCCCGCGACCGGCGGATACCAGTTGGCGGTGATTATTGGGGTGCCAGTGCGGTGCCACGCAGCTGCTTCCAGGCACGGTAGGCGGGGCTTCAGCCCCGCGATTCGAGTTTCGGCTGGTCAAAGCCTACAACTGCCCGGCAGTGGAGGTCAGGGGGCTGAAGCCCCCTGCTACCGGGGTGACACGCAGTTAGGCCTGGGTCACTCCCGGTGGCGGGCGGCCAGCTCCAGCCGGGCGTAGTACTTGCTGCCGGCGGCATCGCGATAGAGGTCCACCAGGCCGGCGCGGACCAGCTCCTCCTGCAGCAGCAGCTCGGCGCCGCTCGCCTGCTCCAGCCAGACCCAGCCGAGCGTCCGGCCGTACTTGTCCTTTGGCTTGGTCGGCTCCGGCTCGAGGCGGATCGCGTCGGCCCCCTCCAGCAGCTCGGCACAGCTCAGCGCGGCGCGGAAGCTGGCGGCGGTGCCCAGCTCCGGCGCGTCGATGCCGATCAGCCGCACCTTCAGCTGCTCGCCGCGCCAGGCCTGAACGCGGATGGTATCGCCATCGACCACCCGCACCAGGCTGACGTAGGGCGAGTCACTGGGCGGTCCGGCTTGCCAGTAGCAGGCGCGGTAGGAGAGCAGCCCGCCGCCGACGATCACTACGACGACGACTACCCGCAGCCAGACCAGCCAGCGCGGCGGCGGCTTGCGCTTCGTCTTGAAGGTGTCCTTCCTGACCATCCCTACTCCCTCTCGGCGCGCCACTCAGCACCGGCCAGCGCCCTCTCGTACTCCCAGCAGGCCAGGCGGTGGCCGTCGGCGCCGTGCCAGTCCGGGTAGTCCTCGCGGCAGCGCTCGGTGGCCAGCGGGCAGCGTGGATGGAAGCGGCAGCCGGCGGGGAACTGCCCCGGCCGCGGCGGGGCGCCCGGAATGGTCACGAGTTCGCCGCCGTCCGAGGCCAGCGAAGGCAGGCTGCTGAGCAGCCCCTGGCTGTAGGGATGGCGCGGCCGGGCGAAGAACTCGCTGACCGGCGCTTCCTCGACGATCCGGCCGGCGTACATCACCAGCACCCGGCTGCACAGCTGCGCCACCACCCCCAGGTCGTGGGTGATGAACAGGATCGACAGCCCCCGCTCGTCGCGCAGCTGCTTTAGCTCGGCCAGGATCTGCGCCTGGATCGTCACGTCCAGCGCGGTGGTCGGCTCATCGGCGATCAGCAGCCGGGGCTCGCCCGCCAGCGCCATCGCCAGCAGCGCCCGCTGCCTGAGGCCGCCGGACAACTGGTGTGGGTACTGACGCGCGCGCTGCTCGGGCTGGGGTACACCGACCAGTTCCAGCAGCTGAACCGTCCGCCGCCGCGCCTCGCGTCCGCGCAGAGAGCGGTGCCGTCCAAGCGCTTCGCCGATCTGGTAGTCGACCCGCAGCAGCGGATTGAGCGCGCTCAGGGGATCCTGGAAAACCATCGCGATCTGGCCGCCGCGGATACCGGTCAGCTCCCCCTCGCCGAGGGCCAGCAGGTCGCGCTCAGGCTGACCGTCGGGCGCCCAGCGCGCCCGGCCCGCGATCCGCGCGCCCGGCAGCGAGCGGGTCAGGCCCAGCAGGGTCAGCGCGCTGAGCGACTTGCCGCAGCCGCTCTCCCCGACCAGCCCGACGCACTCGCCGGCGTCGACGGCGAAGTCCACCCCGTCGACCGGCGTGATGCGGCCCGCCTCGCCCGGCAGGCTCAGGCTCAGCCCACTGACTGTAAGCAGGCGCGGCACGGACGGATTATACGGCCTACTGCATTGGTAGAATGGCTGTGATGAGCGGACGGGCCGGAGTCTTGGCGCTGCAGGGCGATTTCGCCGCCCATATGCGCGTGCTCGCCCAACTGGGGGCGGAGCCCGTCGAGATTCGCCGGCCGGCCCAGCTCAAGGGGATCTCGGCGCTGCTGATGCCGGGCGGCGAATCGACGACGATGTCGCTGCTGCTCGACAGCTCCGGGCTGCGCCAGCCGCTCATCGAGCTGATCGGCGGCGGGCTGCCTATCCTGGCCACCTGCGCCGGGGCGATCCTGCTGGCCCGGCAGCTGCGTCACGACAACGGCAGCATCCGGGTCCATACCCTGGGCCTGCTGGACGCGACCGTCGACCGCAACGCCTACGGCCGCCAGGTGGACAGCTTCGAGTCCGCGCTGCGCGTCGACTGGGCGGCGCTGGGAGCCGATCAGAACGGCGGCGACTTCCACGGGGTCTTCATCCGCGCCCCGCAGATCAGTGCGCCCGGTCCGGCGGTCGCGCCCGTCGCCTGGCACGACGACGAGGTGGTGGCCGTCCGCCAGGGCAACATCGTCGCCGCCGCATTCCATCCCGAACTGAGCGGGGACGCGCGCCTGCATCAGGCGGTGCTGGCGATGGGCTGACGGCAACTTGCGGCAGCGTTGAGCCGCGCGCGCCGGTGGTAGAATACGTGTACTTTCATCTATCCGGATAAGAGGATATTTGCCCGCAGCCATGCGCTGTGCGCTCGATCTCTCGGGGCCGGATAAGGGCAGCTATAAATGGGCAATACGGACCTAGCGATCGGCATTGCCGGCTCCGGCGGTGATGGTGTCATTCTCCTGGGCGAACTGCTGAGCAAATCGGTCGCGCGCGTCGGACTCAACGTGGTGCTCAGCAAGAGCTTCGGGCCGCAGATTCGCGGCGGCGAGAGCTCCAGCCGCATCCGCGTCTCGGACACGCCGCTGAGCTACACCGGCGACAAGATCGACGCGCTGATGATCTTCCACTGGGCGGATCTGGCGCGCTTCCGCAGCGAGCTGGTGCTCAAGCAAAACGCCGTGATCATCGTCGACGAGGCCGACGAGACGCCCGAGAGCGAGATTCCGATTCCGGCGCACTACAAGGCCCGGGTCAAGCGCGTGCCTTTCGAGCAGATCGCCGTCGACACGGTCAAGACCAGGCTGGCCAAGAACATGGTGATGGCCGGCGTCGTCTGCGAGCTGTTCAACTGGCCCGAGGACGGGATCGACGACTACATCACCACTCGTTTCTCCAAGAAGAGCGCCGAACTGGTGGCGGACAACATCAAGGCGGTCGAGGCCGGCCGTGCCTACGTGCGGGATCACTTCACCGACGTGATCACGCTCAAGCTGGAGTACGAGCGCCAGGAGCCGCAGATCTTCATCAGCGGCAACGACGCCTTCGGCTTCGGCGCGCTGTGCGCCGGCTGCCGCTTCATGGCGGGCTACCCGATCACGCCGGCCAGCGAGGTGCTGGAGTTCATGGCCCGCGAGCTGCCGCGCTTCGACGGCGTCTGCGTGCAGGCCGAGGACGAGATCAGCGCGATGTGCATGACGCTCGGCGCCAGCTTCGGCGGCACCAAGTCGATGACCGTCACCAGCGGGCCCGGCCTCTCGCTCAAGCAGGAGGCGATCGGCCTGGCCGTCCTGGCCGAGCTGCCGGTGGTGATCGGCGACACGCAGCGCGGCGGACCGTCGACCGGCCTGCCGACGCGCACGGAGCAGAGCGACCTCAACATCGCGATCTACGGCGGCCACGGCGACTGCCCGCGGGTGGTGCTGGCCGCCACCGACGTCCGCGAGTGCTACGAGCTGGCCCACACCGCCTTCGAGATCGCCGAGCGCTACCAGACGCCGGTGATCGTGCTGCTCGACCAGTACCTCGGCCACTCGCTGATGACCGTCGAAGGCATCGATATCCGCCACAAGGATCCCAAGGAGGATCGCAAGTGGTTCGTTGCCAATTACCGTCCCGAGCTGTGGGACGACGGCCACGGCCCGATCGAGAAGTACCGGGGCAAGACGATCGACTGGCGCAGCTGCCCGACGCCCGAGGAGCTCGAGCGCGGCGACTACCATCGCTACTACCTGACGGACAACGGCGTCTCGCCAATGACGGTGCCGGGGATGCCGGGCGGCGAATACACCGGCGTCGGCATCGAGCACACCCAGACCGGCATGCCCAGCAGCAGCCACGTCGATCACCAGGCCCAGAGCGAGAAGCGTTACCGCAAGTTCACCGAGATCGCCGAGAAGTACGTGCTGTTCAACCGCAGCTGCGACCAGGAGGAGCCCAAGCTGGGCATCCTGACCTGGGGCAGCACCTTCGGCGTCTGCGAGGAGATCTGCGCGCTGCTCAACCGCGCCAATCTGGCGGCCGAGGTGATCGCGCCGACGATCCTCTACCCACTGCCCTACCGGCAGATCCAGGAGTGGATGAACGGGCTGGACCAGCTGATCACCGTCGAGACCAACTACGGTGACCAGTTCTACCACTACATCAAGGCGTTCCTCGATCTGCCCGAGAAATCGTTCCACTACAGCCGCGCCGGAGGAATCCCGATGCGGCTCAGCGAGGTAGTTAACTTCATCCTGTACAACATCGACCTGCCGCCGGACTTCGACATGGAGCTGGTGCAGGAACGCCTGAACTGGTAGGCAAGGAGCAGACATGGCAGTAGCAACCAAGGAACCGGCCGCCGAGGTCAAGGGGTTCCGCAATGACCTGAAGCCGATCTGGTGCCCCGGCTGCGGCGACTTCGGCGTGCTGGGCGCGCTGACCAAGGCGCTGGACGGCTTGGGCCGCACCACCCATGACACGGCGGTGATCAGCGGGATCGGCTGCTCCTCGCGGCTGCCGGGCTACATGAACTGCTACGGCTTCAACACCATCCACGGGCGCGCGATTCCGATCGCGACCGGCCTCAAGCTGGGCCGCCCGGAGATTACGGTGGTGGTCACCGGCGGCGACGGCGACGGCTTCGCGATCGGCGGCAACCACCTGATGCACGCCGTGCGCCGTAACATCGACATCACCTACATCATGATGGAC
Source organism: uncultured Planctomycetales bacterium (assembly GCA_964609245.1). Taxonomy (GTDB): domain Bacteria; phylum 4484-113; class 4484-113; order 4484-113; family JAFGCY01; genus JAFGCY01. The sequence continues at coordinate 15,925 of CAZSSB010000029.1, read as the reverse complement.
AACGGCATCTACGGCCTGACCAAGGGCCAGGTCTCGCCGACGACGCCGCTGGGCTACAAGACCAAGACCACCGCCTACGGCGCCTACGAGAAGCCGATCGCCCCGCTGGAAGTGATGCTGGCCTACGGCTGCACCTTCGTCGCCCAGGCCTACAGCGCCGACATCAAGCGGATGCAGGAACTGATCACCGAGGCGATCGAGTACCCCGGCTTCAGCTTCGTCAACGTGATCAGCCCCTGCGTGACCTACCGCGGCGGGCAGGAGCAGTACAAGGCGCTCAAGGCGCTGCTGGTGCGGATCGAGGAGAACGGCCACGAGGTCCACGACTGGGACAAGGCCCACCGCATCGCGCGTGACAAGGAGCACCTCAACGTCGGGGTGCTCTACAAGGAGCGGCGCGAGACCTACCAGGAGACCCAGGAGGACCTCAGGCACCGCGCGCCACACGCCGAGGCGGTCGCCGTCGAGGACATCGCCGCCAAGTACCGGTAGGCCGTGCCGCTACCGCCCGAGCTGGTAGTGCAGCACGCCGACGAAGTAGTCGCGGAAGTGGCCCAGCTGCCCGGCATCCGGATCCTGCTCGTAGATTTCTGCGAAGTACTCCAGGCTCAGGGCCGCCAGCAGGTAGAACTGGCGCTCGCTCAGCCCCAGGTGGCCCGGCGCCGGCCCGTCGTAGGCGCTGTCATCGAAGTAGCGCACGTCGCCCTCCAGCCCGCCCTGGGTAATCAGCTCCTGCACCAGCGCGTCGCGCACCTTGGGCTTGGCGAAGGCGCCCTCGTACTTGGTGAAGTTGTTGATCCAGTTGTCGATCTCGCGGAAGGGCTCGTCGGGCGTCTGGAGTGGCCACACCAGCCGGTTGTGCAGGCCCGTCTCCGACTCGCCTTTCAGCGCGTTCCACTGCGGCGGGAAGTGCAGCAGCACGGCGCTCAGCCAGGCCTTGTGGTCGGCGTGGCGGCTTAAGGAAAACCACTCGGCGTCGTAGACGCACCAGAAGCTGTACAGCGCGCCGATGTCCGCGCTCGGTGCCATTTCGCCGGCGAGCACGCCGTCGAGGTAGCGGCTGTGGCTGACGCTGGTGGGCTCAAGCGTCTGGTAGCCGTCGAGAAACCACTCCGGTATCGGCGGCGGGACCATCGCCACCTGCCGCTCGCCGTAGACGGGCAGCGTGTCCAGCACGCCGAGCACGATCGCGGCCAGCTCCTCGCGCGTGGCATCCGGCCGCGGCATGGTGCCCGTCAGCTCGTGAAGCGCCTCGCGGACGTACTCCTCGTGGTGCTCCTGATCGAAGTAGCTCCTGCCCGCCACGCCCCGGCTCAGCGGCCCCTCCCACTCGAAGGCCTGGGCCAGCGCGGCCGTCGCCGTGAGGATCAAACTCAGTGTGGCCAGTGCTCCCAGCAGATAACGCATCGCCTTTCTCCCATGTCTTAGTAACTTCGCTAGCATCATACCTGAGGGCGGGCATCGACGCCCCGCCGGAAATGAGATGCGGCGGCGAGATTCGGTGTTCGACCGTCCCCTAGTAGGCGCGGATCTTATCCGCGCATTGCATCAGGGCCGCGCATAAGATGCGCGGCTACCCGGCAGTGGTAGGCGGGGTTTCAACCCCGCGATTCAGCGATCAGGGGGCTGAAGCCCCCTGCTACCGGGG
>CAZSSB010000029.1:0-14177 GCA_964609245.1 uncultured Planctomycetales bacterium | reverse complement strand
GATGCGCGGCTACCTAGTCCATGCGGATCGGCATCACGATGTAGGTGAACGCCGGGTCGCGCGGGCTGGTCAGCATCACCGGGCTGACCTCGCTGGTCCAGTTGAGCGTCACCTGCTCGCCGCCCAGCACCTTGAGCACGTCGATCAGGTACTGCGGGTTGATCGCGATCTTGATGTCCTCGCCGCCCACCTCGGCCTCCAGCTCCTCCTGGCCCTTGCCGTACTCGCCGCCGTCGCTGCGGAGCGTGACCGTCTCGCCGGCGGTCTCCAGATAGCCGACCGGGTTCTGGTCCTTCTGCTTGCAGACCAGCAGCACGCGGCCCAGGGCGTCCATGATGCCCTCGCGGTCGACGTGGACCTTGGAGGCGATGTCCTTGGGGATCACCCGCTCGTAGGGCGGGAACTTGACGTCCAGCAGCGCCGAGACCAGCAGGTTGTTGCCAAAGCGGAAGAACGCCTGGTTGGAGTAGTGATAGATCTCGACCGCCGAGTCCTCGTCGTCGGGCAGCATCCGCTCCAGCTCCTCGGCGACGCGCACGGGCAGCAGCAGGTCGCGCTCGACGTCGCCGACCCCCAGCCCGTCGTTGCGCTTCAGCGCCAGGCGGTGGCCGTCGGTGGCGACGATGTCGAGGCGGTTCTCCTTGAAGCTGAAGAACACGCTGTTGGTGTAGTGCACCGCGCCGGTGGCCGAGTCCTTGACCGCGGCGAAGCTGGTCTGGGCCAGGGCGTGCTTGAGCATCGCGCAGGGCAGCGTGATCAGCCGGTGCTCCTGGTAGTCGGGCAGCTCCGGATAGGTGTCGTCCCACATCACCGTCAGGTCGTAGGTTGAGCGGCCGACGGCGACGTTGAGCTGGTTCTCGCTCAGTGCCAGCGTGATGTCCTTTTTCGGCAGCTTGCTGACCAGCCGGAACAGCAGGTCGGCGGGCGCCAGGATGCGGCCCGGCTCGGCCCCGCTGATCGCGACGTGGCGGCGCACGGTGAACTCGCCGTCCGTGCCGGTGACCGTCAGGTTGTCCGCCTCGGCGACCAGCTTGACGTGGGTCAGCAGCGGGTTGACGGTCCGCGTCGAGACCGCCTTGTTGACCGCGGAAAGGGTGCCCGCCAGCAGCTCCTGGCTGATCAGTACCTTCATGCCTTCACTCTCACTTAAGTCTTTCCCACCGGATGCCAATGCCCCTCGTCCCGCCCCGAAAGGACAGCGATTATAGCACCGAAGGCGGGCGGCGGGCGGCGGCGCCCGCGCTGCGCCCGCAGCTGGACTGGGTCGTGCAGCGGGTGGCCGAACGTGTTATAACTGACTGGAGGTTCCATACCGGCTGGGAACCCAATCGGCTGAAGGAGGTACGCATGGGGGTGCGAGCCTTCACCTGGCGAGCCAGGCGCTTTGGCGTGCAACTGGTGTCGCCCATCTGGATCACCCTGGTCTTGGTGCACGGCCTGCTTGTGCCGCTTGGCGGCTGCGGTGGCGGCGGCAATCCGGCTACCGACCTGGTGGCCGCCGGTGTGGAATACTCCGGCGCTTCGGGCGCGGGTGGGCGGGAGCCGCCGACGGCTATCGAGCTGGAAGCGGCGCTGGGTAGAGAACTTGAGCGGCTGGGGATCGATCCGGCCAGAGCGATCAGCGCCGCGCCGTCGGCGGGCAACAGCGTGTTCGACCTGACGGCGCGGATCGTGGAAGCGGAGGAGCTGGAGGAAGGTTCCCCCGCGGGCGTCGTCCTGAGCTGGACGGAGCGGCTCACGGGCGATTACGACCTCAGCGGCACCGTCGACATGTACGACATCACGCCGATCGCCGTCAACTGGGAGCGCCGCGTCGATTACCTCGAGGCGCCGCTGGTGGGCGGCCTGGAGTGGTGGCCGGCGGGCCTGCCCGATGACGGCGGCGAGGTCCAGCCCGCAGAGCCTCCGCTGGCAGGCTCGGGCGCCGAGAACTGGCGGCTGGCCCGCGTCGACGGCAACTTCGATACCCTGATCAACGCCAGCGACCTGACGCCGCTCGCCCAGCACTGGCAGGAACACCTGGACGGCTACCGGGTCTACCGGCGCATCGCCGGCGGGCAGTTCGAGCCGCTCGATGACCCGGACGCGCCCGGCCAGTTCCTGATCGTGCGACGCGCCACCGCCTGGCCGGAAGACGCCGAGGGCCCGGACAAGCGCTGGCCCGTGCGCTATCGCTGGTTCGACGCCGTGGCCGCCTCGGGCAGCTTTGAGTACTGCGTGGTGCCGTACTGCGCCGAGTCGGTACAGGAAGGGCCGTGGTCGCGGACGGCGCTGGCGCTGCGCAACCAGCCGCCGGAGGCCATCCTGGAGGCCACCGCCGCCAGTGCGGGCGGCCCGCTGTACACCTTCGACGCCTCGGCCAGTCACGACACTGACGGCGCGGTGGTCAGCTTCCGCTGGGATTTCGACGGCGATGGCGAGTATGAACATAACAGCGGCACCGTGCCGCGCGTCGAGCATCGCTTCGACCGCACCGGCCTGCACATCATCAACCTGCGGATCATGGATGACAGCGGGGCCGGTGCGTCCGCCACAACGACGGTCTACGTCGAGACGCTGATGGCGGCGGTCTTCACCGCTGCGCCGGACACCGGCACCGCGCCGCTGTGGGTCACCTTCGATCCGACTTCGAGCTATGCCCCGGGCGGCATCACCATCTACCAGTGGGACTTCGAGGGTGACGGCGAGTGGGACGTCACGACTGCCTATCCCAACATCCAGCAGCATCGCTACGAGGAGGGCGGCATCTATGAGCCGCGGCTGCTGATCCGGGACGGCTGGGACCGCGAGGCGGAGACAACCGCCGCCGTGGCCGTCTCCACCGGCTCGACCAGCCGCGTGCGCGCCATTCCCGCGGCCGGGCCGCGTCCGCTTGAAGTGGAGTTCCGCGCCGACGCCTATGACGTCTCCTATCCGCGGCACTTCGAGTGGGATCTGGATGGCGACTACGAATACGAGACGGACGGCGGCATCAGCGGGGTGATCACCCATGTGTTCGATACCATCGGCGCGCACTGGGTGGGCGTGAGGATCACGGGCGGGGTAGGCGAACTCCTGTACGACGGGATTGAGGTGATGGTCCACGCCCCGCCGGTGGCGGTGCTGGAATACAACCTCCTGTACGGCTCTCCGTGGTACCAGTATTCGCTGGTTTGCCTGAACAGCTACGATCCCGATGGTGAGATCGTCAAGTACGTGTGGGACTTCGAGGGCGACGGCACGTGGGACGAGGAGAGCGGACCCGGCATCCAGTACGTCGTGCACAGCTACAATGAGCCACCCCCACACAAGCCCCGGCTGCGGGTCATCGATGACATGGGTTACTGGGACGAGGCCGAGGCCTACATCGACCATCCGATTCCCTACGACCCGCCGACCGTTTCGTTGGAGGCCAACCACACCCTCGGCAGCGTAGAACTGGAAGTGACGTTTCTCGTCGCGGCCACGCTGCCGGAGCACCTGGAGGTCGAAAAGCTGGAGCTGCACACCGATGACGGCGGCTACTACGACCTGGGCGACGATCTGATCTCGCTGACCGTCCACACCTACCAGGCTGGGTCCTATCGTCCACAGGCGAGGCTAACCACCTCCGACGCCCACGTATACACGGACTTCGCCAACATCTATGTGATGAGCGAGGTGGCGGTGATCCGCAATGACGGCGGCATCTACGATGCCAACCATGACGCGCTGATCAGCGACCTGGAGCAGCTGAACCTGCAATACACGGAGTGGGACTGGTACGCGGGCATCCCCGCCGACCTGGACCCCGCGGTCTGGGCGCCCATCATCTGGTATCGCGGCGGGCCGGGCGCTGACAGTGAGCCGCAGGTGTATACCACGCCGTGGACGGACCCGGAGATCGACGACTACATCCAGCTGCTGAAGGACGGCCACCGCGTGCTGCTGATGAGCCAGAGCCACGGCCGCAATCCCTTTGCGGACGGCGAGCCGCCCCCGGCCGGGGACGGCTGGGAAAACTGGTACGGGGCGGAGCACGGCTGGCAGGTGCTTAGCGGCTCGATCGAGGACGACGACATCCGCCACCCCTGGGCCGCCAGCCTGGGACCCGGCAAGGCCATCGCCGGCACGGGCGACTACGGACATCTTGAATCAGCACCACGCAACATCCTGGCCACGACCGAGTTCGGAGGCAAGGGGCAGTCTGACGGCTACGACTACGAAGGGTATGTCAATGCTGAACGCTACAACGGTGCTGGCGGCTCCGGAGACATCCCGATTACCTACTCGTTTGGTCCCGGGCGGCAGTTTACGGGTATCGGCTACTACTCACCGTTCATGAAGTATCACCCCTATCCGAATGCCGGTAAGTACTTCGTCGCCGGCGTAAACCTCGATCCGGCGTTTGAAGCAATCTACGATCTGGCTTACGTCAGCTACGGCAACCTCAAGGCGCCGGATGAAGATATCGGCTACCATCCGGACTACACACACACATCGGGGCCAGGCCTGCTGTGGGTAGTCTGCTATCCCTGGGCGGAAACGACGATCACGCATTCCTCCAATGGTGGCATGACGCGCGCGATGCTGCTGCAGAACATCGTCGGCTGGCTGCTGGTCGGGTTCTGAGCTGCCCGCTGGCGCAGGCGATTGCCGGGCTGCCGCGGTGCCCCGACTCCGAGCTGCAAGGCTGCGTGCGACTGCCGGTGTGCGCCCGTGGACTACAATACCGATGAAGCTCGACTAAAAGGAGTGCGAAGCTATGGGAGACGTCAGGGCATTTGATCGAGTCTATTACGCTCGGTATTCGAATCTGCTCTGGGCATCGGTCGCCATCATCCTGCTGGCGGCGACAGCCTGCGGCGGAGGGGGAGGCGCGAACCCGCCGGTGAACCAGGCGCCGGTTGCCGCAGTCACGGCGACGCCCGACAACGGGCCGGCCCCGCTCAACGTGCAGCTCGACGCCTCGGCCAGCAATGATCCCGACGGCGTGATCACCGCCTACGACTGGGATTTCGACGGCGACGGCACCTTCGATCTGCTGGACGGCGGCGCCACGCCGGCGGTGCAGACCTTCAACGCGGCCGGCAACTTCACGGTGGGCCTGCGCGTGCACGACGACGGCGGCCTGGTCGGCGCGACGACGGTGGGGATCACCGTCACCGGCGGCGGGGCGCTGACCTGGCAGCTGCAGACGCTGGATACAGGTGGCGTCGGCGAGTTCTGCTCGATGGCGATCGTGGACGGCCGTCCGGCGATCAGCTACTACGATGCCGCCAACGGCAACCTCAAGTACATGCGTGCCGCCGATGCCACCGGCACCACCTGGGCGATCGGCTCGGACATCGACGTGACCAGCGATCCCAGCGACGACGGGACCGCCACCTCGCTGGCGGTGATTGGCGGCAATCCCGCGATCAGCTTCCATGACATCGGCAACAACGATCTGCGGTTCATCCGCGCCGCTGACACTGCGGGCACTGACTGGAGCACACCGGCCGTAATCGTGGAGGCCGTCGGTATTGACGCGACCACATCGCTGGCCGCCGTTGGCGGCAGCCCGGCAGTCGCCTACGACAGCGGCGGCGAGGTCTTCTACGAGATCGCCGTGGACGCCGCCGGGACCGACTGGAGCAACGCCTCGCGCGAAATCGACGGCGCCGCCGAAACCGGCCGCTGGCCCTCGCTGGCGATGGTCGATGGCCGGCCCGCGGTCGCGTTCCAGCGTGATACCGGTGACGACGAGCTGTTCTTCGTGCGCGCCGGCGATGCGACGGGCAACGGCCCCTGGCAGGTGCCGGCGCAGCTGCACGCCGACGGGGCATCGGAGGGCGTCGGCTACTATCCGTCGCTGGCGATGGTCGACGGCATGCCCGCGGTCAGCTACGAGTACTACATCGCAATCGGCAACGCCGATCCGTACTTCGTGCGCGCCAGCACTGCCGGCGGTGATGCTGGGACATGGGATGCTCCCGCCCCGCTGAGCCTCGATGCCGCAGCGACCATCGACGGTGGCGGTTATTCGTCACTGGCGGTGATCGGGGGGGTGCCGCAGGTGGCATTCTACAACTACAGCGACGCCACCCTGATGCACGTACGGGCCCAGGACGCCTCGGGCTCCAGCTGGCTGCAGCCCGAAGTTGTCGACGACGGCAATGGCGGCGCCAACGATGTCGGCATGTACGCCTCACTGGTGGGCGTCGGCGGGCAGCCGGCGATCGCTTACTACGACTGGACCGACGGCGATCTGGAATTCGCCGTCCTGCAGTAACGCAGCACTGAACAGGGACTGACGAGCCGTCCGGCCTTGCTGGCCGGGCGGCTCCGGCCTGAACCACTTCTGCCGCGCCACGCTTGCAGCCAGGGCGTCCCCGTGGAACAATAAGTGTAGCTACCGGTCAGTACCAGCGGCTGCGCAGGCACTGCGCACCGGCTGAGGGAGGCTATTCATGGGCAGTGTAGGCAGGATCGCGCCCGCTATTCGCGGCTCGTTTTCAATCAACGTGGCAGTCATGCTGCTGGCACTCGCGCTGCCGCCGGCCCTGATGGGCTGCGGCGGGGATCTCAGCCCCGGGCCGGCCGGTGCGGACCCCCCGCTGCTGCTTGGGCCCGATGGCACACCGGACGCGGGCCAGCTCGAGGAACTGCTTGCGGCTGAGCTTGAGCGGCTGGGCGTCGACCCGGACAAGAAACCCACCGCGGCGCCCTCGATCGGCAACGAGGTCTTCGACCTCGCCGCGATGCTGATCGACCCAGACGGGCCGGGCGGTGAGCCGCCGACCGGCGTGCAGCTCATCTGGACCGAGCGCCACGTCGGCGACTACAACCTCGACGGCGTGGTCGGCGTCACCGACCTGACGCCGCTGGGGGTCAACTATCTGGCCAGTGTGGGCTACGACGGGGCGATGTACCATGGCGGGATCGCCCACTGGCCCAGCGGCAACCCGGACGACGACGGCGACGTGCCCGAGGGGGACCCGCCGGCCGCGGACTCCGGCGCCGCCAACTGGCGGCTGGCGCGGGTCGACGGCATCGCCGACGGCGAGATCAACATCAGCGACATCACGCCGATCGCCGTGCACTGGAACGAGCAGCTTAGCGGCTACCGTGTCTACCGCCGCGGACCCGGCGAGGAGGAGTTCACGCCGGTGCCCGACCCGGAGGACGATGAGCAGCCGCTGCTGGTCGCGCGCGACGCCACCTTCCCCGCCGGGCAGTCGACGCCCGACCCTTTCCGCCCGCTGCGTTACGGCTGGCTCGATGAATTCAGCGTCGACGGCGAGTACGTGTACTACGTCACACCCTATGACAGCGCGGACGAGTCCGAGGGCCCGGCCTCCAACCCGGCCTCGACCGAGTTCACCCCGCCGCCCCTCGAACTGGTGGCCAACGTGGTGGCAGCGCCGCTCAGCGGCGACGCGCCGCTGACGGTCTACTTCAACGCCAGCGGCAGCGGGATCCCGGAGGGCGCGGTACCCAACTACGAGTGGGACTGGCACGACGACGAGACATACGACGTGGACAGTGGCACCGACTTCGCGATCAGCTACATCTACACCAGCGGCGGCGAATACACCGCCCGGGTGCGGGTCACGGACAGCCTCGGCGGCAGCGACACCGACACCGTGATGATCACGGTCAACGACCCGCCGGAGGCGGTACTTGAGGCCGACGTGCTCAGCGGCGACACCCCCCTGACCGTGCATTTCGACGCCAGCGCCAGCAGTGACCTGGACGGCACCATCGAGCGCTGGGAGTGGGATCTCGACGGCGACCGCGTCTTCGAACTCGACACCGCTGACCAGGCCACGGCCAGCTACCTTTACGACAGCATCGGCTCGCACTTCCCGGCCGTGCGGATCACCGACGACCAGGGAGCAACCGCCACCGCGGAATTGACGGTAACGAGCCACGGCTGGTGGACCACCACGCTGGCCCACGACGGCGACTTCGGCCGCTATCTCAGCCTGGCGGTCATCGACGGCAACCCGGCCGTCGTCTACTACGAGCACGGCGACCGCCCCGATCAGCAGATGTGGTACATTCGGGCGCTGGACAGCGATGGGCGGCAATGGGGCGAGCCCCTGATGGTGGACGGCGGTGGCCAGGAGGGCGATGGCTCCCCGCAGCAGCGCGGGCCGGACTGCAGCCTGGCCGTGGTCGCCGGCCACCCGGCGATCGCCTACTACGACAACCACGACTTCATCGGCCAGCGGCAGATGTACATCCGCGCCACCGACGCGCAGGGCACGGCCTGGGGCGAGCCACAGGGGCTGACCAGGCTGCTCGACGGCCGCATCGGCGCCAATGCCAGCCTCGCGGTGGTCAACGGCCGGCCGGCGATCGCCTGCAACTCCAACTCTGACGTCGGCGGCGGGCGCATCCTCTGCTACTTCCGCGCCCTCGACGAACTGGGCGACTCCTGGACGGTCTCAGCCTGGAAGGAGATCGACCAGGCCAAGGTCATCGAGGACGTGCAGCTGACACTTGTGGGCGACGACACGCAGATTCCGGTGATCAGCTACATCGCCTTCGACGTGACGCTGGATCCCTACGGCTACGCCGGCGGCGTCCGCATCGCCCGCGCGATGGACGTGGACGGAATCAGCTGGGACACGCCCGAGGAGATCGTCACCTATGACGGCGCGGCGGACTCCGAGGTGATCGACGGACTGTCGCTGGTCGTGCTGGGCGGCCTGCCGGCTGTCTCTTTCGTCGGCGAGCTGGCCGCCGGCGAGGGCTGCTTCCTGTACTACATGGCCAGCGACAGCCCCTACGCGCTGAGCTGGCCCGACCCGCCGCTGGCGATCTCGCCGGAGTTGGCCAGCCACGTGGCCCACAGCTCGATCGGCGTGATCGACGGCCGGCCCGCGATCGCCATGGCCGCCTATCACCGCTACAGCCTGGAGTACACCCGCTCCGAGGATGCCAGTGGCGACGCCTGGCCCGCGGACCTGGACCTCGTCGACGATGGCGTGGGGATCAAGGTGCCCTGCCAGCTGCTTGAGATCGACGGCCACCCGGCGGTCTGCTACATGGACTACAACGACACGGATGTGAAATACGCGATCTACTACTAGCGACGAGGCAACGCGCGGCGGGATCGGCGCAGACCTGGCGCATTCCGGCACGGCGCGGTAACTTCCGGTCGTCCGGCGCGCTCCTTTACACGTAGGGGAAGTTGCTGGACCATTCTTAACATGGGGGTGGTCCGGAGTGTCTGATCATAGTCTCGATTCCAGAGCGCAGCGCGCGATGTGGTTTCTGCTGCTGATTTCCCTGCTGCTGTGCGCATCCTGCGCGGGCCGGGAAGCGTCTGGTACTGCCAACATCGCGCAAAACGCGACCGGGGATCAACCACCATCCGCCGCCGAGCTTGACTGGCTACTGACAGCGGAGCTCGCGCGGCTGGCGGCAGCGGACCGGCAGGCAAGCGGTGTGGCCTGGGGCGAGGACTGCCGCGCGCTGTACAGCACGGCCGAGTATCAGGGCGCGAACTGGCCGGTGCCGCCGGACCGGCTGGTGATCACCTGGGTGGAGCAGTTCACCGGCGACTGCGATATGGACGGTATGGTCACCGCCGCCGATCTGACCCCGATCGCCCAGCACTGGCTTGAGCGCGTGGAATACGATCCGCCGGAACTGCACGACGGCATCAGCTGGTGGCCCAGCGGCGATCCACTCGGAGAGGGCGCGCTGAACTGGCGGCTGGCACGGATCGACGGCAACCACGACGGGCTGATCGACATCGGCGACATCACGCCGATCGCCCAGCACTGGAACCAGCGGATCGAGGGTTACTCGATCTACAGCTACGACGACTTCAAGTTCAATGGGAACGGTTCCGACCGGTTTTTCCTCGGCATGGTCCAACGCGCGGCGAGCCTGCTGGACAGCGGCCAGGGACCGCGGATCCACCGCGTGGAGTTCGAAGTGAGCTTCCTCAGCATGAACGAGGACCTGCACCTGGAGAGCGCCGATAGCGCTTGGTCGTACGCGGTGAACGGGTACCAGTCGGTGCTGCCGGCAAGCCTGTATCTGCGACCGGTCGCGGAATACTCCGGCGATTTCGATGACTGGTGGATCGGTCAGGGCTCGCTGCCGCTCACGCTGGAGAATCCCTGCCCCGCGTGGCAGGTGCTACTGTGGCTGGAGCGCGACGGGGAGTCGGTACGCACATACACCATCGATCTGGCTCTGGCTACCGATGGGTCACTTGTGGAGCTCCTCAGCTGCTACACACCCTATGACGAGCCCGCGCAATACGGCCTGGCGCTGCTCGACCCGGTGGATGGCGCCATGCAGTGCTTCGTCTGGCCCGCGTCGACCAGCTTCTATCCCCGACACGTCTCCCCCGCAGCGGACGGCACCATCTGGGTGGCAGCCATCGATGAGTGTGACTACGCCGCAAGTCTGCTGCTGCTCAGGCTTGACAAAGAGGGCAACCTGCTGGCCGGCGTGCGGTTGTTCAGAGAGGATGAGGACGGGCTGCGCGTCCACTGCGATCCGCAGCTCGCGGCGCTGCCCGATGGCGGCGTGCTCATCGCCTCGGCCGAGGGCGGGTATCGCGGCGACCTAGTGCTGCGGCGGTTCGACGCCCAGGGCAGCGTGCTTTGGGAGCACGCCTGGACCGAACAATACTACCCCAGCAGCTCGTTCTACGGGTTCGAGGTCAACGCGCTGCGGGTGGCTCAGGACGGGAGCATCCTGGTCGGCGGAACATACTGCCCCATCGGGGGGACCCAGGACCTTCCCGGCCTGGCCAGCTTCGATCAAGCTGGCGAACTGCTGTGGATCCGGATGTTCGATGAGCTGCACAGTCACAGCGTCTCCGAGATTGTTGAGACACCTGACGGCCGTTTCGCCTGCGTGCTTTGGGCCGGCAGCTACGGGCCTGAGTACAACGCTGCCTCCAGGCTCGCGGGCATCACGCCGGATGGGGAGCTGGCCTGGCAGCTGACGCCGGCTGCCCACGTGCGACTGCTGGATGCCGGGGTCGCCGCGGACGGCACCATCTGGGCCGCAGGCTCGATCGAGGCGGAGAGCGGGGGCATCAAAACCGCACTGCTGCGGCTGAACTCAGATGGCAGCGCCGCCACCCTGTATCGCCGGCTCTACCCATGCGCTGTGCCGGAGAAGTACGTCACGGGGGATATCGATGAGCTGGAGCTGGGCAGCAGCATGTTCATCGCCGCTGGGGGGCACGCCAACGCCTACGACTGGGAGGGCTCCGAGCTGGAGACTCTCGCCCCCGTGCTGCAGCTGAGCGAGACCGGATGCCGGGAAACCGAGGTCAGCAGCATGCACGAGGAGTATTCGATCAGCCTGTCGGCAGCAGAGCCGTCCGGCCCACCTGCTGAGAGCAGCTGGTGGACCGCCGTCACCGAGCGCGTGTTCTAACCCGACACCGGACGGGAACAATCTCGGGCCCCGGCGGCTCTTATAGACGTGGGGTAAAGCTGCGGGACCTGCTGGTCCCGGTGGAGGTCGGGGATGCTTGATCGAGACAGCGCTTCCAGGCGGCGGCGCGCAATCCGTGCTACCATGTTGTTTCTGCTGCTGATTCCCGTGCTGCTGTGCGCGGCCTGCGCGGGCGGCAACGCGACGGGCGCGGAGACCATCGAGGCTGATACCGTTGCGGCGCCGCCACCTGATACTGCCGAGCTGGAGCAGTTGCTGACGGCGGAGCTTGCGCGGCTGGCAGCCGAAGGCCGGCAGACAGGCGGGGTGGTCTGGGGCGAGGATTGCCGCGCGCTCTACCGCACCGCCGAGTACCTGGGTGGCGACATGCCGGAGCCGCCGGACCGGCTGGTGATCACCTGGGTCGAGCAGTTCACCGGCGACTGCGACCAGGACGGAATGGTCACCGCCGCCGATCTGACCCCGATCGCCCAGCACTGGCTTGAGCGCGTGGAGTACGATCCGCCGGAGCTGCACGACGGCATTACATGGTGGCCGGCGGGCGATCCGCTTGGCGACGGCGCGCTGAACTGGCGGCTGGCGCGAGTCGACGGCAATCACGACGGGCTGATCGACATCGGCGATATCACGCCGATCGCCCAGCACTGGCAGGAGCGGCTCGAAGGCTACGTCATCTACAGCTACGATGATTTCCAGTTCAACGTTAATGGCGCCGACCGGTTCTACCTCGGCTGGGTTCCTCGCGACGCCAGTTTGCTGGACAGCGGTCAGGGGCCGCGAATTCACCGCATGGACTGCGAGGTCAGGATCGACAGCCTGAACGAGACCCTGTACGTGGAAAACCCCTTCTGGGAGGCGATCGACTCGATCCACGACTTCCCCACGGTGCTGCCGGCCAATCTCTACCTGCGGCCGTTAGCCCGCTACTACGGGGAGTTTGACGACTGGTACATCGGCCAGGGCTCGCTGCCGCTCACGCTTGAGAATCCCCGGCCCGGCTGGCACCAGGCGCTGATGCCCGTGCGTGAGGGCCAGTCCGTGTCGACCGTGGTTCTCGACATGGCGCTGCTGGCCGACGGACGGCTGGCGCACCTGCTTACCTTCGGCAAGACCGACGAGCCTCCTCAGTACGGCCTGGCGCTGCACGATCCCGCGGCCGGCACGGTCAGGTACTTCCTCTGGCCGCCTTCGACGGACTTCTACCCCCGCCATCTGGCGGCCGCGGAGGACGGGACCATCTGGGTTGTGGCCCTCGACGCCCCGCACCGGGCCGAGTCGCTGATGGTGCTGAACATCGACGAGGACGGCCGGCAGCTGGCCGGACAGCACCTGACCGTCGAGTACGAGTACGGCCTGAGTGCCGGCCCTGAGCCGCAGATCGCCGCGCTGCCCGGTGGTGACGTCCTGATCGCCTCGCGGGAGCGCGCGTCGCCGGGCAATCTGGTGCTGAGGCGGCTGGACGCCCAGGCCAGCCTGCTCTGGGAGCGGGCGTGGCAGCAGGATTACATCTCCGGCAGTGGCTACTACGGGTTCGTGGAAGTCTACTCGCTGGCCGTGGAGCAGGCGGGCGGCGTTGTGGTGGGTACGGATTACCGCCCCTACGGTGAGCAGTACGGCTACCCCAGCCTGGCCAGCTTCTATCCGGACGGCGAGCTTGAGTGGATCCGTATCTGCAAGGATCTGAGCCTACACGATGCTACGGAGATCGTCCTTTCTCCAGGCGGCGGCATCGCGTGCGTGCTGCGCTGCGACATCTGGGGCGGCACCTACGAACCCAGCTCACGGGTGCTGGGCATTACCCCGGACGGGGAACTGGCCTGGCAGATCTCACCGGCCGGCAGACTGCGGCTGCTGGACGCCGAGACCGCCGGTGACGGCACCATCTGGGCGGTCGGCGGCGCGGTCGTGGACGGCCAGGGCTACGATGAGGCCCTGCTGCGCATCAATACCGACGGCAGCGAGCCGACCCTGTTCCGCCGGACGTACTTCAACGGTCCGGAGGTCTACATCGGCGGAATGATCGACGAGCTGGAAATCGGCGACGGGATGTTCATCGCCTATGGCCACCCCTGGCAGTACGGCTGGCGGGCCTCGCCGCTGGAGGTACTGGACGACGATCTGGAACTGACGGCCGTGGCGTGCCGGGAACTCGAAGCTGTCACGACGTGCGAGGACTACCAGCACGCCGCGACCGAAGTGGTGCCCGACCCGAAGCTGGAACCCCCGGCGCACACGGTCACCGAACGCATTCTCTGATCCAGGGCACCCCGGCCCGATTCCCGCTCGGCGGGTAGAATATGGGGCATACATTGCGCCGATAGCGCGCCGGGGGTAGGTATGAGCGCAACTTACGTTGTCGCGAAGCATGACGCGGCCGGCGGCCGCACTCCACTGGCCGGCCTGACCGGGCTGCTGGCGCTGCTGGCCCTGCTGCTCGCGGGCTGCGCGGGTGGCGGCGAAGCCGAGTCACTGGACGGACCGCTCAACTCGCCCGCGCCCGCAGCGGCGGAGCTTGCGGCTACGCTGCAGGCCGAGTTCGATCGACTCGGCATCGACCCGGACAGGGTTCCGGCCGCGGCGCCGGGTGGCGAGGCCAACGCGGTCTTTGACCTGCACGGCGACGTTCTCTTCGAGGATCCGCCCCTGATCACCTTCAGCTGGACGGAGCGGATGCTGGGCGACTTCAACCAGGACGGTCTGGTCGGCGTCAGCGACCTGACCCCCATCGGCCAGCGCTACGACGAAACGGTGGCCTACGACGACCCGGCCGCGCACGGCGGCATCGCCCACTGGCC
>CAZSSB010000028.1:0-38179 GCA_964609245.1 uncultured Planctomycetales bacterium | reverse complement strand
GGTGTTCTGGCCCTGGTCCTCCTTGAGGATATCGGCCTGGACGGTGCCGCGCACCTGGCTGACGGTCTGCGCCCTGATCCGCTCGTACTCCTCGTCGCTGAGCAGCGCCCGCACGTCCTCCCACTGCGCGCCGCGCAGGCGGTCGGGCTCAAGCTCCTGCTCTTCCGTGATGTCGAGGCGGCCCGCGGCGCGCAGGAAGCGGCGGCACTGCTGGCGGATCGCGGCGTTGAAGAAGAACGCCAGCATCGTCGGCGCCGGACCATTGATCGTCATGCTTACGCTCGTGGTCGGGTCGCAGAGGTCGAAGCCGGCGTAAAGCTGCTCGGCCTCCTCGACGGTGAAGATCGCCACCCCGCTCTCGCCGATCTTGCCGTAGATGTCGGGGCGTTCGTGCGGGTCCTCGCCGTAGAGCGTGATCGAATCGAAGGCGGTCGACAGCCGCGCCGCGGGCTGCTCGTCGGCCAGCAGGTGGAAGCGCTCGTTGGTGCGTTCGCTGGGACCCTCGCCGGCGAACATCCGCGTGGGATCCTCGGCCTGGCGCTTGTAGGGAAACGCGCCCGCGGTGTAGGGGAACTCACCCGGGACGTTCTCGATCAGCCGCCAGTAGAGCCGGTCGCCGAACGCGTGGAAGCGCGGCCGCGCCACCTTGCGCACCTGGCTGCCCGACAGCGTCTCGCGGTAGTTCTCGACGGAAATGTCCCGGCCGCGCACCTGATAGGTGAACGCCGGCGCGCTGTAGCACTCCTCCCAGGCGTCCCATTCGTCGAGCAGTTTGCGGCAGTGCGGATCGAGCCGCGCCAGCTCGCCGTTGAAGGCCTGCATCAGGTCGGCGACGGCGGGCGGCAGCCCCTGTGCGTCCGCCGGCAGGTTGTAGGGCTGCCAGTCGCGCTTCTTGTCGCCGCCCAGCAGGTGGATGACCCGCGTGGTGGCATGCATGTCCGCGGCGATGTCGGCCTGCTCGTGGGCCCACTGCCGGTACTCGCGGCAGGTCGCGGAGATCTCGCTCAGGTACCGTTCGCTGCCCGGCGGGATGATGTGCGCGCTGGTATCCGTTACCCGCGTCTCGTCGGCGTCGTATTTGCTATCCCAGCCGAGATCGAACTTCAGGTTCAGCGCCGCGATCAGGTGAGCGTAGAGCGCGTTGACTCCATGGTCGTTGAAGTGCGCGGCGCTGGTACCGAACACCGGCAGGCCGGCCGGGTCGCTGCCGAACAGCTTGTGGTTGCGCTGGTACTGCTTGCGGACGTCGCGCAGGGCGTCCTCGCTGCCGCGGCGCGTGTACTTGTTGATCGCCACGAAGTCGGCGTAGTCCAGCATCTCGATCTTTTCCAGCTGGCTGGGCGCGCCGAACTCGCTGGTCATCACGTAAACGGAGAGGTCCGCGATCTCGGTGATCGCGGCGTCCCCCTGGCCGATACCGGCCGTCTCGATCACGATCAGATCGAAGCCGGCGCGCCTGACCACCTCCAGCACGCTGCCGATCGCCGCCGACATCTCACTCTGGGCGCCGCGGGTGGCCAGCGAGCGCACGAAAACCCGCGGGTTCTTGACGCTGCCGAAGCGGATGCGGTCGCCCAGCAGCGCGCCGCCCGTCTTGCGCCGCGTCGGATCGACGCACAGCACCGCGACCTTCTTGTCGGCGAAATCGCTGACGAAGCGGCGCACCAGCTCGTCGGTCAGGCTGCTCTTGCCCGCGCCGCCCGTGCCGGTCAGCCCGATCACGGGCACGGCCGGTGCCGTGGCGGCGACGTCCCTGTCGCCGGACTCAATCGGCGGCACAGCGGCCGCCGCTACGGTGGGCGCACCCTTGACCTCGGTCACCGTGATCTGGCGGGCCAGCGGCAGATACGTGCCGTTCTGCTCGGGCACCATGCCCGTCAGGTCGAAGTCGCAGCCCTCGACCACCACGTTGATCATGCCCTGCAGCCCCAGCGCGCGGCCGTCGTCGGGCGAGAAGATGCGGTCGATGCCCGCCGCGTGCAGCTCCTCGATCTCGCGCGGGACGATAACCCCGCCGCCCCCGCCGTAGATCTTGATGTGGCCCGCGCCGCGCTCGTCGAGCATCTGGCGCATGTACTTGAAGGTCTCCATGTGGCCGCCCTGATAGCTGGTCAGGGCGATGCCCTGGGCGTCCTCCTGGATCGCGGCACTCACGATCTCCTCGACGCTCCGGTTGTGGCCGAGGTGGATCACCTCAGCGCCGGTGGCCTGCATGATCCGCCGCATGATGTTGATCGAGGCGTCGTGCCCGTCGAACAGAGAAGTAGCTGCAACGATGCGAACCGGATGCGTTGGCTGGTATACGTCAACAGTGCTCATAGTTACCCCGGCATCAACATGGGCGCCGTGCTGTTGTGGCGCGCCCCTGGATGCGCTCAGATTATGCCACAGGCCAGTGCCGGCGGATCAGTCCTTGAACAGCTTGGGCGTCAGCAGCTCGCGCACGGGCTTGAAGGTGCCGCGATGCAGCCGGCAGGGGCCGTGGCGTTTGAGCAGCGCCAGGTGCTCCTCGGTGGGATAGCCCTTGTGGCGCTCGAAGTGGTACTTGCGGAACTGCCGCGCGTACTGCTCCATGATAAAGTCGCGCTCGACCTTGGCCAGGATGCTGGCGGCGGCGATGCAGGCGATCTTGTTATCGCCGCCGACGATGCACTCCACGCGCATGCCCCCGTTGATCCGCGGCGGGAAGTTGCCGTCGATCAGCACGGCGTCGGCCGGCACGCCGAGCTTGTCCACCGCGCGGGCCATCGCCTTGAGCGAGGCCTGCAGGATGTTGATCCGCTCGATCTCGCGCGGCTCAATCCGATACGTCGCGTAGGCGACGGCCTGCTCCTTGACCTCGGCGGCGACCAGTTCGCGGCGCCGGCGCGTCAGCCGCTTGGAGTCCATCAGCAGGCGCGGCAGACGGTCGTAGCTGAGCACCACCGCGGCGGCGACCACCGGTCCGGCCAGCGCCCCGCGGCCCGCCTCGTCGCAGCCAGCGATGAACCGGTGTCCGGCCAGCTTCAGTGACTGCTCCAGTGCGCTGACTTTCATTTATGCATCGGTGAATATAGTCTCTGCGCCATCAATCATAGTGCATACCGTTTTGCGGCTCAAACATGCAGATGCGGCGAAAAAAAAAGCGCCCGCCGTATTACTACAACGGGCGCCTTGGATTGCGAGTAGTGACAACTAGTTCAGAATCGGAGTGGCAAATTCGATTGTTGAGAATGCCAGACCCCAGTAGCTGATCGCCGGCAAGCCGTCGATGTCGACCAGGCTACTGTAAAAGCCGGCGGCTTCGGCGGGGTGGCTTTTGACGGTGACAGGCGGATCCCAGACTGTACCGTTAGTATTGGTGGCCCGCGAATAATACAGGCTCACCCAGGGCACAGTTGCTGAGAAACTTATCGCTGGACGTCCATTTACCAGTGCAAGCGAGTTGTACTGGCCGGCGCTGCCTCCCGAGGCAACCTGAACCGTCACCAGCGGCCAGTCCGCAGTGACCGCGCCCGAGGATGTCGATGCGCGGATATATTGCAGTGAACCCACGGCAACTTCGAAGAAGCTTACGGCAGGTCGACCGTTGACCTCTAAAAGAGAAGTATAGCCACCGACCACCACACCGGCGGGACTGCAGCGGGCTGGCGCTACCGGCCAATTGCCCGCGGTCGCTCCGGTGGTGTTCACGGCGCGCCGGTAGAGCGCTTCCAGGTTGTTGATATCCCAGTAGGTGATCGCCGGATTGCCGCTAATCACCTTGAGCGAGGGATAGCCGCCGACATCGCCGGAGGCGTCCAACGTTAGCGGAGCATCCACCCAATCAGCGGCTGTATCGCCGGTGCCGGCCCCGGAAGTGGCACGCCGGTACTTCAACGTTCCGGCGCCAGCATCAGCATAGGCGACCGCTGGATTGCCGTCCACGTAATAAAGAGAAGTGTTAGGCGCTAGATTGATCGGCCCGTCGATCACGACCGGCGCGTTTGTCCAGGATGTTCCCTGCGCATCGTCGGCGCGTAGATAGCGCACCTCGTTCGGCCCCGAGACGTAATAACTCACGGCGGGCTTACCATCGATAACTGCAAGCGATGTATGCAGTCCTGCGCCGACGGTGTTGTCCAGAACCATTGGATCACCCCACAGGTTGCCGCCGGAATCTGTTGCCCGCATGTACACCAGGAAGTTGGAGGATGCGTCAAACATGGTGATCGCGGGATGGCCGTCGACAATTGCCAGCGAGGAATACTGGCCATTGTTGTTGAAGCGCGTGATACCGCGCGCATTGAACCCGGCAACCTGCTTGACTTCGACCAGCGCCGACGAATGAGCGATCAAGCCGTCATCGTCCTTGACGCGCATCGCAGCCAGGAATGTACCCTTCTCAGTGTACTCGTAGATGTATGAATCGCTGGCGTTCCAAGCCGTGAATGTGCCATCGCCCAGAGGATCGAAGGCATACTCCAGGCCGGCACCATCCTGGTCGTAGCTCAGCGAGGCATCGAAGGTAACCGACAGCGCTTCCGGCTGGCGCCAGAGCACGCCCTCGTTCGGCGTGGCGTCGACGATCGCCACCGGCGGAATCTGCGCGGCGATGATCAGGCTGACCGCGCCGAGCGCCATCGACGTTCCGCCCATGTTGGCCCGCACCCGGGGACGGATGATGCCGGTGTTCTGCGCGCTCAGCGCCGCCACGCCGGTGACGTCACCGGTGATCTCGAAGACGCCGTCGCCGTCGAGGTCGAAGTCATAGGAGTCGCCGCCCGTGGCGGTCAGGTTGGCGCTGTCGCCCAGCAGGCCGCTGACGAGGTCGGTCTCCAGCACCATCTCCAGCGGCTCGCCGGCCAGCGCCTCTGCGTCCACCTGGGGCGAGACAGGACTCTCGTTGCCGCTGATATCCACCGCCGTCAGGCGCACGTAGACGTGACCCGGCTGCTTCAGGATGAAGCGCCGGCTGGCGTCAAGGTACTCGACCCGCCGCACTCCGGTGCTGTTGCCGTCCAGGAACGGCTGCGAGCTGTAGTAGATGCGATAGCCCGCCAGGTCGCTGGCCGCCACCGGCAGCCAGACCATCAGCACGCCACCGGCCACCGGCGTCAGCAGCGGAGCCGCAGGCGCCGACGGTGCGACGAGGTCGCCCCCATTGCGTGGATTGGCGCCGACGCCGACCACGTCGACCGCCGAGCCGTCGTAGGCCGCGATCGCCACGAACAGGTTGCCCAGCTCGGAGGTGTAGTCCCCAACCGGCAGGCTCAGGCGCAGCTGGCCGTCGCTGAGCGGCCCCCGCCACCGCCACTGCCCGCTGCCGAAGTCGCTGACACCCAGCCAGTAATCGCTGAGCGAGCCGTCGCTGCGCGCCCGCAGGTTGACATCAACCGACACGACGCCCGGCTGCGCGACGCCCAGCGGCAACCGGTAGATCGCGTGGCTGAGCTCCGCCGATCCGACGATGCCGCTGCCAATGCTGGAGGCCTGATCGTAGTTGCTGACGTCGCCGGCTTCGCTGAAGCGATCGACGCCCGTCTTGAACTCACTGCTGAGGTCCACGGCGCTCGACTCGCGCTGAGCCGACTCCGGCACCACCAGCCCGAACGCGTCCAGCTGCTCCCAGGGCTGCTGGTAGTCGACGGGCAGACCCGCGGGCAGGCCCGCGGCATCTGCGCCACCGTTCGGCGCCGCCACCAAGGCCGGTGCGGCCGGCCCATCGCCCGCCGCCGAGAGACCGCTGACCTGCGAGCCCGCGCAGCCCGCCAGTGTCCAGGCGGCCAGGATCAGCCCCAGGCACGCTGTTAGCGAACACTTGTTTCTGATGTGCATCTTGCTCCCCTTTTCAGTAGATGTCGCAGTGCAACGGCGCCAGCCGACCGGGCGTACGGCAGGGCGCTGTCGGCACCCGGCAGCTCCCAGTGCTCTCGCCGCGGCATTGCGTATGTTGGCATGCTGAGAATGAGACTCAGTATCGCTTGCCAGCAGTATACCGCCAAACTCGCCTGCTGTCGAGCGGCCCGCGGCGGTATTCGCAGCAACTCCGGCGGCCGGCAACCGCTATGATGCTGGCAGACCGAGGACCGGGAGGACGGTGTGGACAACATCACTGGACTGGGATCGGGCCTGGCGGACCTCTGGCGGTTGAGTAGCGCCAGGTCGCGCAGCATCAGCCCGGAGAACTTCGCCGGCGAGAAGGGCCGGGGCGGGATGGCGACGGAAGGTCTGGGCGCCCAGTGCGCCCGCGAGCTGGGCCAGGGCTGGAAGATCAGCCCCTGCGTGGCGATCGGCGCAGGTGAGGAATTCACCCTGGCCGAGATCGAGGGCCCCGGCGCCATCCAGCACATCTGGCTGACGCCGACCGGTCACTGGCGGTTTGCGATCCTGCGTGTCTGGTGGGACGAGGAGGAGACCCCCAGCATCGAGGTGCCGCTGGGCGACTTCTTCTGCCAGGGCTGGTGCCGGCCGGCACTGCTGAGCAGCCTGGCGGTCTGCGTCAATCCCGGCAGCGGCTTCAACTGCTTCTGGCCGCTGCCATTCCGCCGCGCCTGCCGAATGACGGTCACCAACATTGACGACGAGGAGATGCGGCTCTACTACCAGATCGACTACGCGGTGACCGCGGTGCCGGAGGACGCCGCCTACCTGCACGCCCAGTTCCGGCGCAGCAACCCCGTCAAGTACAAGGACGTGCACACCATCGTGGGCGGCGTGCGCGGCCACGGGCACTACGTGGGCACCTACCTGGCCTGGGGCAGCAACAGCTCCGGCTGGTGGGGCGAGGGCGAGGTCAAGTTCTTCCTCGACGGCGACGAGGAGTTTCCCACCATCTGCGGCACGGGCACCGAGGACTACTTCCTGGGCAGCTACGACTTCGAGGACCAGCAGACCCACCAATACCGTGAGTTTTCCACGCCCTACAGCGGCCTGCACGACGTCCAGCGCCCCGACGGGCTGTACCAGAGCCAGACGCGGTTCGGCATGTACCGCTGGCACATCACCGACCCCGTCAGGTTCGAGAAGGACCTGCGCGTCACCATTCAGGCGCTGGGCTGGCGCAAGGGCGGGCGCTACCTGCCGCTCCAGGATGACCTGGCCAGCACCGCCTTCTGGTACCAGGC
The DNA here is from genome assembly GCA_964609245.1 of uncultured Planctomycetales bacterium. GTDB lineage: Bacteria > 4484-113 > 4484-113 > 4484-113 > JAFGCY01 > JAFGCY01. Next base: position 31,094 of record CAZSSB010000028.1, on the reverse strand, counting down.
CGAGCCCCACGCTGCATTCCCGCCGCTGCCGGCCAAGGACGAACTGGAAGTGATCTAGCCGCATCCCCGGCCGGCCATCCGCCCTGCTCAGCCTGGCGTCCCGGGCCGCCTTCATCTCCGCAGCATTACGATAGTTGCGACTGAGTCGCAGTATTATAGCTACGTACTAAGCAACACTGAAGCATACTAAGGAGAGCAAGATGAGTACTCAGGGACAGCCGCAATTCGGATTGCCGGAGCTGCCATATGCCTACGACGCGCTGGCGCCGCACATCGACGCGCGCACGATGGAGATCCATCATCAGAAGCACCACGGCGGCTACGTCGCCAAGCTCAATGCCGCGCTGGAAGGCCACAGCCAGCTGACGGGCCGGCCGATCGACGAGCTGCTGCGCGACATTCAAAGCGTACCGGAGGGCATCCGCCAGGCCGTGATCAACAACGGCGGCGGCCACGCCAACCACAGCCTGTTCTGGAGCATCATGAGCGGCAGCGGCGGCGGCCGGCCCCAGGGCGAACTGGCGGACGCAATCACAACGACCTTCGGCAGCTTCGAGGAATTCCAGGAGAAGTTCACTGCGGCGGCCCTGAATCGCTTCGGCAGCGGCTGGGCCTGGCTGGGCTTCGATAGCAGCGGCAAGCTCCACGTCGGCAGCACCGCCAATCAGGACAGCCCGCTGATGCACGGCCATCTGCCGATCCTGGGGCTCGACGTCTGGGAGCACGCCTACTACCTGAACTATCAGAACCGGCGGCCGGATTATGTCGCGGCGTGGTGGAACGTCGTCGACTGGGGCCGCGTGGCCGAGCTATACAAAGCAGGCAAGTAAGCGGGGGTGGCCACTAACAGCAATTCCCACTAACCGCATCCCACAGGTACAGCAACCTGGTGACGGGCGGGGCCTTGAGGCCCCGCCTGTCGCATTTCAGGCACTGAAGAAGTAGTAGTGGATCAGGTGCACCAGCCTGAGCTCGCCGTCTTCAGCCAGCCGGAAGTAGAACTCCAGCGGGCCGCTGGAATCGATGAACACCACCGCGCAGTCCGCGGCCATGTCCTCCTCCGCGGGCCAGATGAACTCCATCCCCTCGTTCAGCTCGATCCAGGTGTGGTAGTCACCCAGGTGGTGCGTCAGCCGGTAGTCGGCGCGCCAGTGGTCCAGCAGGCAAACCACCGGCTCGATATGGAAGCTGTCCACGTCCTTGCCCTTCTCGCCCGGATAGACAAACGGCGCGTCCGTCTCGAGGTTGCGCTGGGCGGCGAGGAAGTCCATCAACCGCTCCGGCGCCAGCCACAGCTCGGGCTGCCCGCCGTCGGGCTCCCAGACGCCGTGGATCACCAGGGCCACGCCCGGCTGCTGCCAGACGTAGCAGGGGCCCAGCAGGTCGCAGATGTCCTCCGGCCGCTCGCTCAGCAGCGCCGCCGCCACGGCATTGGCGGCACCCAGCGCCCGGCTGGACAGCTCCGGCTCGGCCAGGCCGGTCTGGTCTTCGCCCTCGCCGGCGTAGGCGACGGAGATCAGCAGCGTCAGCAGGATGGTCGCGATCGCGGTGCGCATGGCGCGATTATAGGTGATTACCGGCGGGCGAGATGGAGCTAATCCTGCTCGGTGTCGCCGCTGGCGGGCTCACTCCTGGTGAACGGGTACTTCAGCCACAGCTCCTCGAGGTCCACCAGCTCCTCGACGGCCAGCTGAACCGCCTCGAACTTGTCGAGCCGCTGCTCCAGCCGCCCGACGTTGAGTTCCAGCAGCCCCCGGTCGGTCTCGATCACGCCGGAGCTGGCCTGCGCCAGCAGCTGATACTGGTGGATCGCTTCCTCGCCGACGCGGCCCTCGCCGCCGGTATCGAGCAGGATCAGGCCGATACTGCGCTTGATCCGCGCGATGCTGTTGAGCCGCACGGCGTCGTCGACGCGGTCCGAGAGGAACCGCGCGGTGGCCTGCGCGATGCCGCTCATCAGCGCGCCGCTGAGCTGGCCCTCCACGAGGTTCAGCTCCGACTGGCTGACCTCCAGCCGGCCGTCGAGATAGAGCTTCAGCCCCGCGAAGTCGCGCTGGGTGAAGCAGCAGTCGGCCAGGCGGTCGTAGAGGTAGCCCAGCTCCCGATAGGAGCGATAGTCGTTGGAATCCTTGCTGGCGGCGCCGAATTCGTCGACCGCCGCCTGGAACGCCTCGCGCGCGCCCTTGAAGTCGCCGGCCTGGTAGAGCGCCTCGGCGCCGGTGGCGTCGACGACCGTCACCGCCCAGGCGCCGGCGGCCAGCCCCCAGACCGAAATGCCCAGCGTTAGCGTGAAGATGATGATCCGCATCGCTCAACCCTCAGGAGGAGTATAGCAGGGCTGATGTTCATCCCGGGCCGGACGCCGCTGCGCTAGAATCAGCCATGGCGCAGGGCCCGCGGAGCTTCTGGCAGCGGCGGCGGCGGATGTCTCTCAGGCTGACGGTGATCGGCCTCGGCGCGCTGGCAGTCCTGATCTACTGCTGGTTCGACCCGCGGCTGGTGATCGCCGTCTTCGGCGCCCATCCGGCGCTGGCGGCGCTGACCATCCTGGTCGGCGGCGTGCTGGCGCTGCTGGCCTTCGTCGCCGTGATGAACTGCCTGCGGATGCTGCGCCGCACATTCAGAAGAGGACCCCACGAGTACGACCCCGGCTGGGCGGGCCCGCTGGTGCACTACACCGAGGCGGACGAGGATGACCTCGGTGGCCTCGGCGGCGAGCGCGACGGCTGCTTCTGAGCGTGTATCGATCGCCCGCGCGCCGCTCACAGACTGTGCGAGAATAGCGCCATGCCGGTCGAAGTAGTCAAACTGATCGATGACGAGCGCCTCAGCCTGGGGGTGGCCGAGGTGAGCGGGGGCTTGGTGGGGCCCGCGAGCTCCGAGCTAACTGCGCTGGCAGCGCAATTGGCGGCGACGATGGGCACGGCGGACTACGAACTGCCGGAGGACAGGCGGCGCGCGGTGCGCCAGCTGCTGAAGATCGGCGGCTTCTCACCGAGCGGGCGCAACCGGCCCGCCCACGAGCTGCTGGTCCGGGACCTCAGGGAGCGCGGCGAGTTCAACCATATCAACAACGTCGTCGACGTCAACAACGTGATCTCGCTTCAGAGCCTGCTGCCGATCAGCATCTTCGACGTCGCCAGGCTGGATGGTCCGCTGACGGTGCGCATCGGCGAACCCGACGAGGGCTACGTCTTCAACCAGAGCGGGCAGTGGCTGGACGTCAAGCGCTGCATCATCTGCTGCCGCGGGCCGGCGCCGGGCGAGCCGGTCGGCTCGCCAGTCAAGGATTCGATGGCTACCAAGATCTTCGAGGGAGCCGGCGACTACCTCGGCATCATCTACGCCAACCGCGAGCTGTGGCCCGACAGCGAGTTGACCACGATCACGCGGCGCTTCGCCGAGTTGCTGGCCGGCGAAACCGGCGGCGGCATCGTGCGGGCCGCGGTGATCTAGAGCGGGCTGGCCCCGCGCAGCAGGACGTCGAGAATCCGCGCCAGGTCGTCGGCGCCGTGGTAGCTGATCTGCACCGTGCCCGCGCCGCGCTGCTCGCTGATCCGCACGCGGGTGCCCAGGTACTCCATCAGCTGCGACTCGGCGCGGCGCAGCGCCTGCGGGGCGGGCGGGACGCCGCCCTTGCGCGCCCGGGGACGCTTGACCGGCTTGCGCTGGCTGGCCTCGCTGGCGCGCCGCTCCAGCTCGCGCACGCTCCAGCCCTCGGTGGCGCACTGCGCGGCGATCTCCTCGCGCCGTTCGGCGGTGAAGCTCAGCACGGCGCGGCCGTGGCCGGCCGTCAGCAGCCGCTCGCGGATCAGCGCCTGGACCGTCTCGGGCAGCTCCAGCAACCTCAGCGCGTTGCTGACCGCCGGCCGCGATTTGCCCAGCACCGTCCCCAGCTGCGTGGTGGTGTAGCCATAGGTGTTCTGCAGCTGCTGCAGCGCCTCGGCGACCTCGATGTCGTTTAAGTCCGTGCGCAGCAGGTTCTCGACCAGCGACAGTTCCAGCAGCTGGCGGTCGTCGACCTCGCGCACGATGGCGCGGATGCGGGTCTGCCCCAGGTCGCGAACCGCGCGCAGCCGGCGCTCGCCCGCCACCAGCTGATAGCGCCCGCCGGCCACCGGCCGCACGGTCACGGGCTGCAGCAGGCCCTGGACCTCGATCGAGGCCGCCAGTTCCGCCAGTTCGGCGGGGTTGAAGTCGCGCCGCGGCTGGAAGGGATTCGGATCGATAAGCGAGACCGCCAGTTCCTGGACCAGTTCGCCTTCGTGCGGCGGGCTGGCCGCCGGAATCAGCTCGGCCAGGCCGCGGCCCAGCCCCCGTCGCTTGCTCATGCACCTTCCTCCATTGAGCGCGCCGCCAGTTCCCCGGCCAGCGCGCGATAGGCAGCCGCCCCCGCCCCCTCAGGATCATAGCGCGTGACCGGCGCGCCGTGGCTGGGCGCTTCCGCCACGCGGACGCTGCGCGGCACCACGGCGTCGAAGACGTGCCCCGGGAAGTTGGCGCGCACCTCGTCCACCACGTCGCGGCTGAGGTTGGTGCGCACGTCGTGCATCGTCAGCACGGCCCCGGCCAGCCTCAGCTCCGGGTTCAGCGCGGCGCGGATGCGGCCGATGGTGTCGATCAGCTTGGCCAGGCCGGCCAGCGCGTAGAACTCGCACTGCACCGGTATCAGCACCTCGGTGGCCGCCACCAGCGCGTTGAGCGTCAGCAGTCCCAGGCTGGGCGGGCAGTCGATCAGCACGTAGGCGTGCTCCAGCCGGGCCTTGTCCAGCGCCCGCTTGAGCGCGTACTCCCGGGCCAGCGCGCTGACCAGCTCCAGCTCGGCGGCGCTCAGGTCGATGTGGCTGACCGCCAGCTCCAGCCGCTCGACGCCCGTCGGCACGATCGCCTCGCTCAGCGGCAGGCCGTCCGAGATCACGTTGTAGATCGAGCGCTCGGCCTCGGCGCGGCAGCCCAGCCCGGCCGTGCAGTTGGCCTGCGGATCGAGATCGACCAGCAGCACCTGCGCGCCACCCTCGGCCAGCGCCGCCGCGAGGTTGAGCGCGGTGGTGGTCTTGCCCACTCCGCCTTTCTGGTTGGCCACCGCGATGATCCGGGGCATGCCGGCGATTATAGCCCCCGCCGGTGCCGCTGGCGGCCCGGGCGCAGCATGTACAATGAGCCGAGCCGCCCCGGGCGGCGAGGAAGCGAGGAGGCGCCCGCGTGAACCCGGACCAGTACCTGACCGTTCAGTTCGACGAGCAGACCAGCATCCTGACGCTGACCCTGGACCGCCAGGACGCCACCAAGAACCAGATCGGCAGCGGCACCATCCTGGCGCTGCGCGAGGTGCTGTATCCCGAGCGGATCAAGCCGCGGGCCCGGGGGCTGATCCTGCGGAGCGCCAAGGAGAAGGTGTTCTCCACCGGCGCCGACATCGAGGGTGAACTGAAGGATCTCAACTCGGTGGAGGCGGTGCTGTTCAGCTCGGCGGGCGGCGAGGTCTTCAGTCTGCTCACCAGCCTGTCGTGCCCCTCGGTGGCGCTGCTGTCCGGTTTCACCCTCGGCGGCGGCCTGGAGCTGGCGCTCTGCTGCGACTTCCGGATCGCCACCAAGTCGGTGCGCATGGGCTTTCCCGAGATCAACCTGGGGGTGCTGCCCGGCTGGGGCGGGACCCAGCGGCTGCCGCGGCTGATCGGCCAGAGCCGCGCCCTGAGGATGATCCTCTCCGGCGATCCGGTCAACGCCGCCACCGGCCTGGAATACGGACTGGTCGACGAACTGGTCGACGGCTTCGACGACCTGCTGCCCGCCGGCCAGCGGCTGCTCGGCAAATACACGGCCAAGTCGCGCAGCGCCGTCGCACTGGCCCGGCGCGCCGTTCACGAGGGCGCCGCGCTGCCGCTGTCCGCGGCGCTGGCGCTGGAAGGCGAGATCTTCGGTCTGGCCTGGGGTACCGACGACCGCGTGGAGGGCATCAACGCCTTCATGGAGAAGCGCAAGCCGAAGTGGCCGGACTAGCCCGGCGGGATCATGCCATGCCGCGCCACGTTGTAATCGCCCGGGACGCCCTGATCGCCGAGGAGGGCGCGGCCCGCCGCCTGCCCGAAGGCGTGCCCGTCGAGCGCTATCACGTCCGCGACCTCGATCTGGACCGCATCTTCGACCAGCTGGCGACCAGCGACCTGTTCGCCACCGCCCGCGCCCTGCACTACGTGGACTTCCTGGCGCTCAAGCTGGCCGCCAAGAAGGACGCCGAACGGCTGGCGGGTATCTTTGACCGGATGCCCGGCGAGATCACCCTCGTCTGCTCCCAGGTGCTGGACTTCGCGACCAGGGGGGAGGAGCAGCGCGCGCTGAAGGGCCAGACCTGGCAGCGCTGGACCACCGGCGCCGAAGTAGACGACCTGCGGCAGCTCAGCGAAGGCGAGCGGGCGGTGGACTGGCTGCGCCGGCGGGCCCGGGACAGCTACGGGCTGGCCCTGGACAGCCGGCAGGCCGCGGCGCTGCTGGCGGCCAACGATGGCAAGCTGGCGCTCGTCGATACCGAGCTCAGGAAGCTGTGGATGCTCAAGCCCGCCGATGATCTGACGCCGGTCAGCGACGCTACGCTGGAAGCGGCGCTGAGCAGCAACCCCGGGGCGCGCTTCTACCAGCTGGTCGACGCGCTGCTGAGCGGCGCGGCCGATACCCAGGAGCGGCTGCGGCAGTGGTATGCGCTGGAGCCGGACACCTACCGGCTGCTGACCGTCCTGACCAGGCGGCTGCTCGACGTCCTGGCGCTCAGCCGCGGCGAGGAGCCCGGACCGCCGTTCATGCTGCGCCAGCTGCGCACCCTCGCCCGCCGCTGGCCACCGCGGCGGCTTGCTCGCGCGCTCGGCGCGCTGGCGCGCGTGGAGCACGAACTGAAGTCGGGACTAATCCCCGGCGAGACCGCCAGACAGGCCGAACTGAGCGCGCTGCAGCTGCTGGCGGCGGAATTGGCCGAGGCCGGCTAGACGGCCTGATCCTCCTCCGTATCCGGCATCAGCAGGCAGACGCTGTCGTCCTGGCCCTCGCCCTCCGCCGTGCTGCTCGCCTGCTGCTCCGCGCCGCCCTGCAGCACGGCCGCCGGCCGCCGCATCCACTGGCGGGCCTGTCCGTACCAGTGCAGCGCCTTGGCGACGTGATAGACCATCAGCGCGTAGAGCGCCCACAGCGCCAGAATCAGCAGCATGGTCATGATCGCGTCGCCGTAGCCGGCCGTGCCCTGCCCGGTCCGATAGGCGGCGAACTTGGCCTGGGCGCGCCCGCTCAGCTCGACGGTCTTGATCAGCAGCGGCAGCAGCGGCAGAATGCCCGCGCCCCAGAGCGCCCAGCGCTGCAGGAACAGCACGCAGACGCCGATCACCATGCTGCCCAGCGGGATGATCAGCAGGTCGACGAGCGCCTGGGCGACCCCCAGCCCGGTCTCGGTCTGCTGGCCCAAGGCCGCGACGTTGAGCGCGAACAGCTGCTCGAGCAGCCACATCACGCCGAGCACAAACAGGATGGTGGCCGGGAACTTGGCCCAGCGGCGCGCGGCGGCTCTCAGGTCACGTGGCTGCATGCTCAACCCATTTTACCCCTGATCACCGCCAGCGGAGGCCGTCCCACCGTGCAGAAGCAAAGAAGGGCCCCGGCCTTTCGGCCGGGGCCCGTTGATGACTAACGGTATCGTCCCGCCAGGGTTTCGCTGCTACTCGTTAGGATTGGCTCCCGTGACCGCCAGCTGGTTGGGCAGCGTCTCGTACGTGACCGCACCCGTCGGATCAACCAGCTGCACGTCGAAGAACAGACCTGTATCCAGCGGCCCACCGACGCCCGGTGAACCCGGAACACTCCAGTCGAGCGGCTGGAAGCCGTGCACCATGATGATGCCGCCAGCGCCACCCGTGATCATCCGCGGATCCCACATCAGATCCAGGTCGCCCTCGGTATCGTGGTGCAGACGGACCATGCAGTTGGGGGCGTCAGCCTGCGGCTCATCGAAGTTACCGATGACGCCCTGGCCGAATTCAACCCACAGCACGTCCGGCGTGGTGGAAAGCGCGCTCGGCCCTGACACCTCATGCAGCGTGTACATCGGGGGTCCGACCAGGTCACCACGCGCGGCATCGTCGTAGATGTTGATGCCCCAGTCGATACCGGTCGGATCGAGCGGGGTGAATGGATCGAAGTGCACGGTGAAGTTGCCACCGCCCAGACGATACTCGTCCGCCGTGAACACGGCGAAGCCGTAGTCTTCTGGCTCCGTACCAGGCCCACCGCCGGTCGTCAGCACGGCGATGTCCACCACCAGATAACCGGGACAGGTGTAGGCCTTGACCACGCCGGCCTCGCCCGCATCGTCGTAGTCGATGCCCGACGGATCGCTGTCCATCACCACGATAACCTTCGGATGCAGCGTGCCGCCCGCGTTCTCATAGAAGAACTCGTCAGCAGGCTCCTCAACGCCCTTGTACATCCTGATGATGTCGTCGTAGGCTTCCTGATCCTCGGGCTGAATCTCATCGGTCGCGATGTTGTAGGTCGCGCGCGGGTTGCGGCGAATCTTCGGCTCCGGATAGAAGATCCACAGGCTGTCGTCATCCGGATTGACGTTGCCGTCGACCGGAATGGTGCTGAACGTCACTGCCGGCGGGGGTCCCGCAACCGTCAGCCAGCTGCTGGGCTTGTTCACCGAGTTGTAGACGCCGTCCATGATCCGCACGCAGTAGGTGTGGCCGGAGACGACGTTGCCGCCGCCCAGGTTGGCCAGCAGGATGTGCGATGACTCCGGACCGGGGTTGGTCAGAATCTGGAACTCGTTGGTCCCCGGCGGATCCGCGGTGTAGGTGAACGCCACCGCCTCGGACATATCCGTCAGATCGAACAGCGCCGCACCCACTCCGCTCAGCGGATCGGGCTCGCCGCCGGTGCCGAAGTTGAACTGGCAGACGATGTCGGTGTTGCCGGCCTGGTTGAGGAACCAGTCGGTGCCGTCCTCGCCCGCCGAGGTCTCGATGTCCATGATCTCGGGAGCAACCGGATCGGCGTCAACGTCGACGTCGAACTCATAGGAGATGTCGCCGGGCACGAAGGTGCCGGACGTACCCATCGTCACTTCCAGCGTGCCCTCAGCAGCGGCCTCCTCGTCGTCGTCGGGGAAGACCGTCGCCGTCGAGTCAGTGATCACCAGCACGTCGGCGGTCATCCACATGTCCTCATGACCGGCGTTTTCGGGCGTCCAGGTCAGGAGGTCGGCAGCAGCCGCCAGCGCGGTGTCGTACTCGGCGGTCGGGGCCGTGCCATCGTCACCGTCAAACGGCGTACCCTGGTAGGTGCCGGCAATCGAGAACAGTGCCAGATCCAGCGTGCTGTTGGCCGGCGCCATGATGTCGTCGCCGTTCAGGAAGTGATGAGCGCCCTCGGAGCCCGTACCACCGGTCGCGCCGGTCGCCGTAATAGTAAAGGTGTCAACCACGAAGTCCGGCGGAGGCGGCGGGCCATCACCGTGGATGTACGGGCCCAGGACCGTCCAGTCGCCGTGGTCGGTGCCATCCGACAGCCGCGCCGCGAGCCAGTACTCGTTCGAAGCGTTCTTGTTGGCCGCCATGTCCGCGTCGGCAATCTCACCGCTCCAATTGCGGAAGACCTCATCCCAGTCGGTGGTCGGCGCGGTGAACGGCGGAATCGGCGCCGTGCTGTCGGTCTCACGGTCAAGCACCACCAGCGGCGTATCGTCCGCCAGGAATTCATCGTCGTCGCCGATAGCGATGTGAATCTCGCTGTAGAAGGCCTCGATGTTCTGCCCGATCGGCGTGATGTCAGCCACCGTGACGCGGCCGTCGCCGTTGTAGTCGGCGGTCGCCGGTGCGAAGTCGTCGTCGACGACGTTGGAGACCTCGTAGTAGCCGTGGGCGATGATCTGGGTAATGTCGGCGATGGTCGTACCACCGTCGCTGTTACCGTCGCCGACCGCCCAGGTGGCGTGCAGCGTGTAGGGCCCCGGGTCGCCCTCTTCCGGCTCCGTGTAGGTCCAGCCGGCGATTCCGCCACCCGCCGTCTCCATCGTGCCCGGCTCGTAGAGATGGTCCAGCGCGAAGGCGTGCACGGCGCTGGTAGCCTTGTTCACCCTCGACGGCTCATTGGCGAACGTCACGGTCACGAACTCGCCACTGCGCACCGCCGGGCCATTGACGTCGACCTGGCCCGCGGCAACCAGGCCGTTGACCCTCGTCGTCGCCAGCTCGATGGGCGTGTCCACCAGCCCCATGAACTCGACGCTCTGCGGGTTGTACTTGCTGGGATCGTAGTTCAGCTCCAGCGTCACCCCGTACATCGGATCCGTGTCGGTGACGGAGATCGTGACCACCGTCACGTCCCCGCGCGATACGGACTGGAGATCCAGCGTACGGTTCAAGGCGCTGTCGCGGTATCCCGCGTCGTTGCTGCGCACCACCTTGAAGTCGTCGCTTGTGATACCCATAAAGGCGTCGTCCGCGCTCAGATCGGCATCGATCAAGCCGGACGTACCGCCACCGCAAGCCACCAGGCCGACCAACATGGCCAGCAGGGCGAGCGATGACAGAACGACAAGCCGTGTCTTAAGCATCCTCTTTCCCCCTGGTATGGGAATTTTGTACAGCATTGGCGGCACAGCGGGAGCAACCAAATTGGCGCCGATCCATCATCTCTGAAAACACCGCCATTCTCCGCCCTAAAGCAGTTCTAAGCCTGCTCATGATAGCACAGGATAACTGCTGAAAACCCCCTTTGGGGATGTGTCCCTAGAACTGAGACCAAAGTGTGCACCCCGCCTCTCTCCGATCCCGACGCAGGTGTGTACCCGCTGTTGCGGCGAGCCGACCGCGCGGACGGTATCATTATCGGGCACGGCGCCGGGAACAGCACGGCGCCCAGCCTAGTCACAAATTACAATGCAGCCGGCAGCCATGACGGAGCGCACGTATCTGGAATACAACTCGCCGGAGGTCAGCGACCTCATCGCCCGCTGCCAGACCGGCGACCGTCGGGCATTCGATCAGCTGGTGGCGCGCTACCAGCGCTACGTCTTCAACCTGATCTACCAGCACCTGGGCGACAACGACGAAATCGAGGACGTGGCCCAGGAGGTCTTCCTGCGCATCTTCAAGTTCATCCGCAAGTACCGCGGCAACGCCAGCCTGGAAAGCTGGATCTATAAGATTGTGCTCAACTACTGCCGCACCCATGCGCGGCGCCGCAGCTCGCTGTTCAGGCTGCTGCTGCCGATGACCGCCACCAGGCGGGATGAGGAACGCTCGTTCGAACTGCTGGATACCCTGCCGGACCAGAGCTACGATCCCGCCAAGACCGTCGAGCAGCGCAAGATAGTGCAGGACATCCTCGACGCGGTGAGAGGTTTACCCGAGATTTATCGGAACATTTTGATAATGCGCGAGGTCAATGAACTGTCCTACGAGGAGATCGCCGACATTCTGGGGATCTCAATCGGGACCGTCAAGTCGCGCATCAGCCGGGCACGCGATCTTGTACGACAGAAGGTGAAGTTAGATTGAACCGGGCAATTATCAGACGGTGGATCAACGAGTACCTTGACGGCGAGATAGGTCTCGCCGACAAGGTCGAGCTTGAGCGCATCATGACGGACCATCCCGAAGTGCGGGATGAATACGGCCGGCTGCGCCGCATCAGCCTGCTGCTGGGCAGTATGCCCGAAGTGGCGGTGCACCCCACGCGCTTCCGCGACCGGGTGCTGGACGCCCTCGATACGCAGGAGCAGGGCTTCTTCAGTCCGCAGCGCGCCTTCGCCGGCGCCATGCTGGTCGCGCTGCTGGTGATCGGCCTGACCTTCGGCCTGCTGATGTACGAACAGCAGCTGCTGGGCGGCACGCCGCTGTTCGTCAAACCTTCCGCCGATGACCTGGTGCTCGCCGGCGATCGTGGGTTCGATCTGACCCTGACGGTCGAGTCCTCCCCGGAGGCGTTCTTCGACCGCCTGCTGGTCGAGTCGGAGCTGGGGCTGCTCAACGGCTCGATGCTCAATCCGTTCCTGGCCGGGACCAGCGTATACGAGGGCGCGATCTGCTCGAATCAGCCCGGCCTGCGCAGCGTCGACTTCCCGCAGCCGCTGCCGCAGCTGGTCCGCGTCGAAGTCACGCCGCGCCAGGCGCTGACGCTGGGGAGCGTCGCCGAGGGCCTGACCGGCCGCCACTGCGACGTCCGGGCGGTGGACCGCGACGGCAATCTGCTGGACTTCAAGGACTACATCCAGCTCTACGGCGACGCGCCGGTCTATCTGCAGCTGGAGTTCAGGTAGAGCCTGGCTCCGGCGTCCTTCCGCGATCATGGCCATGGCCTGCAATCCCCAATGCCACGACTCTGCCTCCGCCCGCGCGGCATCGCGAGATGCTATACTCCGCCGCGTGCAGCGCCATATACTGCTAGCAGCCCTGGGCTTGTTGCTGCTCGCGACGGGATGCATGATGCCCAACCGCGAGGAGCAGGTGGCCAAGAACGAGGCCCGGCTGGTCGAGGAAGGTATCACCGCCCTCGAGACCGGCCAGCCCGCTCCGGCCTTCAGCGCCACCGCCCACGACGGCGCCACGCTGGATGTGCCGCCAACGGACGACGGGCGAGTCCTGCTGTACTTCTATCCCGCCGACATGACCCCCAACACGACGCGCGAGCTGCAGACGCTGAGCGGCATGCTGGCTGAACTGGCCCAAAGCGGCATCAGCGTCTATGGGCTCAGCGGCGGCACCCTGGACGAGCATCGGCAGTACGCCGAGCGATACGGCATCAGCGTGCCACTGCTCAACGGGGACGGCCTGGCGGTGGCGGAGCGCTACGGCTGCGCGCCCGAGGGCGCGGAGTTCATCCAGCGCACCCTGGTGGGAATCGAACGCGACGGCACGGTGGCCTTCTTCGAGCGCGGCTTCCCCCTGCTCAGCTCGCCGGAACCGGTGCTCGAGTGGTTCGCGGGCGAAGACGCGCCGGTGGCGGCCGACGCCTCGGCAAGCGCTGACGAAGAGGCGGACTGGGTCCCGCGTGACCAGGAAGCCCCGCTCGACGAGGAGACGCGCCGGCTGGTCTTTGCGAAGCTGAAGGAGGCCGAGGACCGGGCCTGGGACGAGGCGCGGCGCGAGCGACCGGTCACCGCCACGGACGACCGGATGGCCGAGCAGATTCGGCAGCAAAGCGAACTGGCGATGCAGCTGCTGGACGAGTACAAGGGCGAACTGGCGGCGGAGTACGAACTGACGCGCCGGCAACTGAACGACATCATCGCCGAGGGCACCGAGGCCGACTGGCCCGAGGAAACCTAAGCCGCCAGCCGATCAGTCGCCGACATAGTCGAACGGACCGGTAAGCCCCGCACCCCCCAGCCCGTAGATCGCCCAGTGCACGGCGCAGTCCGGCACCAGCTGGGCGGCAGCCCGGGCATACCACTCCAGCTGGGTGCGGTAGCGCGCGAGCAGGTCATCCTGGGTGGCGCCCCGGTCCGTCTTGTAGTCCACCACGATCGCCCGGTCGCTGTGCACCACCAGCAGGTCGATGACGCCCTGGACGTAGACCTGGTCCTCGCTGCCGCTGGCCGCGGCCCCGGCACTCCCGGACGCGATGCCCAGCGGCGCCAGCAGGCCGGGATCGCTGGCCGGCACCAGCAGCGCCACGGGCAGCTCGCGGTAGAGCCGCGCCGACCGCAGCTCCAGTGCCGTGCCGAGCTCGCCCGCCAGCCTGGCCACCGCCCCCAGGTCGATCCGCGCGGCGGCGTCGGCATCAAGTCGCCCGCCCGCCGCCAGCTCGTCGCGCCGGGCGGCAACGCTCCGCTCATCCTGATCCGCGGTGAAGTCCACCGCCGCCAGCAGCCGGTGGGTGGCGGCCCCCACCTCGGCGGCCGTCGGAGCCGCCGCGGCCCCGGCATCCTCCGACAGGAACCGCGGCCGCACCTCCGCCGCCCGCACTGCCCCGGCCGGTTGCCCGACCTGCAGCGCGGCCTCCAACTCCTGATCCGCGAAGGCCCCGTGCGCCAGATGCGTCACGCTGACCTTGGCCGGCAGCCGCTCCGCCCCCGCCGGCGCATCGTCGACGGCCAGCCGCCGCTCGATCAGCTCCAACTCCGCCGCGCTGTACGGCCGACCGGCGCTGTGCGCAGACTGCTCCGCGGGGGCAGCCACCGGCGGCGACAGATAAACCGCCCATTCGCCGACTGAGCCGCGGCAGGCCGCGCCATCGCTCTCAGCGGCGTCCGCGATCCCGTCCGCCAGCTGGGCCGCCACCCAGTCCAGCCAGCAACCCGCATCCTCGCCGACGTGGCGCACCGCGACGGCCGCGGGATCGCCGGCCCCGGCGGTGCCGGTCAGGATCAGGCGGTCCCGGGCGCGGGTCATCGCCACGTACAGGATGCGCAATTCCTCGGCGACCAGTTCGCGGTGGCAGGCGCGCCTGCAGAGCAGGCGGCCGAGCGTGTCCGCGCGCCGCGGCGGCGCCGGGCCGGCGTCATCGTCGCACCCAGGCTGCCAGTCGACGTGGCGTCCGCCCAGCCCGGCAGTGCGATGCCACAGCACGTCGCCGCGCAGATCCTGCAGGTTGAAGCGCTTGTCCAGGTCGGGGACCAGCACCGCCGGGAATTCCAGCCCCTTGGCCTGATGGACGGTCAGCACGCGCACCACGTCCTCGGCCTCGCTGAGCAGCGGCGCCTCGCCGAGGTCGCCGGCCGCCCGCTGGCTGAGCTCCAGCGCCCTAAGGAAGCGCCCGACCCCCTGACGCTCGAAGCCGGCGGCCTGGCGCGCCAGATCATGCAGCTTATAGAGGTTCGCCACCCGCTGCGCCCCGCCGGGCCGCGTCGCGACGGCGGCCAGCAGCCCGGTCTCCGCGTAGATGCGCCACAGCAGTTCGGCCACGCTCTCCATGCGCGCCGCATCGCGCCACTCGTCCAGCCGCGCGCCGAACTCCGCCAGCCGGTCACGCAGCGTCTCGTCACCGCCGCCGGCGATGTAGCGCTGAAGCCGGTCCCAGAGGTCGGGTGCGCGCGGCTCCTCACTGGCCGCAACGGCGACCAACTCGGCCGTAGCGAGACCCACCGCCGGGCCGCTGAGCGCCGCCGCCAGCGGGATGTCCTGGCGCGGGTTGTCCACCACGCGCAGCAGCGCCAGCGCGTCGGCCACCTCCGGGCGCTCGTAGAAGCCGCTGCGGCCGGGGGCATGGGCCGGCACCCCCGCCGCACCACAGGCCCTGAGCAGCGACTCCACGCGGCCCGCCGTGCTGCGCATCAGGACCACCATGTCGCGCCACTCCGGCGGCCGCCACTCGCCGTCCTCGCCGCGCACCGGCCGGTCCGCATCGCCGTGCAGCTCCCGCAACAGAGCCGCCACCTGCCGATAGCCCTGCTCCAGCCGGCTCAGATCCTCGGCGGCCTCGTGGTCCTCGTCATCATCCTCGGCGGCCGGTTCACCATCGCTGGCCAGCAGGTGCAGCTCCGCCGGCGGAAACTCGCCGTCCTGCTCATCGGCCGGACCCGCCCCCTCGACCGCCTGGCCCGCCAGCAGCCGGCTCTGCGCGTAGTCCTCGCCGCCGAGCCGCTCGGTCAGCAGCCCGTCGAAGACCTGGTTGATCGCGCCAAGCAGCCGCGGCCGGCTGCGGAAGTTCTGCCGCAGCTTGACGGTGCGGCCCTCGGCGTCCGGCAGGCCGTCCAGCCGCGCGCAGGTGGCGGCGAACAGCCGCGGCACCGCCAGCCGGAAAGTGTAGATGCTCTGCTTGAGGTCGCCGACCACGAAGCGCGGCCGCCCGGCGCCCCCACCCGCCGGCGCGTCGAGCGTCACCAGATCGACGATCGCTTCCTGCAGCTCGTTGGTGTCCTGGTGCTCATCGACCAGCACCATCGCGAACCGCGCGCGCAGCCTGAGCGCCAGCGGCGCGGGCAGGATCCGCCCGTCGCTGCCCCGCGCCAGCCCGCCGCCGTCCAGCTCGGTCGCCAGCAGCTGCAACGCGTAGCGCTGCATGTCGTCGTAGTCCACGACGTTGCGACCGCGCTTGTACTCGCCGTAGTGCTCCTCGAACTCGCGGGTCAGGCGCCACAGCGTGTCGAGCCGCCCGCGGACCTCGTTTTCCCGCACGGCGACCTCGGCCCACGGCTGGCCGAGCAGCGCCTGCCACTGCTCCAGCCCCTTCCTGACGGGCTTGAACTCGGTCTCGACGCGCCCGTACCAGGGGTCATCCCGGTCGATATCGCGGCGATAGGCCTGCAGCAGCGAGGGCTTGTATTTGATGTCGCCCTGGCTGGCCTTCAGCCGCTCGCAGGCCAGTTCGCGCGCCGCCTCCCAGCCCCCGCGCAGCGTGAGCTGACCAAGCAGCTCCCCGCGCCGCCGCTGCAGCTCGATGAACAGGGCATGCGGGTGGTCCCGCGCCAGCTTTGCCGCCAGCCGGGCATCGGTCTCCAGCGCACTTCGCACCCACTCGCCCAACTCGGCATCGAGCCGCTCGAGGAGCGGGTGCGCGGCATCGAACCGCTCGGGGTCGAGCGCCGGGTAGTCACACCGCCCGCGGTACCACTCCGCGGGATCGGGCTGGGTGCGGCGGAAGCCAAGCAGCCTGAGCAGCAGCCCCCGCAGACCGACCGCGAAGCGCACGCGCGACAGGTCCGCCGGGCCCACGCCGTCCGGGCCGCCCCAGGCCAGCGCCAGCTGGCGCACGTCTTCCGCGCCGGCGCGGCCGAGCTGCTCGTCAAGGAAGCGCGTGGCCAGCTCGTGCCGCAGCAGCGCGGCCTCGTCCTCGTCCAGCACCCGGCTGTAGCTCAGGGCGCGCTCGTGACCGAAGCGCCGCACCAGCTCGCCGCAGAAGCTGTGGAACGTGCTGATCTGGGCCCGGGCCAGCAGCTGCAGCTGCTCGCGGACAACCGCCGGCGGGACCAGCCGCTCAGCGGCCGGCCGGCGGCTCTCCCTGGTCAGCGCCTGGCGCAGGCGCTCGCGCAGCTCGGCCGCCGCCGCGCGGGTGAACGTCAGCACCAGTATCCGGTCCAGGCCGATCCGCCGGCCAGGGTCATGGCGCAGCCCGCCCGCAGCGTCCTCCGCCAGTCCCAGCGCAGCGCGGGTCACGCGCTCGATCAGCACCGCCGTCTTGCCCGAGCCCGCCGCCGCGCGCACCGCCAGTTCGGCCCCTCGCTCGTTGATCGCCGCCCGCTGCTCGGCAGTCCAGCTGTAGCCGCTGCTCACCGCTGCACCTCCGGGCCGTCGCCGCGGGCCGAGCCGCTGAAGTCGCCACCGGCGGCGATTGCGTCGCGCAGTTCGGCATCGCCCCGCCCGCTGGCCTGGCGATAGCGCTCGCCCGCCAGCGGATCGAAGCGGCAGACACTACGGTAATCACACAGGCCGCAGGCGGTCCAGCCCTTTTCGCGCGGGCTGAGCAGCGGCAACGGGCCCGCCTCGCCGGCCAGCATCCGCTCCGCCAGCTCCCCGATGATGCGCTGTGTGTGGTTCAGGGCCTCGGGCAGCAGCCCGGCCAGCCTGTCCTGCTGCTCGGCCTTCTTCATCACCGGCGGCACTCGCTGGGGCGCGAAGTCCGCCTCACCATTGCTTTGCCACCGCGGCTCGACCGGTTGATACTCGGCGGCCACCGGCCGCACCTCGCCCGCGGCACCCGGCGTGCCCACGGCCAGCAGGTAGGCCGGCAGCTGCAGCTGCTGACCGGCCAGGAACCGCGCCCAGTTGACCCGCGCCCCGCGCAGCTTGTAGTCCACCACGGTCGCGCCGCCGTCCGGCCCCAGATCGAGCCGGTCGACCACGCCGTGCAGCTCGACGCTGAGCCCGTCGCCGGCCAGCGTGCAGGCGGGCCAGTCCTCGCGCGGGCCGAAGCGCATCTCGGTGAAACGCGGCTGCCGCTGCTCGCCGCTGAACTGCCCGTGGAGCCTCAGCGCCAGCTGCCCCAGCAGGATGCGGGCGCGCGTGAGGACATACTCCGCGCGCTCCATGCCCGAGGCGGCCTGCAGCTCGCCGGCAAAGGTGCCCAGGGCGTCCTCCAGCGCCCCGCGGAGCGCGCCCACGCTGCCCGGCCACTGATAGCCCGACTCGTTGAGCTGGTCGATCGCCGCCTGCAGCACGCGGTGATAGAAGCCGCCCAGCAGCCGGGTATCGACCACCGCTTCCTCGCGGCTCGCCAGCCGCAGGTAGTAGCGGGCGCAGTGCTTGTAGGGACAGGCGGCGAAAGCCTCCAGGCGCGAGGGGCTGGCGCGCAGCACCGGACTGCCGCTCGCATCGTCCATACCCAGCAACTGGCGGGTCGTCTCCGCGGGCAGCCGTGCGTGGCGCACCGCCGGGTCGCCGAGCCGCCGCCCCCAGCTGAGCGCCGCCAGGGCGGCAGCAGTGCGCTCGCCGAGCGTCCGCAGCAGCCTGTCAGCGGCGGCATCACCGCGCAGCGCCACCGCCACCGCCAGGTCCGCCGGCGTACCGATCGACTCCGCCTCGGCCGCTTCGCCGAGCGAGCCCGCAATCCGTTCTTCAACCCCCAGCGCCTCGCGGCAGCCGCTGTAGAACAGCGAGGGCTGGCGGCGGCCGCCTTCGCGCTCGGCGGCCGGCCGCGACAGATACAGCAGCTCCGAGGCCCGCGTCATCGCCACCAGCGCGAGATACGGTTCGCGCTCACTCCGTTCGGCGGCGCCGCGACTGACCAGCCGGCGCTCGTCGAGGTCCCCGTCGCCGTTGATCAGGCCGCGCTCGGCGTCCGAGAGCAGCCCGTCTTCCGCGACCGCCGGCGGCCAGCTGCCATCGCACAGGCCCAGCAGCAGGGTGGCGCGCACGGGGTGATGGCGCCCGCGCTCGATGTCGGTGACCAGCACGCTGTCCAGTCCCGCCGGCGGCTGGCCGAGACTCAGGGCCGCCAGCCCGCTCTCCAGCCAGGCGCACAGCTCGGCGCGGCCCAGGCCCGCCTGGGCGTCCAATGGCACATCGCCCGCCAGCATCGCGAGTTCATCAAACAGCTCGGCCAGCAGCGGCAGCACCCGCCGGTGGGCCTCGGCCTCCTCGGGTCGCGGCGGCCGGGCGCTTTCCGCAGCGGCTGCCCAGTCCTCCAGCCGCCGTGCAACCTCAGCCGGGAGTAACTGCCGCCAGCAGGCGGCCAGCACGTCGCGCACCGTCGGCGCGCTGTCCTCCCGACCGCGGGCTGCCACCTTGAGCGCGATGACCGGGGCCAGCAGCTGGCGCCGCCAGCGATCGAGCAGCTCCGTGGCGGCCCGGCCGCCCTCGGCTTCGGCACCATCCTCGGAGCCCGCGGCCGCCAGCGCCGCGCCGCTCCAGTGCCAGGCCTCATCCGCCAGCCAGTGTCCGGGCCTCAGCCCGTGGGCCCGGGCGTAGTTCTCCAGCTGATCCACGCGCTCGCGCTGGTTGTTTCCCCCGATGTCGTCATCCTCTTCAGCGGGCAGCAGGCCGGTCCTGAGCAGGCTGTAGACGTCTTCCTCCCCGGCCTGGCCCAGCGCCAGTCTGAGGCCGTCGCGCACCAGCTCGACGGCGGGATGCTGCGCCAGCGGCCGGCGGGTATCGAGGAAGCAGGGGATCCCGTGCTCGGCGAAGCGCGTCCGGACCAGATCGGCGTAGGGCTCCAGGCCGCGGCCGACCACGCTGATCTCGCGGAAGCGCAGTCCGCCGGCGGCCAGATCCAGGATGCGCCGCGCGGCGGCGTCCACCTCCGCCCGCTCATCGGCGCAGACCACCGCCTCGACACTTCCCGCCGCAGCGGGCCTCGGCGCCGCCGCAGTCACCGGCCCGCTGAGCGCCAGGTGGGCCAGCGGCGATCCCGCCGGCCAGCGCGGCAGCTCGGCCATCGCTCCGGCTTCAGCTGAGTCCGGCAGCCGCACCTCCGTAACCTGGGCACCGGCCGAAGCAGCCAGCGCGCGCCAGCGGCGATACGTGTCCCGCGACGGCTGATACCAGTCGAGCACGTCCTCTACCACCGGTCCCGCCCGCCGCGCCGGATCGATCAGCAGGGTGGCCGTCAGTTGCGCGCAGCGCGTCAGCAGCGCCGTCAGCGCGCTTTCCTCGGCCGGCGTGAATCCGGCGAAGCCATCGACCCAGACGCGGGTCGCCGCCAGCAGCGGCCAGTTATCCTCGCTGAGCAGCCGCGCGATGCCCGCCACCACCGGCGAGTGGTCCAGCCCGCGCGCCGCGCACTCACTTGAGTACGCGTCGAGCAGCTGCGCCAGCTCCGTCAGCTTGCGGGCGGCCTCCGGCGCCAGCTCCGCGCTCCGCGGATCACCGTCGCCAACCGGGCTCTCCATCAGCTCCCGGGCGCGCCGGCGCAGATCGCCGGCACTCGTGCCATACAGCGCCAGCTCCGCCAGCTGGTCGGCCAGCACGGTGGCCCGGGCCTGGCGCTCGGCGGGATCGCTGACGTCATCGAGCAGCCGCCAGACCAGCAGCTGCCGGCCCAGGTCGTCGAGGGGCGACAGCCGCTCGCCGGCCCGCTCCGCCAGCACGTGCGCCAGCCGCGTCAGGCTCATCACGCTGAGCCGCGCGCTGGCCGCCACCTCGCCGCCGCTAAGCTCCTGCAGGCGCACAAGCAGGGCACGCTCGATGGTCACCGCCTGCTGCTCGGGCACGATCACCAGCAGCGGAGGGTGCGCGGGCGAGGGCAGCCCGGCCGTCAGCGCCAGCCGCGCCGCCTCGCTGAGCACGCGGTGGGTCTTGCCGCTGCCAGCGGGGCCGATCAGCACGGTCAGGCGGGGCATGGCACCAGTATAGCCGCGGCTCAGCGGCCCGGCGGCTTGAGGTAAGCGAACAGCAGCAGCATCCCGGCCGCCAGCGGCAGCGCCAGATAGAAGGTGAAGAACTCCAGCAGCTCGTGCCCGCGGAGTCCATCAAGCCACTGCCAGAGGTGCACACCGCCCGCGCCCGCCACCAGCAGCAGTGCCAGAGCCAGCACCCACCAGCGCCGCGCGCGACTTGGAGGAAGCACGCTGCGCCGCGGTCGCTCCATGCTCACGGGCCGTGCTCCGCCTGGGCCGGCTGCACCGCGAAGCCGTCAGCCCGGTGCGTGATCCGGCCGCCGCACATCGTCAGCAGAACCCGTCCCTTCGCCTGCCAGCCGGCGTAGGGCATGTTGCGCCCCCTGCTGAGCAGCTGCTCCGGATCGATCTCCCACTCGGCCTCGAGGTCGATCAGCGCCAGGTCGGCCGCCAGGCCCGCCGCGACGCGGCCCGGCGAGGTCTCGATCCGGCGCGGATGGAAGTCCGTCAGCGGACCCTCGCCGAGCGCCGGCACCGCGCGCCCGACACCCGGCCGCGCCCCGGCCAGCAGTCTGGCAGGTCCGCTGGTCAGCAGCCCGAGCACCCGCTCCAGCGTGATGACGCCCGCGGGGGTGTCCCGCCCGACCAGCCCGGCGTTGAGCAGCCCGAAAGCCAACTCGAAGCCGGCGATGCCGAACGGCGCGTACTGCATTTCCTGCGCTTTCTCGTCCAGCGTATGCGGGGCATGGTCGGTCACCAGCGCGTCGAGGGTGCCGTCGACGAGCGCGCTGAGCAGCGCCTGACGGTCGGCCTCGCTGCGCAGCGGCGGATTGATCTTGGCCAGCGATCCGTGCTGGGCGACCGCCTCTTCCGTCAGCAGCAGGTGGTTGTAGGTGGCGTCGGCGCTGATCAGGTCCGGGCAACCGTCGTGCTGCGCCCGTAGTTTGGCGTAGCGCACCAGATCGAGCGTACTCGCGCTGCTGATGTGGGTAATCTGCAGCGGCTGGCCGGCGCTCAGGCTGCAAAGCAGCGCGCGGGCCGCGCCGATGTCCTCGCTCAGATGGTGGATGCCGCCGTGGCCCAGCCGCGCGCAGACTTCGCCCTCGTGCATCACGCCCGCGGCCAGCTCCGGCACCTCGGCGTGGATCAGGGCGCGGGCGTCGGGCAGCATGCTGAGGAACTCCAGGGCGTGCAGGAAGGTGTCCGCGCCGGCGGTGTCGCTGCCATCGTCGCTGAAGATCCGCACGCCCGCCGCGTAGAGGCTGGCCAGGTCCGACAGCTCCTCGCCGTCGCGCGCCGCGGACAGACAGCCCGCCGGCAGCACGCGGCACAGACCGCAGCGCATGCCGCGGTCGATCACGTACTCGGCGACCGCCCCGCGGTCGATCGGCGGATCGGTGTTGGGCATGCAGACGACGGTGGTGAAGCCACCGGCCGCTGCCGCCGCGCTGCCGCTGAAGATATCCTCCTTCCAGGTCTGGCCGGGGTCGCGCAGGTGGCAGTGCAGGTCGATGAAGCCGGGGCTCAGCAGCTTGCCGCGGGCGTCGATCACGGTGTCGGCGCCGGCCCTGGAGACCTCCAGCACGCGGCCCATCGCCTCTTCGCGGGCCGTGGCGTAGAAGTCATCGTCGCGCGGCTCGCAGACCTCGGCGATCCGCCCACCTTCGACGATCACGTCCCGCGCACCGAGCCGCTGCTCGCCATCGAAGACCTCGGCGCCCCGGATGATTGTGCGCTCGCTTGTCATGCTACTTCTCCGCGCCCTCCTCCAGTTTGCCGCAGGCCCAGCAGAGCAGCGCGCTGCGGAGCGCGACGCCGCTGGTCACCTGGTCGTTGATCACGCAGCGCCCGTCGGCGAAGACGTCCTGACTGACCTCCACGCCGCGGTTGACGGGCCCCGGATGCAGAATCAGCCCGTCGGGGCGCAGCAGCCTGAGCCGGCGCCGGTTGAGTCCGTAGAGCTTGCTGTACTCATCGGTGCTGGTCAGGTGTCCCGGCTCCATCCGCTCGCGCTGGACGCGCAGCATCATTACGGCGTCCACCTCGGGTAGCACGGAGTCCAGGTCCGTTTGCCAGCTGACTTCGCCGCAGGCCTTCGGCTCAGCCGCCCAGTGCTCGGGCCTGAGCCCCGGCCAGCCTTCGGGCATCATCGGCGGCGGCGCCACCAGCACCACATCCAGGCCATAGCGGCAGAGCAGCTGCAGATTGCTGCGCATCACGCGGCTGTGCTTGAGGTCGCCGACGATCGCCAGCCGCTTGCCCTTCTTGAGCAGTCCGGCGCGCCTGAGCGGCAGCGCGTCGAGCAGCGCCTGCGTGGGGTGCTGCCCGCGGCCGCTGCCGGCGTTGATCACACTGCGATCGAAGCAGCCGGCGAAGACCTGCACGGCGTCGGGCGCACTGTGGCGCATCACCACCACGTTGTGGTCCATCGCGCTCAGCGTCAGCGCCGTGTCGCGCAGGCTCTCGCCCTTCTGCGCGCTGGAGCCCTTGCCGCCGACGTTGATGGTGTCGGCGCCCAGCATCTTGCCCGCCAGCTCGAAGCTGACCCGCGTGCGGGTGGAGGGCTCGTAAAATAGCAGCAGCACGCTCTCGCCCCTCAGCGTCGCGTCCTTGAAGCCGCCGGCCTCGACGCGCGGCAGGAAGCGCTCGGCGGCCGCCAGCAGCGTGTCGATCTCCGCGGGTGCGAGGTCGAGGATGGACAGCAGCGACCGGTATGGCATCGGTATGCATTGTAACGCGAGCGAGTGCATTCGGCACAGTACCGCCGGCCCGTCGGTATACTGGCGCGATGCGATGGCCACCGGCAGGCGGTCCAGCGAGGCTCGGCGCGAGCGCGTTGCTGGCCATGCTGCTGTGGCCGATTGCACCGGCAGGCGCGCCGGCCGAGCCGGCTGCCGCGCCGCTGCTCGACGCGCCGCAGGTCGAGCCGTCGCTGGCCGAGCCGCTGGACGCGACGCGCCTCGACGAGATCACGCTGGTCTTCACCGGCGACAACCTGCTGGGCGCGCGGATGCCGCGCCTGATCGAACAGCACGGAGAGAAGTGGCCCTATGGCGCGGTCGCCGGGGTGCTGAGTGGCGCCGACATCGCCTTCGGCAACCTGGAGTGCCCGATCACGGATCACCCGACCCGCACGCCGGGCAAGTCCTGGGAGAGCATCCAGGAGGGGCGCAACTTCATCTTCAAGGCGCCGCCCGCCGTCAGCGGGCCGATACTCAGCGCCGCCGGCTTCGACGTGGTCAGCCTGGCCAACAACCACGCGATGGACTACTGCGCCACCGGCCTGACCGACACGCTGGCCGCGCTCGACGACCAGGGCATCAGCTGCGTCGGCGGCGGCGCCGACGAGCAGGCGGCCTGGCAGGCATCGATCCTGCGGCGCGGGGGCTTGAGCGTCGGCTTCATCGGCTGCTCGATGATCGTGCCGGCCGCGGCCCGGGCGGGCGACGACTCGCCCGGCATCGCGGCCCACGGCAAGAGCTACGACGATCGGCTGAGCGCGGCGATCCGCGCGCTGGACACTCAGGCGGACATCGTGGTGGTCACCTTCCACTGGGGCTACGAGGGCCACCGTCGCCACAGTGCCTATCAGCAGCAGATCGCCCGCGCGGCGATCGACGACGGCGCCGACCTGATCATCGGCCACCACCCGCACTGCCTGCAGGGCGTGGAGCTGTACAACGGGGGCGTGATCGCCTACAGCCTGGGCAACTTCCTGTTCACGGGCAAGAGCGCGCTGATCGAGAGCGCGATCCTGGAGATCACCGCCAGCCGCGACGGTGTCAGAGAGGTGCGGCTCATGCCGGTCTGGGTACGTGGCGGCAAGCCCGAGCCCAGCGACGACCCGAAGCTGATCGAGCGCATCCGCGAGATCTGCGCGCCCTGCGGCGTGGAGCTTGTGGAGGATGGATGGTGGTATGAGGTGACGGCCGAGTCCGAAACCGATCCGTCGTGACCCGCGCCACTGCCGTACTCTGGCCATCGAACCCGTGTGATGCTAGAATCGACCCATCGCCAGCTTCGCGGTGGGCGTCCGCGGTTGCGGCGTGATGAGCATCACGCCGCCAGCAGCGGTGCGGACGGCCTGTTCCGGGAGAGCTGGGAGCCAAGTATCAAGGTGGGATGGGAGCCGTCAGCACACTGAGGCGCCGCGTCGGCGCCTCCTGCCGATGCTGACCTCCCCGTCTGGCAGCCTGCGCGTTGCCGGAACGCATGTGGCTGCCAGGCCGTAGCCCGATCCTTGAGCGGCGAACGCTGCCGATCAAGCGCGGCGGGAGGTGGTGCGGAAGGCATGGCAAGATCGAGGCGCAGGCGCGGCATCCGACTCAGCGTCCCCGCACTCGTGTACCTGGCGCTCTGCGTGGCATCCCTGATCTGCGTGTTCTGCCCCTGGGTGACGGTCAGCGGTCTCGGCGACGCGGTCCACGGGATCGGACCGGCGGTGAGCCCGTATACCTCGATCGCCCTGCTGATCCTCTTCATCAGCCTGTTCACCACCTGCCTGATCGCGCACAACAGGACCTTCGAGTTCGCGGTCCGTTCGATGATGCTCTGGCTGCTGCTGGTCGGGCTGGTCTTGGTGATGCTGCTGACGGTCGCGTCGTACCGCGACGCCGACGAAGATGTCCTTGAAGCCGGACAGCTGCTGTACCTTATGGCGCATTCCGACACCGGACGCTCCATTCGCGCCAACGTCGGGCCGGGGGCCGGGTTGATCCTGATCTCGGTGTTCAACGTCGCGATGATGATCACGTCGATCGTGATGCTGAGGGGACACTACAGCTTCCGCGGGGCCACGTCCGCTGACGGACCCCTTACCATTCCCGCGCCGCCCGGCAGCGGCCGGAAACCGGTCGTGCTGACTGATACCGGGGCGGAGGGCCCCGCTGTTCCGCCACCGCCGGGCGAGCCCCTGAAGCCGATCACTCTTTCGCGCCAGAAGCGGGCGACGCCACTCGACTACCGCGTCACTCAATCGGGGCACCGCATCGGGCAATCGGGGCCCAGCGGGATGCCCCCGCCACCGGACCTGGATGAGTTGAGAGCCAGGCAGTCGGAAGAGGATGAATAGGACTCACACGGATACGGCACGCACCCAGCCGAGAAAGGAGGACTGAATGGACTCACGGGACCAGATCTGGCGCCTGCTACAGGACGCGACCAAGACTTACGATTACGGGATGTTCCAGAAGATGCGCAGCGGCTACATCCCGAGGTTCGTGGTCAGTCAGCTCGTGGAGAACGGCTGGGCGGAGGAGCAGGCCGCCGAGGCGGTGGACGACGCCATCAGAGCCAACCTGGACGCCTTCATCGCGTCCTGGAACAAGTTCGTGTCGTTCACCAACCAGAAGCAGAGCATAGAGGCGATCATCGAGGCGCTGATCGCGATGGGCCTGGATCCGCGGCTGGCCGTGGCGGTCGCGCACTCCGCGCATCAGACCACGCGTGGGCTCGGCTGCATTTTCACCGGCGCCGCCATCCTGCTGATACTCATCTACATCATGATGGCCAGCGCGCTGACTGCGGAGGGCAAGCTGATCCTGGCGCTGGTCCTCATCATTCCCTTCATCATCGCCCTGGTCCGCGGGATCGGCGCCTTCTCGTTCCGCAGCCAGTTCGACGCGATGTTCACCAAGCACTATGAGATGTACAAGCACAGGAGGGAGCCGTAATGATCTGCGAATCGTGTCTGGTCCCAGCCGAAACCAGCAAATGCACTCTGATCAGAGTCACGGGACTGGTGCTGGCCTGGCGCCTGGAGCGGATGAAGGTGAACTACTGCTCGCGCTGCCTGCGCAGCGAGATCGTCAAGTTCAACCTCTACAACCTCTTCCTGGGCTGGTGGAGCCTGCACGGCTTGCTCGCCACCCCATTCGCCCTGATCTGGAACAGCGTGATCTTCTTTCGCTCGTTCGGCACGCCGGCTCCGGATGCCGACGCGAAGCCCGTCAGCATGACCGAGGAGGAAATGGAGCGACTCAAGCTCTACACGACGTACATCGTCGAGCAGATGGCAGCGGGGTATCCGGCCCGGGATATCAGCTATGCGGTGGCTGAGAAGGCCAAGCTGGAGCCCGCCCAGGTCATGCTGTTCATCAAGGTTGTCGCCAAGTCACATCCGGGGCTTGGCGAAGATCTGGGACTCTGAGCCGGGGCGCACACGCCGGCTAGCTTCTCAGCCAGCCGATCAGCTGCATCACCAGCCAGACGATGACCAGGCCGCCGGCCAGGATCGTCCCGGGTCAAATCTTGCAAAGCATCGTACTGCCTAATACCCCGCCGGGCGTCGGTCGCGCCTAGACCTGGGTGGCCGTGAATACGCCCTGGCTGCGCTGCTCGATCTCGGCGACCAGCCCGTCCGCGTCCCACATCGCCGGGTCGCAGTCGATCACCGCCGTCAGCGTATCCTGGTCGGCGTAACAGCCGGCCACGCCCTCGAGGCCGCCGATGGTCTTGCCGACCCAGCCGGCCTTGCCGACGCAGGTCATGCCCTCGACTCTCAGCGTCACGCGGGTCAGCCCGGCCGGGACTTCCGCCGGAGCGGTTCCCGTCGCGGACTGGGCGCAGGACGCGCAGCCGGCCTCGCTGCCACAGCCGCCCTCGTCGCCGTCGGCTGCTTCCACAGCTTCGTCGCCCGCAGCGGCGGTCTCCGGCTCAGCAACCGTCTCCTCCTCCACGCAGGCGCCGCTGCACTCGCCACCGTCGCAGTCCTCGCAGCCCGCAGCGGCCGTCGCGGCGGTTGGCTCAGCCTCGGCGGCGTTGTCTTCAGTCGCGGCGGGCGTTTCATCCGCGGCCTCAGCGTCTTCCGCCGCCGGCGGCTCCACCGCCTCTTCGACGGCGGCCTCATCCTCGGCCGCCGGTTCGCCGACGGTGTAGCCCAGCTTCTCGATCGCCGCGCCGACCGCCGCCAGGTCCGCCGCGCCCGGCCGGTAGGACACCAGCACGGTACCGGCGGCGTGATCGGCCTTCACCGCCGAGACGCCGGCCAGCTTGCCCACCTCGGCCTGGATCGCCTGCTCGCAGCTCTGGCAGGTCATGCCGGCGACCGCCAGCGTCGTCTCCACCGCGGCGTCATCCGCGACCGCCGCGACGGGCGAGACGGCCTTGGCCGGCGGCTCGGCGGGAACCGCGGCCGCGGGCGACTGGGTCGCCGGGCTCTCGTCCTGGGGCGCCGGGCAACCGGCCAGCGCGGCCAGCCCCACAGCCATCAACGCGCTTAGAACCGTCAGCCAATACACATGGTGTTTCATCTGTTGCTCCTCAATCCTGCGCCCCGGCCGCACCGTTGTATTCCGGCCGCCGGCGGCTGCTTCGACATATTACCCCATGGGGTATCCACAGGCAAATCCGCATACCGCAGGATCACAGCCGGGCTATAATGGCTTAATGCCTGCCAGTGCCCACGGGCCGGCGCCGCCGCCGGGATTCAAGGCCCCGCGCTACCGCTCGGCGACCGCCTTCAACCTCGCCGAGCTGCTGATCATGCTGGTGCTGGGCCTGCTGGCGCTGGTCTTTCTGGCGCTGCCCTGGCTGGTGCTGCTGGACAAAGGCGCCAGCTTCCTGTGGGTGCTGTTCGCGCTGGGCATCGACGTCGCGATGGTCCTGTTCATATGGGGCATCTTCACGATCGGGCTGTGGGCCGCCACCAAACGCCCGCGGCGCGGCACGGAGCGGATCAGCCGCGACGCCCTGCGCGAACGCCTGCTCAATCTCAACGACGAGCAGAGCATCTTCGTGCTCCAGGAAGTGGCGCCCTATCATCTGGTCGGGCGCTGGAAGCTGGACGTGCCGCACTACTACACGCTGTTTGGCAAGCACGGCCTGCACGAGCTCTACCAGCTGGACCTCTACATCCGCCCCGACGGGCCGGTGGCGGCGCTGGAGACCCGCGGCAGCATCCGCTGGGACCTGACCGCCACGCCGCCGCGGGCGCGCTACAGCTGGAGCTTCTTCCGCGGCATCGTCTTCTTCGAGCACAAGCTGGAGAAGACCTGGGCGCTGGACCGCTCGCTTACATTCCGCAAGGTGGTGGACTTCACCTTCAACCCCGATGAATACAAGCGGCCGCTGGTCGAGATCATCGTCGGCAGCGGCTGGGTTTTCCGCCCGGTGTTGTTTAGGCCGCTCAGCTGGCGCGGCGATTAGATTGTCAGGGCGCGGCGCGCGCGGGCGCCGGTCCGATAGAGCATGCTAGATTAGGGGAGCAATGTCACCAATCGTCGTGAGTGGCGGCCAGCCGCTGCGGGGCACCATCGAGGTCTCAGGCTCCAAGAACGCCTGCCTGCCGATCCTGGCCGCGACGCTGCTCAACGAGCAGCCGGTCACCGTGCACAATGTGCCGCTGCTGCACGACGTGCGGGTGATCGGCGAGGTGCTGACCAGCCTCGGCGCCCAGGGCAACGGCGCCGGCCGCCAGCACAGCGTCACCATCGACGCCGGCGCGGTGAGCAGTACGGCACCGCCCTATGAGCTGGTCAACAAGATGCGCGCCAGCTTCCTGGTGCTGGGTCCCCTGCTGGCGCGGTTCGGCGAGGCGTCGGTGCCGCTGCCCGGCGGCTGCGCGATCGGCGCGCGCCCGGTCGGCGAGCATCTGCGGGCGATGGAGGCGCTGGGGGCGGAAGTCAGCCAGGAGGCGGGCCTGATCGTCGCCCGCGCCGCGGAGCTGACCGGCACGGACATTTACCTCGACATCGCCTCCGTCGGCGCCACCGAAAACGCGATCATGGCCGCCACCCTGGCCAAGGGGACAACCACCATCCACAACAGCGCCGAGGAGCCGGAAGTGGTCGACCTCTGCCACTTCCTGACCCGCTGCGGCGTGGAGATCGAGGGCACGGGCACCAAGAGCGTCACCGTCCACGGCCAGTCGCGGATCTCGGCGGCGATCGAATACACCGTGATCCCGGACCGCATCGAGGCCGGCACGTATCTGCTGGCGCTGGTCGGCACCGGCGGCGGCGGCCGCGTGGAGCGCGCCGAGCCCGAGCACCTCGAGGCGCTGCTGCTCAAGCTGCGCGACCTGGGCGTGGTGGTGCGCACCGGCCCGGACTGGGTCAGCGTCGAGGCGCCGGCCGCACTGCAGCCCACCCGCGTGCGCACCGAGATCTACCCCGGCTTCCCCACCGACCTGCAGCCGCAGATGACCGTGGTATTGACGGCCGCCCACGGGATCAGCAAAGTGGATGAGACCATCTTCGAGCAGCGGCTGACCTTCGTGCCGGAGCTGATGAGAATGGGCGCCAACGTCACCGTCGGCGGCACCACCGCGATCATCGAGGGCACCCCCGGCTCGTTGACCGGCGCGCCGGTCGAGGCCCACGACCTGCGCAGCGCGGCGGCGCTGGTGATCGCCGGCCTGATGGCCGAGGGCGAGACCCACATCGACGGGCTCAAGCACCTGCGCCGCGGTTACGACAAGCTACCCGAGAAGTTCGCCGCCCTGGGCGGCAACGTCGCCTACGTCAACGCCGCGGTGGTGTAGGGGCGCACAGCTGTGCACCCCTACTGGGGCGCCGCGCTACAATGGAGGCGATCCTTCCGCGGGGGAAGCCATGAACATCCTGCTCATCCTCGTCATCAGCCTGGTGGCTTTTGGCGCCGCCTACCTGCTGTACGCCCGCTACATCGCGCGCGTCCTGCACGCCCACGACAAGGTGCAGACGCCGGCCCACCGCCAGCGCGACGGCCGCGACTACGTGCCGACGCCGACGCCGGTGCTGTTTAGCCACCACTACGCCACCATCGCCGGCGCCGGGCCGATCGTGGGACCGACCATCGCCGCGATCTACGGCCTGTGGCCCGCGCTGCTGTGGATCGTGCTGGGCTGCATCTTCTTCGGCGCCACCCACGACTATACGTCGATGTTCGTCAGCCTGCGCGAGAAGGGCCGCACGGTGGCGGAGATCACCGGCCACCTGACCGGACGGCTGGGCTTCATTCTCTACATCTGCTTCACCCTGCTGCTGATCGTGCTGGTCACCGCGGCGTTCCTCGACCTTTCCGTGCGCGCCCTGACCAGCATCGCGCCGGCGGCGGCGATCCAGCTGCCCGGCGGCAACCCCTTCGGCTGGGAGCTGTCGGCGAATGCCGAGGGCGCCACCCAGGTGCACATCGGCGGCATCGCCACCATGAGCGTGATCATCATCACAATCCTGGCGCCGCTGATGGGCCTGCTGATCCACCGCTTCAAGGTCGATACGCGGCTGATGGCCGTCATCGCCGTGCTGGTGGCGGGCGGCAGCATCTGGTGGGGGCTTTACCACCCCGTCAACTTCGGCGCGCTGGACCCGGTCCACGTCCGCTGGATCTGGATGGGCACGGTGGCGGTCTACACGCTGCTGGCCAGCGCGCTGCCGGTCTGGGTGATCCTGCAGCCGCGCGACTTCGTCAACGCCTTCAC
>CAZSSB010000027.1:0-39171 GCA_964609245.1 uncultured Planctomycetales bacterium | reverse complement strand
AGCGGCAGATACTCAGTGGTTGTGGCCATTGTTCACCTCACTGGTGCGTGTCCGCAATCTCGATGAGGATAATCTGCGTGACTTGACCCAGGTCGATACCGCCATCCGGCTTGCGGGGCACTGGATCATGGTCAGGTTCGAATGCCAAGCGCTTCGGGTGTTTGAGATCAACGGAAAACTGACCTCTTCGATCGCCCTTGAGTTCATGGCAGCGTCCAGCCCTCATTGTCATCTGGTCGGCGAGATTCCTGAAGCCGCGCAGCTCATCCAATCGCTGGATGAGCTTGTCGGCGCACTCCCTTCCCAGCTTCTTCTTCAGGTGCTTCGCATCAGAGAGCAAGCTCGCGAGCTTGCCCTTGTCAATACGCAAACCACCCCTCCGAGTTATGTTAACGTAATACGTTAACTAAGTCAATGCGACCATTGTTGCACCGCCGCTGGATTAGTCCTCCGCGCGGCCCTGGGCGGGCTCGTCCACCTCGCCGGTCTCGACATAGCGCTTGAGGCTCTCCAGCATCTGGCGCGTCATCGCCTTGTAGCCGCCCGACATGTAGCGCTCGGGCATCACCGCCATGATCTGGTTGTGGTATTCCACCAGCGTGCCGTCGTCGACCTCGGAGAAGCGCCAGGTGTTGGTCCAGACGGCGGCGCCGGCCATCCCGAAGGCGTTGACGATGTGCAGCGCCTTGGGCGGATTGAGATAGGCCACCGTGCCATAGAGCACGCCGTGGCCGTCCTCGTCGAACTTCTGCCAGAAGCGGCCGCCGACCCAGGGCTCGAGGAAGACGCCCAGCGATCCGTCCTTGAGGTTGGCCTTCCACCACGTGTTGACCTCGTGTAGGCCCTTGTGCCAGACCACCTCCGGCGGGGCCCCGATCACGATTTCCTGCTCGTCGACGCAGACGCTGACGCAGCGCGGGCTCTTGTCATACTGGGCGGTCATCGGCCGGCCTCCTGTCGATTGCGGGCAGCAGTATTTTACCGGCTGGCGGGCCGCGCTCGATGATCCTCTGGGCGGCCGCCGAGGGGCGCGCAATGCGCCTCGGAGGTGTTTAACATCCGCCGGGGCGGCGCGAATAGATATATGTACGCATTCTGGCCACTCTCTTTGCCAGAGGATCGCGATGGATAGCCGGATTCGCGAGATAGAGCAGTGGGTCACCGAGGCCAAGAACGACCTCGGTGAGTGCGGCCGCGAGGCGTACATCAACAAGCTATACCTGCTCGACGCCGAGATCAGGGCCATCATCAAGGAAGACGGGAGCCTCCCTGCTGCCAGTTCCCCACGGCAGCGACAAGGACACGTGCGGCGCTTCGGTGTTCCGGTTGTCTCGGCCGTCGGGATTGTTGGTGTACTCCTCCTGGCCGCCTCCACTGCCTATCTGCTGACCGGGCTGGACTCGCCGGGCGGGCTTAAGCTTGCCCAGGCCGATGCACCGGCGCCGGCTGCCCTCAGTGAGCAAGCCACCACCTACGTGGGCCACGTCCCCGCCAGCATTCCGGGCGAGGAGATCCTGCCCGCCGGCTGGCAGCCCCCCGCGGTTGAAGCACAGCCAGCGGCACCGGCCGCCGAGCCGGTAGTGCTGCTGGCCAGCCACAGCCCCGCGCAGCCGCCGGCGGCCGCTCCGGTGCACCCACCGGCCCCGCAGGCCCCGGCCAACGCGGCCAACGACGCTACCAGCCTGGTGGCGACCGTCCCCACCGAGATCACCGCGGCGCCGGCCAGCCAGGCCAGCGGGGTGAACTTGCCGGGCTCGGGATCGTCCCTGGGTAGTGGCGATGGTGGGAACGAGCGGATCGTGGCGACCGTATCGAACTACGACTACTTTCCGGAGGCGGACACCGAGCCGGCCGGCGAGCCCGCCAACCAGACCTTCGACACCCTCAAGGAGAGCCGCGGCAGCTCCGACGGTGAAGTGCCGGCGGAGATCACGGTTACCGGCGATGAGCCTGTTGATAATGGGGATAACTCCGAGAATACCGACGAGGCAGAGGCCGAGGACGACGCGCCGCTGCTGGACACGGACGCACTGGCCGAGAAGCTCAAGGACAAGCTCGACCAAGGCAGCAAGTCGTGAATCTGCTATAATCACCCCAACTGTTTCCAGGGGCGGAAACCATGAAAGGCGGAACCTATCCCGTGGATAAGCTGTGGATAGCGCTGTTCATAACTATCTGCGCGATCGCGACGGCGCCTCTTGGCGCCTGGGCGACGGGCGGTGACAGCGTGCAGATCGCGGTGCTGGCGGGCGCGCCGGGCGGCGGGCCGCAGCTGGTCGCGCAGGCGGCCGAGGGCATCGAGATCAGATCGATCGCCGTCAGCGGGCTCAATCAACTCGACGAGAGCGTGGTGATCACCGGTCTGACGATCAAGGTCGGCGACATCCTGGTGGGCAACGCAACCAAGAAGCTCAACGACGCGGCCGAGGCGCTCTACAACACGGGCTGGTTCCGCACCAAGCCCGAGCTGTCGCTCGACAGCCTCGGCGAGGGCGCGGTGCTGCGGGTCAGCGTCGAGGAGAACCCGGTCTATCGCGGCGCGCAGATCACGGGTAACACGCTGTTCAGCACGGAGCGACTGCTCGAGGAGCTGGAAGGCAAGGTCGGCGCCGACGGGGTGCGCACGGGCGCGCGGCTGACCATGGGCCAGGTGATCAGCGCCCGCAAGCTGGTCGACGGCATCGACGGCATCCTGACCATCTACCAGGACGCGGGCTATATCGGGGCGGGCGTCGACAACTACAGCATCGTGACCGCCGGCGAGGATGAGGGCATGGTGCTGGTGATGCTCTCCGAGGGCATCATCGACGAAGTTCTGATCAGCGGGCTGGATAACACCCGCGAAAGCATCGTCCGCAGCCAGATCACCCACCTGCACCCCGGCATGATTCTCCAGCGCGCCGACGTGGAGCGCGACCTGAACCAAGTCTACAACACCGGGCTGTTCGACTCCGTGGTGCCCAACCTGGAGCCGTCGCTCAAGCAGGGCCACGTCCGCGTGGTGATTCAGGTCGAGGAGGCCCCCACCGGCCAAGCCGGCTTCGGTCTCGGCTACTCGACGGTCAACGGCCTGCAGGGCTCCGTCTCCTACTCAGAGCGCAACCTGTTCGGCCGCGGCAAGCAAATCGGCACCACCCTGACCTTCTCCAATTCCAAGCCGGGCTTCGAGGTCTCCTACACCGATCCCTACGGGCACGGGCGCTCGTTCTGGGGCATCGGCCTCTATTCCGTCAACGACCGCCAGCAGCGCGATCCGGGCACGGCCTACGAGTCGGAGCTGGATATCGACAAGCTGGGAGCCAACGTCTTCTGGGGCCAGAAGCTGAACGACTTCGACAGCTACCAAGTGTCCTTCGGCTTCGCGGACTACGACTACCGGATTCGCAAGGGCGATCCGTTCGCCGGCTACGACCCCTGGCAGCGGGCGCGGCTGTCGGCCGAGGGCGAGACGCGCAAGCTGGGTCTGGGCTATAGCCACGACACACGCGACAA
Source organism: uncultured Planctomycetales bacterium (assembly GCA_964609245.1). Lineage (GTDB taxonomy): Bacteria > 4484-113 > 4484-113 > 4484-113 > JAFGCY01 > JAFGCY01. The sequence goes on along the minus strand of CAZSSB010000027.1, from coordinate 35,679 downwards.
CGTGTTCAACACCACCCAGGGCTTCCTGGGTAAGGCCACCGGCGAACTGGCCGGCTTCGGCGGCGACTTCAGTTTCAACAAGTGGACCCTGGAGACGCGCGAGTTCTTCAAGCTGGGCCTGGGCACGATGGGCCTCAGGCAGCAGCTGGGCATGGCGACGGGCGACGTGCCGATCTACGAGCAATTCCGCCGCGGCGGCGTGATGAGCATCCGCGGCATCTCCGAGGACCAATTGACCGGCACGCACAGCTTCCTGAACAACGTCGAGTACCGTGTGCCGATCACGGAAATGTTCGGCGCGGTGGCCTTCTGGGACACCGGCTGGGCGGGCGACTCCTTCTCCGGCATGGACACGGCGGCCGGCGCCGGCATCGGCGTCAGGATCAAGATCCCGCAGCTGGGTCTCGGCGCGGTACGGCTGGACTACGGCATCGAGCTGTACGGCGACGACGCCAAGGACTCGCTGGGCCAGGACAAGCGGAATTCAAGGTTCCATTTCTTCCTCGGCGAGATGTTCTAGCCGCGGATGACTCCCGGAGACTGCTGACGCGGTACGGGGCCGGGACGGAAGGCGGATCGGTCAATGAGGGGCATGGCTGTTAGGCTCAATCTGGTGCTGTGGGTGGCAGGCGCCCTACTGGTGTGCTGTCCGCCAGCCCATGCCCAGGGACCGGCACGCGTGGAGGAAGTCGCTGTCCGGCTGGAACTCAGCGGCGGGTTCGTCGGCGCCCAGACGCTGTCCCAGGTCGAGGAGGCGCTGCTGGAAACCGCCCAGCTGGCGCTGCTCGATCAACTGGGCGGCGAACTGGACTACATCCGCCGCAACCAGGACGTGGTGGTCGAGACGCTCGGCGCCGTGATCGCCCCGGTGCTCGACGAGCGCGGCTTCGAGCTGGAGGAACTGCAGCTCGACCCCGGACGCATCACGCGACTGGTCGTCAGACTGCGCCTTGCCGAGCAGCGTGTGCAGGACTTCGCCGTGCGCTTCTACCTGCTGGGCGGCACCACGGTCGTCCGGACGCTGACGGCCGAGAATGAGGAAGCCGTCGCCGCCGAGCTGTACGCCACCGTCGCCCGCACGCCCTACCGCGACGAGTCGTGGCTGAGCGGACTGGTGTCCAGTACCGTCGAACGGCAGCTGGCGCGGATGACGGCCTACGCGGGCTTCGATCGCCAGGTGCTGGTCCAGCCCGGCCCGACGACCGACGTGGCGGTCACCCTGACGCCGAGTGCGGGCGTGGAGGTGCTGACGGACTACCACCTCAGGCTGCGCAGCCGCACGATCCCGCAGCTGGCACTGCGGCCGGTGCGCGAGCTTGCCGCCTATCACCTGCACGCGCTGATCGGGGCGCCGCTGGGCTTCGTCGAGGCCAAGCTGCCGGGTCTGCGCCTGGCCCTGTACCAGGAACTGGTCAACACCCCCGCCGTGGCCAGCCACTGCGCCGATGTCCGCCTGCAGCTGGAGCTGGGCGGGTGCGCGCTGAGCGCGCTGCTGCACGTCGACTCCCGGCGCTATCTGCTGACCGCTGAGGCCCGGCTGGCGCTCTGGGACTACATCGCCGGCGATTACGAGGGACGGCTGCGGCTGCGCGCCGGCCTGCTGGCCGACCCCAGCTGGGCCGTCTTCGGCCACGCCAGCTACTACCCCGGCGAGGAAGTCGTCTATCCCGCACTGCTCGTGGGCCATCTGATCGACTACGGGCTGCTGGCGGCGGGCTACGACTTCGAGGCCGAAGAGTGGCGGCTCACGGGCGAGATCGACCTCGTGCCGCGGGTCCAGCTGGCGGCCGATGTGCTGCTTGACGACGAGTTCGACCCGCTCAGTGAATTGGCGATCAGTTACCGTCTGCGGGACGTCTATGAGCTAAAATTGGTCTCCAATCTCGACGGGGAGGTCACCGCCGCGATTGCCGCCAGTTTCTGACGGCGACGCGGGCAAGTGATAGGCGGATGACAAAGCTGCGTGAACTTGCGGAGCTCGTGGGCGGCGAGGTCAAGGGCAACGACGAACTGAAGGTCACGGGCTACTGCAGCCTCGACAACCCCAGCCCCGGCAGTATCAGCTATCTGGAGAAGGGGCGGGACGCCGGCAAGCTCAGCGACATCATGCTGGGCGCGCTGATCACCACGGAGCAGCTTGCCCATTACTTCCCGGATGTGATTATCTCTGGCAACCCCAAGCTGGCCTTCATTCGCATCATGGAGCATTTCCTGGCCCAGGAGCGCCGGGAACCCCTGGCGGGCTTCGTCCACGAGCGGGCGGTGGTCGACGCCAGCGCCGAGATCGCCGCCTCGGCGGTTGTTGAGGCCAACGCCGTGGTCGGTGCGCGGACCAGGATCGGGGAGCGCACGCGCATCGGGGCCGGCACCTATGTCGGTGACGACTGCCTGGTGGGCGACGATTCGGTGATCAACCCCAACGTGACGATCTACCACGGCTGCCGGATCGGCAGTCAGGTGATCATCCAGAGCGGCGTGGTGATCGGCGCGGACGGCTTCGGCTTCGTGCCGACCAAGGAAGGCCACCGCAAGTTTCCCCAGGTCGGCACGGTGACGATCGAGGATCACGTGGAAATCGGCGCCTGCTGCTGCGTCGACCGCGCGGCGCTGGACCAGACCATCATTCACGCGGGCACCAAGCTGGACAACTTCGTGCAGGTCGCCCACGGGGTGCATATCGGCGCCAACACGGTGATCGCCGCCCAGACCGGCATCAGCGGCAGCACTCGGATCGGTAATTGGTGCATCATCGGCGGGCAGGCGGGCTTTCAGGGCCATATCACCGTCGGCGACCAGTCGATCGTGGCGGCACAGTCCGGAGTGTTCAGCGACCTGCCGTTCAAGAGCAAGGTCAGCGGCTATCCGGCCAAGCCCCACACCCAGAGCCTCAAGGTGCTGGCCCTGACCTTCAAGCTGCCCGAACTGGTGGAGAAGGTCAAGAGCCTCGAGATCGAGCTGGACCTGATGCGCGGCGAGCTGCAGGGCTACGCCAAGCGCGAGCGCAAGCGCCGCAGCAAGGAGGGCAACCCGGGGCCGACCCCCGAAGCCTGAGCGACGTGCGCCTCCCCGTCAGAGCGGCCTGGCCGGCCTGAGCACCGTGCTGTGCCTGATCTTCCCGTCCACGATTGTCATCGCCGCCGCCTGGCAGTCGATCACGGCGTCCAGCAGCGCAGCGAAGTCCGGGCCGGGGTCGGCCGGCATGCTGAAGACCGCCACGTCGGCCAGCTGCCCCGGCTCCAGCCGGCCCAGGCGCTGCGCCCAGCCCAGGGGCTCCAGTCCGCGCACCGTGATCGCGGCGAAGACGTCGGCGGCCGCCACCTCCGGGTATTCGCCGCGCACCAGCGCCGCTTCGTGCAGCGGTGACAGCCGCTCGTTGCTGGCCAGGCTGTCCGTACCCAGCGCGACCGGCACGCCGGCTGCGAGGTAGCGCGGCAGCGGGTGGCGCGGGTGCTTGAAGAAGCTGTGGCTGCGCGGACAGAACACCACCGTCGGCCTCAGCTCGGTCAGCAGCTCCAGGTCGCCGTCCTCAAGGTAGTTGACGTGGATCGCGTAGGCCGCCCCGTCCAGCAGGCCTTCGTCGGCGTACAGCCGGATCGGTGTCTTGCCCGTGCCGCTGAAACCCGGATCGAAGGCGCCGGCTCGACTCAGCAGTTCGACGATCTCCGGGTCCCGGCCGTCGCGGATGAAGTGAATCTCGCCCAGCGACTCCGACAGGTGGCCGCTGATCGGCCGGTCCTGCTCGCTGGCCAGCCGGCGGCAGGCGCGGGCGATCTCCAGGCTGGCGGTGTACGGCGCGTGCGGCGCGTAGCTGTAGCGCGAGCGCTCGCGCATCGCGGCCAGCTCCGGCGCATGGTTGTCGAACTCGAAGAACTCACGGAACGGCACGTAGCGCAGCCCGGAACCCTCGATCGCCTCCCAGTCCAGATCCACGGTGTGGTGGTCCAGCACCGTGGTGCAGCCGGCCGCCAACAGGCCTTTGAGTGACTCCGCGGGATGGGCAGTAGCCTGGCCCCCGCGCTCCTTCTTCATGTCGCGGATCACCTGCAGCCAGTCGACGAAACTGCCGCGGTAGGGCACCTGGCCGCTGCAGAATTCCAGTTCCAGGTGGCAGTGCGCGTTGACCAGTCCGGGCGTGATCACCGCCGTCCCGAAGTCGTAGTCGGCGCTCATCGAGCCGGGCCGGTAGCCGCTGCTGAAGGCCGTGATGTGGCTGCCGTCGATCTCGAGGCGCACGTCGCTGCGGACCTCGCCTGGCTCCAGCAGTGCATACTTGGCGCGCAGGATCACGCGCCCCGCTCCCGGTCGCGGCGGTCTGCGTCAGTTACGCGCTGCGCTGTCTGCCCCATCGTTGTCCGTCCGCCGGCCACCCGCTAGGAGCGGTCGGACTGCTCATCATCGCGCTTATTATCCACTTTGGCCGCGTCTCTGTCTGCCTTGTCCCGCAAACGGCCCAGCGGATGGAACGTCCACTCCTCGGCCGCTTCGCCCCGGCTGCCGGGCGGCATCGATGGTGCGGCCGGCCCGGCGGTGGGTCCGGCCTCCACGGCGGCCGCCGGCGGCCGGGGTCGCGAGCGCCAGTAGTTGAGCAGCTGGAAGCCGGCGTGCAGCAGAAACAGCGCCCCGGCGACGGTCAGAATCCAGGTCTGCCAGATGCCCACCGCGTCACCACCCCGCTGTCCGAGACCGGCCGTCAGCAGCCAGATACCCGCGCCGATGAAGAAGGCGATGCCCACGAACCGGTGCAGCCAGCGACCCAGCGCCAGCCCGACCGACTCGGCGATCAGCACCGTCAGCACCCAGACCGCCGCGCTGGAGTGCAGGTAGACCGCGTCGCCGACGTCCGCCGCGCGGCTGCCCAGCGCCAGGCTGAGCACCACCAGATAAACGTAGGGCCAGGCCCACAGCCGTCGTCCCACCCATTGCACCGCCAGACCGATCACCACCGGCGCCAGCACGGCGGCGGCCGGCAGCGGCTGCTCGAGCGCGGCGGCCAGCAGGCTGCCCGCGGCCCGCTCCGTCTGCAGCGAGGACCAGTAGACCACGCCCGCGGCGGCGATGGTGTAGCAGCCCAGAATGACCGCGGCCTGGACGCGGCTCGGCCCGGCGCCGTTCATCGGCCAATTATACGTTCGGGACGACGCGGCGACCCGCCCCGGGTCGGTCCGGACGCGGTCCTTCACGGCCTGCGCCGCCCTGCTCCCGCAGCCAGCGCCTGAGGCGCTCACCGGTCAGCTGGGGCGGGCGCGGTGCGATCCGCAGATCCTCACGCCCGAACCGCAGCACGTAATCGTCGGTCAGCGCCAGCACCCGTCCGCCCGGCAGCCTCAGCACGTGCCCGGACGGACCAAGCTCGATCAGCGGTGGCTCGGTCGGGGGGCTGTCCGGTGTCACGAACTCGACGAACACGCCGGCGGGCAGCTCCGGCAGGTCCGGCCGGGCCTCGGCGCGCACGGCCAGCGTGATGTGCAGGCCGTCCTCGCGCTCGCTGAGCTCGGTCACCTGGCCCGGCAGGCGCAGTCCCCCCTCCGCCATTCCCAGCCGCAGCCCGAGCTGCTGCTCACCGCTGCCGCCGGGCCGGCCGGCGCCCAGGGCCAGGAACAGCCCGATCGCGGCCCAGACCACGGTGGGAATCACCACCCAGGCCAGTCGCCGGTTGTAGATCCACAGTGACACGGCTTTGGTATTGTCGCATATTGGAGCGCCGCCGCCCGCCGCGGGTTTCACCGCCGGGCGCGCTGGGGGTACAATCTGCGGGTGCGGCTGATCGTGACCATTCTGTGGATCGTGGCGGCGGTGTGCTGGCTGCCGTGGCTGGCGCTCGTGATCCGGCTGGTCATCGATATCGCGGGCGGGACGCCCTGGGATTACAGCAACTTCGTCCGCCCGGCACTGATGGGTATCTGGCCCGACATTGGGCTGGGGCTGTGGCCGCTGGAGCGCCTGCTGCGCTGGCGGATCGTCTCGCTCTATCCGGTCAGCGCGTTCATCGGCCTGGTGCTGGTGGCGATCGGCTGGCGCATCTACTGGCGCGAGCAGGACGGCGTCCTGACGCGGCCGGCCTGGCTGGTGACGCTCAGCATCCTGGTGCCACCGGTGGCACCCTTCCTGATGTGGGGCGACGCGCGACGGCGGCACCTGGCTCGCGAGGCGCAGCTGGAGGCCGACGTGCGCGAGGCCCGGGCACGCGTCGAGCAGGCCGAAGGTCCGGCCGGACAGGGATTGTAGGTAGCCGCGTCACAGAAGCTACGAGGTGGAGGACAGCATGATGAGAGTGTTAGGCGTGACACTGGTGGCAGCCCTGCTGGCCATCTGGTGCGGCTGCCCCCAGCCGCTGGAGCAGCAGGATGACGGCCAGCCGCGCAGCCGGACTCGGATTGCGGCTGGCGCTGAACAGGCCCTGCCCGACGGCGGGGCGCCCGACGAAGACGGGGCGGTCGAGGAACACGAACCCGAGGAGGAGGCCGGGTCGGGGGAGGACGATGAGTCCCCGGTCGATGATCAGGCCGCCGCGGACGATGCCGCGGGCTCCTATGCCGAGCTGCTGGATGCCGATGAAGCCGAGCCCATCGAGGGCGAGGATGCCCTGCCCGAGGCCATGGACGCTGACACGGCCGAGGAGCCGGTGGAGGTGGTCGAGGAGCCGGAGCCCGAACCGCAGACGGCGCTGGATCCCGAACGCTTGCTGGCCGCCGAGGATGAAGAGCCGGCCTACGAACACCCCCCGGCGCGGGTCAGCCGCGGCAGCGTGGCCTTCGCCGGACGCTGGAGCGTGGTGATCCTGAGCCTCGACGGTCGCGCGCGCCAGTCCGAGTACGACGACGAGTGGGTCTTCGAGCTCAGCGACGACGGCCGCTGCACCGTCAGCCAGCGAGTCGGCGGGGATCTCCTGACGCAGCGCGGCGGCTGGGAATACGCCAGCGACGTGCTGACGCTGCTGATGGGTCCCGGCGGCCAGCGCCGGTACCACGTCGACAGCTGGCGCGCGGACGTGGCGACGCTGACGGATACCCTGAGCGGCGCCGTGCTGTTCTGCCTGCGTCAGGAGGAGGCGGCCGACGAGCCGGAGGTCAGACGCAGCTACCTGACCAACTTCGGCGAGTTGAAGCTGCGCCGCACGGGCCAATCCTGGTGGCGCAGCACCTACGGCGAGCCCGAGGGCACCGTGCTGGTGCGGCAGGTGGGTCGCTTCTTGGTCGGAACCTGGGAGCAGCAGCCCGACCGCGGCTTCGTGATCTTCGAGCTGATGGGCGCCGGCCTGGACGGCTGGTGGTGGTACCAGGACTCGCTGAGCTACGACGGCGAGTGGAGGGTGCCTGACCCGGCCTGAGCAGTGGCAGAGAGCTGCTTCAAGGCTGGGGTAAGCATCTGGAAACCGCAGCCAGCCCGCGCGCAAGGCACTGAACAGAAACGCCTCCGTTGCCGGAGGCGTCGGGACGGGGATACTATCCCCGTCGATGCACGTTGTCATTATCGCCCAATCCGTGTGACAGCGCAACGAGTTGCGCGGCGCTGAAAGGAAGGTCACGTGGAACTCCCGCATCTGAGCCTCTACATCCGGCGGGCGCTACGCCGCCCTTCCACCGGCACCATGTACATCCTGGTGCTCTGGGCGGCGATGTTCGCCGCGCGCTTCTCAGGCGGCAACCAGATCATCCTGCCAGCCTATTACTGGCTTACTCCTTTTGATCTCGGCACGCTCTGTATCCTGATCGGCAACTTCGTGCTCTACTTCGTGATCGCCCGCCAAATGGGCCGACTGGCACGCGGCGAAGATGGCCGTGAACCGGACTGGTATGCAACTCCGATCAGCGACGGAGCCGCGGTACTGGGGGCATTGGCCACCACGGGGCTCGCCGCCCTTATACCGCTGGCGTTGCTGGTTGTCTTCGTGCTGCTGGACGCGCATACCGCCGGTACTAGCTGGCCCGAGTTCGGTCCCGCACTGTGGTTCTCGCTGATCCGCCTGCCCCACTTCGCACTGCTGGCGGCGTGCTTGATGCTGGCCTTGCGACGTAGCGCGCTGACACGTTCACTGCCCTGGATTCTGGCCACAGCTGCAATGCTAACGGCTTTCTGGGACGTCAGCCTCATCTATCACCACTACGCCACCGGGTACGCTCTCGGCGATATCAGGTGGGTGTCGTGCTGTCTGGCTGTCGGACTGGCTCTGCTGATTGCAGTGCAGGCATGGCTGGCGTCGCTTTCAGCACACGGCTCCGTGCGGGCAGATCTCTACCTGGCTCTGGGCGCTGTAACAGCAATACCCGCACTCTTCTCACTGGTCTACTTCGCCGACGCTTTCACAAGCAGTATCCGGATCTATCAACTGGGATTCGGCTTCCACACCATCCTTCACGCCACCTACGCCAACATGTTCGCGGATGTCCACCCACTGATGGTCACCGACACCGGCTATAGTCAAGTGCTGATGAACCTCGGCGATGGGTCTAACCTGCCAGCCGGCTGTGTGCTGTACGGGTGGCGGGTGGATCTGCCCGTGGCAGTGGCGCTTCTGAACGCTACGTATGCCGTCGCGCTGATCCTCTGGTGGTATGCGGCCTGCCGCTGTCTGCGCGCGGCGCGCACCTCTGACGCTTCCTCCAGCTGACCCCGATCACTAGCCGGCACCGCCGGCCTGAAGCGCGGATCCGCTACCCGCGCCGTGACCGGGGTGGAAAAAGTGCCGGCGGCGCGACCCTCCTTCCTCGGTGACGAACAGCCAGCCCAGCAGCTCGCCGATCTGCAGCTCGACGTCCTCCACGGCCCCCTCGGGCGTCGTGCGCACGGTAAACAGCCGCCGGTAGTCGAAGCCGCTGCTGCTGCCGGCCTCGCCGTTGCCGCCCAGCTGCCAGTGATAGGTCAGCGCCCCGCGCAGCCGCCGCTGCCAGCGCTCCATGTTGCTGGGCAGCAGCTCAATGGCGCCGTTGTCCAGGAAGTAGCGCTGCAGCTTCGGATCGCTGAGCAGCTCGCCGATCCGACGGCCCGGGAAGGCGCGCATCAGCGCCACCGTGGGCCCGTAGAGCCAGCGCATGTCCTTGGTGCAGATCGGCAGGCCGATGCTGAGAACCCGCTGACGCGTCTCGGCGTCGTTGGCCAGCGCCGCGGTGATCTGCTCGCAGAGTGCGGCCGGGTCGAACGCCGAATCGAACTGCGTCAGCCGTCGCTCGAGGCCGGCCGAGCGGTCCTGGAAGATCGGCCTCAGCAGCTCGCCGAGGCGGCCGTGGTGCTTCAGCAGCCAGGCTTCCCACAGCAGCTTGGACAGCTTGGGCGGGCCCAGAATCTCGTAGGCGACGCTCTCGCCGTGCTTGCCCTGCAGTTCACCCAGCTTCTCGATCGCCAGGTTGCGCATTACGCCGCCACGATAGGTGGAGTCCAGGCAGACGCTGGAAAGGCTGCCGACGATGTCGAAGCCGGTGCTCTCGCCCATGATCTCGCCGACCGCCGCCCGCGCGCAGTCCTCGGCGGTGACCAGCTCCATCTGCTCGATGGCGGTGATCGCCTCGAACTCGGCGGCGCTGAACAGCCCGTTCTCGCCGGTATCGATGTAGACGCCCTCCAGGTTCTCACCGGTCGGCGCCGCCGGCGCGGCGTCATTGCCGCTGCGCAACTCCTCAATGGTGCGGCCCTGATCCAGCTGGCAGTCGACGAGGCCGATCGGCATACCGTGCTTGCGAATCTCGCCGAAATCGATGTCCTTCCAGCCGATCAGCGCGGCGGGCTTGATCTCCTTGACCAGCGGCGCGTCCTTGGTGCGGCTGAACAGCAGGTACAGCAGGCTCGACGCCCCGGCCACCGCCGACTTGCTCATCAGCTGGCGGCTGGGCTTGCTCTCGGAGTGCGTGTAGGGGATGTTCAGCCCCATCCCGCCGGTACCGGTGGTGCCGACCTTGAGGTAGAGCTGCGTGCCGGCCTGGGTCATGCCGTCCTTCAGAATCTCGACGTGGCGCACCAGTGCCGGTAGCGCCGCGCTGGCCAGCACCAGCTCGCAGAACGGCGCGCCGCCCTCCACCTCCAGGCCGCCGTCCTCCTGGTGCTTGAGATAGCTCTTGCCCAGAGTGAAGATGTCCATGTAGGCCAGGCCGGTGGCGGTATTGACGCAGTCGATCAGGATCTCGGGCCGGTCCTCCGCCAGCCAGCGGTAGAGACTGATGTCCTCCTTCTCGCTGTCGCTGAACAGGTGGTAGTCGCGGTAAATGAAGTCCACGGCCGCGGCGGTGTACTGGGCCTGGCGGCGAAGCCGCTCCTGCTCGCCGAGCGGCTTGCCCCGCTCATCCTCAGTGGCGCGGCTGCGGGCGTGCAGCTCCTCCAGCGCGCGAGTCCGCAGAATGTCACCCGCCCGGGCCTTGACTCTGGTGCGCTGTCCCTCCGGCACCCGCGCCTGGGTCTCCTCGACCCAGCGCAGGCAGTCCAGCTGAATCGCGTCCGCCTCCGTTTGCCGGAGGCTGCACAGCACCAGTTCCGCGGGGCGTCCGCTGGTCAGCAGCAGCTTGACGATCGCGCTGCCCACCTGCCCGTACGCGCCCAGAATCAGGATTCGCTTGCCGTTGATGTCCATACTCCGCCTGCCCGAAAGATAGGGGTGTAGCCCTTACATTCTACACCCGGCTGATCGGCGGCGCCCACCGGCCGGGCCGCGCTAGAATGGGGCATGCCGCAAAGCGAATTCCAGCTGCCGGACGGCACCGGCGTCGGCAACGAGCACCCGTTGCTGCTGATCGCCGGACCGTGCGTGATCGAGTCGGCGGCAATGAGCGTCGAGGTCGCCGGCCGCCTGCGGGACATCTGCGGCACACTGGGCGTGCCCTACGTTTTCAAGTCCAGCTACGACAAGGCCAACCGGTCCAGCGCCGCCAGCTTCCGCGGCCCCGGCCTCGAGGAGGGGCTGGCGATTCTCAGGGAGGTCAAGGACCAGACCGGCGTGGCGGTGCTGACCGACGTGCACGACCGCAGCCAGGTGGGGCCCGCCGCCGCCGTCGCCGACGTGCTGCAGATACCGGCCTTCCTCTGCCGTCAGACCGACCTGCTGCTGGCAGCGGCCGCCACCGGCAAGGTGGTCAACGTCAAGAAGGGCCAGTTCATGGCGCCCTGGGATATGCTCAACGTCTGGCACAAGCTCGAGGAAGGCGGCTGCCGGGCTGCGCTGCTGACCGAACGCGGCGCCAGCTTCGGCTACAACAACCTGGTGGTCGACATGCGCAGCCTGCTCTACTTCCGCGAGCAGGGCATGCCGGTCTGCTTCGACGCCACCCACAGCGTCCAGCTGCCCGGCGGGATGGGCACCGCCAGCGGCGGCCAGCGGCAGTATGTCGCCGGCCTCAGCCGCGCGGCGATCAGTCTCGGCATCGCGGCGCTGTTCTGGGAGGTGCATCCCAACCCGGACGAGGCCCGCTGCGACGGCCCCAACCAGCTGTTCCTGGACTCCGTGGAGCCGCTGCTGAGCCGCCTGGTCGAACTCGACCGCTGGGCCAAGCGCTAGTCGTCGACGAGATAGGCCAGCAGGAAATCCCGCATGCGTTCGCCGCAGCCCGGCAGGGTGCTGGGGTTGTGGGCGCCGCCCGGATAGCGGAAGTACTCGAAGTCCGGGTGCGCAAGCGCCAGCAGCACGGCGTTTAGCCGGTCACCCTGCTCGATCGGCACCGCCTGGTCCGACGTGCCGTAGTGCGCCTGCAGCGCCGGAAACCGCTCCGCGTAGTAGGCCGTCGACCAGCGCAGCATGCCCAGCCGCACGTCCCAGACCGTGAATTCACCGTCGTAGAGGCCCTGGATGTAGGACTCTGTCGGTTCGCCCGCAGCCGCCTCGGCCAGCCCGCTGGCCAGGTAGTCCTGCTCCGCCGGGAGCCAGTAATCGACCATCCCGTAGAACAGCACCGCGCCGTCGATGCGGTCGTCGCGCTGCGCCGCGCGCTGCGCCACCTGGGTCCCGCGGCTGATGCCCTCCACCACCACGGTGTCCGCGTCAGCCTCGGGCAGGTACTTGATCGCGCAGTCCAGCAACGCCAGCGCGTCGTCGCAGTCACGGTCATAGATGCCCTGGGGGCCCTCGGAGGTGTAGCTGTCGCCGCCGACCTGCAGCGTTTCGCCGCGGAATGACGGCAGCACCATGATATAGGAGTCGCTGACCGCGCCGTAGCCCACCAGATCGTCGATGCGGGCGAACTCCCCGGTGTTGGTGCCGCTCACGCCGGCGTGGCAGAGCAGCAGCAGCGGCAGCTTGGCCCCCGGCCCATGAGCGGGGATCCGGATGGCGCCGTAGTGCGTGAGGTCGTCGACGGTGTGCGAGACCACCAGGGTGCGATCGCCGCTGGGGGCCGTCGTCTCGTCCACAATCACGAAGTCGCGGGCGACGGGCGTTCGCCCAGCCCAGTCACCCTCGACCGCCTGGGTCTCGGCGTCCACCGGCGGCGCGAACAGCAGTGAGAGGTCCACGCCCTCCACCACCCAGCGCGCGCCGATTTCGACCGTGTCCAGCACCGCCTGCTGATCGCTGATGACCACGACGGCGACCAGCAATAGATTGGCGCTGCTGATGTAGGCCGTCAGCTCACCGAGATCCAGCTTGCCGTCCGTGAACTCGGTGCCCCGGTGCCACTCCCAGCGGTCATGCTGCCAGGTGCCGATCCCGACGTAGTAGCAAGGCCGGCCCGGCGGCGTCTGCCAGCCGAGGCTCAGCACGCCGCTGCCCGCGTAGCCCGTCAGATCGAGGCCGTAGACCGCCAGCGCCAGGTTGTCCGGCGCGCGCGTGCCGGCGGCGCTCCACTGCGGGCTGAATACCGCGCTGTGCCCGCTGGCGGACACATTGCGGCATGCGGACTGCTGCAGGGCATAGGCGCCCAGCAGCAGCCGGCTTCCGGCGTCGCTCAGTGGGATCTGGGGCGGCGTATGCGCGGCGACCGCCCGGGGGCCAGCCAGCAGTCCCGCGGTCAGGGGCGCCGGGGTCTCGTTCGGCCCGCCGCGATCCGCCGGCGACCGGTCGCCCGCGCAAGCGGTCAGAGTAAATGACAGCAGCAGCAGTGCGACAACGCGCAGCTGAAACCCCATGCTTACCTCCGCGGCGCCTGATGTCAGCCGGTATGCGCCGCCGTCAAGACTATACCGCACCGGCCGCCGACGGCGCGAGGCTAGTCCTCTTCGCCCGCGATCAGCCGCGCCTCCTCGGCCAGCTCGAACAGGCTCTCGGCGAAACCACCCTCGTTGAGCGCGTCGTTGTAGCCGAGCAGATAGGAGAAATCATCGCCCTCGGACTCGGCGAACTCCAGGGTCAGCCGCTGCACCTCGGTGATGATCGCCTGGGTGCGTTCCTTGAAACCGGCCACCGCCGGATGGCTGAAGGCGTCGTCCTCGAGACCCGCCTCGCAGGCGGGCAGCAGCATGAACTGCGCGCGCCAGATTGTGTAGGCCAGGCCCATCTGCGCGGAGAACACATCCTCGTCGTCGATCACACCCGCGTTGTAGTTCTCGTCCGTGACCTCCGCGATCCGCAGTTCGTTGACCAGCGCGTCGATGTAAACCAGGTCGGCGGCCAGCAGCGTCGTCGTGGTGTGGAACTTGCCCAGCTTGAAGCCGGACAGCAGATCCTCGGATGCCTCCTGCGCCAGCGCGGGGGCGCTGAGCACCAGAGCCAGCATCACGGCGATGAGCAGTCGTTGCATTGAGCACCTCTGATCAGTGATGATGTACAGCATAACATCCAGTGCGGCGCCGGGCGGCTGGCCGGTGCGCTACAATCTGCATGCGGGGATGACCCGCCGGAGGATCGACATGTACCGACATGCCTGGCTGCTGCTGGTTTTGCTGCTGCCCTGCTTCGCCTGGGCCCAGGAGGAGGCGACCCCCGAAGCGGACGAGGCCGACCAGGTCGAGGCGGCTGAACCTGCCGACAGCGCGGAATCCGATGAGGCCGCGGAACCCGCAGAGGCCGGCGCCTACGTCACCTACGAGGCCGACGGCTTCGGGTTCAGCATTCGGCTGCCGGAGGGCGGTCTGATCACCGACCCCGCCAGCGAGGGCTGGAACCAGGATGCGGAGGTGGCCTTCGAGTGGACGGCGGCGACGGAGTTGCCGGTGACGCTGATCCTGGGCCGCGTCGAGCGCTTCGAATCAGACCTCGATGCCGATACCTTCGGCGCATTCTGCGATGCGCTGCTCGCCTACTACGCCAGCGATGACGCCCGCTTCACGGTCATCACCGCCAACAAACCGCTGCCGATCAACGGCCGCGAGTGGAATCTGATCGAGGTTACCGACGTGACGGACGGCCAAGCCGCCGCGGTCCATTTTTCGGCCTTCAGCACCTACGTCGGCGATACGGTCTATACGGTGGCGATGTACTACCTTGAGCCGCTCAGCCGCGAGGTCCAGGAATTCGGCATTCCGGTCATCTACGGCTTCGACCTCACGGGCTGAGCCTAGTCGAGTCCGGACCAGCTAGAGAATCTTGCTCAGCTGACTCTCGAACTGCTCGGGGGTCATCATCCCATCTTGCTTGTACACCAGATTGCCCTGGCGATCGATGAAGACGGTGACCGGAATGGCTCCCCGCAGGTAATGGGCGGCGCCATCGACATCCATCCCACCCGTATAGGTGAAGCCCTCGGCGGCGAAATAGCCCGCCGGATCGTTGTTCGGGTCAACCGCGACCGCCAGCAGCTCGAAGCCGCCGGCATGCTGCTGGTACGACTCCTCGAAATGCGGCATCTCCTGCTTGCAGGGCGGGCACCAGGCGGCCCAGAAGTTGACCACCACCGGCTTGCCATAGTGGTCGCTGAGCCGGCCGCTCTGGCCGTCGAACGTACGGTAGCTGAAGTCCGCCGCGTTGCCCCAGGCCGCCGTGGCGGTTGCCTGCTGGCCACCGGTCCTGGCGGCCGGCGTGCTGCCCGAGTCCGTCGCAGCGTCCTGGCCGCTGGCCCAGCCGCTGCCGGAGGTCTGATCGCCGCCGTCTTCACCCTGCTGACACGCCGCCAGTGTGACAGTCAGCAGCAGTGCAATCATCCCTGTCAGTGCTTTCATCGTTAGCATCCTCTCCGCATTTCACGATACAGCATCGTTCCGGCTCTCAATTCCTACCGCCCGGCGGCGTTGATTGTCGCACCAGCTTACAGCACCTTCGCCAGCATCTCCTCAAGCTCCGCCCCACTGACGCGTCCGACGCGCCTGTCGACAAGGTTGCCGCCGGCGTCGAAGACCAGCGTGGCGGGAATGGCGGTGAGGCCGAAGGTCTGCATCCCGTCGATGTCGGTGCCGAAGGGCAGAGTGTAGCCGCTGCCGCCGACGAACTGCGCGGGGTCGGGTGAGCCCGCCCGGGCCAGCACGATGAAGTCGGCCGCGGCCGAGTGCTTCTGGTAGGCGCTCTCGAATTCAGGCAACTCCTGAACGCAGGAGCCTCAAGTGGTGGCGAAGAAGTTGACCACCAGCGGCCGTCCGCTGAAATCCGCCAGACTGCGCTGCTGGCCGGCCAGCGTGGTGAAGCTGAAGTCCGGAGCCGGCGGCCTGGGCATCGGCGCCGCCGAGCTGCCAATCGAGGTCCCCGCCGAATCACTCGGCGCGGACTGGGGGCATCCCGCCGCCAGCAGCATCGCCAGCACCAGCATTGCGGGAGTCAGCGTAATCCGCACAGGTCCATTCAGTACGCGCACAGTGCACCTCTTCCGGTTTGCTTGAATCTATACGCTCTGATACCCGCGGCCGGCTACAGTTCATCCAGGTTGATTCGGCTGTCCTTGAGGCTCTCGTCGACGGTGATGGTGCTCACCACGTCGCTGACGCCCTCGTATTCACGGGCGATGCGCTCGGCGCGCTCCTTGAGTTCCGGCCGACTGACGATGCCGGTGATCCGCACTTTGCCGGCCCGCACTTCCTCGACGGCCAGCTGCTCCTGCAACAGCTCCAGGTCGGCGACCCAGCTGGCCTCGATGGCGGCCTTGATCGCGCGGTCCTTGGCGATGACCGCTTCCTCGAGGCCCGGCACCTGGACCTGGGCCTGGATTTCCTTCTCCGCATCGGGATCGGGACAGCCACCCAGCGCCAGCACGGCGCCGGCGCACAGCAGGACGGTAACGAAGACAAGCAATGCTCTCATGCCCTTATCATACCGGAAGCGGCGCGCCGCCAACTTGTACTGCGGGGCGTCGCTAAACCCCCAGGTACTCCGCAATGAAGCGGCTGATCGCCCCGTTGTCGTCGTCGCCGCTCAGCGTAATCCGGCCCGAGGGGAACACCGTGAAGCGCCGTGGGCCGTCCTCGACCACCAGGCAGAAGGCGTTGCGTCTGACTTGCAGGCCGCTGCTGGTCAGCCGCGCCGCGGTTCGGGCCAGTTCGACGGGCGCCCCCAGCTGGGCTTCGGCGTGCTGGCCGGCGCAGCTGTGGCCCGCCAGGGCGTCCAGGCTGCCGTCCAGATACTCGAAGCGGCCCCGGCAGGCCGGGCAGTCCGCCCGCGGTCCACCGAGCCGGGTCTGCCGCCAGCGCCAGCCGTCGAGGTCCAGCGAGTAGAGGACGTCATCCGCGGTGGCCGGCCCGCCCGCCAGATAGCGGTTGGCCAGGTCCAGCTGCAGCGCGTTGGCGATACCCAGCAGCGGCGGGAACACCCCCTCGGCGGCGCAGGTCGGGACGCTGCCGGGCGGCGGCGGCCGATCGATCAGGCAGCGCAGACATCCCGTCTCCCCGGGCACGATCGCCCGGGCCGACAGCTCGCCGCGCACTACGCCGGCGTAGAAGTACGGGCGGCCGCTGCTGAGCGCCCAGTCGTTGAGCAGCAGCCGCGCGTAGTAGTTGTCCAGTCCGTCGAACAGCAACTCGCTGCCGCTGAGCAGTTCGGACGCGCTCCGGCGGGTCAGATCGGCATGGTGGAGCGTCAGCTGCGGCCCGCTGTTGACGGCGCTCAGCACCTCGGCGGCGGCCCGGACCTTGGGCAGCCCTTGGGCAGCGTGGGCTTCCGTGAACAGCGCCTGGTGGCCCAGGTTCTCCGCGGCAACGGTGTCGCGGTCGATCAGCACCAGTCGCCTCACGCCGAAGCGCGCCAGCTGCAGCGCCAGTCCGCCGCCCAGGCCGCCGAGGCCCACGATCGCGCAGCTGGCCTGCTGCCAGCGCTCCAGCGTGCCGGCCAGGCCGGCGAAGCGCGCCAGACGGCTGTAGCGTGGCTCGGGCATCGTCTGCTAATACAATACCAGTATGGGTTTCGTGCAGTTACTGCTGCTGCTGCTGATCGCCGGAGTCTGCGGATTCGCCGCCAGCCAGCTGATGGGCGCCAGGCGCCAGAACGTCATCATCCTGATCGTGCTGGGCTTCGTCGGCGCCTGCGTCGGCCAGTGGATCGCGGGCTACTTCGGTCTGCCCCTGCTCCTGCCGCTGAATCTCGGCGGCCGGATGTTCCCGCTGGTCTGGGCGGTGATCGGCAGCGTGGTGGTAGTCGGCGTGGTGTCCGCGGTCCAGCAGCACTGACCGCGGGGACGGGATCGGGTCACGGCGAAGATCGCCATCCCGGGCGGGAACCATGGCGCGGGATGGCGAGTCTGAACGAGCGAGGTGGGGATTCCGCGCCGCTGAGCGCGGAATTCGGGAGTAGGAAGCAGGAGAGGAGTAGATGGGAAGAAGCGATGCGCGCCTGCTCAAGGTGCCTGAGGGGCTGACGCCCCAGAAGCCCAAGGAGAGCGAAAAGGCGCAGCCTGTGCCGGAACAGACGGCTGAACCCAGTTCCCCGCCGCCGTCCGAGGTTCAGCCCCCGGTCGAACTGACGGAGTGCCCGCGCTGCGGGGCGCGCCTGTCGGCGCTGGACATCAAGACCAACCATTGCTTTCGCTGCAATGCGGTATTGACCAGCGCGGCCGTGCCGCCCGACAAGGGCGCGGCCGGCAGGTTCGAGGTTCACATCTAGGCACAGGACAGACGGGGCTAGGCTGGGTTGGACTAAGTTTCAGCCCGCGGCCGGGGCCATGCTTGGCATGCCGCCGGGCCGCGGGATTGCATACCGGGCTACCGGCGCGAGGGTATACTAAACCGTGGCCATGAGGCGGGATTGGATGCTGCGCTGCGGGGCATTGCTCGCCCTGTTGCTGACCGCTTCCGCCTGCGGGGGGGGCGCTGGGACGACCACCATTCCCGACGGTCCGCTGACGGTCAACCTGGTCGCGGCCAACGCCGCCGTCGAACGCTTCAACACCTACCGGACGCTGGCCTCCGTGCAGCAGGTCGGCCTCGACCTCGACCTCAGCCTCGGCTGCCAGGCCCACGCCCAGTATCTGGCGCTTAATGAAATCGATCTGCGCTACGTGCAGCTGGACGCCCACAACGAGGACCCGCTGCTGCCCGGCTACACCGCCTACGGCGAAGAGGCCGGCCAAAGCAGCGTGATCTATCAGAGCGTCACGCCGGTCGAGGCCATCGACAACTGGATGCGCACCTTCTATCACCGGCTGGGGCTGCTCAACCCCAACCTGTACTACGTCGGCTTCGGCAGCGCCGCCGAGTATCAGGTGATGGACGTGGTGCGCGGCCGGGTGCAGGGCCCCTATGCCGTTGAGGGCAGTGTGCTCTATCCGCCGCCTGGCATGACGGGCGTGCCACTGGAATACAAGGCGGAGATCCCGCACCCGATTCCCGGCGACCTGTCGCTGGGTACCCCGATCACCGTCGAGTTTTTCGGGGGCATCGGCACTCACGTCGCCCTGGAGCAAGCGGCGCTGTTCGACGCGCAGACCGGCGGTGAGATCGACTGCTACCTGCAGCATCCCGGCCAGCCCTTCCTGTCGGGCTGGGATTTCGCCGGGGTGATCGCCCTGATCCCGCGCGATCCGCTGCCGGCGCACCGCACGCTGCGCGTGCTGGTCGCGGGCTTCGTCAACGGTTCGGCGTGGTCCGCCGAATGGACGTTCGCCACGCAGTAGGACGGCCCGCTCCCCGGACACCGCCCCACCTCCCCGATAGCAGGGAGCTGTGGCCACTTGCGTTAGAATAGGCCCGAAGTGGCGACGCGGACCAGAATCAGGGCCGAGAAGGTGGCGCGCACCATCATCGTGGTGGCGGTCATCGCGCTGGTGGTGGTGATCGTCGCGATCGGTTACGTCACCTACAGCCTGATCCGCACCGACTTGCTTAGCGGCGGCGAGGTCATCGTGGTCCCCGACGTCATCGGCCAGACCGAGCAGGATGCCGAGGAGACGCTCAAGCGGGCCGGCCTGGCGCCGCACCGGCTCAAGCAGCGGATGCACAGCAACGAACAGCCCGCCGGCCTGGTCTTCAAGCAGGACCCGGAGGCCGGGGCCAAGGTCAAGCAGGGCCGCGTCCGGCTGTGGGTCAGCCTCGGCAAAGCCAGCTTCGTCGTGCCGGAACTCAGCGGCCTGCCGCTCAGCCAGATCATCGGCGCGCTGCGCGACCAAGGCCTCTACCTCGGCAAGCTGACCAAGGTTTACCGCCCGGACCTGCCGGTCGGCCAGGTAGTCAACCAGGAGCCCGCCGCCGGCCGCGAGTTCACCAGCGCGGTGCCGGTCGACGTGGTGATCTCCGACGCGGCCAACCTGCCGCTTGTGGCGATGCCGGAAGTGACGGGCCAGCGGTTGGTCCTCGTGGAGGACCTGCTGGCGCGGTCCAATCTGCGGCTGGCCCGCGTCAACTATGTGCCCGACGATGGAGTGACAGGCGGCACGGTCGTGGCCCAGGACGTGCCGGCCGGCGAGCAGGTGCAGCTGGGCGCGCCGGTGACGCTCAGCGTGGCGCTGCCCAGTGAGCTGATGAACAGCCCGTTCAAGCGCCTCAGGATTCACGTCACGTTGCCGCCCGGACCCGAGCAGCAGGCGGTCAAGATCAAGTACTTCGACGCCCTGGGACAGAACCCGCCGATCGAGATGGTCAAAGGCCCGGGCGAGCAAGTGGACCAGCAGATCGACATCGAGGGCCGCGCCACGATCTATATCTTCATCAACGACATGGACACTCCCTACCGCGAGGAACACCTGTGAGACTGGCACCATCAATCCTGGCCGGCGACCTGGCCGACCTGAAGGGCTGTCTGGCCACGCTGGAGCGCGCCGGCGCCGATCTGGTGCACTTCGATGTGATGGACGGCCACTTCGTGCCGAACCTGACCTTCGGGCCGCCGCTGGTCCGCGCCGCGCGTGAACACAGCCGGCTGCCCTTCGACGTGCACCTGATGGTCACCGATCCGGCGGCCCTGGTACCGCAGCTGGCCGGCCTGGAGATCGAGATCCTCAGCTTCCACATCGAGGCCACCCGCTTCGCGCCGCGCCTGATCGCCCTGATTCGCGAGCACGGCATGCGGCCGTTTATCACGCTGAACCCCCAGACACCGCTGTCGGACGTCGAGCACGTGCTGCCGCTCGTCGGCGGGGTGCTGGTGATGAGCGTCGATCCGGGTTTCGCCGGCCAGAGCTTCATCGAGCCGGTCTACGCCAAGATCGAAGCCCTGGCGCGCTATCGCGAGGAGCATCAACTGGTGTTCACCATCCAGGTCGACGGCGGCGTGGGCGAGCACAACATCGACGAACTGGCGGCCCTCGGCGTGGATCTGGTGGTGGCGGGCAAGGCGTTCTTCACCTGCCAGGACCCCGCCGGCTTCACCGGACGGGTCCACGAGCTGAACTGACCGCGCCACGACGCGGCGGGGGGCCGGCGATGACGCCGGTTACTATGTAGGCGGGGCGGGGGCCAGTCAGCAGAGGAGCAGCCATGAGCGAGTACCTGTTCACCAGTGAGAGCGTGACCGAGGGTCATCCCGACAAGGTCTGCGACAAGATCAGCGACGCGATCCTCGACGACATCCTCGAGAGCGATCCGCGGGCACGGGTGGCCTGCGAGGTGGCGGCCAACACCGGCCTGATCCTGGTATTCGGCGAGATCAGCACCGAGCACTACTGCGACGTGCCGCACATCGTGCGACAGACGCTCGCCGAGCTGGGCTACACCTACTGCTACGGCTTCAAGGCCGACAGCTGCGCCGTGCTGTGCAGCATCGACGAGCAAAGTCCCGACATCGCCCAGGGCGTCGACCGCGCCGGGGAGATGGACGAGAACGGCGATCCGGCCAGCCAGGTCGGCGCCGGCGACCAGGGGATGATGTTCGGCTACGCCTCGACGGAGAGCGAGCTTCTGGAGCCCGGCACGTTCATGCCGCTGCCGATCCAGCTGGCCCACGCCCTGGCCCGCCGGCTGACGGCGGTGCGCAAGGACGGCACACTGCCCTACCTGCGCGCCGACGGCAAAACGCAGGTCACGGTGCAGTACCGGGACGGCCGGCCGCAGGCGGTCAGGACAGTCCTGATCAGCAGCCAGCACGCCGAAGAGGCGCGGCGGCAGGTGATGATCGAGGATCTGCGCCAGCACGTGCTGAGCGCGGTGCTGCCCACTGAGCTTTGCCCCCAGGGCCGGCTGGCGGAGGTGGAATTCCTGGTCAATCCGACCGGGCGGTTCGTGCGCGGCGGGCCCGAGGCCGACAGCGGGCTGACCGGCCGCAAGATCATCGTCGACACCTACGGCGGGATGGCGCGCCACGGCGGCGGGGCTTTCAGCGGCAAGGACCCCACCAAGGTCGACCGCTGCGCCAGCTACTACGCGCGCTACGCGGCCAAGAACCTGGTGGCGGCCGGCGCGGCGGAGCGCCTGGAGCTGCAGGTCAGCTACGCGATCGGGCGCGCCCGGCCCCTGAGCCTCTTCGTCCAGACCTTCGGCAGCGGTAAGGTCGACGAGCAGCGGATCCTGGCGCTGCTGGAGAGCGGGGAGCTGTTCGACTTCCGCCCCCGGGCGATCATCGAGTCGCTGAACCTGCTGAGGACGCGCTACGCGCCGGTGGCGGCCTACGGCCACTTCGGCCGCGGCGATCTCGACCTGCCCTGGGAGCGCCTCGACAAGGTCGACGGGGTGCGCCAGGCGCTGGGGCTTGGCTGACGCAAAGGCCGTCCCGGTTAGCCTTCGGTTAACAGTGTTGTACACAATGCGTCATCGGGGTATAATCCTGTCCAAGCCATCGTCCGGGCAGATAGATGGACGGTGGCGGTAAGGCACATGCAAGCATGGGGACACGCGCAACTGGTGCCGATGTAACTGGTAGTACTGGATTCCGATGGCAGGGAGCACTTAGGATGGAGACGGTAGCGACCTCCTATGACGAGTGGCGGCAGTTGGTGACCAATCGCCATCTGCGGCCGGTTGAACGCGTTGGCAGCCTGCTCGACTGCCTGCACTCAGAGGGGCTTGATCGCAATGAAGTTTCTGGCCTGATCGAAGCACTCGTGGTTTCGCTCTGTGTGGATCCAGACTACGGCCGCCTGCCCTCTACTGGCCGTCGCATCGAACCTACGCAGGATAGGCTGGACGAAGAGCGAGCCTGCCTAGAAGAACTGGAGAACGCGAGGCTTGGACTAACCACGACGACAAGCAAGACCGAGGCCGCCCAGGTTGGCAAAGATGACTTGCGGCAGTTGCGCAAGTGTCTTGGGCAATTGCAGGATTTCTACGCCGGATCGTAGAGCATGGCTGTGCCCCCTAGCAGCCGTGCGCTATCCGTTGAGATAGCCAAGATCGCTGCGCTACGCCAAGCTCTGGAGCGCTTCCATGGGCTGTCGGCGCGGGGTACCGGCAAAGCAGTCAACGAGTTTGACCGCTTGCGAGCCCACTGCGTCAAGCCCCTGCTCGACTTGTTCTGTGCTTTCGAGAGAATCGCACGATCTGTGTTGTCGGCACAAAAGGGCCTCAGATCAAGGCGCGCGACCAAGAAGACCGGCCCCCTGCAGTCCGCAGTCAGACCGATCCTCTGTTGTATCCGCGACATCACACAGACCGCTGAGGTGCTGATGGGGAGCCTTTGGACGGCTGAGCTGCCTACCGACCCGGATTGGCTGCACAGCTGCGTTCATCAGTTACTGGGTGCCTATTATGATGAAGAGAGCGTCTGTTGCGCAACGCTCGCGCCACTAGCAACTGAAAGCGCGGCAGTCAATGCGTACTTGCAGGAAGAGGATAGGTTTGAGGAGTTGCCATGGTACGCCACGCTACGCGAGGAACTGAGACACAGACTGCCAGCAGTCCTCAATGACCGTCAGAGCGATCTGGAAGGGGTGGTCTCTCCTAGTGAACTGGACGATTATAGAAAGCTAGCACGCGCTGCTCTTTGGCAGCATGTTGTGTTCCTGCAGCGCATGCCATGGTATACGTGGTTCTTGCCACACTACTCAGCGATCATGCTGCACGAGATCGGCCATCATGTGGCAGCGCGGTGTCCCGTGCTTGGGCGGATTCAGATCCCCATCGACCCGGATGAAGATCAAAAGGATGAGCTGAGCTGTGCGAGCATCAAAGACACCTTGCTCCTCAGAACACGCGAGTGGTGGGCAGATTGTGCTCAAGACCCGAGCAGTCATCTTGGCCGAGGCAAGAAGGCGCGGGATGTCTTCGCTGGCTGCAGCGGATCACCCGTTGTCAGGAGCAAGATGCAGGGGCGCATCGCGCGCTATGCTGAAGAGATACTGTGCGACGTTTTTGCCGCCCGCGGATTAGGGCCGGCGTACCTGTTGGCACTGGCGTCGCTGCGCCCTCAAGTGCGCGCGGCAGACAACCCCGTGCAAGCGTTTCGAAAGGCTGCCAGGGATGGCACGCTGACATCCGATCCCAGCTGCGACGTGTGGCGCTGGACGCAGGACCATCCGCCCAAAGTGCTGAGGCTGCTGGCGATTGCCAAGGAATGCAGAGAGTCCTTCCCCATTGCTCGGGAATTCCTGGACATCAAGCCCGATTGCTTCGACAATCACGTCGACCTTGAGTACGCGGAGGTGCTCGCGCTGATCTGCGAACACTCAGAGAGGCTTGGGCAACTGCCGCCGATCGCCACTCCAAGTGCGATTGACGGAAACCAGGGCGACTGGGTCCGCCATCAGAACCTTATAGTATTGAGGGGGACTGTCGCTCAGATCGAGAGGGTCATCAGGTACGTGGGCTACATCTACGATTCGCGGGGGCATAAGCCCGTCCGGTTGATCCCTGATACGCTGACTCGTGCCATGGACCAGGTCAGTATAGAAGTGACACCAGAAGCACTGCTGAGAAGTACGGACAAGAACGACTACGCTCACCTCCTGGTTCTCGCCTACAAGCTGTTCCTCGAAATGGAGCAAGCTCTGAAAGAGCGAGCCAACGTCGCAAGCAGACTCGATCAGATCGAAAGGCAGCTGGAGACGGTTAGAGCCACGTTCATTGCGTTGGGAGGGGAACAGCGCAAGTACTCCGCACCGAAGACGTCGGCTAGTCCTTGACCGACAAGGAATCCGCTGGCCAATCAGGCGGGCGCAGGGCGCGCCTGCGGTACAGTAGAGAGGGAAAGAGATGCGGCGAGGTCTGTTCATCCTGCTCGCACTGCTGGTAGCCTGTGGCGCCTGCCAGCGTGCGGCCGCACCCGAGCAGACTCTGCTACTGGCCACCATCCCGCCCCTCGGCTACATCCTCGAGGAAGTGGCGGGCGACAACGCGACCGTCGAGGTGCTGCTGCCCGCCGGCGCGTCGCCCCACGCTTTTGAGCCGCGGCCCTCCGACGCCCGCCGCGCCCAGCGGGCCGCAGCGCTGGTCTACGTCAGCGACGACATGGACGGCTGGGCGGCGCAGCTGGACTGCCCGCGCCGGATCGCGCTGCTGGGACTGGTGCCTGAGGACCGGCGGCTGCCAGCGGCGCTGGAGACCGGCCACGAACATGATCACGGCGACGGCTGCCGGCACGGCGATGACGACCCGCACTTCTGGACCGATCCAGTGCTGGTCGGGGACCTGCTGCCGGAGCTGGCGCGCCTGCTCGGCGATCTCGATCCCGCCGGCGCCGAGATATACCTGCGCAATGCCCGGACCTTCGCCGCTAAGCTGGAGGAGCTGGACCGCGAGGTGCAGAGCCGGCTGGAGCCGCTCGCCGGCAGTGCTGTGATCCTCTTTCATCCGTCCCTCAGGTACTTCCTCGAGCGCTACGGCCTCGAACTGGCGGCGGTGATCGAGCCGGCACCGGGCAAGGAGCCGTCACCAGCGGAGCTGGCGCGACTGCTGGACGTCGCTCGCGAACATGGCGTCCGGGCGCTGTTCAGCGAGCCCCAGTTGCCGACTGGGCCGGTCGATGCGATCGCCGAGGCGCTGGCGCTGCCGGTCTTCGTGCTGGACCCGCTGGGTGGCCGGCCGGGGCGCGACAGCTACCCCAAGCTGATCGTCTACAATGCTGAAACCCTGGCCAGCGCGCTGGCGGGACCAGCGGAGTAGCGCGTGCAGGCGATCGAGATCAGCGGACTGAGCGTGTCCCTCGGGACCCACCGCGTGCTTAACGACGTCAGCTTCAGCATCGAGCCCGGCAGCTTCGTCGCGATCGCCGGGCCCAACGGCGCGGGCAAGTCGACGCTGCTCAAGGTACTGCTGGGCCTGGTGCCCCCCGAGGCGGGCCGGCTGCGGATCTTCGAGCAGCCGCTGGACCGCGTCGCGCCGGAGTGGATCGGCTACGTGCCGCAGATCAAGACGCTGGATCGCTCGTTTCCGGCGCTGTCCTGCGAGCTGGTGGCCAGCGGGCTCAGCCGCCGCTGGCCGTGGCGCGTCTGCCGCGCCGACCACGACGACGCCGTCGAGTACCTGGAGCTGGTCGGTGCCGGCCACCTGGCGCACCGGCCGCTCAGAGCGCTGTCCGGCGGCGAACTGCAGCGGGTCTATCTGGCCCGGGCGCTGGTCCGCCGGCCGCGACTGATCCTGCTCGACGAGCCCGCCACCGGCGTCGACGTCAGCGGCGAGCGCGACATGTACCACATCCTCGACGACTACCACCGCCGCGCCGAGGCCACCACGCTGATGGTGACCCACGACTGGGTTACGGCGCTGCATCACGCCAGTCACGCGCTGCTGCTCGACCGCCGGGTGATCAGCTACGGCCCGCCCGCCGCGGCGCTGAGCCACGCCCACCTGGTCCAGGCCTTCGGCCACAGCGAGCATGCCCACGTCGAGGCTGTCGACATTGCGGCACGCCCACCCGATGAAGGGGGGCCGGATGGCTGAGCTGCTGAGCCTGCCGTTTCTGCAGCGCGCGCTTGTAGCGGGCCTGCTGACGGCGCTGACCGCCGGCTACTACGGCGCGTTCGTCGTCCAGCGCTCGCTGTCGTTCCTGGGCAGCGGGCTGGCGCACGCGGCATTCGGCGGGGTGGCGCTGGCGCTGCTGCTGGGCAGCGAGCCGCTGTGGATCGCCGTACCGTTCACGATCGTCGTGGCGCTGGCGATCACCTGGGTGCGGGAGCGGACCGATCTCGGCGCCGACACCGTGATCGGCATCTTTTTCGCCCTGACGATGGCGCTGGGTATCATCTTCCTGTCGCGAATACCGTCCTATACCACCGACGCCTTCACCGTGCTGTTCGGCTCGATCCTCGCCGTCAGCTGGACGGACGTCGCGGCCGCCGGCGTCGTGCTGCTGGTCACGCTGGCCACGCTGCCGCTCTGGGGGCGCTGGGCCTACGCGACCTTCGACCGCGAGGCGGCGCTGGCCGACCGGCTGCCGGTGCGCCGCGATGACTATCTGCTCAGCGTGCTGCTGGCGGTGGCCGTCGTGGTCTCGGCCAAGGTGGTCGGCATCGTGCTGATCAGCGCATTCCTGGTGATCCCCGCCGCGGCGGCACGCCTCGCCAGCCGGCGCTTCCGCTCGATGACCCTGCTGTCGGTGACGCTGGGCGCCGCCAGCGCGCTGCTGGGCCTCGGCGCCAGCTACGCCCTCGACTGGCCCAGCGGCGCGACGATCATCCTGGTGCAGTGCCTGGCCTTCGGCCTGTGCCTGGCCGCCGGTCTGCTGCGCAAGACGGCGTGAGCCGCCCGCAGGCGGCTCACGTGTAGGTCAGTCTGGACAGGCCGATTATTCGCTGTTTGCCCGGTAGCCGACGAAGTGCACGCGGGCGTCTTCTAAGGGCGGCGGCAGGCTATCAGCGAGTAGGCCCCGCCGGGTAGTCCCCGAACCAGGAACACCCGTCGCGGCGGACGACGCACTCGGGCGCCGCTGTGTGCTTCGCTTCACGCGCGCGAATCCTCCGAGCTAGTCCCCGGCCGCTCCGTCGACGTAGCCGCTGGCGACTTCCCCGCAGCGCGCCAGCCGGTACATCACCGCCGGCACCAGCTGCTGCGCCAGATCGCGCGCCTGCGCCGCCTCCGTCGCCACGTCGCCGGTCTGACCGTCGGCATGCTCGAGTTGGTGGACGAGTTCGTCGACCTCGTCGACCATCGACTCAAGCTGCAGGGTGGCCCGCCGGAGCACCTCCGCTATGTTGTACTGATCCGGAGCTGCCTCGCCCCGATTAGCTGAGACCGCCATGCCTGACACGTTCCGCCTCCTGATGGTCTGTGCTGTTGCCCCTGAGCACTCGGCGGGCCGGCCCTCAGTCCGCTCGCCCGCACTACCGGCGTTTCGGCCGACAGCTGCTCTTACATATGATAACATAGCATCATCATAAGCGCGAGTATTCAGTATCGAGTTTGGGGAGATTCGAGCACCGGATTCGCCTGCCGCAAGGGATGCAAACAGCGACGATGCGGAACCTGCCCGCCTGTTTCAGCCGGACGCGGCCGCTGATCGGCCGCCTGCGATGCGCTTGTGAGCCGATCGCGCCTGATTCCAGCGGCGCTGGAGCGGGCTCGATCAAGTAGGTGGTGATGCATGGCTATTCGCGGTCTGCGATCACCGTTGTCTAGTTCCCGTTATGAGGAGGATTTCGGCAATGTCTTCAATTCGTTGGTTCTTCATCGTCGCCGTGGTGGCCATTGTGGTTGGCTGCCAGTCCGGTCTGACCCCGACGGTCAAGGCTCCGTCGGCCGCCACCTGCCTGCAGGACGTGATCGACGCCTGGGACGCTGTCTGCGCGGACTATGACTTCCTGCCCTGCCCCGACAACGCCGGCCAGTCGGACTGCACGGAGACGTTACTGAGTATGTATTACGGCCCGTACTTCGACGTGGAGTGCAAGCAGCTGATGGAGGCGATCCGGATTGAGCTGCTGAGCAGCACGCTTCCCGAGCCAAATATCAACGACCTGCTCAATAATGTGCTGACCCATGCTGCTTGGCTTGACTAGCTAACCCTCCGGTCTCACGAGCGACCGAGCGTTGGCAACAAGATACTGGAGTTCGTTCCTGGCACATCGATCGTGTGCGGTCGGGTCGAAGCCCCGGTCTTTCATGTCAATGAGTGCTCGCCTGAGAGCGAGATAGCAGCGACCATACTCACTGCGATCATCGCAGCCCTCAGTGTATAGCCGAGCAATCTGAACCTGCCACCAGGCAGGATGGCCATGGTCACCGAGGATCTCGCCGTACCTCTTCGCCATGGCAGCCCGCAACTGGTCCGCCTGTTCCAGGGCAAAGCGCATGACTGTGCGCAGGACTGCCACGCCACACCACATCAGGCTCTCCAGGAGATCGTCAGTGTCCTTCTTCGAATGCGGGTGCTTCGCCAGCCCGTCGCGTACGCTTCGCTCCGCGCGGTAGTAGACCTCGATCATCTCCGCGGGCGTCAGCACGGCGTCGCGATGCTCTTTCGGGCCCTTCCACTTGGCGTCGCCCAGCACCGTGACGAGCCGGCACCAGGTTGTGCTGTCCGGCCTCGGCTGGCGCCCGGCGGCGATGAACCGCGCCGCCTTGCCTTCCAGGATGTCCCTGGCGCTCTGGCACAGCTCCATGCACTCGTCGAAGCGCAGCTCGTCGGCCTGGAGCTCCGCCATCATCAGCACGCACTGGGCGGTGGCCGATTCCAGCGTCGACAGCTGGGGATCCTGCGTGGCCCGCGACCGCATCGCCCTGAGCCGCCGCAGCACGGCGGTCAGACCCTCGAGATCGCGGGCGTGGTGGCGGCGATGGGCGACCAGCGTGACCCCGCTCAGCCACTCGTAAAGGTCGTCCTGGCTGATCTCCACTCAGGACCGCCCCGCGCGCGGCTCAGGCGCTCTTTTCATCGGCTGCCGCAGCCGGCTCGGCGGCCGGCTTCTCGCCCAGCGCGATCGCCTTCTCCTGGGCGGCGGCCAGCGCCTCCTGCCTGAGCGACGCCGCGGCACGCTGCGCCAGTACATCGTCAGACTCCGGTACCAGCTGACTGCTGGCGGTGGCGCCCATCGCCATCACCGCCTCCAGCAGGGACGCCAGTGGCGCCAGGCGGCTCAGCTGCGCGCGGATATCGCGCATCTCGCGCTGCAGCTGCTCCACGCCGCCGCCCGCGGCCAGCGCTTCCGCGGCCTTGCCCGACCCGATATCCAGCTTCTCGTCCATGCTCAGACCGGCATGCCGGAAGATGGTGGCCAGCTTGGCCAGGTCGTAGCGACTGGTGGCGTTGCTGCGCCAGCGGTGCAGCGTCGCAATGCTGAGCCCCACGCGGCGGGCTAACTGCGCCAGGGACCAGCCCTTGGCCTCGGCGGCGAGGTCGATGGCCTCGCGTACAACAGCGGCAATTCTCGCATCGTCCATACTGTAATGATACCACTGATGTGACTATTTAGCATATTCCAACCGGTAGCCTGTCAATGCTGCCCCCTCAGCGTCACTGTCGCTGCGTGGCGGCGGATTGCTGGGTCCGTACGCGGCTGGCAGCTCAGGCTCGATCCACACTGGCCGCAGGGCGTTCCTCCTGCTCCGCCGGGATGCAGGTCAGGTCCCCGGCATAGCGCCCAGACGGTCGACACAACGCGGCCAGCGTCAACAATGACAATCTTATGTCATCACTTGTGCCGAACGCCGGACCGCTTCGCGCCGAGGGGCGGCGCCTGCGCCCGAGCGCGGGGTAGAATGGCGCATGCTCACCTACGGTACTGACGATGGCGTGCAGCTGGACGTACTGGCGTTCGGGCCACATCCCGACGACGCCGAGATCGGCGCGGGCGCGGTGCTGCTCAAACTGGCGGCGCGCGGCAAGCGCTGCGGCGTGATCGACATGACCGAGGGCGAGATGGGCAGCGGCGGCGACACCAAGACGCGCCGCGCCGAGAGTGCCGAGGCCGCCCGGCTGCTCAGGCTGACCGTCCGCGAGAACCTCTCGCTGCCCGACTGCGGACTGGAAGACACGTTCGAAAGCCGCTGCCTGGTCGCCGCCGTGATCCGCAAGTACCGCCCCGACGTGGTGCTGGGCCCGTACTACGACCTGCCGCCGGGCCGCGGGCTGGGGCACAACGACCACATCAAGGGCGGCCTGCTGGTGGCCCACGGCGCCAACTACGCGCACCTGCGCAAGTTGCCGGTCGAGGGCCAGCCCTGGCACCCGCGGGCGGTGTACTACTACTTCCTGCCCCCCGACCTGATGCCCAGCTTCGTGGTCGACGTCAGCGACCACTACGAGGACTGGATGAACAGCATCATGTGCCACCAGAGCCAGTTCGGCCGGCCCGACCAGAATCCCCAGATCCGTGTGTTCTTCGAGAGCATGGCGACGCGCTGGGCTCGCTGGGCGGGCGGCAAGTACGCCCAGGCGTTCTACAGCCCCTGGCCGCTGATCGCCGAGGACGTGCTGACCGCCGCCTGCGCCCCCGAGGAGCACCACAAGGGGTAGGCGCGGATCCCGCCGCGTGTCTCAGGCACGCCGCGAATCGGATTCGCGGCTACCGGATAGGTGCTAATCGCGGTCCCAGCGGATCGGGTGGATGTCCCGCAGTCGCTGCCAGTCGGACTTCAGCAGTCCGGTGCCCTGCTGGTCGAGCTCGCTGAGCGAGTTGCCGAAGGCCATCACGCTGTCCCAGTCCTCGTTGTGGCTGAGCCCCAGCGCGTGTCCCAGCTCGTGCACCACGATCGAGTGCCAGCGCTGGCGCGCCATCTCCGGCGTGCAGCCTTCACCATGGGTCATGCGCGCGCAGCTGGCCACGCAGCAGTTGCCGCCCAGCGTGGACTGGCCGAACAGATAATTGAACTCCGGCGCAAAGACGTCGAAGCCCAGCACCCCAACGGTGCGGAAGGCCCGCGGGTCGCACTCGCCGATCAGCCAGTGAAGCACCTTGTCGATCCGGTACTGCTGGCGCTGCCGGTCGAAGAACTCGTGAGGGATGAGCCGCGTTTCGCCTACTTCGCAGCTCAGGCCATAGACCTCCTCGATGTGCCGGCGGGCCAGTTCCAGCTCCAACTCGTCGCAGGCGTGCAGGTGGGAGTCGGGCTCGTCGGCCGGGTGGGGATTTCGCATCTGGGCCTTCGACTCGCCGGACGGAAAGAGCGGCACCAGCTGGACGGTCAGCATCGCGGCGTCGACGGGCAGGTGGTATTCGTCCGCCGAGAGGAACACCTGGTGCCGCCGGGCATAGTCGGCGCGACCCCAGTGGACACCGACGACGACAGCCGCCGCAAGCAGCAGCAGGATCACAACTGCAATCAGGCTGGCCAGCAGGCCCCGCCGTCCGCGAAGCTGCGGAGCCTTCTGTTGAGTCTCATCCCGCCCGGTACGCTGCGATTCACCCATACTGCACCTCCGCGTCTACCGGTACAGACCGGAGGTCGCGGGCGGTGGTTGCGATGGGCAAGAAAAAGGGCCCGGCCGGAGCCGGGCCCCCTCGTCCAGTCGCAGGTGTTAGAGTTCCGGACCAAGTTCATCCAGCAGCCAGTCAGGCAGCGGATCCGGCAGCGGACCGGGGAACGGATCCAGCAGTTCCTCGGGGATGATGTCGTCGACATCGACCACCGGCATGCCGTCCACGTAGACGGTCAGGCCACGGAAACCGGCCTCGTCACCGCCCGCTACCGCGATCGTCAGATAGGCACGCTGCTGGTCGTTGGTGTTGTCCATGAACGGGGTGTTGATTGCCCACTCCTCCCCGTTCTTGAACGGGCCGACCCACTCATAGGTGTCCGCTTCCGGGTCGCCGATGCCAAGGTAGATGCCGTTCGACGGGCCGTCACCGAAGTAGCCCTCACCCAGCACCTCCACGCGGGTGATGTTCTCGCCCTCGGGGATATCTCGGAAGCCGTAGGTCACGAAGCTCATGCCGCCGACCTCGCTTCTGAGCACCACGTAGGAGAAGAAGTCATCGTGGTCGACGAAGACGTCCTCGGAGTGGTACAGGTAGTCGAGATAGTCGACCTCGTTCTCGCCGGACACCAGCGGGATGTGCGCCAGGCTGAACAGCAGGTCATGCATCGGGTCGTACTCCTCCATGATCGAGTCGTCGATCTGCTCGGCCTGCTCCGCGGCCGCACGGGGAGAAGGCGGGCTCTGCATCACGATCGTGCCGTTCTCGAGGAACGCCTGCGCATAGCCCATGTCATCTTGATCTGCCTCGACGCCCTCGCCGAGGGGGGAGACGGCCGTACCGCTGCAACTCACCAGCAGCAATACGCCCACTGCCACGCTCCAGGAAACCACCTTTATCAGATTGTTCTTTGAGCACTTCATCGTCTTGCTCCTCCAATCTCTAGATTTGGGGTTTCTGGGCGAAACCGAGGAGTTTACCCGCGCAGCCGGGAAAGTAAACCCCGGATACCGGAATTTAACCAAATTCGGGTGGAAGGCCCTCGGCGCCGCAGTTCGGGGAAATCGCGGGCTGAGAGCGCGGCCACGTACAATAGCCGCCATGGCCGATCTTGCGGGAAAGCACATCGTGGTCACCGGCGCCTCGGCGGGCATCGGTGCGGAACTGTGCCGGCAGCTGGGCGCCCGGAGCTGCCGCGTCACGCTGGCGGCCCGGCGCGAGGACCGGCTGGAGGAGGTCGCGGCCCAGACCCGCGAAGCCGGTGGCGAGACCGAGGTGATCCGCTGCGACGTCACCTCGCGCGACCAGATCTTCGCACTGGCGGCGGCGTCGCGGGAGCGCTTCGGCGAAATCGACGTCTGGGTCAGCAACGCCGGCTCCGGCATGCGCCACCGCGCACTGGAAGCTACCGAGGACGAGATGCTGAGCCTGTACCGCATCAACTGCCTGAGCTCGCTGTGGGGCTACCAGGCGGCAGTCCCCGCGTGGCTTGAGGCCGGGCGCCGTGGCCAGGTGATCGATGTGAGCAGCGTGGGCGGCAAGGCGGGCTTTCCGCTGGCGGCGGGCTACAGCGCGGCCAAACACGCCCTGAGCGGGCTGGGCGACGTGCTGCGCCAGGAGCTGCGGTCGAGGGAGATCGTCATCACCACCGTCTACCCCGGCGTGACGGTCAGCGATTTCAGCCAGAGCGCCGCCAGCCGCATCAGCGACGAGGCCCGCGCAGCGACCGAGGACCGCTGGCGCCGGGCGCCGTGGTTCGTCCGCAAGGTTGTATCGGCTCAGCCCACTGAGCACGTCGCCCGCGCGATCGTGCGCGCGATTGAAACCCGCGCGACCCACGTCTACCCCCACCGCTGGGCGGCGCTGGCGGCGCTTGCGTACAACCTGGCACCGCGGCTGGTGCTGAGGCAGATGGCGCACTGAGCGACACCGCGCCGCGCAAAGAGAAGGGGCCCCGCCGGGCCCCTCGCTCATCTATTCAGACTGCTCGCGTTGGCTACTGAGTTGTCGTCGCTACCGGCTCGTACCATTCCTCATACGTGGCCGGATCGCCGTAGAACTCGGCGAAGAACTGGATGAAGTTGCTTGGAATCGCCGGCTTGTTCTTGTTGAAGTACGCGCCGATGCCGGTGTGCGTGTAAGCCGGATTGAAGATGTTGGCGGCGTGCTTCTCGCTGGCCACCCACTGCTGGACCAGTTCCTCGGGGTTCTCCTGCCCGCGGGCGGCGTTCTCGCCGGCATGGTTGTAGTTCGGCGGATTCAGCGCGTCGAAGCGGTCCATCGGCGTCAGGCCGTAGGGATTCAGGTGGTCGAAGAAGTCGCGCAGCGCCATGTCCCGCGCATGAGCCTGGGCCAGCCGCTCGAGGTGCGGATCGCGCCTCAGCGGCGCCAGCCCGCGGGTGGCCCGTGCGTTATTGACCAGCGTCAGAATACGGTCCGACCAGTTCCTCAGGCTCTCGTTCTGGAAGACGCGCGCCGGTCCGTCGCTGGGCGGCAGCGGGTCGTAGAGGTTCTTCTTCCACTTGGTGACCGGATCGTCGGTCGGCGAACTGACGTCGCGGAAGACCTCCGCATCCGGGATCACGATGCTCGGATCGAGATCGCCGAAATCACCGCTGCTGCCGCCGTCGTTGATCCCGTGGATCGGGATCTGGTCACCCTTGATGCTGCCGCCGCCGCCGCAGCCGGCGACGACCAGCGTCAGCAGCGCGATCAGCAGCGCCGCCAGCAGGCCCGTGCCCCGATAGATCTTGCTTCTCAGACTGTGCATGTCTCCATCACTCCTTGCTATGCTTCAACCCCCGCCGCATTAGTATACCTATCATTGCGCCGCTTCGTGCAGGTCGGCGGCACCTTTAAGTCAAATATAACTCCTTAGATGCACGCAGGCTCATATTGGTACACCAATAGCCAGGCTGTCGATCCTCGCTCGGTAGCCTGCTGTACGCTGTTCGCCGCGCTACAATCGCTGGGTGGACCAGGGGCAGATCATTCGCAACCGCGAGGTGCTGGAGGAGCAGGAGCGGCGCACGCTGGCGCCCTGGGCGGTGCTGAGCGGCTCGGTCGGCGCTGACGGCCGCGAGCACCGCGAGGACCCGCCCTACGACCGCACCCACTTCCAGCGCGACTGGCACCGCATCACCCACAGCCGCGCCTTCAGGAAGCTGGAGTACAAGACCCAGGTGATCGTCTTCGGCGAAGGCGGCGAGATGGGCGACGTGATCCGCAACCGGCTGACGCATACGCTGGAGGTCAGCCAGATCGCGACCAGCATCTGCCGCACGCTGGGGCTCAACGAGGACCTCGCCGACGCCATCGCCCTGGCCCACGATCTGGGCCACACCCCCTTCGGCCACAGCGGCGAGGCCCAGCTGGTGGCGCTGGTCTCCAGCTTCAACCACAACGACCACTCGCTCAAGATCGTGCGCCAGCTGGAGCACCGCTACCCCGGCTTCGACGGGCTGAACCTGACGCTTTCCACTCTGGCGGGCATCGAGAAGCACGACACCCCCTTCGACAAGACGCTTTCCAACCACTTCTTCCCCGACCAGGGCCCCAGCCTCGAGGCCCAGGTGGCCAGCATCGCCGACCAGATCGCCTACCGCAGCCACGACGTCGAGGACTCGATCACCGCCGGCATCCTGACGCCCGAGGACTATCACCACGCCGCCTTGAGCCTCTGGGACGAGGTCTGGGGCGAGCTGGGCGAGATCAGCGACGAGCGTGTGCGGCTGCCCCAGGTGACCAGGCGGCTGATCAACATGATGGTCGGCGACGTGCTTCAGGAAACCGCGCGGCGGCTGAAGGCCCACGGCATCACCGGCGTGGAGGACGTCTACGGCGCGCGGGCGGTGCTGGTGGACTTCAGCGACCACCTCAAACCGCGCAACGACCAGCTGGGCGAGTTCCTCTACGAGCGCTTCTACTACGACTACCGCGTGCGGCGCGGCACCGCCAAGGGCCAGATGATCATCGAGCGCCTGTTCAACCACCTCGCCCACCACGCCCGCCACGACGTGAACCTGCTGCCGCCGGTCGAGGCCGCCGACTACGCCCAGGCCCAGCAGCAGGGCGCAGACCGCCTCGGCCGCGAACCACTGCGCGTGATCGTCGACTACATCGCGGGCATGACGGACCGCGAGGCGTACAACCTCTACGTGCGGCTGTTCGAGGTAGGGCACGGGTAGCGAAATCAGGGGTCAGTGGTCAGTGGTCAGTGGTCAGGGTTCAGGACTCATAGATGGAAACGGTAGCCGCGAATCCT
>CAZSSB010000026.1:40533-42639 GCA_964609245.1 uncultured Planctomycetales bacterium | reverse complement strand
GGATTGTAGCGCGGGCGCCCGCCCCCCCCAGCCGCAGTGTGGCTCGCGGTCCACGCCAAAGCGCCAGATGGGACTATAATGCTCCGCAATTCCAGGTAGGGGGTAGGAAATGTCTCCGTGCTGCTCGCTGCGGCCGTGGCTGCGCATACTCATCGCCGCGATCCTCACCATGCTGCTCGCCGGCTGCGCCGGTGGTTTGTCGATGCCGGGCGAGGTTCCGTCCGCCCAGTCCGGGGCGGATCAGCAACTCGTACCACCCGTCCTGCCCGCGCCGCTGGAGCTCAGCGCCGGGGGCAAGTTGGCCTCGGAGGTGGTGCTGATGCTCCGCGGCGACCAGTTCAGTGCAGAGCTGCCCTGGGCCGCGGCCAGCGCCAACGCCGGCGCCGGCACTGTGGAGTTCACGCCGGACTTCGACCCGGCGGACGGCCACAGCGAGCTGGCCTACTGCGTCTTCGCGCTCAACGCCGCGGGCTACGCCGGTCCCGCCCAGGTTCACTTCCAATGGTCGGTGCGGCCCCTGGCGATGACGGGCGGCAGCGGCGCGACCGATTTCTGGGTGGGCGTGGCCGATTTCAGCCATGGCGCCTGGCGGTGGTTCGACGGGCCCGGCCGCGACACCGACACACTCGCGCTGGCGGGCTGGGACGATCTGCGCGGCCCCCTGGGCGAGGTCTACGTGGTGACCGCCGTGGGCGGCCGTGCCGCCTGCGCCCTGGGGCGCGTCAGCTGCGATGAGTACGACGAGATCGAGCCCAACGAGGATGAGGCGGACTGGCAGGGGCTGCCCGCGCTCAGCTTCAGCGGTTTCCGCGGCAACGTCGGCGCGGGCGGCCCCCACGACGGTTCGCAGATTGACATCTACACGCTGGGAGAAGAGAGCGGACTGGAGCCCGGCGGCTTCTTCGCCTTCTGGATCTTCTACGACGGGGAAGCGGCGGAACTGACGCTGATGATCGGCGATCAGACGCCCACCTACCTGCCGGTGACTCAGGGAACAGGCTGGATCGGCTGCTATCCGGGCCCGGACTTCGAAGCCAATCCGCCGTACACCATCTACGTGACGGCCGTATCGGGCCAGACGGACTACACGCTCAGGGCTTACGACAGCCGCGGGCCGTCCGCCGCGCTGACGGTCGATCCGCTGTCGGGTCCCTCGCCGCTGACGGTGACGCTGGACGCCGGCGCCAGCACTGACGACGAGGGCGTGGTGCTCTACCGCTGGGATTTCGAGGGTGATGGGGAATACGATGCCGAGACGGAGGCCGCGACCATCGACCATATCTACACGGCCGGCGGCCAGTACGAGTTTTTCACACCCACCGTGCGCGTCAGCGACCGCAACGGCCTGGCCAGCACCGCCAGCACGAAAATCGTGGTCGGCGATTTCCCCTACGACGAGATCGAGGACAACGACAGCCGCACTGAGGCCAATCCCCTGCCGGCCCTGCCGGTGATCGACTTCCAGGGCAGCTTCGGCCGGAGTTCCGGAGTCTACGACGGCTATGACGGTGACCGCGAGGACTACTTCAGCCTGGATCTGGCGGAGGGCGACAAGCTCAACGTCGTGCTGGACTACGATCCGACCAGCATCATCATGCATCTCAAGCTCCATGATGCCGCGGGCAACGAGGTCGCCGAAGGGGACGACTGGGAGTTCGATGCACGCCGGTTCTGCACGCCGGCGGTGATGCACTACGCCGTACCCGAGTACGGCGACGGCACCTACTACATCCTGTTCCCCTGGGGCGGAGACCAGCAATCCTACAGCGACTATGCGCTCAGCGTGATCCTGGGCGAGGCGCCGGTGGCGGACTTCACCGCGACCCCCGACAGCGGCGATCCGCCCCTGACCGTCGACTTCGACGCCGGCTCCAGCAGTGACGCCGACGGCAGCATCGTGAAATACGAATGGGACTTCGACACGGATTACGTGTTTGATGAGGACACCGGCGCCAGTCCGACGGTGCAGCACGGGTTCGCAACCGAGGGCTACTACACTGTCATTTTGCGGGTCACCGATGACTCCGGGCTCAGCGACATGGAGTGCCGGATGATCGCCGTCGGCGATATCTATGACGAGGTGGAGGACAACGACTTCACCTACGA
>CAZSSB010000026.1:33157-40433 GCA_964609245.1 uncultured Planctomycetales bacterium | reverse complement strand
TGATCGCCGTCGGCGATATCTATGACGAGGTGGAGGACAACGACTTCACCTACGAGCCCAACGTCCTGCCGGCTCTGCCGTTCAGCGGCTGGCGCGGCAGCGTGGGCTTTCCCGGCTATGACGGTGACCATCAGGACATCGTGATCCTCAACATCGATCCGGGGCAGGTTGTCCACTTCACAGTGACGTCTGAGCCGGATCCGCTGGAGTGGTTCTCGTTTTACGACGATGGTGGCTCGAACATCCTTTACTGGGACAATCCGGAGACGACCGTGGTTGAGTACACAACCGAGCCAACCCATATCTCACCGATCATGCTGGCCGTTGAGGGCGAGGGAGTGGACTACACCATCTCGGCCGAGGAAGTGGTGCCCTGACCGGTCCCGCGAGTTGCCGCCTGGTGCGGGGGTGGAGCCGTGCCCGCCGGGATGCAGCGCACCGCCGTCAGTACGCGCTGGCCCGCGGGCCGATCCACTCGACGCGGACTTCGCGCCGCTGGTCATCCACTTCGTAGATCACCCGCCAGGGACCGATGCGCAGCCGGTAGCCGTGGGCGATGCCCGCCAGCTTGCGGCAGCCCGCCGGCCGCGGCTCCGTGCTGAGGGATCGCAGCCGGGGATCGATGCGAAGTCGGATCTCCAGCGGCAGCTTCTCAAGCTGGCGCAGCGCCCGCCGCGACAGCCGCAGGCGATAGCTCACGGCTTGTCCAGTTCAAGCAGCTCGACGCGCATGTCCTCGTAGTCCACGTATTCCTCTGAATCGGCCTTGGCGCGCAGCAGCGTCAGCGTGTCCAGCAGGTCTTCCAGCCGCTCCCGCGGGTCGCCTTCGGCGTCGCCGTCCAGCATGGCGGACAGCTGGGCGAGCAGAGGTTCATCCGCCGCGACGCCGGGCGGGACGCGGCCCTCCTTGAGCAGGGCGCCGAGCAGCTCCAGCACCTGCTGAAAGGACTCCAGATCGACCTGCACGGCGACCGGCCTGCCGGCCTCGTCGTTGACGAACATCGGCCTGAGCTTGAACTGGTCCATTGCGCTAAGAGTATACCCGCCCAGCGCCGGGCGAGCGCTACTGGTTCAGCTGGTCGCGCTCGCGCTGATAGCGGTCGGCGGCGATGCTGTCGCCCAGCGTCTCGCTGACCAGCACCAGGTCGTCGAGCACGAAGACCAGCCGGTCGGCCACGTCGTACTGGCCGGTGTCCTGGATGCTGGTGAAGAAGGCGTAGGCCTGCTCCAGGTACTTGCGCGCGTCCTCATAGCGCTCCAGGCGGAAGTTGCCGATCGCCAGGTGGTAGACGATCTCGGCGTGGTCGATCACGTTGGCGGCGCGCTCCTCGTCGCTGGCGCCGCTGCCCGTCTCGCTCAGTTCACCGGCGCGGTCGTTGTTGGCCGCCAGCGCCTCGGCCAGCACCGTCAGCGCCTCCTCCTCGCGGCCGAGGTTGACCAGCATCGCCCCGACGTCGAACAGCGCGCCCGCCAGGTCGGCCGTGTTCTCCTGCTTGCGCACCATCTGCACGCGCTGGCGGAAGGAGGCCAGGGCCTGCTCCTGCTCGCCCTGCTCGAACTGGCACTCGCCGATCACCTTCAGCGGATAGCCGCTCATCTCGTCCGGGAAGTAGCGCATCCCGAGGTCGAAGGCGCGCTGCATGTAGCGCTGGGCACCGGCCCATTCGCCGAGGTAGTAATTGGCGTCGCCCAGCAGGAACAGGCAGTCCACCAGATGGTCGTAGTCCTCGCCGCCCTCGAAGGTGGGCAGCAGCCGCAGGCAGCCGTCGGCCACCTCCTTCTCGGCGCCCTCGTCGCTTTCGTACAGCTCGCGCAGGCGGTGCAGCTCCGCCACCGCGTCCGCGTCCACCTGGGCCGGCGCCGGCTGGCCGTTGGAGCCCGAGTCCACCGCGCCCGGCAGCTTGCGCTCGCCCGCGTCGCCGCGCCCGCCCTCCTGCGCCGGGGCCATTGTCGCGCCCACTGCTATCGCCAGTATGCTGATCATCACGATGATTCCTGCCCGCTTCATAGATTCCACCTCACTGATCGCCGCTCATTGTACACCCGCGCGGCAACCTGCCGGTCAGCCTGGCCGCTCGCATCTGCAGCATCGCCAGATGTCCACATTCGATCAAGATCACGAAGCGCAGCATTGGCATATTGAAACAGCCCCTAAGATATGTTATAATCTGGGTGCCAGATGATGAGCGTCTGGTGGCTGCATTCAGCTCGGGGTGGGACATTCGGCAGCCGCGGGGCCCGCGGGCCCGACGCGCGGCGCCGATTTGCCTACCCTTGGACTTGAGGCTTTGCTGCCGGTAGAATGATGCGGGCCGCGGCTTCAGCCCGGCCCGGGAGGAACCGCAGGGGCATAACGATGGTGGCGCTGACGACTGCTTACTGGCTCTGCTTCGGCATCGGCCTGGTTTACGTTCTGGTAGCAGGCACCCTCGGCGCGGTCAGCCACGGTCTGGAGTCGCTCAGCGACGTCGACACGGACG
Organism: uncultured Planctomycetales bacterium; assembly: GCA_964609245.1. Taxonomy (GTDB): domain Bacteria; phylum 4484-113; class 4484-113; order 4484-113; family JAFGCY01; genus JAFGCY01. The sequence continues at coordinate 37,954 of CAZSSB010000026.1, read as the reverse complement.
TCGACCACGATTTCGACCACGACTTCGACGCGGATCATGACTTCGACGTCGATCACGATGTCGGCTTCGACGTGGATCACGACGTGGGCGTCGATTTCGACCATGACGCGGGCTTCGACGTCGCCGCGGACCACGATGCCGGCTTCGACTTCGGCGCCGATCATGACATCGACGTCGGGGCGGCGGACTTCGACGTCGGGGTGCCCGACGCGGACCTCGACGTGGGCGTAGACGTTGACGCCGGCGCGGGGGTGGACTTCGACGCGGCGGCGGATACGGACGTCGGGCTCGACGTCGATCACGACGCCGACACTTCGGGCGCGGGCCACTTCGCGACGCACGAGATGCCGGACTGGAATCCGTTCTCGCCGCTGAGCATCGCCGGCTTCCTCTGCGCCTTCGGCGGCGGCGGGCTGCTGGCCACCGGCTATGGGCTGGGGCTCGGCTGGAGCCTGGTCGCCGCGGTGGTGGGCGGGATCCTGATGGCCTTCGTGCTGTGGCTGGTGATCGGCAAGTTCCTGTTCGGGATGCAGGGCACCAGCCAGGCCCGGGCGTTCGACATGCTGGGCCTCGAGGCCGACGTGATCACGCCCGTCGAGCACGAGCTCTGCGGCGAGATCGCCTACATCCTGGAGGGCGTGCGCTATACGGCGCCGGCACGCCTGATCAGCGAGGGCAAGGCGGCCAAGTACGACAAAGTGCGCATCCGCAAGGTGCGCGGCAACATGGCCTACGTTGAACCGAAGAAGAAACTGCTTGCGTGAGCAATGGGGACGGGAGCAGTTCCCGCCCCGTACTGATGCCGCCGGGATGGCGGGGGACAGTGAGTCTGAAGACAACGATCCGGGCGCGCCGCCAGCGCGTTCGGGGCGTGCGGGACCGGGGCAGCCCGGAGGAAGGGAGTACCAGCGATGCTGGCATGGATGCAGTTCGGTGGACCTACAGGTTCAATCGCGTCCGTGGTGATTGCGATGGTGGTCGTGCTCTTCGTGATCATCATCGTCTGGGCGTCCAGATATCGCAAGGCGCCGCCGAACAAGGCGCTGCTGGTCAGCGGCGGCATCGGCCAGCAGGTGCGGCTGCCCGACGGGCGGCAGCTCAAGGTGGGCTTTCGGCTCATCCGACCCGGCGGCGGGACCTTCATCTGGCCGGTCATCGAGCGAGCCGACCTGCTGAGCATGGAACTGCTGCCGGTCAGCGGTGAAGTGCGGGCGAACCTCAGCGGTGGCGGCCGGGTGCAGCTGAGCTACACGGCGCAGGTCAAGGTCGGCTCCGATGAAATCAGCATCGCGCTGGCCGCCGAGCGAATGCTCTCGAAGCCGCCGGGTGAGATCGTCGATATCGCGCGCCAGATCCTGGAGGACAGCCTGCGACGCACGCTTGAGATCATGCAGGCTGGCGAGGTGCGCGGCAGTCAGGCAGCGACCGCTGACCGCCTGCGGGCCGCGGCGGCAGCGACGCTGGGCGCGTTGGGTCTGGCGGTTGAGCATCTGGTCTTGACCGAGGTGGCGGTTGATCAGTGATGCAGGGACAGGCGCAACGCCTGCGCTGCCATGAGTGAATGACCCGCATCAGGCGGGGGACAGTAGTGTTTAGCGTATAATGCCTGCGAAGGCGGAGGTTTCGCTTCGAGCGGGCATTCAGACCGGGGCAACCCGGGGGGAGAGAGGAGTTCTATGATGCCACTGTTACTGGCGCTTCAAGATATAGGGCGGATGACGGAGGGCGTGAACCTGGCAAGCATCTGGACTTGGGTCATCATCGTCGTCGTCGTCCTCTTCATCATCATCATGATCTGGGCCAGTCGCTACACCAAGGTGCCGCCCAACGCCGTGATGGTGGTCACCGGCGGCCGCGGCCAGTGGGTCAGGCGGCCCGACGGCACCCGCGCCAAGCTGGGCTTTCGGATCATCAAGGGCGGCGGCACCTTCGTCTGGCCGGTGATCGAACGCGTCGATACGCTCAGCCTGGAACTGATGACGATCGACGTCAAGACGCCCGAGGTCTACACCGTGCTGGGCGTGCCGGTGATCGTCGACGGCGTGGCGCAGATCAAGATCAAGAGCGACGATGTCTCAATCGCGACGGCGGTCGAGCAGTTCCTGAGCAAGGGCGCCACCGAGATCAGCCGCATCGCCCAGCAGACGCTGGAAGGCCACCTGCGCGCGATCATGGGCGCGATGAGCGTCGAGGACATCTACAAGAACCGCGACGCCTTCGCCCAGCGGGTGCAGGATATCGCCGCCACCGACCTGGCCAACATGGGCCTCGCGATCATCAGCTTCACCATCCGCGACGTGCGCGACAACGAGGGCTATCTGGACGCCCTGGGCAAGAAGCGCACCGCCGAGGTCAAGCGTGACGCCACGATCGGCGAGGCCGAGGCCAGCCGTGACGCGACGATCAAGTCAGCCGGCTTCCGCCAGGAAGGTGAGACCGCCAAGTTCGAGGCCGAGACCAAGATCGCCGAGTCCAACCGCGACTACGAGATCCAGGTGGCGAACTACACCCGCGACGTCAACACCCAGAAGGCCGAGGCCGACCTGGCCTACGACCTGCAGAAGAACGTCACGCTGAGGCAGGTACGCGAGCAGGAGGTCGAGGTCGAGATCGTCGAGAAGCACAAGCGCATCGAGCTGGAGCAGCTCGAGATCCAGCGCAAGCAGAAGGAACTGGAGGCCACCATTCAGCGGCCCGCCGACGCCCGCAAGTACGAGGTGGAGCGGGTGGCCGAGGCTGAGCGCTTCCGTCTGGAGAACGTCGCCGAGGGTGAGAGCCGCTCGAGGAAGCTGACCGGCTTCGCCCAGGCGGAGGTGGTCCAGGCCCAGGGTGAGGCGGAGGCGGAAGCCGCCAAGGCCAGGGGCCTGGCCGAGGCCGAGGTGATCAGGCAGCGAGGGCTCAGCGAAGCCGCGGGTTCAATGGAGAAGGCGCGCGCCTGGCAGGAGTACAACGAGGCCGCGATCGCCCAGCTGCTGATCGAGAAGCTGCCCGACATCGCCCGCGCGATCGCCGAGCCGATGAGCCGCATCGAGAAGATCACGATCGTTGGCACCGGCGGGGGGACTGGCACCGGCGCCAGCAAGATCACCCAGGACATCGGCCAGGTGCTGGCCGAGCTGCCGCCGGTGGTCGAGGCGCTCAGCGGCGTCGATCTCAGAGAGTTGATCCAGCAGCTGCCCGACATCGCGTCAGGGCTGGCCAAGAAAAAGGGCACTGCCGGCGAGCCCGCCCCGCGCAAGACACCGGGCGGTGAAGGCGGCAGCGCCTAGGCCTGGGCGCGCCAGCCGTCCTCGAAGGCGCGCAGGATCTCGCCGAGATAGGAGATGCTGCCGCAGATCACGGTCGGCCGCTCGGCGGTGCTGAGCAGCAGGGCGTGCTCGACGGACTCCAGCCAGCGCGTTCGGTTGTCCGGCGGATCGAGTTCGGTCAGTTCGCCAATGGCGTACTGCCGACACTCGGCGGCGGGATCGACGCAGGCCGGTAGGCTGACCGGGAGACCCAAGATCTCGGCGGCGGCGATTATCCGGCTCAGCGGGCAGGGCCTCAGCACCGGCACCTCGATGGGCACCAGCACTTCGATGGCGGGCCTGAGCCGCGCCAGCAGCTCGGCGGGATCGCGCGTGCTCTGGCAGCCGAAGACCACCGGATGGCGGGCCTCGGGTTCGGCGGCGGTCAGCACGCGGGCCAGCCACCCCAGGCTGTCGACGTTGTGGGCGGCGTCGAGCAGCACCGGCCGCCCGGCCAGCTGGGTGCGCTCCATCCGCCCGCGGTAGTGGACGCGGGTCAGTCCGGCCAGCACGTCATTGGCTCCGACCCACAGCGTGCTGGTCTGCTCCGCCAGCGCGCTGAGGCAGCTGGTGACCATCCGGAACGTATCGGGGGGCAGGCCGGCGGCGCCGCCCGCCAGGTAGTGCTGCCACTCCTCGGGGGGCGGGGCGCTCAGCGGCCTCAGCCGCGCGCCTCGCTGGGCGCTGACCTCCCGCACCACCGGCGCGTATTCGTGGTAGGCCTCCTCGCCGCCGGGGCGTGCCGGCCCCAGCAGCAGCGGCCTGCCCTGCCGGCAGATCCGGGCCTTGTCACGGGCGATCTCAGTCAGCGTTTCGCCCAGAATCTGCTGATGGTCGTAGCCGACGTTGGTCAGCACGCTCACCAGCGGCTCCACCAGGTTGCAGGCGTCCTCCCGGCCGCCGAGACCGATCTCCCAGATCGCGATGTCGCAGTCTGCTTCCTGGAACAGCAGCGCCCCCAGCAGCACGTTGGCTTCGAAGAAGCTGATCGGCTCGCCGTGCTCTTCAACCAGATCGCAGCTGCGCTGGGCGGCTTCGGTGAAGCTCTCCTCGCCGACCGCTTGATCGTTCAGCCGCCAGCGCTCGCGGATGGTCTTGAGATGCGGCTTGATGAAGGCGCCGACGCGGTAGCGGGCGCTGAGCACGGCGCTGAGCGCGGCTGCCACCCGGCCCTTGCCATTGGTGCCCCCGATCAGCACGGCGGGTACCTTGAGGTGCGGGTCGCCGGCGCGGCTGAGCAGGCGCCGCAGCCGCTCGCGGCCCGGCTGCATGCGGCCCGGTCCGAGGGCGTAGAGGCGGTCAAGCGCCGCGCGGTACTGTCCGCCCGGCTCGGTCATCGTAGCTTCTATTCTACCGGCGGACACACGCCCGGCAGGCGGGGATTCATACCCGCGATTCAAATGTCGGCGGGTTGAAACCCGCCGCTACCGGGATGCTGGTAGGCGGGGATTCATCCCCGCGATTCTGGTCCCCGCGCAATCAATCAGGGGGCTGAAGCCCCCTGCTACCT
>CAZSSB010000026.1:10347-33057 GCA_964609245.1 uncultured Planctomycetales bacterium | reverse complement strand
CCCGCGATTCTGGTCCCCGCGCAATCAATCAGGGGGCTGAAGCCCCCTGCTACCTACTCCTCTGGCGGCGTGCCCCTGGCGACCTTGATCATGCCGTCGTCCTCGTCCCGGAAGAAGAAGTGCGGCACCCCGCCAATCAGCAGCACGTCGCACATCCCGTCGAAGTCGGTGGTATCGGGCACCGAGATGCGCTCGTAAGTCCAGCCCGCCGAGTAACGCGCGAAGTGGTACTGGCCGCTGCCGTAGAAGATCGCGATCGCCTCCTCACCCTCGGCGGCGACGCGCACGTAGTAGCCCAGCCCGTCCGCGATCTCCTGCCCGGTCCAGGGCAGAGTGGTTCCATTCAGCACGTGCAATTCGTGACCACCGCTGTTGAACCCGGCCGCCAGCCACTCGTCCTGAAAACGCAGCAGATTGAGGAACAGCGTGATCTTGGGCGTCGAGGCGTCACGCACATCGCTGAATACCCATCCGCCGTCGCGGTCACCCAGCAGCAGCTCGTCCGTCAACGCATCGGCGCTGAGTACGAACAGGTTCGTTCCGAGAAAGGCGGCAGTGTGGTCCGGGGTTGTCGTCGGATCGAGGGCGCGAATACTGGTATTGGACCAGCCCCCGCCGCTGAGCTGCTTGGTGTGCATCCTCACGGCCCCGCCGGTGAGGTCGTAGTGCATCACCGCCAGTTCAGTGTCGCTGGCGGCGGCCGCCACGTACTTGCCGCTCTCGGGGTGGAACAAGCCCGTGTCGCCGTCCCCGTGGACGCGGTCATTGGTCCAGTCACCAGGCGAACCGTAGGCCGCCCAGGCGTCGCCTGCTGAGTTGTCACCACCTGCAACGACATAGGTTCCCCCGCTGTAGGCCAGGTCAAGCGTGTCGCTGAACACGCGGTTCGCTGCACCGACCATCGCCGTGTCGCTCGTCCACACTCCCGCGTCGCGCACGGCCACGTCGATTGAGTAGCCATTGAAGTATGCCACGGCCATCTCGTCTCCGACGCGAACCGCCCGGAATGGTATCGGTGCCTCGGCGATGGTCTCGACATCCGCCCAGGTCCAGTAGCCCGACGAGGATCCGGTGGCCTCCTCGCTGATCCGCCCCAACTCAAAGCCAGCGGCACGGGCGCACATCTTCCAGTAGTAGACGACACCCGGCTCGCGGCCGCTGATCGGAAGCTCCCGTGTGCCGCCGTACGTGATGCTCCTCGATTCCGCGGCGGGATCGGTGATCAGGAAGTCCGGCAGGGTGTGCAGGTAGATCACAAAGCCACCGCCGGGATTCGCGCCATCCCAATCCCAGGCCGCCGTGAATGATTCCGCGGCGCGGTCGGTGACCCGTAGGTTGGTCGGCGCCGGCAGGTTGTTTGCGAAGGCCCAGAGCTGGACAACGTTGCTGGGATCGGACTCGTCGCCGGCCACCGCCGTCACCCAGTACCAGTAGTAGCCCTTGGTCAGGCTCTCGTCGGTGTATTCGCTGGCCGCCACCAGGCCGTCACCGTCGTTGAGCCACTTGGGCGCGCTGAGGTCCGCGTTGCGGCTGCGGTAGACGTTGTAGCCGCTGGCGCCCTCCACGTCGTCCCAGTCCAGCTCCACCAGCTCCACGTCCACCACTTCGCCGGTCAGATTCTGTGGGGCCGCAACCTGGCCCGTGTCGCCGGTGTGGGTGAAGGTGACCGTGTCTACCAGTGCTTCGCCGGCTCCCGCCAGCGCGATGGCCACGTGCCCGGTGCCCGCCGGGCCGCGGTATTTGGGATCGCCGCCGGTGGCGTGGCTGAAGGGCTGCGTCGGCGGATCGAACCACTCCCAGGCCCCCAGCTCGTAGTTTGCCAGCGCGACGAACAGGGCGGTGCCGTCGCCGGGCCCGCCCGGCTGCTCGTCGAACATCACCATGATGCCGGTCAGTTCGTTGTCGGCGCTGAGCTGCGCCACGGTGTAGATCGCCCAGGGCAGCGCCGCCGCGCCCGACATCCTCAGCGAGGAGCTCTCGTTGACCACGCTGCCGCCGCTGGCCGTCCACTCGCTGCCGCTGAGCTGCGTCACGAAGTCGCTGGCCTGCCGTGACGGGCCGGGGGGCGGTGGCCACGGCAGGTCCGCCGGTGGGGCGGGGGCGAGTTCGCTGGTCCCCGCTCCGAGCCGCTGCGCTCCCCCGCAGGCCGCCGCGAGGATCATCAGGCCGCAGGCCGCCGCCAGTATCCATGGTGTGTTACGCCGCATCTGCATCGCTGCTCCTTGCTCCCCCGTGAGGCTTCAGCCGTGTTATAATGCCTGCCCTCGCTGGGGACTCGTCTAATGGTAGGACGGCTGACTCTGGATCAGTTAATCGTGGTTCGAATCCACGGTCCCCAGGTAAACGAGTCTCCACGTTTCCCTGCGCACAATTGTACCCGCGCGCACCGCGGCGCGCCATCACCCGGCTACCTCTGAGTTCGTGACCCCGCTCGCTCGGCTGAGGTTCCCCGCGGTCGGGATATAATGTCGCGTGCCCCGCATAGTGCCCGTCGTACTGCTTGCAGTCTGGCTGACGATGCTGGCCGGTCTGCCGGGGGAGCGCCGGGCGGCGGCCCAGAGCGGCCTGGGGCTGGGCGATGCCGAGGTGCGGATCAGCGCGGGCTACGGCGGCTACGCCCTGCCGGTGGCCAACAGCGCCCTGGCCCGCGACTGGGCGGCCAGAAGCGGGCTGGCCTGGCAGGCGGGCTTCAACTACTCGACCATCCCGGTGCAGGTCAGCATCGAGCACCGCCAGCCGATGGCGCGCACCGTGAAGGTCTCGGTCACCACGTCCTACGGCTATGCCGCCGAGGAGCTGGCGCAGGCGGACAAGCCCCCGCATGCGACTCCGCAGACTACCGTCTCACGCGAATTACTGGTACCGCCGTCGGTGCCCGCCAGGGCGGTCCTGCTGCCGCGGGTCTGCCCGCCGTCGCAGCCCGGCGGGATGCTGAAGCTGCAGGTGGCCGTGGAGGTGGAAGGCCAGCCCTGGGGCGCCCTCCGCTACGACGTGACGCAGCTGGAGCCGGCGCACCTCTACTCCCTGTGGCTCGACGGGCCGCCGGACCTGCAGTTTCAGGATACGCTCAACGCGGACAACCACCTGCGACTGATGCCGCCCGTGGACCGTGCCGGCGTACCCGCCTTCGAGCCGGAGCAGCTGACCAGCCGCCACTACATCCTCGGTGTCGATCGCCGCGATCTGACCCTGGCGCCACTGGCCGCCCGCGACTTCGCCTTCGCGCTGGCCGATCTGGCGCAGGTGTCGCTGTGGCCGGAGGCCGAGCAGCGGGCGCTGGTGACCTTCATGCTCGGTGGCGGCCATCTGTGCCTCTACGGCGCCCGGGGCAGCTGGCAGGGACTGGATCTCAGTAGCGCGGTCCGGCCGGTCGGACGCGGCAATCTGCTCTCTGTCGGCGGCGGCCCGGACGAAGCCCGCGCGGCGATTGCCCGCTGGCTGGAGGGGGAGCTGGAGGAGCTGACGCTCTGGCTGGGGGGCAGCAGCGGCGGCTGGCGCGCGCAGCGGCTGCTTAACGCCGGCGATCTCAATGACCAGCTGAATCTGACACCGCTGCTGGCGGGAGATCCAGAGCAGCCGGACGTCATCAGCCATCGGGCCGGCTATCTGCATCCGGTCTGGATCTACCGCGAGACCTGCCGCGCCGGAGCGCTGGAGCCCTGGGACTATCCCGAGTTCAACACCGGGCACGGCGACCTGTCCGACAGCAACCGCAACCTGCGCGCGCTGGATGAGGAGCTCACCCAGCGGCTGGTGCCGCTCCAGCACAGCGTGGTCGAAGCCCGGGCGTGGCCCGCTGAGCTGTGGCTGCTGGTGCTGGGCCTGCCGCTGGCACTGCTGATCGGCGGGACAATCGCGCGCCGCCCCTGGCTGGCCCCCTCGCTGGCCGTGCTGGCGCTCGGTGGCGGGGGCTGGCTGTGGTGGCAGACCCAGCCGCTCAGGACGCCACCGCTGCGGCTGAGCCTGATCGACAGCGAGCTGGGACTGGAGGAGGCCGTCGACCGTCAGGCCCAGGCCGGCCGCGCGGATCGCGACGGCGACCTCAGTCTGGCGCTGCCCGCGGACGCAATGCTGCGCCGGTTGAGCTGGTCGAGCCCCGGCGGCTGGCGGCTCAGCGCCGACCGTCACGGCGCCGTCTGGCACGGGCGCCACGGCGGACCGCTGCTCACGCTCAGCGCCGAAGGGGCGCGCTCAGCTCCCAGGCCGCCGGTGACGATCGAGCGCAGGCGGCGGGGCCCCTCGACGCTGGAACTGACCTGCGACACCCGGGGGCTGGCGGGCGACGAATGCTACCTGCTGACCCCGCTCGGCTGGCAGGTGCTGCCCGGCGGGCAGGAGTCGCTGCGGCTCGAACTCGCGCTGCCGGAAATCACGCCGTGGCCGGGCCGCGCGCGCCTTCAGGGCTGGGAGGAGCACCTGGCCGACTGGCTGCCGGGGGCGCCGCGTTCGCCCTCCCCGCTGGGCCGGCGCACCGTCGAGCTGCTGCGGCACCACGCGGACCCGGATGAGTGGTCGGCGACGACCCCCGCCCCGGATCTCGCGGCGCAAGGCCGTGACCGACTGGCGTGGCTGGGCCTGCTGCAGCTGCCGGTCGGGCTGCGGGGCGGGCTGAGCGGCCAGGGCGTGTTGCTGGCCCCGCTGGATGCGACCGCCGAAGCCGAGGGCGGAGCTGAGACGCTTGAATACCTGCGCCTGACGTTCCCGCTGGAGCCGCCGCCATGAACAGGCCACTCAGCCCCAGCCAGGTACTCCGCCAGCCGGTGCCGCCGGCCCCGCAGCCGGGCGTGCTGGTGCGGGCGGCGGGCGAGGTCTGGCTGCTGCTGGCCGCGCTGGGACTGCTCGCCGGCCTGATCTGGCGCGCGGGCGGCGACGCACCGCCACTGCCCAGCGTGCTGGACGCCGCCGGGCTGGCGCTGTGGCTCAGCGCGCTGTGGCTCGCTCCGGCCTGGCGGGAGCTGCTGACGCAGCGCTACCACTATCTGCTGCCGGCTCTGATGCGCTGGGCGCTGCCCCGCCAGAGCGCCGCCTGGCTGGTGGCGCTGGCGCTGCTGCTGTCACTGGCCCCGGCCGCGCTGCTGCTGGGCTATGACCCGCGGGCCACCGTGGCCGAGTTCTACCTGTTCGACGACTTCAATCTCTACCTGCCGGTCTGGCTGTGGGTGCTGGGCAGCCTGCTGCTGATCGGCCCGACGGTTGTGGTCGCGGCAACGCTGGCGCTGCACGCGGCCCGCGGCCTGCTGGGGCGGCAGTGGGGCACGGCGCTGTGGCTGGCCGTCACCGTCGCCGTCCACGCGCCGTTGATCGCCGGTACGGCGCTGCTACGCTGGCCGCTGACGCTCGGCTCCTACGCCGACTGGGTCGCCGCGACGATCGCCCATACGCGCGTCGACACCACCTTCCTCGACCGCCTGCTGGGGACGCTGCTCAGATTTCCGCTGCTGGCGCTGCTGCTGGTCGCGATCCTGGCCGTACTGGCGATGTGGCCGGGCGGCCGGCGCAGCGGACGGCTGCGGGCGGGGTGGCTGGCGGCGCTGGCGGCCACGCTGCCGGTGGCGCTGCGGGTGGCGCTTGAGACCTGGGGCTGGGCCAGCGAGCCGTCGCAGCTGTCCCCCGGTGACTGGCAGGTGACCTTCAACCTCGGGCTGAGCAGCCTCTGGCTGGCCTGGTGGGTGCTGCTGGCCAGCCGTGACGATCAAACACCCGCGCGGCTCGATGGCGTCGCCTGGACATGGTATGCGGCGAGTGCCTGGCTGTGCCTGACGCTGCCGCAGGTCGTAGCCGATCAGGTCGACCGCCCGCTGCTGCTGTGGGCCGGCCTGGCCGCGCTGCCGCTCGCGACTGCGGGGGTGCTGCTGCTCGGCCGGGCCAGCGCCCTGAGCGGCCGGCAGCGGGGAGTGCTGGGTACGATCACGAGTACCGCGCTGCTGGCGATTCTGGTACTGCCCTGGCCCTTGGCCGGCGGCTTCAAGGCACCGGCGCTGCACCTGCACCACTGGCTGGCCCTGGCGCTTACGGAGCCGGCCGCGGCGGGGGCGGCACGGCTGGCGCTGGCCGCGCTGGTTTTGCTGTGCCTGCTGCTGTGGCCCTGGCGGCGGCGGCAGCGTCGCGCGCGAGCGGTGGTCGGCCCGCCGGACAAGGGCTGACTCAAGTCGCCCGCCCCGCCGCCGATATAGGCCCCAGAGTCCGTTTCGTTTGCTTGCGCGCGGTTGGTTGGACCGCGACAAATGTTGGGGAGATGACTTGACCCTCCCGGGGTTCAAGCAGCGGCTTGGCGCGCCGATAATCCTCCTAGCTTGACAGCGCGGCGATGCGAGCGTCGCGCGAAGGAGGAGACGCGGCACTGCGCCGGGCACCGCCCGGCCCCGATCCAGTCACCCCGTGCTCAGCTGCCCTTCACGGAGGAAGGAGCGGCCCGGCGCGGCGGCATCTTCGCCCGCCCGCTTCGGGCAGGGCCATTCTGCAATTACACGTTCAAGGAGGAATGTGTAGATGAGTGTTCTGCGAATTTACCAAAACCCCGTGGCGATCAATGCCAACCGGAATCTGTCGATTACCGGCATGGCGATCTCCAAGTCACTGGAACGACTGTCCAGCGGACTGCGCATCAACCGTGCCGCCGACGACGCGGCCGGCCTCTCGATCAGCGAGAAACTGCGTGCGCAGATCCGCGGACTGAACCGCGCCAGTGCCAACGCCCTGGACGGCATCAGCCTGATCCAGACGGCCGAGGGTGCGCTGAACGAGGTGCACTCGATCCTGCAGCGGATGCGCGAGCTGGCGGTGCAGGCCTCCAACGGCATCTACACCGCCGACGACCGTGCCGCGCTGCAGCTTGAGATCAGCCAGCTGACCGACGAGATCAACCGGATCGCGGCCAGCACCGAGTTCAACACCAAGAAGCTGCTGGACGGCACGCTCGGCGCGCTGGTCAGCACCGACGACTTCTCGCGCGTGCAGGCGGCGGTGACCGGCAACGTCGGCAACGGCGGCAACTTCGTGATGCAGGCGGTGGCCAAGTCGACCGGCCAGCTGCAGGCGCACAAGACCGACGTGTTCGCCACCGAGCGAACCGAGGACGCCGTCGGCCAGATCAACTACCTGCGCACCTTCCGCGCCGACGCGGTCATCAAGTCCGGCGGCGTGGACGGCGTAGGCAACACCGGCATCTACCAGGCGGAAGTACCGGTGACGGCCAACGGCTCGCTGGCGGTCAACAGCCCGCTGGACGGCCGGGTCAGCGTCTATGCCGCCGAGTTCGCCAGCATCGGCAACTCGATCGGCATGACCTTCCAGTCCGAGGAGATGAGCACCGGCGACAAGCTGTTGCTGACGCTCAACAACGGCACCAGCATCGTGACCGCCTCGGTGGTGCTCTCGCCCGGACTGGTGATGAGCGCCGGCGCGGGCGGCGGCGGCCTGGCCGAGGCGATCAGCATCGCGCTGACGGGGGCCGGCGTGACTTCGGCGGTGGCCTACAACGCCGGCAACGGCACCTACAACCTCAACCTCGGTGTGGGTGTGACGGTGGTCAACTCCAAGTTCGAGGACGCCGACGGCAGCGGGAGCGACTTCTATCTCAGCTTCGCCAGCGACGGCAGCACGAGCAACGAACTGATCATGGCCGCCAGCATCGCGTTCGTCAACAACGGCATCACCTGGAACCCGGCCGTGTCGACGGCCTCGACCGGCGGCGTGATCACCGTCGGCGACGCCACGACCGGCCAGCTCGACATCCGCTTCGATACGCGCTACAGCCACTGGGCGTCGATCGCCGGTGGGCTAATCGACTTCGCCGACGTGATCGGCTGGGAGCGCTACACCGGCGGCAACAGCTTCCAGGAGTACGGCAAAGTCTGGCAGGACGGACCGGCGGCGACCAACGGCACCTTCCTGGTCTCGGCGATCACCAACCGGACCTATGCCGTCTTCGAGTTCAACAACGCCCAGTACACCTCGCTGGTGGCGGCCAACTGGGATCAGGACACGGCGCTGGCTGCCTCGCGAGGAGCCAGGCTGGACGATACGCTGGGCAACAACACCTTCAGCATCAGCGCCGCCTTTGAAGGCGCCACCGGCGGCCCGCTCGAGAACGTCCACTTCACGGCGGACGGCATCCTGCAGGCCGGCGAGACCGCCACGTTCAACCTCAGCACCAACAACGTGCTGACCGCCGATCAGCTGACCACCCTGGCCAGCATCAACCGCTTCCAGGACTTCGGCGTCTTCCTCGGCACCAACAGCACGGAACTGACGCTCTACGTGCGCGGCTCCGACAACCGTGCCACGATCACGGTGTCACGCAACGACACCCTGGAGGACGTCGCCGGCAAGATCAGCCTGGCGATCTGGAATCCCGACGGAACGGGCGTGATCAACAGCGGGGTGCTCAACGGGCAGATGCCGCCCGATCTGGTGCACGTCAACACCTACGGCCTGGCCAAGGGCACCATCTCGATCACCACGCCGGTGCCGGGCGCCGAACTGGTGATCGCGGGCAACGAAGCCCTGCAGAACGCGCTGTCCCTGATGGAGATCCGCGAATCGACCTCGCCGATCTACTCGGTTACGGCGTTCAACCTGGAGAAGGGCCAGTCCGTCGGCTCGGTGATTACCGATTCCAACGAGATCACCGGCCTGCTGCCCGGCCTGAGGATCTACTTCGACAACACGCTGGGGCTGAGGCTCGACCCCCAGCCGCCGACGGAACTGGACGGTGGCGGCGGTAACACCATGGTCAGCTTCGCTTACGAGCTGCCCCTCGAGACCCCGCAGGTCAGCCTCAGCGGCGTGGTGGAGAGCTTCTTCATCCACGTCGTGCCGACGGGCTTCAACCTGCAGATCGGCGCCAACCAGGGCCAGCTGATCGGCGGCTTCATCGCCGACCACTCGGCCAAGTCCCTGGGCGTCGAGGGCTTGCTGATCACCGAGAGCCGCCTCGCCCAGGAGGCGATCTCGATCATTGACGTGGCGATCAACCGGGTCAGCGACATGCGCTCCAGGCTGGGCGCGATCCAGAACCGGCTGGAAGCCACAATCCGCAACCTGGACATCGCGGGCGAGAACCTGACTTCCGCGGAATCGCGAATCCGGGACGCGGACGTTGCCTATGAGACGATGATCATGACGCGGAACCAGATCCTGCTGCAGGCGGGCGTGGCGGCGTTGGCACAGGCCAATCAGCTGCCGCAGGCGGTCCTGCAGCTCCTGGGGTAGGGCGCACCAGTCTCATAAGGCAACCCTAGCCACATTGCGGCATGCGCGCTGCGCGCGTAGCGCGCCGGCCAGACACGTTCAAGGAGGAATGTGTAGATGAGCGAATTGAGGATCGGCGTAAGCCCCATCGGGGCAGCCTGGAAGTACCGCCAGGCTGCCCGGGGCCAGCCCCGGACCAGCCCGGCAGCGCCGGAGTCCGGTGGAACCACCACGGCGGACACCCTCGGTGCCGACCGTGGCGAGGCCAGGCCCCGCTTGGATGCAGTCAAGGTGCAGCGGCTGAGCGAAATCCGCAGTATCGAGGTCGCGGCGCAGAACAAAACCGCGGCGCTGTCCCGGCTCTACGACGCCAACAGCGCACAGCGGGCGGTCGCAGCCTACCGCGGCGCAGAGACGCCCAGCTGCACCTGGACGATCGTGGGATAATGGGGCACTTCGGCCCCGGCCTCGGGATGAGGCGGCGGGCGGGCCTGCGGGCCCGCCCGTTTTGCCGTCCGGACTCAGACGTCGGGCTTGACCAGGATCTCGGTCAGTCGCTGCCCACTGAAATAGGGGACGCAGCGGTAGCGGTGCGTGCCGACCCGCACGTGGAAGCTGAAGTTGGCGGCCGGTCCGACCGCCGTCCCGGAAGCCGTGGCGCTGCTGCCCCCAGTGGCGCTCGCGGCCTGCTTGCTCAGGGGCAGCCCGGCCAGGCGGCGGAGCGCCGTGCGGACCGCGCCCGGGCGCACCTCGCGCCACTGCTGGGGGCGAATCCGCAGCTCCTGGACGCCGGCGTCGGTCGCGACGCCGCTCAGCACCGTGGCCAGCGAGAGGGTGGCGACTCCGCCGCTCAGCTGGGGCTCACTCAGCTGCGAGAGCGAGACCACCAGACTGGCGTAGCCCATCAGCAGTTCATCGGGACCGCGCAGGGGCAGCACGCCGGCCTGGTCGAGGGCCACCGCCAGTTCGTCGTAGCATTCCTGCACGCCGACCTGGCCGCGATCGGCGGGATTCATCAGCCAGCGCGCGCCCAGCAGGCCGCCGAAGATCAGCACCGCCGCCAGCACCGCCAGCACCGATTGTGGTATACGCTCGCCCGTCATCGCACCTGCGCCCCGCCGTTTGGACCGGTCTGGTTGAGTCGTGGTTCGCGCCGTCAACGCCGCTACTGAATCCAGCCCTCGGCGTCCGGCGGCGGGGCCTCATCCTCCTGCAGTTCCTTCTCGCTCTTGATGAACCAGCCCTGCATAGTATCTACCCAGGCCCAGGTGTCCTGCTCTTCACCCCAGATGTGAATCAGGAACCAGATCAGGGCCGCCACGACGACGATGCCCATGAACTGCCAGAAGGTCAGCCGCATGTGTTGATTGTACGCAAGCCCCGTGCGCGGCGCAAGCAGCCGGGTCGGCGTGAGGCCAATCAGACGAGCAGCCGGGCCAGCGCCGCGAAGCTGGCGGCCTTCAGCGAGGCTCCGCCGACCAGCGCGCCGTCGACGTCGGCGAGGGCGAAGTACGTGGCAGCGTTGTCCGGCTTGACCGAGCCGCCGTACAGGATCGGTACCTGGTCGGCGACGGCGCCGAGTTTATCGGCCAGCCAGCCGCGGATCGCCGCCGCCATCTGCTGGGCATCGCCCGGTTCGGCGTTGCGACCCGTACCGATCGCCCAGAGCGGTTCGTAGGCGATCACCAGCGCGTCCGCCGGAAAGCGGCGCAGCTCCTCGAAGACCGCGTCGAGCTGGCTCAGGGTGAACTGCTCGGCATGGCCGCCGTCGCGTACCTCCAGCGACTCGCCGACGCAGAGGATCGGCACCAGCTCCGCCTCGCGCGCGCGCTTGAGCTTGCTTGCCACGATCTCGTCGGTGTCGCCGAAGACGCCGCGCCGCTCGCTGTGGCCGACGATCGCGTAGTCGCACTCCAGGTCGCTGAGCATCGCCGCCGAGACATCGCCGGTGTAGGCGCCGCCGTCGAAGCGGCTGATATCCTGCCCGCCGAGATAGACCGCGGCGTTCTCCAGCAGCGTGCCGAGCAGCGGCAGATAGGTGAACGGCGGGCAGACCACCAGGTCCAGCCCGGGTTCGGCGTCCGCCCGGAAGAAGTCCGGCAGCTCGGCCTGCAGCTGCTCGACGAACCGCTCGCAGTCCTCCCACAGCTGGTTGCACTTCCAGTTCGCCGCCAGCAGCGGCGTCCGCGTTGCACTCATGGCTCAGCCTCCTCCTTTGTCTCGTCGTACCAGAAGTGGATGATGCGGTCGGTCAGTTCCAGATAGTGTAGCCCATCCACCTCGGGCCGCGGGTCCTCGCGGGCGAACATCGCCAGCACGCGGATCTGCTCGACGCCGCGGCGCCGCAGTCGCTCGACAACCCGGCGCGCGCTCTTGCCGCTCCAGATCGCGGTATCGACCACCAGCGGCCGGCTGAACTTGGGATATGGGAAGACCTTGGCCTCGCCATCGGTCAGCATCGGCAGCTTCAACTGGTGGCTGAGATAGACCGCCGGAAACAGCCCGCTGCGCTTGATGCCCACCACGCTGTCCGGCGGCGGGTCGAGCGCCGGCGCCGCTTCCCGGAGTTCCGCGAGCAGCGCCAGATAGCGCTCGGGCGAGACGTACCAGTAGCGCTCGTCGCTCTCCGCATACTCTTTCAGCGGCCGCGTCGTCACAGGGGGATTATACGCACCTGCCACCCGGCGCCGCGGGGCGGTCGGCGGGTACAATCCCGGCGAGGAGGTGCATGGACCGGACCTGGGAGATGCTGCTGCTGGGTGCAGGATTGATCCTGGCGGGCGCGATCGTCTGCTATCTGTTCCGGACGCCGCTATTCGAGGAGGGCGACCCGCACTACGAGGGGCTGGGCTCCGATCTTGGCTCACGGCGAGCGACCATCGTGACTGCCGGCGTCCTGATCGCCGCGCTCGGCCTGGCCATCGTGCTGTGGCAGCTCTACGGTCTCGTCGCCTGACGTCGTGCGCGACCCGCGGCAGTATCGGGTTGCCACAACCGTGAAGCGATGGCTACTTCACATCCGCCAGCCGCCGGGGACCGGCGGCCAGCACATCCGCCGGGCAGCCCTCACGGAACTTCTTGAAGTTCTCAATGTAGCGGGCGGCCAGCGCGTCGTACTTCTTCCAGTAGTCATCCTTGTCGCCCCAGGAATTGGACGGCTCCAGCACGTCCTCGGGCACCTCGGGGCAGCTGAGCGGCACGTCGAAGCCGAACAGCCTGTCCTGGCGGTATTTGACATTGTCCAGCTCGCCGTCCAGCGCGGCGTTGAGCAGGTTGCGGGTGTGGCGGATACTGATCCGCTTGCCGACGCCGAACTTGCCGCCCACCCAGCCGGTATTGACCAGCCAGCACTGGGCGCCGTGCTGCTCGCTCTTGCGGAGCAGCAGGTCGGCGTACTCGAAGGGGTGGTGCACCATGAACGGCGCGCCGAAGCAGGCGCTGAAGGTGATCTCCGGCTCGATACCGAGGCCGATCTCGGTGCCGGCGATCTTGGAGGTGTAGCCCGAGATGAAGTGGTAAATCGCCTGCTCGCGGTTGAGCCGCGCGATCGGCGGCAGCACGCCCTGGGCGTCGCAGGTCAGGAAGATCACGTTCTTGGGGTGCTGGTTGACGTAGCCGTCCTCGACGGTGCCGGGGATGAAATCGATCGGATAGCTGGCGCGCGTGTTCTCCGTGAAATGCTCGTCGTCGAGGTCGATCAGCCGCGAGGACGAATCGTGCACCACGTTCTCCAGAATGGTGCCGAAGCGGCGCGTCGCGGCGTGGATCTGCGGCTCGTGTTCGGCGCTGAGGCGGATGACCTTGGCGTAGCAGCCACCCTCGAGGTTGAAAACCCCCTGGTCGCTCCAGCCGTGCTCGTCGTCACCGATCAGCTGGCGGCCAGGGTCGGCGGACAGCGTGGTCTTGCCGGTGCCCGACAGGCCGAAGAACAGCGCCACGTCGCCGCCTTTGCCCACGTTGGCGGAGCAGTGCATCGAAAGCACGCCCTCCAGCGGCAACAGGTAATTCATCACGGTGAAGATCGTCTTCTTCACCTCGCCGCCGTACTTGGAATTGCAGACCAGCCCCAGCCGCCGCGAGAAATCGATCGCGATCGCGGTGTCCGTACGGGTGCCGTCGATCCGCGGATCGGACCGGAAGCCGGTCACCACGATCAGGGTGAACTGCGGTATGTGGCGCTTCAGCTCATCGCGGTTGTCGATCGGGATGAACATGTTGCGGGCGAAGTGGCTGTGCCACGCCTTCTCCGTGATCACGCGGATCGGCATCTTGTACTCCGGCGCGTTGCAGACGTAGCAGTCCTGGATGAACAGCTCCTCGCCCTGCAGATAGGACTGCACGCGCGACAGCAGGCCGGCGAACTTGTCCGGCGTAATCGGGCGGTTGTATTCGCCCCACCAGATCTTGTCCTCGCTGGAGGGCTCGCGCACGACGTACTTGTCCTGCGCGGCGCGCGCCGACCACTTGCCGGTGTTGACCAGGATCGGGCCGCCCTGCACCAGATTGCCCTCGTTGCGGAAGATCGCCTCCTCCACCAGGGCACAGGTCGGCAGGTTCCAGTATTCGCGATCGATCTTCACCAGGCCGTGATTCTCGAGGCCGTAGTCGGCCTTGAGGTCCTGCGAGTGTGAAAACGCCGGAGTGTTGAACTTGAGATACTTCGTCATGCCCAGTCCCTTACTAGCTTGCGCTCGTTGATGTAGATCTCGTTAGGTGAGTTGAGGTCGAGAGCCCACTTCATCCGCTCGATGCCTTCCGTGATGTCCTTGACCGAGCCGCAGTAGCTCAGCCGCAGGTAACCGTCCATCCCGAACTCGACGCCGGGTACCGTCACCACCTGCACCTTGTCCAGCACGAACTGGGCCAGCTTGACGGAGTCCTTGCCGTAGACGCTGAAGTCCGGGAAGCAGTAGAAGGTGCCGTCCGGCTGCTCGACGTGCACGCCGTCAAAGCCGTTCAGCTCCGTCATCATGATATTGCGGTTGTTCTCCAGGGTGGCGCAGAGGCTGTCGACTCCGCTCTGCACGCCGCTCAGCGCCGCGGCCGCCGCATGCTGCAGCACCACCGACGGCCCCGAGGTCTGGTGGCCCTGGATGTTGGTCATCACCTCGGTCAGCCGCTTGGAGGCGACCGACCAGCCGATCCGAAAGCCCGTCATCGCGTACTGCTTCGAGACGCCGTTGATCACGATCAGCTTGGAGTTCTCGCTGAGGTCCTTGGCGTAGTCGTAGCAGTTCAGCGGCTTGCGCCCGTCGAAGACCAGCCGCTGGTAGATGTCGTCCATGATCAGATAGATGTCGCGGCTTTCGCAGAACTCGACGATCCCGGCGATGAACTCCTCGGAGTACATCACGCCGGCGGGATTGTTCGGGTTGTTGATCATCACCGCCTTGGTGTAGGGACCGACCACCTGCTCGATGTCCTGCAGCCGCGGGCGGAAGGTGCCGTCCTCGGGCTTGACGGGCACCGGAATGCCGCCGCAGAGCTTGACCATCTCCGGATAGCTGACCCAGTAGGGCGCCGGGAAGATCACCTCTTCCTGCGGGTTGACGATCGCCTGCAGCGCGACCATGATCGCCTGCTTGGCGCCACCCGAGGCCATCACGTTCTCCGGTTCTACCTTGCGGTGGTAGAACTCGTCGGTGTAGCGGATGATCGCCTTCCTCAGCGTCGGAATGCCGTCGGGCGGCGTGTAACGAACCTCGCCGCTGCTCAGCATCCCCGCCGCGGCCGTCAGCGCGTCCAGCGGAGCCTTGCTCTTGGGTTCGCCGCCACCCAGGTGGATGACCGGATCCCCCTTGGCCCGCAGAAGCGCCGCCGTCTCGTTCAGCTTGAGTGTGGCCGATTCACTGATCGTGCTTGCTATCAGGCTTATGCTCATCGCAGTCCAACTTCCCGCAGTGCGCGTGTTTGCTACCGCCGCCCGCCCCTTTCGGCCGTGGCCGAGCCCGCTCGTTGGTCTGTCCAACTCAAGCAGGTTACAGGGGGCTTGCCAGGTCCTCAGCGCCTGTGCTCCGCCAATTCAGACAGGCGCTGCGGTGTTGGGGCCAAGGTAACATAACTGGGAGCGCCGTGTCAAGGGTGATGCAGCGTGTCGCCACTGGCTCTGAGCCCTGTGCTGGACTGGGCTCAGCGTCAACGCTCTTCGATCATGCCAGTATTCATCCATATATCCGCATCTGCGAACAAGCGTGTTATACTGTCCCGCCGAAAGCGAGGACTATTGAGCATGCATCGACTCGCCAAGCGTCTACAGGCCCTGCCACCGTATCTGTTCGCCAGCATCGACGAGGCGGCCGGCCGCGCCAGGGAGAAGGGCCTCGATATCGTGCGGATGGGTGTCGGCGATCCCGACCAGGATCCGCCGGAGTGGATCCGCGCGCTGCTGGCCGAGGAAGTGATGCGCCCCGGCAACCACCGCTATCCGGCCTACAAGGGCCACCCCCAGCTGTGGGAAGCCGCGCTGGCCTACCTTGCGCGCCGCTTCGGCGTGACCGGCCTGGGGCCCGAGCACATCTGCACCACGATCGGCAGCAAGGAAGGCCTGGCCAACCTGGTACGCGCCATCCTGAACGCGGACGACTGCTTCGTGGCGCCCGATCCCTGCTATCCGGTGCTGCCGACGATGGCCAAGCTGGCCGGCGCCCGCGAGTTCACCATCCCGCTGCTGCCGGAGAACAGCTTCATGCCGGAGATCAGCGAGGAGCTCAGCGAGCACCAGAAACGCTGCGCGCGGCTGATGTACGTCAACTACCCGCACAACCCGACGGGAAAGGTCGCCCGCGACAAGTACCTGCAGAGCATCGTCGACTTCGCGCTCGAGAATCACGTGATCGTGATCAGCGATCTGGCCTACGGCGAGATCTACTACGGGCCGGACAACAAGCCGTCCAGCCTGCTGGAGTTCGACGGGGCGCTCAGCTGCGTGGTGGAGCTGCACAGCTTCTCCAAGACCTTCAACATGACCGGCTGGCGCTGCGGCTTCGCCGTCGGCGACCCCGGCCTGATCAAGGGCCTGACCACCATCAAGAGCAACGTCGACAGCGGCGTCTTCAACGCCATCCAGCTGGCGCTGGCCCGCGTGCTGAGCGACGAGCGCTGCGAGCCGTTCCTCGCCGCCAACCGCGAGCGCTATCAGGGACGGCTGGATAAGGTCTGCGCGGCGCTGGACCAGATCGGCCTGGAGTACTTCCGGCCCGGCGGCGCAATCTACGTCTGGTGCCGGCTGCCCGCGGGCCGCTTCGACTCGATCCAGTGGTGCAGCGAGCTGCTGGACGCCACCGGCCTGGTGGTCAGCCCCGGCGCGGGCTACGGCCACAGCGGCGAGGGCTTCTTCCGCCTCAGCCTGACCACGCCCGACGAGGTGATCGACACGGCGCTGGAGCGGCTGGCGAGCTTCGCCCAGGCTTAGCCGGCGGCGGTCTACTCCACTGTCAGCACGATCTTGCCGAAGTGCTCGCTGTGCGCCATTCGCTCGTGGGCGGTGGCCGCTTCCGTCAGCGGCATCACGGAGTCGACCACCGGCCTGACCTCGCCGCGCTCGATCAGCGGCAGAAGCTCCAGCGTCTCGCTCATCGAGCCCATGAAGCTGCCGTAGACCGTCAGGTGCTTGGCGAACAACAGCTGCAGGTCCAGTTCCGTGCGCGGCCCGGTGGTGGCACCGCAGGTCACCAGCCGCCCGCCCTTCCTCAGCGACTTCAGGCACTGGCCGAAGACCTTGGCGCCGACGTGCTCGACGACGACGTCGACCCCCTGGCCGCCGGTCAGCGCGTAGACCTGCTTGTGGATCTGCCCCTCGTGCTCGTAGTGGTCGATGGTTTCGTCGGCGCCGATGCCCTGCGCCAGCGCGCCCTTCTCGGCGCTGCCGACGGTGGCGATCACGTGGCAGCCGCGGCCCTTGGCCAGCTGGATCGCCGCGGCGCCCACGCCGCTGCTGCCCGCCATCACCAGCACCGTCTCACCACTGCGCAGGTTCGCCCGCCGCGGCCCCAGCATGTGCCAGGCGGTCAGGAACGTCAGCGGGAAGGCGGCGGTCTCCTCCCAGCCCAGGTTGGCGGGCTTGGGGAAGACGTTGTCGGCCCGCACGCGCACGTATTGCGCGTAGCCGCCGTCGGCGAACAGCCCGTAGATGTCGTAGTCCGGCGCGATGTTGTCGTCGCCGCGCAGCCGCTCCAGGCTGGGCCCGCCGGGGATGCCGGGGTGAACGAAGCACTCCAGCCCGGGCTCCAGATGGCCGGCCTCGCTGCCGACGGCCGCCACCTCGCCGGCGATGTCGTTGCCCAGGATGTGGGGCAGCGGAATCTGCCAGCCGCGCACGCCGATCCGCGTCCAGAGGTCGAGATGGTTCAGCGCGCAGGCCCGAACCCTGACCAGCGCGTCGTTGGGCCCGCAGCTCGGCACCGGGGCGTCCTCGTAGCGCAGCACCTCGGGCCCGCCGTGCTCGTGAAAGCGCACCGCCTTCATCGTTTCAGGTATCTCCATCACTCGCTCCCGTCCCGCCAGCTGGGCCTAGGATACCAGAATCGCGGCGCCGGTCCGGTATACTTCGCTGACTGCTGCGTGCTGCGCCGGACGACGGGGGTATATCTTATGCCGAAGAGGGCAAGGAAACCTATGGTTAAGAAGTCCGTTAAAGACAGGCCGCTGGTCGGCTGGCGCGAGTGGGTGAGATTGCCCGAACTCGGAATATCGCGGATCAGGGCCAAAGTCGACACCGGCGCTCGCACGTCGGCGCTGCACGCCTTCGATGTGGAAGTGATTGAGCGCGACGGCGTGGAGTACGTCACCTTCAACGTCAATCCGCGGCAGCACAGCACCAGCCACGTTGTCGCGGCCGAGGCGCGGCTGATCGACCATCGCTACGTCCGCAGCTCAGCGGGCCGGCGCACGTTTCGTCCGGTGATCGAGACGATAGTGGAGATCCAGGGCGAGCGCTGGCCGATCGAACTGACGCTGATCGCCCGCGATCGATTGAAGTTCAGGATGCTGCTGGGGCGGGAGGCGATGCAGGGCCGGCTGGTCGTTGATCCGGGGCGGTCGTACATCGGAGGTAAGCCGAAGCTGCGCAAGAAAGCCACCAAGACCAGGGATGCGGCGACCGGTAAAGGGGGGAAGTGAGATGAAGATCGCAGTGCTGTCGCGCAAGGCGTCGCTGTACTCGACGCGCCGGCTGAGGGAGGCCGGCGAGGCCCGGGGCCACGAGATGATGGTCGTCGACACGCTGCGCTGCTACATGGACATCACCTCGCACAAGCCCAAGGTCATGTATCAGGGCAAGCCGCTGGAGGGCATCGACGCCGTGATCCCGCGGATCGGCGCGTCGTACACCTTCTACGGCACGGCGGTGGTCCGCCAGTTCGAGATGATGGGCGTTTACTCCGTGAACGAGTCGCAGGCGATCTCGCGCAGCCGCGACAAGCTGCGCAGCCTGCAGCTGCTGGCCCGCGAGGGCATCGGGCTGCCGGTGACCGGCTTCGCCCGCTCGACCAAGGACGTCGACGGCGTGATCGAACTCGTCGGCGGCGCCCCGCTGGTAGTCAAGCTGCTGGAGGGCACTCAGGGCATCGGCGTGGTGCTGGCGGAAACCGACAAGGCCGCACAGTCGGTGATCGAGGCCTTCCGTGGCCTGGACGCCAACATCCTGGTGCAGGAGTTCATCAAGGAAGCCGGCGGCGCCGACATCCGCGCCCTCGTCGTCGGCGAGGTGGTGGTGGCGGCGATGATGCGTCAGGCCCAGGCCGGCGAGTTCCGCTCCAACATCCACCGCGGGGGCACGGCGATGAAGGTCAAGCTGACCCCCGAGGAGCGCAGCACGGCGGTACGCTCCGCCAAGAAGATGGGCCTGAGGGTGGCCGGCGTCGACCTGCTGCGATCGAATCACGGGCCGGTGGTGATGGAGGTCAACTCCTCGCCGGGGCTGGAGGGGATCGAGAGCGCCACCGGCGTCGACGTGGCGGCGAGGATCATTCAGTACATCGAGAAGCACGCCGCGCCCGGCGCCACCCGCGACCGCATCAAGGGTTAGCGCAACGCGGCTGTCAGGCTGCCGAGATACTCGCGCTCACCCGGGTCGGTGCTGTTCAGCACCGGAACTAGCTCGTCGGGCAGATACTCAAGTCGGAAGCCGGGCTGGAACCAACGCGTCACGCTCACGCTGAACTCGTCAGCCTCCGGGCAGTACACAAGCAGCTCCACGCCGCCGATCGTGAACTGCCGGGCGGCAGCCAGCACGGCGGGGGGGGGCTCGGGCATTTTCCCCCGCCTGAACAGGCCGTCAACGGCCATGGTGACCGGGTCGAAACGCTCGGGCACCAGCATGCTGCCCGGCGTGGCACGAATGAAGCTCTGCCAGTCATCAGGCGGCACTTGCAGGTCGCCCTCCGAGCTCAGCACGAACGGTCCCCGCCCCCAGGAGCTGCTGGAGCCGTAGCTGCCGTCGAGCACCCGTATCTGGGACTGACTGATCCGCCTGCCACAGTGCCGCAACTCAAACGTCACTTCGTAGCAGTTGCACCCGGCCAGCACGGACAGCGGGAAGGATGTGATCCGTCCGGCGTAGTCGACAACTATCTCGACTCGGCTGCGCCGTGGATCGAAGTCCTGCCAGTGGACCTCAGCCAGTTCGTTGTACTGCTCGATCTGTTCAGGACTGGGCGCTATTGCCGCACTGCCCAGCGTCTCGCCCACCGCCGACTCATCGTCGGCCGGCTCCTGCGCCAGCCCCGCGCACACGGGTGCCACGATGAGCAACGCGGCAATGATCGCGATTCTCAGCATCTTGTCCTCCCGCTCCTGCGCTGGCAGTATAGACCAGTGCGCCACCGGCCGGTTCCAGCACTCGGCAGCGTGGCTGAACGCGCCCGACGCAGGCCAGCACGCCGCACACGTAGACCGCTGACCACTGACAGCCAATAGCTGATGGCCAGAGCCTGGTAGTATTGACCGCGCTACTCCTCCGGCCGCGGGATGACGTTGACGGTGAATCTCAGCTCCCGAAGGTCAGCCGCCGGCGTGAGGGGGCCGGAGGACGGAGTAATCTGGTACTCGATTTCCTTTCCACCCAATGAGCGGTCAGCAGCGCCCCGGACAACACACACCCACTCGCCCACTGGCATGCCCGGCACAAGAACCGGCAGGAGATCACTGGGCTCCGCCTGCGGGTCTATCTCAGTGGCGACGAAGGCGTCTACCATCCAGCGTTCCTGTGGGTCCACGTACAGCGCAAACACGCCCGTTGTGCTCGCCCAGCTGTCGAATGACAGGCATTTCAGCGCATCGGGATTGGAATCAGCCGAGACCCGCAGCTGGAAGTACACGTCCTCGTCCTCGAAGATCACCTCGGGCAGGATGATCTCCTCGACATAGAGCATGAATGCATCTGTGTATGTGCTGTTCTCGTATGGTGGATCGTCGTCCATTGGATGATGGCCGCCGCACGCAGCGGCGACCAAAGCGAAGATCAACACACTCAGCAGGCTCGGACACATGCTGAACAAGCGTTCCGGGCTACTCATTCCAGCCATCCAGTTCCTCATCGAAGTCTACCAGGCCGGCGAGCGGTACGTTGTACTGGCTGAGCATTTGCTGCTCGATGCCCTGATTGCGTGTGGCGACGATCCGGTCACTGCCCTTGCCTACTCCTCCGGCCGCGGGACGACGTTGACGGTGAAGCGGAGTTCCTGCAGCTCCTCAGCGGGCACGACGGGGCCCGAGGAAGGAGTGATCCGATACTTGATTTCCTTTCCACCCAGCGCACGGTCTGCGGCCGCGCGCACGACGCACACCCACTCGCCGACGGGCATGCCCGGAAGAGACACCGGCAGCAAATCACCAGGGTCACTCACCTGATCATGCGCAGCCGAAACACAAGCATCGATCATCCACAGTTCCTTGGGATCAGCGTATAGGCTGAAGTTGGGCGACACCGCACTCCACCTTGCGTGCGTCAGCCCTCTGAGAGCTTCGGGGTTCGCATCCGCCGAAACGCGCAAGGTGAAGTAGAGTGACTCGTCCTCATAGATCACGTCGGGCAGGATGATCTCCTCGACATAGAGCATGAATGCATCTGTGTATGTGCTGTTCTCGTATGGTGAATCGTCGTCCACTTGATGATGGCCCCCGCACGCAGCGGCGACCAAACCGAAGACCAACACACTCAGCAGGCCCGGACACATCCTGAACAAGCGTTCCGGGCTACTCATTCCAGCCATCCAGTGCCTCATCGAAGTCTACCAAGCCGGCGAGCGGTACGTTGTACTGGCTGAGCATCTGCTGCTCAATGCCCTGGTCGCGCGTGGCGACGATCCGGTCACTGCCCTTGCCTACTCCTCCGGCCGCGGTACGACGTTGACGGTGAAACGGATTTCCTGCAACTCCTCAGCGGGCACGACGGGGCCGGGGCTCGGTGTTCGGTAGTACTTGTACTTCCGTCCCCCCAGCGAGCGTTCGGCGGCGCAGCGAATCACCACTACCCATTCACCCACAGGCATGCCCGGAATGGCCAGCGGCAGGATGTCGCTAGGCTCGGCCTGTGGGTCGATCTCAGTAGACACGAAGGCATCGAGCATCCACCGTTCCTGGGGATTCCAGTACAACCTGAAATAGCCCGTAACGGCAGTCCACCGCTCGTGCGACAGGCCTTTGAGAGCATCGGGATTGTAGTCGGCCGAAACACGCAGCTGGAACTCGGACCTCTCGTCCTCATAGATCACTTCAGGTGGAATGATCTCTTCCAGGTAGAGCATGTAGGCTTCTGAGTATGTGCTGTTCTCATATGGAGCGTCTTCAACCGGCAAATCCTGGCCGCCGCATCCCGTGATGCCCACAGAGAGTAGTAGCACGGTCAAGCTGCAGTATGATCGCAACATGTGATCTGCGCTACTCATTCCAGCCATCCAGTGCTTCATCATAGTCCACTAGGCCAGCGAGCGGAATGCTGTATTGATGAAACATGTCGTACTCAATGTCCTGGTTCCGGGTGCCGATGATGTGGTCCTTGACCTGCCAATAGCGCGCCTCCGGCCTTTCGTCGAACAGCAACGCGGCCAGCCCGGCGACTTGTGGAGTGGCGAAGGAAGTGCCGTAAAAGGGGTGATAGTGCGTTGCGATGAGGTCATCAACGGGCGTTGCTGGCACCCACGCCAGATATGCGGACTCCGTTGGATCGTCGCTTTCCCTGAACCCATAGATGCCTGAGACCTGATAGAGCCGATCACAGGGGGGCTGCCATTGATCCGGATACCACGTCGAGCCGTCAAGAGGTGTGCCGATCTCACCCAGGTAAGGGTACCAGGCGCCGCCGTCAGAAACACCGTACAAGCCTGACACGCCGAGGATCAGATCAAGCGCCGCTGGGAACCGTACCTGCATGCCGTACGTGTTGCCGGCACACGCGACCCATAGACGATCGCAGCGGCCGATGTCGCGCCAGAGCCACTTCGCCGGCGGGAACAACGACGGCACGTGGCTGTTGCTTCGCTTGCTGTTGCTGAAGTTCGCCACGCGCACGTCCTCGACCCA
>CAZSSB010000026.1:6615-10247 GCA_964609245.1 uncultured Planctomycetales bacterium | reverse complement strand
GGCGAAGTCCTGGGTGCCGCGCTCCACCCCGTCGTCGATCACCGCCACCGTGGACGTGGAGATCCACTGCCCGAACGGCGGGCCCCAGTCGATGTCCGCGTTGGCGTCGATCCCCAGGATATTGATATGCCGGTCGCGGTTCTCCTCGTAGTAGTAGTCGTCGGGCGCGCCCTGGGTGTAGTCCTGGTCATAGGCGTAGACCGCGTTGCCCCAGGCGTTCTCGACCAGCGGATGAGCGGTGTAGTAGGCGACGGCGTCATCCACACTCTGAAACGCCGCCGGCTCGAAGCTAAAGAAGAAGCTCGCCATCGCGTTGCCCGTTTCCGGCTCCTCCGGCGGCTCGAACCAGCTGATGACGACGTGCAGGCTGTGGTCGGCGATCACCTGCTCGATCTGCTGCTGGGTGGCGGCGGTCGTGAAGTCGACCAGCAAGTGCCCGCTGAACACTGCCTCATCTCCCTCCGGCCCGTGCCATGTCTCCGTGTTGTACTGCGGATCGAGCACCGCTCCCGCCACGATCTCCTCCAGCGGGTCGTTTGAGAGGACCAGGTCTCCGTTCTCCAGCTGGTACATCGCGGTGAAGGGATCGCTGCTGCTGAGCTGGTTGACGGTGTATGTCTGCCCGCCGTAGGGCACGTAGAACGTCTGCACGACGGGCCCCCACGGCGCCACGCCGGTCTGGGTGAAGTCAAACAGGCTCTGGGTCTGGGTGGGCCAGGCGTCAGTGCCGCCGATGCCTCCGCCCAGCGCCCCGCCGCCGTCCGCGCCGGGCTTGCCGCTCAGTCCCTGGCCGCTGCTTCCCCTGAGCTCCACATCGCGCGCTGTGCTCTCACTCCCGGCGCAGCCATACATCGCGAGCAGCAGCACTAGCAGTAAGAGAGAGAGACGCCTTCCGCTACTCAAGAACATAATCATACCCCACCTCCAGATGACCGTTTGTTTCGGCGGTCCAAAACAGTATAACCCCGATTCAGCCGATTTCAAGCTCGATTCCGCGATCCCGCGTCGCGATACAGGCATGGCGCACGCGGTACTGAGCATCCAGCGCCACCAAGCGCGGGACGGCACACGTTGGGCCCGTCCTCGATGGAGGCGGCGACGCGGCCGCCCTGCCCGGCAGACCCCGGCAACTGCCGACGCGCCACAAGCTCTGGCCGTACGCCGCCGCGACTACAATATGCAGGTGCGACTGCGCGGGCAGGCTGTGGCGGGATGGCTGCTGATCAGCCCCGCGCTGCTGCACCTCTCTGTCTTCGCGCTGTGGCCGATCGGCTTCGTGGTTTACATGTCGCTTTATCGCTGGCCACTGCTGGGCGACGCACGCAGCTTCGTGGGCCTCGGTAACTTCCGCATCCTGGGCGCCGACGGCGCTTTCTGGCACGCCCTGCTCAACAGCGCGCTGTTCACCCTGACGGTGCCGGTCAGCCTGATCCTGGCGTTGCTGCTGGCCAGTCTGCTGGCCCAGCCGCTCAGGCTGCGCGGCCTGCTGCGCACGCTGTACTTCCTGCCGGTGGTAACCAGCACGGTGGCCGTCGCGATGGTCTTTTCGTGGGTCTACCACCCGGAGTTCGGGCTGCTCAACTACGGCCTCAGCTTGCTGGGCGTCGACGGCCCCAACTGGCTGGGCGATCCCGCCACCGCGCTGCCGGCGCTGATGATCATGTCGGTCTGGAAGGGGCTGGGCTACTCCGTGGTGATCTACCTGGCGGGCATCAGCGCCATTCCGAAGGACCTCTATGAAGTGGCGGCGCTGGAGGGGGCCAATGCCTGGCACCGCTTCTGGCACGTCACCGTGCCGCTGCTCAAGCCGACCACGGTGTTTCTGGCGGTGACCGGCGTGATCGGCAGCTTCCAGGTCTTCACCGCCGTCTACACCATGACCGAGGGCGGCCCGTTGCGTTCGACGGACGTGGTGGTGTATCACGTGTTCCGCAGCGCCTTCGAGCGCTTCCATCTGGGCTACGCCAGCGCCCAGGCCCTGGCGCTGTTCGCCGTGATCCTGGCTGTCACGCTGCTC
This sequence comes from uncultured Planctomycetales bacterium, assembly GCA_964609245.1. Classification (GTDB taxonomy): domain Bacteria; phylum 4484-113; class 4484-113; order 4484-113; family JAFGCY01; genus JAFGCY01. The sequence goes on along the minus strand of CAZSSB010000026.1, from coordinate 8,230 downwards.
CAGGTCCGACTACTGCGCAAGGAGGTGGCACAACTTGCCGCTTAACAACACTGCCCCCGACCACCCGGTGCTCGCCGACCGTCGCAAGCTGCTCTGGCTGCGGCGCCTGTACAAGGTGATCTTCGCCGGCATGATCGACATGGACTTCGCCACCGTCCGCCGGCACGTGCTGCTGCTGGAGATCCTGGCCTTCGAGCTGATCCTGCTGTTCATCTGGCTGGGCGAGTACTTCGACTTCAGCCACCTGCTCTATGGCGCCCCGCCGTCGCCATTCGACTGGCAGAACAGCCTGATGCTCAGCGTCTGGATTCTGCTGGTAATGGGCTTCATCCTGGTCATCACGCGGGTGTTCTTCAAGCAGATCCGCTACTTGGAGGGCTTTTTGCCGGTCTGCTCGTTCTGCAAGAAGATCCGCCTCGACGACGGCCGCTGGGTGCCGATCGAGGAGTTCATGCAGATCCGCACCAGCGTCAAGATGACGCACTCGCTGTGCCCGCCCTGCGCCAGGGAGCACTACGGCTACGAGGAGGAGGGCGAGGGCTGATGGCGATGGCGCGCACAGCCGGCCGCGGCGCCCCGTCCCGCCGGGCGAGTGGGCGCCGGCTGCTGGGGCTCTCCGGCGGCGCGCTGACCTACCTGCTGCTGCTCGGCGGCGCGGCGCTGATGCTGGTGCCGTTCTGGTGGATGCTGATCACCAGCGTGCGCCTCGAACACGAGGTCTACGTCTTCCCGCCCGACTTCTGGCCCGACGCCTGGCACTTCGAGAACTACGCGAAGGTGCTGGCGCTGCCCGCCATGGAGGTCTGGCGCTCCAGTCCCCTTCAGTGGCTGCGCGACTTCGCCGCCACCCCATTCCCGACGTTCTTCCGCAACACCCTGACCGTCGCCAGCGTGGTGACACTCGGCAACCTGCTGCTCAGCGCGATGGCGGGCTACGCCTTCGCCCGCCTGGAGTTTCGCGGGCGCGACCTGCTGTTCTGGCTGTTCCTGGCCAGCATGATGATCCCCGGCCAGGTGACGATGATTCCGGTCTTCGTGCTGATGGCGCGGCTGGGCTGGATCGACACGTTCTACGGCCTGACGGTGCCGGGTCTCGTCGGGGCCTACGGCATTTTCCTGACACGCCAGTACTTCCTCAACCTGCCCCGGGACCTGGAGAACGCCGCGCGCCTGGAGGGCGCCAGCGAGTGGCAGGTCTTCTGGCACGTCGCGCTGCCGCTGGCGCGGCCGGTGCTGCTGGTGCTGGGCGTCTTCACCTTCATGGGCGCCTGGACGGACTTCCTGTGGCCGCTCTTGATGACCAACTCGATGAGCATGCGCACCCTGGAGGTCGGCCTGAGCGTGTTCAAGACCCAGCACACCGTGAACTGGCCGCTGCAGATGGCGGCCAGCATGCTGATCCAGCTGCCGGTGATCCTGCTGTTCATCTGCACCCAGCGCTACTTCACGCGCGGCATCGTCCTGGGCGGGATGAAGGGGTAGGAGGACAAGTGATGTTCAAGCCCCAGCTGAAGCTGACGAAAGCCGCAGTGCAGGAGCTGGCCGATGGGTACATGGCCGGGCTGAGTGACCGCGACAAGGCGCTGGAAGAGGCCGTGATGAGCCGCTTCCACGC
>CAZSSB010000026.1:0-6515 GCA_964609245.1 uncultured Planctomycetales bacterium | reverse complement strand
TCGCCGCAGCACTCGCTGGTCGGCTGGGTGCAGGAGCACACGTCCCCGTCCTTCCAGTAGCATCCGGCGGCAGTATCGACAAACAGAGACCGCGTCGGAGTCGAGGACCACGCTCACCGCATGACGATCCGACAGCTCATGTTGTGATCCGCCTATGGACGCCTCCAAAGATAGATGGTCCCCACGGTGGCAAGGTCGACAGCTTGGCTGCGAGCATAGAGCACGTACGGAACATCATCAGAATCGTAAGCCAGGCTCGCCCAGTTGATGGCGCCCTGGTCAATATGATCTCGGTTAGGGACGACACGCCGCTGCCAGCTCAAGCCACCACCTACATTGACGGTCTCTGCGAGGATGAGCTCGCCATTGACATGGTCCGCGTACACACACCCTAGACCATCGTAGGGCTGCGGGAAGTCCTCGGATTCATGCCTCTTCGCGATATCGAAGATGCGTGCGGTCGGTACGCTGTCAGTGCTTGCCAGATAATAATCCTGGTCGACGATGCCCAGTCCGCCTGCGTCAGCGTTAGGGCTCTGCCACAGCCCCGGGCCGCTGCCGATGTCCGTAGCGTACATCATTCTCAGTCCCGTATCGGGATCAGAGTCGGCTTCACCGGGGGCTGAATTGCAGAAACCGAAGTAGATGTCACCGGTGGTGAACCTGTCATTGGTGGCCACTACTTCATGGCTGATCGGACCGTAACTGGCGTTACCGCGATCCCAGTCGGGGTTGTCCTTTACGACTTCCAGCATGTCGAACGAGGAAAACTGCAGGGGATTAGCAGAAGGAACGGCTGTGCTGCCCACCAGCTTCCACAGCTTGATCACATGCCATATCGGCACTCCTTTTCCACTCTCCGCTCCATCACCTGGCGAACCGGTCAGCACGTACAACAGGTTGCCATATGGATTCCCGCCGGAAGCTGAAGTGACTGCTTGAGCCCCAGTAGGCCATCCGGAAGTCCAGCCGGGTTGTGCAGCAAACCGGTAGTTCAGGTCACTACACATTTCGTACGTCGGCCAACAGAGGTAGTTGCCCCATTCAAGGATATGACTCTGCTCATCATCCTCTGTCCAATACCCACTAGTGGCATCTCGGTGTTTGTACTGAACCCCGCCGTCGACCAAGGACCACCGCCAGTCATCATCGTACACCCATCCCAAGACGTAGAGTCCTGCTGGGCTTCCATTCCCGTCGTAGTGGGCATAGGATATGGGACAGGGGTTGTCAGTGTAAGGGAATGCGCCAAGCTGGCTGTGGTGGATGGTCCGCCACGTCCAGTCATCTGGCTGCGACCCCGCCATGGCTTCAGTGGTGTAGAGCTCACCACCCAACGACTGCATGCCCCCTGACGACCCCGAGAATGAGATGAGAGGTAGCGGTTTGCCGAAGCTATACTCCAAGCTGTTGGCCGCAACGTCGAGCTTGAAAGCTAGTTTGACTCCTGCCCCCGCAGCTCCAGCATACACACCGGGGAAGTTCACGGCAGATTCTACATAATGAGACACCGTCTCGATATCACCATCGTCGTAGCGTGCATACACCAGCTCACTCGTATCGCCGATACCTGTAGAGGTGACATACGCAATGTGGATGTCGTCGTCTATTACGGCGATGTCGCCGGGGCATACTGCGCCCGCCATGTTCACTTCCTGGCCGGGTGGTTCCACAGCCTCATCTGGATCCTGCGGTTCCCACGTGAATGTCAGCACCGGGAGCGGGGCGTTGTACATGGCAAGTGAGGTCGACGGCGTGTTGGGCGCCGAAGCCCTCACGTAGTAGTAGTACGGGACATCCTCCTGGACATTCTCAATCAGGAACGCGTACGCTCCGTCGTTGAACGGGTTCGGCTCTTCCGGATCGTAGTAATCAGCGTACTTCATGACTCGTGAGTCATCTGGCTGTAAGCCCAGCGTGTCCTCCGCCGCAAACGGCGTTGTGCTGTAGAACAGCTCGTACAGGATCTCCTCCTGGGGGCTATATTCCGGCGGGTCGATTGCGGGACGGAAGTAGATGGCGACGGCGCCATCGTATACAACCGCGATCCGCTCGGCGAAGCTGGACGCCGGCGCGGAGGTGTGATCGTAATCGTCCGAAGCCTTGATGTAGTACGGTTGCTCGAAGTCCATCACTATTATCGGCGGTTCAGCGATCTCTTCATTGGGAGGCCACTGGCCTCCGGGGTGCTTGTATTCAAGCAGCGCGTTGGCGGCGGCGGAGTCGAACGCGCGGATGCCGAACCAGATCATCGAGCCTGGTGTCCGCAGCGGCAGATCGATGTCGGCCTTCTCCCAGTCCCCGTCGTTGAGCACGAACTGCTTGACTCTCAATCCGTTGTCCGCGCCCGTCGGCTCCTCATGGAAGCTGATGCCGCCGCGGGCATTTTCGGCAGTGAACAACTCCGCGGGAGTCGGCGGCGGATCCTGGCTGCCGGGGCCGTGGCTGACGGCGTATATCCGGTAGTAGACCGTTTCTCCCTGCGGATTCCATAGCCCATCCTGACCGACGTCGTCGGCGTCCCAGTAGCTGAACAACAACTGGTTGTAGTACGGCTGCACCGCCCCTTCCAGACCGAGATCGTAGTTCTCGTGCGGGGTCACGTTTGGTGGAATCTCCAGCACCTCGTTGTGGTATTGCGGACCGTATTCATCCTGAGGTGGTGGCGGGGGATTGAAGTTCACCGCCAGGTTCAGCCGGGTCGCCGGGCCGTATGCCATCGTCTGGTAGTCCTCAGGATCGGTGAACGAGTATGGCACAACCACCACGTCGTAGTAACCGGTGGCATCGGCCGGGAAGCTGTTGCCCTGCAATGCGAGTTCGAACTGCGTACGCCGGAAGCGCATGGTAGTCGCGCCCTTCCAGGGCTTCTCCGGATAGCTGACCCAGTATTCGAAGTCATCGGGCGCGTCGTGGTAGTTGTCTTCGCGCAGGTAAGTCAGTACCCGAGTGTAGTCAGTTGGTGGGTTGACCCTGTCCGGCGGATATTCAGAGCTGAAGATGCTGCCAGTCGGCAGCGTCCAGACCTCGTAGCCATAGATCCACTCCGCGTTATCCATGCCGCTGTTGAGGTACGAGTATGAGATTGTGGCGCTGTCGCCCGGATGGTAGTACCACGTGTCGCCGATCAGTACATCGTGGTGTTCCACGGGGTGGTCGTATTCGTCGCCAACAACATCTACGTTCTCGTAGTCACGAATGTACCCGTCCCAGAAGCTATCGATGCTGGTGTCGCGCACGTTCAGGTCCATGAGCTGGTCGCCCACGTAGAATGAGCGGGTCTTGTAGCCGGGCGGATTCCCCTCCGTCGCCGCGAAGTTGTAGAAAGAGACCACACTGCGGCTGGCCTTATACCACGGTGTCCCTGAGTGTGTGTTCATCATCTCGGACAGCCTGATGGGCGAGAGGTTCTCAAAGGCAGTGAGTCGAGAGAAGAAGCTCCAGTTCTGCTCGTCTTTCGGTGTCCAGCAGGAGCCGATCGGCGTCAGGTCCGCCATCAGCACCACGCCGTCATTGTCGTGATCGCCAGTCAGCCGCTCCGTGAACCGCAGCGTCAGGTTGGCCTGCGAGCTGTACTCATACTCCTCGCCAAACGGCGCAAGCGTGACATCCTGCGCCAGGTTGGCCGGGACGGCGGAAGTCTCGGGCGTGCTCTGCTGGCCGTCCTTGGTGCTCGCGTCGCCAAGCGCCCCGTCCAGCGCATAGGTGAAGCTACCGGTATACGTCTGTGTGTACTCAGCTTCCTCTGGGTCGTACAGGCCATACCACAGCACATCCAGTGAGTCCAGACCCGAACTGGGTGGCAAGCGGCTTCCCGCCTGTCGCGTACCGGGATTCGTCCTCCTGAAGTCAGCTTCCGCCAGCGGGCCGTCCGCAATGAAGGCATCCGGATCGCCGGCCGGCACGGAAGCGATTATCAGCGCACCCGGGGCGAACTCGCGCGAGCAACTGGCGAAATCCTCGGCACCGGTCCAGGCGTTCTTCATCCTGACGCTTACCGGTTGCCACTCTGCAGGATCGTACCGGACGTGCAGCAGGACGCGGCGCGCATCGCGCGCAGATACACGCACAACGGCCTTCTCGCCGTCATCCTCTGACTCGAACGTGTACGGGCTTGCCGCGGCCGGCAGCTGGGAGAAGTCATCCCGCAGTGGTACGACTCGGAATCCGTTCTGCTCGGGGTATTGGGCCAGTCCGTAATCCAGCGCCCTTCTGGCCAGTGGGCTGTCGCCCGTGAAAGCAGCGGCGCCATCGCTCTCATCCACGGATACCGGGTTGAGCGAGACCCCGCTTCTTCCCCCGCAGCCATTGGCTGCGGTCAGCAGCACGAGTGCTGCCACGATAATGATGATGCTCCTTTGCATCGCCCCTTCCTCCTCATCATGTTCTGCGGCCGCCCTGGGCGACCTGTCTCAATCCGGGCGCGACCAGCCGCGCCCGGTTCACGTTCTGGGGTCAACACGAATGGAGAGGAACATTCCGTAGGCACCCTCTCCGTAGTCCGCTCCGCTCAGCACGTGCACAGCAGCGCCGCAGCCGTCAACCGTGCAGTGGGCGCTATTCAGTACGATCTTGCTGTCAGTCTCGTGGTCGCTCCGATCCAGGTAAGTAATCTCCTCAGCCAGCCCAGTCTGCAGTTCATCGGAGAGGTGGTAGTAGTAAATCGAGAACTGGTCAGTCTCCTCTTGGTATGAATCCTCCGGAGCGAACACCGCGTAGCCATCATGGAGCGGGAACAGCCGGCATTTCGAGCTGTCGACGTTCTCACGGATACACACGGCATTGGTGGATTCACCGTCGGTCACGGCCAGGTAGAGGCCGTAAGCACTGCCGAATACCGGATCGGTCTTGCTGTATGCCGTGCACAGACATACGATCCTGTCGGCCTCGCACAGGAGCTTCTTCCATCCCAGCGAGGAGTAATCTCCGTCCTCGATGGTCAGCAGCTTCCTGGGCGTCCATTCGTTCTCAGCTACGGGGTCCAGGATGTACAGCGAATGCCAGTCCGTGCGATCCGGATCTCTGATGCCGAAGTGCACCTGATCATCGTCGTCCAGGCAGAACACATGGAGGATTTGGCTCTCGTCCGGATCGTTGTAGTAGCCAGTATCCGTGATGTGGACATCACCACCGCTGTACTCCCCAAGGTAGTATTGGAAGTCGCTGTTCGATGTGTAGTAACACAGTTTGAAGTGAAACGCGCCAGACTGTGCAATTGCTGCGTCCCCGGTCACGTAGTCCACCAGTAGCGCGTCGAGTTCCCACGTCCCTTCATCGTTCCTGCGAATGATGATCGTCTTGTACTTGTGCAGCCAGGGGAACTGCTTGTAGTATCCGACCGTCAGAATCGGATTTCCATTGCCATCCCACAGCATCCGGATTGGGGAAATCCAGCTCACGCTGTCCCAATCACCCAGTATGTCTGGATCAGTGAAGTCCTGGGCCAGCTCAATGTCCCACTGCTCCGCTCCGGTTCGTCGCGCCCAGTAGACTCCCTTGACGCTCTCCCCCGCCCACGGCGGAGTGGTTCCGGACATGACGTATCCCGCCAGACAGATCTGTCCGGTGAACGGATCATGGCTCACGGCTTCCGGATAGAAGTTGATGTTCGCATTGACTGGGTCGGCCAGCAGTTCGGTCTCCCAGCCGCTGATGCCCAGCTTCGCGCTGGCGGCCGCAGACTGGGCGTCCTGATCGTCCACGGCTACAACGCTGGGATACAGCCACTCAGCGCTGCCCTGGGTATACGTCGCGGTGACCACACCCTCCGCGCCGGGCGTGATAAGCTCCACCGTCCCGCCGCTGCTTTGCTCCGGCACAGGCTCCGTGCTGACCCAGTCGACGATGCCGTCGCCGTCGAAGTCCCAGTGATACGCGGCGACCGTGCCGTCCACGTCGTAGCTGGCGGTAGCATCAAGGGTGATCTCGGCGGGCGCACCGGCGAAACCGGGAGTAACACTGAGGCTCGCCACCGGCCCGTGGTTGACGCTGCCCGTGTCCACGTCCACGTACACCGCCGCGCTGGCCGGGCCCTCTGTGCCGGACTCATCGTCATACGCCGCCACGTAGATGCCGTGCAGGCCGGAGGCGTCGACCGGCAAGGTGTAGCTGTACCGGACCGGCACGAAGTTGTCGCGCGTCGTAGTCGCTGCATCGTGCAGGCTGAAGCCCGCGTCGCCGGGGCCCTTCACGTAGACCCGGTAGCCGCTGAGGCGTTCCAGCCAGTGCTGACCGATCGGCGTGATCTCGTTGACGGTGATGAGCCCGTCGCGCTGCCCGTCCACGCGCGCCCGCCGCCAGTTGAGCGCCCCGGTGCCCTCCGCTAGGGGGCTGCCGCCCTCCGCATCATCCGGATCTCCCGTGGGCCACCACTGAAAGCCGCCGTGCAGCGCGGCATCGTCGTAGCTGACAACCTCATTCCATTGCTGGCTGATCGGCGTCAGGTCGGAATAGTTGACCAGTCCGTTCTGGTCGTAGTCGCCCTGAAGCTGCTCCGTCCACTCAAGCTCGATGCC
>CAZSSB010000025.1:19817-42665 GCA_964609245.1 uncultured Planctomycetales bacterium | reverse complement strand
GGTGGGGCGGGCCTCCGTGCCCGCCATGGCCGAATCGGCGGCCAGGGACGGCCACCCCACTGATCCCGCACTAGGCGGGACTGACGGCTGACCACTGTCCCCTGACCACTGCACACTGGCCACTGATTCCTGCACGCCGGCGCTGCTTGCGGTATAGTATGCATATGGCTCCGCCCGGGCGACCGGGCAGCTGCTTTGGGGAATCGTACCCGTGCCCAGGAGGCGCGGGTAGCGGGCAACGCGGGAGGATCAGATGGAGAGCAATCTGCGGCGTATCACCCCCCTGATCGTGCTGGCCTTCGCGCTGGTGCTGCTTGCAGGCTGCGCCGGCAGCGGCGAGTACAACGTGGATCAGGACCAGCAGCCGGTGGGGATCGTCAAGCCCGAGCCGGTCGAGCATACGGCGGCGGCCAGCCTCGAGAGCGAGCGCTGCAGCCTGATCGTCGGCGACTTCAGCCTGGTCGGCACCTGCGAGGTCTACAACGAGAGCGGCTATCTGCACTTCGACTTCGAGTCCGATCCGACCTGGAAGATCACGGGCGTCAAGGTCTACGCCGGCAGCGATCCGCCGGGGGAAACCCCGTCCTACAGCACGGGCTTCGAGCTGACGCCCGCGCCGGCGACGGAGCTGGACGCCGAGGCGCTGATCGGCGACGAGACGGTCACGGGCGTGGCGGTTGGCACGCTGACGCCGCGGCCGCTGCCCAGTGGTCTGGCGCTGCCGCTGCCTTACAGCCGCGACGACGTCACGCCGACCAATTCGCTGAGCCTGGTGTTCTCGCTGGACGGCATCTCGGGCGCCAGCCTGTTCCTGATGGCCAGCGCCACCGTCGAGCGCGGGATCGAGGTCCGCGAGGCGATGGTCCGCAGCCCGCAGTTCCCGGGCCAGGACGTGATCGAGTACTCGATGGCACCGGAGTTTCGGGTGCCCGAGGGCGACATCCTGACCTACCTGTCCTACGGGACCAGCAGCACCTACGTGACTACGTTCTATGACTGTCCGGTCGGCTACGACGTGTCACCGAACATGCCGTATCTGGGCTGGTGCGTCGACCTGGCGCACGTGATCCAGCCCAACAAGATGCACACCATGCAGCTGTTCAGCTCGCTGGACCGCGACCTGCCCGAGGACCTGGCCGACGCCGACTGGGACATGGTCAACTACGTGATCAACCACAAGCAGGGCAACCGCGGGGCGGTCCAGAGCGCGATCTGGTACTTCGTGGGCGGCGGCGCCTATCCGGAGAACGCCGACGCGGTGGCGATGGTCGAGGACGCGCTGGCCAACGGCGAGGGGTTCTCGCCGGCACCCTACGAGTCGCTGATGGTCATCGTGCACCCGGAGGAGCCGACCCAGACGACGGGGGTCGAGGTGGAGGTTCCCGACTGGACCATCCACGAGTACTAGGCCCGGCGCCGTCCCGCAGGGCGCAGCCTGCCAGGCGGCAACCGCGCGCCTGGCCGCGGGCGGCAAGCGCGGCAACAGCGGCAGCCCGGCCTGTGGTAACTTGTTAGCATGACGAGCAACATCCCTCAGCGACTGATCGCGCTGCTGCTGGCGGCGCTGGCCGTCTCGCTGCTGGCTCTGGCCGGCTGCAACCGCGGAGACGAGGCGCCGCCGGACACGCACGCCGCCGCCGTGGAGACCGCCGCCGGCCCGGATGGCAGCCCCGCTCCGGAGGGTGCGGACGGCTCCGGTGCGCTGGTGGACCTGCCCCCCGATGATGAGGCGGCCGCCCAGGCCGATGAAGCGGGCGCGGCGGAGGCGGGCGACGATGAGGCCGCGGAGGACGGCGCAGCAGGAGAGGAAGCCGAGGACGGGGCCGAGGACGCTGAAGGTGACGAATCCGCCGGCGAAGGTGACGACTCCGCCGGCGAGGGCGAGGAAGGGGCCGGGGATGAAGAGGGCGGCGATGAGCCGCCCGCCGAGGACGGCGGGGCGGACGAGCAGCCGCCGGCCGAGGATCAGGAGACGCCCGCACCACCCACGGATGGCGAGCCCTACGTCAATCCCGACATCGACGCCGCGGCCCTCTATCGGACCACCCAGTGCGGCTTCTGCCACGGCGACGACCTCAAGGGCGGGCGCCAGGGCCCGCCGCTGACGAACCTCGACCGCTACTGGGACACGGCTTCGCTGGCCGGCTTCCTGCGTGATCCGGCCGCCTATGCCGAGGACGACCAGCGCCTTGTGGAGCTCGGACGGCAGTACAACTTCGCGATGCTGGGCACCCGGCTCAGTGAGGAGAACCGTATCGCCCTGGCCCACTGGCTGCTGCAGCAGTAGGCTGACTCCCGCGCAGCCCGCCGCAAGCACCTATTCCGTGGTGAGCATCACTGTATGCAAACTAATAAGTTGACAGATGCTAACTTATTAGTTACGATTGATCTGTGAGTGGCGCAACCAAGGGAGCCCGGCGGCGGGTGGCGGAGCGGTGACGGATACCGAGGAGACGGCTCAGAGCCTGTCGGAGACATTGCTGGCGCAGTGCGAAGGGCGGCGCCGACGGCTGGGGCTGAGCTATGCCCAGCTGGCAAGGCGGATGGGGGTGTCCCGGGCCTACGTCAGCAAGCTGATGCGTGGAGGCGCCGGGCTGTCGATCCGCTCGCTGAGCAGGCTGGCGGCGGCGCTGGATGCCGGATGGTCCATGTCGCTGCAAGCCGGGCCGGGGCGCGGCAGGGCGGCGGTTGTCATCCGGTCCACCGATCGGCGCTGAGAGTCCGCAGGCGCGGGTTGAGTGCTTGTCGGAGGTTACTGCTCATCGGTTGCGGGCTCGGAATCATCGTCTGAAGGGGGCTCTGCGGATGGCGGCTCAGCCGGTGCGTCCGCCGCCGGATCGGGCGGCCCCGCAACGTGGGCGGTGGGCACGCTGATGCTGCCGCTTCCCTCTGGCGGGGCGGGCTCGGCGGCGACTTCCGTCTGATCCGGCTGCTCCGCCTTTGCCTGGCGCTGGATCAGGCCGATCATGTGTCCCTCGGGATCGCGGAAGAAGGCCAGCCGGCCGACGCCCTCGAAGTCGTAGGGCTCCAGCGCGACCTTGCCGCCGTGGAGCGGCACCCGCGTCATGATCTCGTCGATGGCCTCGACCTCGACGTAAAGCGCGCGGTGGGGCGGCAGGTTGCCCTTGCCCGTGAAGATGCCGCCGGCGATCCCGCTGTCCTTGCCGCTGCTCTTGACCGAATAGAAGGCGCGCTGCTGGTTGAAGCCAATCTCCCACTCCAGCACGCGCTTGTAGAAGTTCGCCAGCGGCTCGGCGTCCTCGGCGTTGATCTCCCAGAAGCAGACCGGATGCTTGGTCATCTGTTCCGTCCTCCCAGCTGTTTGTCGGCTGATCCGCCGCGCAGCGGTCAGGGGGGCCCGTCCTCCGGTGCGGGAGTGTCCGCGTCGGCGTCCGGGCCGGCGCCCAGCACATCGTCCTCCTTGCCTCCGCTGGACTCGAAAATGAACTTGCCGAGCTCCATCTGGCGCGGCAACGGGATGGGGTATTCCTCGTTGAAGCAGGCCAGGCAGAAGCTGTCGTGCTCGAAGCCGGTGGCCCTGACCATCCCGTCGATGGTCAGGTAGTGGAGGCTGTCGACGCCGAGGTAGTCGCGGATCTGGTCTACCGACTTGCGGGCGGCGATCAGTTCTTCGCGGGTGCCGAAGTCGATGCCGTAGAAGCAGGGGTGCTTGATCGGCGGGCTGGAGACCCGCATGTGGATCTCGCGGGCGCCGGCCTCGCGGATCATCTCCGGAATCTCGCGGGTGGTGTTGCCGCGCACGATGCTGTCGTCAACCAGCACGATCCGCTTGTCCTTGACCGTCTCGTGCAGCGGGCTGTACTTCATCCGCACGCCCTCGCGGCGCATCGACTGGATCGGCTCGATGAAGGTCCGCGCCACGTAGCGGTTCTTGACCAAACCCTCGCGGACCGGGATGCCGCTTTCGGCGCTGAAGCCCTCGGCTGCCGGCCGGCCGCTCTCGGGCACACCGATCACCAGGTCGGCCTCGACCGGCAGCTCGCGAAAGAGCTCCTGGCCCATCCGAAAGCGCATCGCGTAGACCTCGCGGGCGCGCAGCAGGCTGTCGGGCCGCGAGAAGTAGAAGTACTCGAAGATGCACTCCTTGCGCTCGGGGGGCATATCGAGGCGCCAGTTGGTGATGCCCTTGTCGTCCAGCCGGATCACCTCGCCGGGCTCGACCTCGCGCACGTACTCGGCGCCGAGCAGCGGGAAGGCGCAGCTCTCGCTGGCCACGATGTGGCCCTTCCTGATCCTGCCCAGACACAGCGGGCGCACGCCCCAGGGATCGCGCATCGCCCAGACCGCCTCGCTGGTGAGCAGCACGATGCTGAAGGCGCCGCGGCAGAGATTGCCGACCTCCAGCAACGCGTCCTCAAAGCCGCCGCGGGCGTAGTGCTCCTGCAGCAGCAGTCCGATCAGCTCGGTGTCACTGGTGGTGCGGGCGGTGATGCCGTGGTGCTTGCTCAGCGTCTGGGCCAGCTCCATAGAGTTGACCAGGTTGCCGTTGTGGGCCAGCGCCAGCGCCCGGCGGCGCATGAAGTGCTTGTCGAAGACCAGCGGCTGCGCGTTGCGCTTGACGCTGCGGCCGGTGGTGGAGTAGCGGTTGTGGCCGATCGCGGCGGTGCCCTTGAGCAGCTGCAGCATCTCCTCGCTGAAGACCTGGTTGACCAGCCCCATGTCGCGGTAAGCGGTGATGTGCTCGCCGTGAGCCACGGCGATGCCGCTGGACTCCTGGCCGCGATGCTGCAGCGCGAACAGGCCGTAGTAGGTGATGCGGCTGACGTCCCGGGCCGGGGCGAAGATCCCGAACACCGCGCATTTGTCCCGTGCCTCGCTCATCGCCTTCGCTCCAGCACGCGCATAGTACTACCCGGCCAGCGCCGCGGCCAGCCCTTCGCGGTGGCAGCGCGCCAGTGGCTCCCAGTCGCAGCCGAACAGCAGTTCGCCGTCGAGTTTGACCGTCAGGTCGCGGTCGGTCGTTGTCCCCAGCGGGATCAGATTGACCGAGTAGTGCAGCGCCGCCGTCCGGACCCAGCCACGCTGGCGTCCGCCGACCGCGATCAGCCAGCGGTGACCTTCCTCACCGAACAGCGCCGCCAGCTGATTGTGCAGTTCGTTGTCGTAGCCCTCGGGCAGCAGCGGTCCCACGTCGATGCTCGCGCCGCTGGGGCACATCTCGCACAGCGCCGTCAGCAGGCCGCCGTCGGAGATGTCGTGGCAGGCGGCCAGCGCCCGCTGCCGCGCCGCTTCCTGGATGAAGCGCTGGCACTCGCGGAAGGCCCGGTAGTTGTGCCGGGTCAGCTCGCCGGCCCGCGTCCGGCCGAGATCGAACAGCAGCGCGCTGCCGTCCAGCCGGCCGTCCCAGCGGCCCAGCACGTAGAGCTCCAGCCCCTCGCCGGTGACGCGGTTCGGCACGTACTGCGTGGCGTCGTCGAGCAGCCCGACCATGCCGATCACCGGCGTGGGCAGCACGCTGCGGCCGCCACTCTCGTTGTAGAAGCTGACGTTACCGCCGGTGACGGGCAGGTCCAGCTCCGTCAGCGCCTCGCACATGCCGGCGATGTTCTGGGCGAATTGCCACATGCGGTCAGGGCGCTCGGGGTTGCCGAAGTTGAGGCAGTTGGTGATGCCCAGCGGCTCGGCGCCGACGGCGGTCAGGTTGCGCGCGGCTTCCAGCACGGCGCGGGCGCCGCCCAGCGCCGGATCGAGGTGGACGTGGCGCGCCGAGCAGTCGGTGGCGATCGCCAGCCCCTGCCCGGTCTCCTTGATTCTGAGAACCGCCGCGTCGGTCAGTTCCGGACCGGCCAGCGTATTGGTGCGCACCATGTGGTCGTACTGGCGGTAGACCGGGTACTTGGAGGCGATCGCGGGGGAGGCCAGCAGCCGCCTGAGCAGATCCTCGAACCGTGAGTCCGCCGCCGGCAGCTCGGCGCCCGGCAGCCGCGGCTCCGGCTGGATGCTGATGCGGTTGAGCGCGGCGTGGATGTCCGCGTCGGTCAGCGGTTTGCGATTCAAGTACCGGGCCGGGGCCTCGGCGGCGCGGTCGTAGTCCGGGGCCTCGTCGGCCAGCGGCACGTTGGGCAGCCGCGCGACCTCCCGGTCCTGGTGCGTGACGATCAGCTGCTTGTCCTGAAGCACCTCGCCGCACTCGACGGCGGTCAGTCCCCACTTCTTGAAGACCTCGAGGAAGGGCTGCTCCTTGCCCTTCTCGACGACCACCATCATCCGCTCCTGGGATTCGCTGAGCATCATTTCGTAGGCGCTGAGGTCACTGGCGCGCTGGGGCACCTGGTCGAGGTCGAGCCGCATGCCGGTGCCGGCGCGGGCGGCCATCTCGACGCTTGAGCAGGTCAGGCCCGCGGCGCCGAAGTCCTGCAGGCCAACCAGGCCGTCGAGGTGCATGATCTCCAGCGTGGCCTCCAGCAGCAGCTTCTCCATGAACGGGTCGCCGACCTGCACCGCCGGGCGCTCCTTGGCGTAGTCCTCGGGCAGGTCGACGCTGGCGAAGGTGGCGCCCTGGACGCCGTCGCGGCCGGTCTTGGCGCCGACGATCAGCGCGGTGTTGCCCGGCCCGGCCGCGATGCCCTTCAGCAGGCGGCTGGAGCGCGCCACGCCGACGCACATCGCGTTGACCAGGCAGTTGCTGGAGTAGCTGGGATCGAAGTCGACCTCGCCGCCGACGGTCGGGATGCCGATGCAGTTGCCGTAGTGGGCGATCCCGTTGACCACGCCAGCCAGCAGAAAGCGGTTGCGCGCCGCCTGTTCGTCGGTCACGCCGGGGCAGAAGGGCAGCTGCTGGGGCTCCTCGGCCAGTTCGGCGCCCTCCTCGGGCCAGGCGACGCCGAAGCGCCAGACGGCGCTGACGTGGGGGTATTCCTTGATCTGACTGACCAGCCCGCGCTGAACCGGGCTGTACTCCAGGCGCTTGATCGCCTCGTCCAGTTCCAGCTGATCGAACTTGCGGTGCAGGCGGAAGCCGGTCTCCCAGACCGGCTGGTTACGCTTGACGCGGCCCTCGCCCAGTTCGCCGAGGCTGGCCTTGAGCATATTGACGATCGCGGCGGCGCCCTCCTCGCCGTCCTCGCTGCCCGGCAATCGCAGCGCCAGCTGGATCTGGTCGGGCAGCACGCAGTACGCCAGCACTTCGGCCATCTCGCCGTGCAACCGGCGGATCTCCTCGACCGCCCGCCGCGCCGCCGGTGCGCGGTCGAAGACCTGGGCGCGCATGTTGGTCAGCCACGCCACTGTGCAGACGAAGGGCGGGGGGTCGGCCAGCCAGGGAATCACCACGCCGGGGTGGATCTCAGGTGCGGCCTGCTCGTCGGCAGCTTCCTCCGCCGCCGGCTCCGCGCCGTTCTCCACGCCCGGCTCGCCGACCGGCGGGATCGCGCGCAGGTTGCCGAAGCGCAGGCTGTCCAGGAGCCCGATCGGCCGCGCTCCCATCGCGAAGATGTCGCGGATGATGCCGCCGATGCCGGTCGCCGCGCCCTGGAACGGTTCCACGGCGCTGGGATGGTTGTGGCTCTCGATCTTGAACACCACCGCCCAGCCGCCCCCGAGGTCCATCACGCCAGCGTTCTCGCCGGGGCCCTGCAGCACACGCTTACCGGTGGTCGGAAAGGTCGCGAGATAACGCTTGGAGCTCTTGTAGCAGCAGTGCTCGCTCCACATCGCGCCGAAGATACCCATCTCCACGACGTTGAGCTTGCGGCCCAGCTTGCGGCACGCCTCCTGATACTCGTCGCGCGTCAGCCCGACGCGATGCAGCAGCTCATCGCTGGGTGGGTCCGGCACAGTGGTATCGGCAAGCCGCTCGGCCATACTCCTCCTCGCGGCTGAGATTATAGCCGCAGCATTCCGCGGCAAAGGCGCTCCATCTGGCACAATACTCCCCTGCTGGACTGAGCAGCGAGGGGTAACAGATGCGCAGAATCGTCGAGTGTGTGCCGAACATCAGCAACGGGCGCGACCCGGATGTCTACAGTGCCGTGGCCGCCGCGGCCGACAGCGTGGACGGCTGCAAGCTGCTGGACGTCGATCCCGGCGCCGACACCAACCGTACGGTGATCACCTTCGCCGGCGAGCCCGAGGCGGTGATGGAAGCCGCGTTCCGGCTGGTGAAGAAGGCCGCCGAGCTGATCGACATGCGCCGCCAGACCGGCGCGCATCCGCGCCACGGGGCCACCGACGTCTGCCCGTTCGTGCCCGTCAGCGGCGTCACGATGGACGACTGCGTGGAGTTCGCCAGGGCCGTCGGCAGGCGGATCGGCGAGGAGCTTTCCATTCCGGTGTGGCTCTACGAGTACGCGGCCAGCAAGCCCGAGTGGAAGAACCTGGCGGTGGTGCGCCAGGGTGAATACGAGGCGCTCTCCGCCAAGCTGGGCAAGCAGGAGTGGGCGCCGGACTTCGGCCCCAACGAGTGGAACGACCAGGTGGCGAAGACGGGCGTGGTGACCGTCGGGGCGCGCAAGTTCCTGATCGCCTACAACATCAACTTCAACACCCGCAACGCCGAGCTGGTCAACGACATCGCGCTGACGATCCGTGAGAGCGGCCGCATCGCCCGCGACGAGAAAGGCAAGTACGTCCGCGACGAGAAGGGCGAACCGGTCGAGATTCCGGGGCTGTTCACGAACTGCAAGAGCATGGGCTGGTACATCGAGGAGTTCGGCTGCGCCCAGCTGACGATGAACCTCACGGACTACGAGGTCACCCCGCCGCACCTGGTCTACGACAAGGTGCTTCAGCTGGCGCGCGAGCGCGGGCTGATCGTGACGGGCAGCGAGCTGGTGGGCCTGATCCCGCTGGGGGCGATGCGCGCCGCCGGCGAGTACTTCCTGGAGAGGCAGCAGCTGTGGGGCAAGCAGCGCGTCTGCACCGGCGTCAGCGAGGCGGAGCTGATCCGCGTCGCGGAGCGCAGCATGAACTTAAGCGAGCTCAAGCCGTTCGACCCGCAAAAGGCGATCGTGGAGTACGCCGTCGACGAGACGCCCAGGCCGCTGGCGAACATGAAGCTGACGGAGTTCGCCGACGAGCTGGCCAGCATCAGCCCGGCACCCGGCGGGGGCAGCGTGGCGGCGCTGGCGGGCGCGATGGCGGCGGGCCTTGGCGCGATGGTGCCCAACCTGACGGTCGGCAAGGCGGGCTACCGCCAGAAGAAGCTCGCCGACGAGATGAACCGGGTGGCGGGCATCGCCCAGAAACTGAAGGACGAGTTCTTGCGCGCGATCGACGACGACACCCAGGCGTTCAGCGGCCTGATGGCCTGCTTCGGCATGCCCAAGGACACCGACGAGGAACAGGCGGCGCGCAGCGCGGCGATTCTGGAAAGCACCAAGCTGTGCATCGACGTGCCGCTGTCCGTGCTGGAAAAAAGCGTGCCGGCGCTGAAGTGCTGCCTGGCGGCGGCCGAGCGGGGCAACCAGAACAGCCTCAGTGACGCCGGCGTGGGCGGCAGCATGGCGCTGGCCTGCGCCGAGGGCGCCTACTACAACGTGCTGATCAACCTCCAGGGCCTCAGGGACAAGCAGTACGTCAAACAGACCCGCGCCGAAGCCGACCGCCTGATGGCCGAGGCCCGGGAGTGGGCCGGCAAGGTGAAGGCGGTGATCGGCAAGGGGCTGGGGTTCGAGGCTTAGCCCTCATCCGAGTAGGCGTCGATCAAGTAGTGGTAGAACTCGGCGCAGCGGATGTCGTGTTGCAGGTCGTCCTCATGCAGGTCGTAGATGAGCGATCTGAATGGGAAGCCTGTCAGCACAGCAGCGAAGAGCAACACAACCAGTGATGTCGGTGGTCCGGGTCCATACCAGAGTATCAGCGCGGTGCAGACCGCGATTACCGCGACCTTGGTCAGGAACGCGGTCACCCGCCTCCACGGGTTGATGGTTGTCGGTCGTGGCGGCTCAAGATACCACGCCAGATGTCTCATCACGTGGACAGCCAGCTGTTCGGGAGTACTGGGACGCCGCGGCTGCATGACGCGGCGCTGCCAGGGCGGGATGTAATCGAAGACCCAGGGCAGCGTATCCGGACCCGCCGCGATGCGTTGTGCGAGTCCGGATTCCCGCAGCCGCATGTGGATACTGAGCTGATACTGAGTGCACTGGATGTCCTGCGCGGGTGGAAATGCGTGAGCATCAGTTGGCAGGGCGTGCATGACGGCTTCGACCACTCGTCTGGCGACGGGACTGTGAATGCCCAGCCAGACCGGCTCGACGGCCGCGGCGTCTCTTTCACCACTTGGTCCGCCAGCGCCTTGCTCGCCGCTCCCCATCTGAGTGAGTTATAGCACCGTGAAGGGAAGCAATTTCCGCGCGGTGATCGGCAAGGGCCTAGGCTTCGAGGACTAGATGTCGATGTAGGGGCGCCGTATACGGCGCCCACCTGCTATGTGGGCGGCGTATACGCCGCCCCTGCTTCCCAGAGCGGCAAGGGATCAGTGGCGTCGCTTGCCGCTGTGCTAGACTCCAGTCACAGCCATGCCAGTGTCACTGGAGCAGCGGATCAAGGCCGTCAAGGACTGGTGCACCGTGCAGGAGCGCTCCGTGGTGCCGGTGCTGGTGCCCGAGCTGGAGGACATGGCCAGGCAGGCGCTGGCGGGGGTCCACAGCGCCCTTGAGGGCAGCTCCTTTGACGATGACGAGAAGCAGGGCGCTCAGTTCGTGATCGCGCTGCTTGAGTGCCAGGTCGACCGGCTCTACTGCGCCGAGGGCGAGCTGCCACGCGTGTTCGCCGCCGCGCTGGAGAGATTCGAGCAGCCGCCGGTCGGCCCGGTCAGCGCGCAGCTGCGGGATCTCAAGAAGCTGATGCTGCTGATCAGCGGGGAGCGGCGGGGACTCTGCGAGGTCAGCCGCGCTGAGCTGAGCGCGATCGTGGACGGCATCGGCGACTCGCTGCGGGACGCCCAGTTCTGGTACTACGTCTCGTCCTGGGCGTTCACCCACCGCGAGCCGGACTACCTGGTGCAGGCCTTCGAGGCGATGCTGCTGATGCCGACGACGTTCCGCAACCAGATGCCCTTCAAGCGTACGCGGCTGATGACCCGCATCCTGCACCGGGAAGCCACGGAGGCGGAAGTGCTGCACTACCTGGACGAGATCATCATCCCGCAGGTGCTGAGCGAGTTCCGCGAACACCTGCTGCCGGTGCTGCTGGCCCAGGGGATGACCCCGGAGCCGCTCGACGAGGCGATCGCCAGGGCTCAGCGGCGGCTGGCAAACCTGCCGGAGCAGATCCGGCAGACCCGGGACTAGCCTCGTCGAAAGGCAAGGATGCCGGCGCAGTCACAGGCAGCTAGCGCCCATCCTCCGGCGCGTCGCGGTACGTTTCGATCAGGTAGCGGTAGAACTCCGCGCAGCGGATATCGTGCCGCGTGTCAGCGGCGACGATGCCGGTACGCTGACGGACAACCATCCAGACGGTCAGCGCTGCGAACGCGCACAGCACCAGTTTGCTCGGCAGGGTGAGCGCGCCAAACCACGCGATCCAGACCACCATCAGGCCGAGGGCGGCCAGGCCTGCCGCAACCAGCGCGATCAGGCAGGCACGCGTTCTCTCCCGCAGATCGGGGCGCATTAGCTGCGGAGGCGCCAGATACCACTCCAGGTGCCGCATCACCTGGACGGCCAGCTGCTCGGGCGACCTGGGGCGGGCCGGCTCAGTGAACGCGCGCGCCCAGTGGGTGAAGTAATCATGGACCCAGGGCAGCGCTTCGGGTCCGGCCACAATCCGCTGGGCCAGGCCGGAGTGCTTCAGCCGGCTGCGGATCTCGAGCCGATACTGATCGTCCGGAGTGTCGCCTGCCGGCGGGATTGCGGCGGCATCCGTCGGCAGCGCGTGCATGACGGCCTCGACTACCCGCCCGGCGACCGGATCGGCGATTCCATGCCAGGCTGATTCAGCCGGTTGCGGATGCTCCGCAGGAACGCCTTGCCGGCCGGCACCGTCGGCACCATCCGGCACCTGCCCGGCCATCAGCGCTGTCCCGCCGGTGCCCTCCGGTGCATCGCGGTACGTTTCGACCAGGTAGCGGTAGAACTCCGCGCAGCGGATGTCGTGGTCCTGCACCTGGCCGGTGTACTCCAGGCCGCAGATGATCCACGCCAGCATCAGCAGGAGTGCCCCGCCAGCGAAGGACGCACTGAGGTCCTGATCGAAGATCGCGAGCGCTCCGAGCAGGATTGACCCAAGCAGGAAGATGAGCGAGGAGCGCGGCGGGTTCAGCATGCTCAGCTCGCGCAGGACGACCCGGCGCGGCGGATGAAGGTACCAGTGGAGATGCTCCATGACGTGCGCGGCCAGCGTGCCCGGCGAACGACGATAGGTGCGATTGAAGAGCACGCGCAGCAGGGCGGGCATGTAGTCCTCGATCGCGGGCAGCATGTCGGCGCCACCGGCGATGCGCTGGGCCAGACCGGACTGCTCCAGCTGCCGGCGCAGCTCCCGGCGGCGGTCGTCGCTCGCTGAGACCGGATAGGAGTAGTGCTCGATCGCCTCGCTGGACAAGCGGCGCGAGACGGCCTCGACCACCTCGCGCGCCGCCGGGCTGGAGATCCCGTGCCACGGCTCGTCATGCGGCTCGCGCAGCGCTCCACCAGCATTCTGCATCTGCACCAAGGGTATAACACAACCGCCGCGCCGCAATCCACGCTTCCTTGCCGGAGTCCGCAACGGGTCGGCGCGGGGTCCGGCCCCCGCGACCCGCCGCCGCGTTACAATGCAGCCGGGGGTGGACCGCATGTCAGAGCCAGATGGTAGACCCGGGCCGGAGATCACCAAGCCCGCCGCTGTGCCGCGAGGCCCGCAGCCGGTCGAAGCGGGGGCCTCAGGGGCAGGCAGTGACCGCCCGCGCCGGCGGGGCTGCCTGGCCCGCCTGCTGCGCGGCTGCGGCATTGCGCTGCTGGTCATCTTCGCGCTGCTGCTCTGCGGCTATTTCGTCGAGGTGTATCGCTGCTCGCGCTTCACCCCGACCGGCGACGCGCTGTTCGACCGCTACGCCCGCGCCGTAATCCGCCGCCAGGCCTGGCGCCTGTTCCACGGCGGCGGCGGCATGCATCCCGCCACGCTGCCCGACGAGCTGCTGGCCGGCTGGGAAGACGACTTCGGCGATGACCCGCGCTACTGGCAGCTGCGGTACTGGTGCGCCTACTTCCGATTCCTCAGGTATCAAGAGCCTGCCACGTGGGATGCGCCAGCCTGCTACGAGAACTCATCCCGAGCTGTCACATACTTGGAGCAAGCTCGCGACAGGGACGTAGTAGACGCGGATACTCTCTACTTCCTTCTCTACGAGCTCTCTGGAACCTCTCGCACTGAGGAAGAGGAAGATCCGGTCGCAGCAGACATCCTCGATCAGATGATTGCGGAGGCAGCTGACGAAGCCTGGCCCCACTTTGTGCGGGCCTGGAGTCGCTTCAAGCACAATGACATCGAGGGAGGGCTCGAAGATCTCACAGTGGGGAACGCGTCGACGAGAGATTACATCCCGCGCTGTTTCCCCGTTTCATTCGTTTATGACTGGTTGGGGGAAGACCGTATTCCGGGTAATCCAGAACTCGTTGGCGCCGTCTGCGAGGTACAGGATATGGCTCTATTACCTGTATCACTAGAGCTGGTTGACTTGGGGAGGGAGTTGCTGCCAGCTGCCTGCAAGGCCGGCAATCGTGAGCTGCTCAATGAGTGGCATCGGTCAGTCTGCTGGCTTGGCATGGCTGGCAGAGGGGATACGTTTGATTACTTCTGGGCATTCCGGCTCATTGACCAGGAAGTGTTCTTCGTCCTCAGGAACTGGGGCGAGGAGATGACCGAAACCCAGCGCGACGCGGTCTTGCGTGTACAAGCGAAGGCCAAGTACCTGAATGCGAAGCTCGTGGCATTCACAGCTATCAACGCCCAAGAGCGCGCATTGCTTTGGCGAGCAGGTGTGGTGTCAACGGGACCAGACTGGGAATACTCGGCCGTTGTCACTCCGCTGCGGACATACCCTATCAACAAGTATGCCAACTGGTTCTACGCGCACCATCCCGCACGCTGGCGGCTTTGGGCGGATCTCAAAAGATGCGAACTGAGTCAGCACTCTCGTTGGACACGTCGTGAGTTTGCACTAATGGGCGCGGCTGACTTCGGCAGCTTCGAGCTGCCTTCGGAGTGGCGGGAGGTTCAGGCGAACTGGCAAGGTTTCCCAGAGCGTCCGCAACCTGTAGACGAGGCTATGCAAGATTGAGGAGTCAGCAGTACCCCACTTCGCTGCGCATGGGAGTAGGGTCGAGGCTTGCCTCGACCACATTTCAAGGTGGGCTGGGCAAGCCCAGCCCCTACTCTGATCCCGAGGTCCGTGCTGCGGTCGCCACGGGCCGGCACGAGGTTCGGCCCCTACGGCCAGCGGGGCAGCTCGTGCGCGTGTCGAGACGCCGCTCAGCAGTACTCCACGCCGCCCAGCACGAGGCTGAACAGCACCACCGGGTTGCTCAGGCGCCACATCTCGAGCACCTCCGGGTGCACCTCGAAGACCTCGCCGATCCTGACCGGCGCAAGCTGCGGGGCGGGGTTGTCATCGGTCTCAGCTCCTTCTGCCGCAGCCCGTTCCGCTGACAAACCAGCCGGTTGGTTTGCATAGACGGCGGCGCTGCGGCCGCTCAGCGCGGTCGGATTGTCATCGGGGCGGTACTCGGGGCTGTCGATGCCCATCTCGTGCAGCAGGGCGTCCAGCACGCTACGGCCGTCGGCGTAGCCCGCGCGCGTGGCGCAGATCGCCCCGCCGATCACCTTCAGCTCGCGCGGTCGTTCGGCATCGGCGGGCAGGCCCTCGTAGGTCGCCACGTCGCCGACCTCGAAGATCCGCTGGGGCAGCGGATGGTCGGTGTTCATCGCCAGGAGCTCCAGCAGCGAGCTCAGCAGGTGCTCGCGCAGCATGGTCTGGTCCACGCTGGCCGGGTTGGCCACCTTCACCCGCCGCTCACTCACCGGGCGCCTGAGCTTCTCATAGTGGTCGCGCTCGTTGGTCAGCACCAGGCTCAGGCACTCCGTGAAGCCCAGCCCGCAGAGCGCCTGCGCCGCCCGCCGCCCGCGGTCGTGGCTTCTCAGTCCCTTGCCCGCGGTAAACGTCGGCACCAGCTCCGGCTCGATCTTGTGGTAGCCATAGGCGATCGCGATGTCCTCGACCAGGTCCACCTCGTGCATGATGTCGCAGCGATAGGCCGGCACCTCAACCTTCAGCGGATAGTCGCGGCCGGGGTCCTCGACGCCGTGGCGCATCCTGCGCAGCAGGTCCACGCAGTCGCCGCGGTCGATGTCGATCCCCAGCCAGCTTTTCGCGAACTCGGGGCGCACGGTGAACTCCTCGGGCTCCAGCGCGGGCGTAGGGTGGGCGCCGTCGGGGAAGACCATCTCCACCTGCTCCAGCGCTGCCTCGCCGTTGGGATCGAGCTCGACGAGGCTGGTCGCCAGGATCGCCAGCGCCTTCTCCACAACCCGCTCGTTGCTGCCCGTCACGTCGATCAGCACGTTGCGCGTGGCCGTCGTCAGCTTGGTCTCCTCGGCGTTGATAATCGGCGGCAGGCTCAGCACGCTGCCGTTGGCGCTGAGCAGCGCGGGCAGCAGCTCCATCCCCTCCACCAGGTGCGCGTAGGCAGTGCCCTTGGGGTGCTCGTCGAGCATCACCTGCGGGCTGACGGGCTCGCGGTGGCCCCAGAACAGCGGGGTGAACCGGAAGCTCTGACGATCCACCAGCGTATAGCTGATCGGGCTCTCGATGGTGTCCAGATCGTAGGCGCCGATCGAGGCGAACTTGCGGTCGCGGCACAGCGCCCAGTGCAGGTTCTCCTGCAGGCGCATGATCGCCCTGAGCACGTTGTCGTCCACGGTGAGGTTCTTCACGATCGCGCAGCGGATCAGCGGCCGTCCGAACTTCGGATCGACGATCCGCGGGTCGACCTCAACCTTCCAGCCGGACGATGCGGCCTGGTAGTCCTTAAGACCCGTCTCGGTGCCCATGTAGCCGCGCAGGGCGCGGGCCAGCCCACCGGCGTCAAAGATGTCGGGCCGCACGGGCAGCAGGTCGAGGCGCACCACTGTTTCCTCGCCGGCCGCCTGCCAGACCTCCTCGGGGGTCTCGCCGGTAAAGCCGCTGGTCGGGTCGCTGAGCGGCAGGCTCTCCTGGGGGGTGACCTCGATCACGTAGTCTGAGTGGCGGCTCTGGTAGCGCCGCACGTCGACCACGCCCTCGACGTCGCAGCCGATCTCGTCCAGCAGCTGCTCGACGCGCTCGGCGCTGATGTCGCTGCGCAGCAGCTGATGCAGCCGCGCCACGCTGATCCCGATTACCGGCATGGCGGTAATTGTAGCGCGGGCTCAGCGGCGAAGTGGAACGAACGGGGCGCGCAGACGTCTTGATAGCCATGGGACCGGGGGACAGGCTCAGCGAGGCCGACAGGCGGCACCGCCCCTATAATGCGCCCATGGCGGACGGGCCTGCGCCCACGATCTTCACCGACCTCGCCGGCTCCTGGCGGCAGTGGGTCACCGCCTGGCAGGGCCTCGGCGACAACCCGCTGTGGCACTACTTCGGTCTGGCCCGCCACCGGCGGCGCGCCGCGATCCCGGCCTGGAAGCGGCGGCTGCCCTACGTGATCATCCTGGCGCTGGCGCTGGGTGGCCTGCTGATCCCGCTCTATCTCACTATCATCTGGTCCGGCCCGCCGGACTACGAAATGCTGGCCGGTTTCGCGCTCGGCTTCCTGCTCGCGGCGCTGGGCCTGGGCGCGCTGGTCTTTCTGACGAACGCTATCTACGAGACGGCGCTCCAGGTGATGGGCCTGCTGGCCGTGCCGGGGCTGAAGGTGCGCTCTCTGGTGATCGACGACCTCTGCGCGACCACGCTGATCAGCGACCGCGAGGTGGTGGTGGCGATGGTGCGGCTGTGCTGGCCACGGCTGGCGCTGGGCAGCCTGATGGTCGCCGCCGTCTTCTGGCTGATCCTGCTCGCCATCCAGGGCGGCGAGTACCTGATCGAGTGGCGCTGGCCCGCAGACGACCCCGAGCTGCTGATGGTGGTGCTGTTCGGGCCGCTGACGATCGCCGGAATAACGCTCAGCGGCGCGCTGGCCGGCCTGATCTACATCCTTTTCCTGCTGGCCGCCGGCGAGGGGCTGGGCAACACGCTCTACGCCTCGGCCGCCGGCGTGGTCGCCGCGCTGGCGCATCTGGCGCAGGTGCCCTCCGTCGCGGGCTCCGCGATCGGGCTGGCCGACACCGCCACCAGCGGCTACTATGCCGGTCCCGAGACGGTGGCGGGTCTGGCGCTTGCCGCCACGCTGGTCATCGTGCTGCTGTTCAGCTTCCTGCTGGCCCGCATGGCGGACTGGCCGCGCGCCCGGCCGTTCATCCCCGGCTGCGCGCCCCTGTTGCTGCCGCTGGGACTGCTGCTCATCGCCGTCTTCCTGTTCTGGAACGAGCCCGCGCTGGGCGACTACATGACGGCCGCCACGCTGGAATACACCCTGAGCTGGGGCGGTGTTTCCCTGGCCAACTGCCTGGCCGTGCCTCTGCCGGGCTGCTTCGGCGCAGCGACGTTCGACGACTGGCTGACCTTCTGGGGGACCGCCCCCTTCGAGTTCTGGCGCTTCCCGCTGCTGGTCGTTCAGCAGCTGGTGATGATCGCGGTCGCCGCCTGGTACGCCCGCCGGGCCGTCCGCCGCCGCCGCGCCAACATGGCCTGAGGCCGCGCCCGCCGGATTCCGACCGCGCGTGTAACCTGAGCGGCGCCTGAGCGTTATGTAAGGTGGGTTACCGGACTTATGGGGAATCGCTTCGTGCTGCCCGTCCCGGCTTGGCTCAGGGGGCGGCCGGGCGGGCTTGCATGACCCAGCGGGCGGCCTGCGCCGATGCTAGAAGTTGATCTCGACGATCGCGTAGCCCGCGCCCGACTCGATCAGCCCCGGCTGCAGCGCGGGCTCTTCGCCCTCGTCGGCCAGCGGCGGGATGAAGCTCATCTTCAGCACCAGCGGATTGTCGCGGTCGGCGAGAATCCAGTACTCCGCCAGGCTGAGGCTGTCCCGGGCCCGCAGCGCCGGCAGCAGCAGCCGCTCGCCGTTAACCCAGCAGGAATAGCGCTCGTCCGCGGCCAGGAGCTGCAGCTCAAGCCCGCGGCCGCCGTCCTCCGCGTCCCCTTGCAGCCCGTCCAGCCGCGCCGCGAACGTGCGGGCGGCAGTATCGTCAGACAGCAGTTCGACGATCAGCGGTGCGGTGCCGTCCGCGCTCAGCGCGTCGAACAGCGGCCGCGGCAGCCACAGCAGGCCGCCCGCGGTCTCAAAGTCGCCGTCGGGCCAGAACAGGGGCGGGGCAATGCCCGCCCCGCCGGTCAGGCCGCGCGCGGCGACGTCGCCGTGGCGGATGCGGGTCAGGTCCTCGCCCTCCGCGTCCAGCGACAGCTCCTTGATTTCGTAGCGAACGTCCAGCGTGCCGTCGCTGACGCTCAGCACGCGGACGAAAGCCGCGCCGTAGCCCTCGGGGTCGGCGGGCGGCACCAGCCCCAGCAGCGTCGGGCGGATCAGCATCCGCAGGTGGCGCTCAAGCGGGATCGACGGCGCCTCGTCGTCCGCCGGCGCGGCCGTCCCCAGCAGCAGCACAAGCATCGCAGTGAGCAGCGCCCTGACCACGATCATTCCTGCTCCCGCTCCGGCGGCCACTGGCTGACGAAGATGTTCATGTCGGCGAGCCCTTCCAGCGCGTTGGCGGGCTGCTTGGTGACGAACTGCAGCAGGAACGGCCGCGACCGCGTAGACAGGTCCTCGTAGACCGTGGCCAGCGATTCGACGGGATTGGGAATCTCCCCCGTGCTGAGATTGGGCAGAAAGCCCATCACCTTGGCCTGGGTGTTGAACACCGCCCACAGCTCCTCGGCCAGCGCGGTGAACGACTGCTGATCGAGCTGCTGCGCGACGCCGATCTGGGCCACCTCGCTGCCGCGCCAGCTGATCGAGGCCTGGTGCCGGTCGACCAGCACCGTCATCAGCTCCTCGTCCGCCCCGACCAGCGGAGTCAGGGGCACCGCCTCAAGCTCCAGCAGCACCTGGCCACCGGCCAGCACGTTGCGCGCGGTGCTGAACACCACCACCACGTCGTGGTCGGCGCCGGAGTACCCGTAGCCCTCGACGAACCGCGCCTGGACGTCGCCCATCGTGTCGTCCAGTTCCAGTCCGCGCTCCGACAGCCGGTCGCTGAGCCGCACCAGTGCCCGGGTCAAAGCGCCCTCCAGCTGGCCGGCCTGGCCGGGGGCGATGATCTGGTAGAAGAGCGGCAGCCCCCGGGCGTAGACGATCTCGCCCTCCTGGTAGGTCCTGACCTCCTCCTCGAAGGCCCGCAGGTCGCGTCGCGCCTTCTCCACCAGTTCGCGCAGGTTGGCCT
Source organism: uncultured Planctomycetales bacterium (assembly GCA_964609245.1). Taxonomy (GTDB): domain Bacteria; phylum 4484-113; class 4484-113; order 4484-113; family JAFGCY01; genus JAFGCY01. The sequence goes on along the minus strand of CAZSSB010000025.1, from coordinate 23,261 downwards.
CTACCGTCTCATAGCCGCTGATGTTGCTCCTGAGCTTCTGCTCGCGGGCCTCCAGCTCGTCGATCTGCTCCTGCAGCTCGACCAGGTCGCGATTGGCGGTGTCCAGCTCCTGCACCACCCCGATCAGGGTGCCGCGGGTGTCGCTGAGCGTCTGCTGAGTGTCCGACAACTCGCTCTGCGCCGACTGCAGCCGCTGCTGGGCCTCGGCGGCGCTGTCCTCGGCGTCGCGCATCTGCTGCTGGGCGGTGCCCAGCTGGTCGCGGACGGTGCGGTACTTGAGCAGCGCGTCGCGGAAGTCGGCCCACAGGCCGAACAGGATCAGGAAGGTCACCAGTGAAATCACCATACCGGTGACCACCGCGATGGTGGTCGAGACGTTGCGGGGGCGCATGTTGCCGAAGCGGATCTTGCGCCGCGCGGCGAGGTGTCCCATCCGGTCGCCGGCCGCCGCCACCGCGGCCGCCACGATCACCAGGAACAGCACGAACAGAAACGCCGTCATCGGTTCACCTCCCCGCACCCTCGGCGGCACGCAGCGCGCACAGCGCCGCGCCGATCCGCACCGCCGGATCCTCGGCCTCGTCGACCGCCGCCATCTCCGCTTCCTCGGCCAGGTCCCACAGCCCCAGTGTACCGGCGGCGGACCAGGCCGCGCCGCGCACCGCGGCATCCGCGTCGCCGAGCAGCAGATCGACCAGTTCCCGCACCTCTCTGTCAGACGCCAGCGCGCCATAACGGTTCAGCTGCGCGGCGACCAGAGAGCGCCAGTGGGGATCGTCCAGGCTCGCCGCCGCCCTCAGCGTCGGCAGCAGCAGCGGATGGGAAACATCTGGCGGATCGAGGGCCATCCAGATCTCCGGATCGTCCGCCCCGCCGGCCCGCACCGCCTCATCCCACCAGGACGGCTCGCCCTGAAGCAGCTCCCCCAGGCGCGCCTCCCAGCGCACCGTCGGATCGGCGCTGCCCAGCAGCTTGGCTCTCAACAGCCGGGCCTGCTCGCCCGGCAGGCCGGTCAGGGCGTAGCTGGCGTAGAGCACCTCGCGCTGCTTGGGCTGCTCGGGGTCCTCATCGCCGAGCCGCGCTCCGGCCGCCAGGTTGACCAGCGCCCCCGCCAGCTCGGCGTCGCCGCTGAGGCGAATGCCCTCAGCCGCCGCCGGCAGGGTCTCGTCCGCCGCGCGCACCGCCGCGCCCAACTGGTCGAGCTGCCGCTCGTCGGCCTCGCCCAGCGCCGCCAGCAGGCCGATCGCCTGCAGCCGGGCCGTCGCGTTCGGCTGCTCCGCCAGCTGCCTGAGCAGCACAACGTCGCCGCCGGCATCCCGCGGCCAGCGCAGCATCAGCCGCACGATGCGCCGAACCGGGTCCGCCTCCAGCTCCGCCAGTTCCATCTCGCCCAGCAGCTTGCGCCCAGCGGCCGGGCTGAACGACAGCGAATCGATGTAGCGGACATCGCCTGCCGCTAGGGAGTCCGCAATGAACGCCCCGGCTGCCTGCGGCTCACAGCCGAGCCAGGCCGCCACCAGCTGGGGCGGCGGCAGCTCGCCGGCCTGCTCGACCATCCGGCTAACCGCCGCGCGCAGGCCTGCGGCCGCCGGCGTGTCCGCCAGCCGTTCGAGCTGGGCGATCGTCAGCCAGACGGGCTCCAGCGGGGGGTAGCCGGGCTCGGTCGGATGGCTGAGGCACTGCTCGACGTAGTCCAGCACCGCCGCGGAGTAGGGCGCGGGCTCGGCGTCGGCCGACTCCGCCTGCTCGCTGGCGGCGCCCTCGTCAACCGCGGCGGAGGGCTGCGCCGCGGGCTCGTTCGTGTCAGCTTCGCGCCCGGCGGGACAGGCCGCCAGCAGCAGCATCAGCAGGCTAGGCAGGATCAGGCGCATCGGCTGCTCAGATTATACTGCCCCCGCTCACGGCGGGCTGTCACTGGCGGATCACGAAGCAGCCCGGCGCCGCCGCCGGCAGGTTTTCCCAGCGCAGCACCTCCTCGATCAGGCTGCGGCTGCCCAGCTGGTCCAGCGGGATGAAGCGGCCGCCTGAGATCAGGGCGAGGCCCGGCAGCGCCGGTCCGCCGTCGGTGTACTGGGTGCGCCGGTCGATGATCCCGCCCAGCACCGCCTCGCGCTCGGACCCCGGAGCGTCGAACCACTCGCGCAGCCGGCCGGTCCACAGCGCCCGGCCGAAGCGATCCAGCGCGCAGGCCCGCCGTCCGGCGGGTCTGACCCACAGCTGCTCGCCGTCCCCCTGCCAGACCAGCTCCACTGCGCCGCCCAGCAGCCCGGCCGCCTGCAGCTGTAGCTCATCGCCGGCCAGCGGCCGGCCCTGCTGCTCGTAGGCGCGGCTGCCGCGGCCGGTGACCGTCAGCACCTGGCGGTGGGGATCGTACTCGTAGTCCGTGCTGACCCGCGCGGCCCCCTGGGCCCGCAGCCGCTCCTCCACCTGCTCGGTCAGCAGCGCGATGTCCTGGCCGGTCGGTTCGGCGACGGTGGCGCTCTGGCTGACGCAGGTCACCGCCAGCGCCGCGCCGATCGCGCTGATCACGGTGTGGTCCATGGCCAGCCGTCCCGGCAGGTTCAGCTCCGCCGCCACCAGGTCTGACACCACGGGCGCGCCGCCCCCGCCCCCGATCAGGGTGAAGTGCGCCAGGTCCGCGCCGTGGGCCCGGGCCAGTTCGCGGACGCTGCCCGTGATCAGCTTCAGCGTGAGATCCCTGGCACGTTCAGGGCGGGACCGGCCAAGCTGCTCGACCGCGCGCCGCAGCTCACTCAGCGCCTCCGCCTGGATCTCGAGGCCCAGCCAGCTCGACAGCTCGCGACACTCGTCGACGCTGCGCTCGCTCAACCACAAATCTGTCATGGTTAGTGCCGCCATGCTGCCGTCGCTCGCCTCGGCAATCCAGTAGGTCTCACGGCCACCGTGCGAGAGGTCGCTGTAAATCGCCTTGAATGAACCCCCCTCAAGCGACCGCGTTCGCTGATCGTCGATGATGCCGGCCTCATCCCAGCTGTGCAGCTGCTTGAAGCCGCGCCCCTCGGCCAGCAGCTGGAACAGGTAGGGCAGGCCGGCGATGTGGGCGCTGCGCGGACCGAAGCGGCTTAAGTCGACGCGCAGCATGCTGCCGCCGCCGACCGCCACCGTCCGCAGATCGAGCGCCGGCACCATCAGCCGCTGGCCGCCGACGGTGGCGTAGCGGTGGCGGACGCGCCCCTCCCTGATCAGCGTGATATCCGTGCTGGTACCCCCGACCTCGATGAATACCACCTCGCTGAGCCCGGTACGATCCAGCGCGGCGCTGGCCCCGGCGGCCGGGCCGGAAAGCACCGACAGGATCGGCTGGTGCCGCATCTCGGAAAGGCTCATCGCCCCGCCGTCGCTGCGTACCACCTGGATGGGCACGCCCGGCAGCAGCTCGTGCACCGCACGCTCCGTGAAGTCGGCGGTCCTGAGCATCGCGGG